>JASLFU010000011.1 GCA_030150405.1 Ignatzschineria sp.
ATCTTTAGGCGCAATCTCTCTTGCAGGGCGTGAGAAGCTCGATAACCTTATCTTCGTCATTAACTGTAACTTACAGCGCTTAGATGGCCCTGTTCGTGGAAATGGCAAGATCATCCAAGAGCTTGAGTCTGGCTTCCGTGGAAATGGCTGGAATGTGATTAAGCTTATCTGGGGGAATGGCTGGGATTCACTTTTAGCGCAAGATCACGATGGAATTCTCCGCAAACGGATGATGGAGTGTGTAGATGGAGATTATCAGACTTACAAATCCCGTGATGGTGCATATGTTCGTGAGCATTTCTTCAATACCCCTGAACTAAAAGAGATGGTGGCGCACCTTTCAGATAATGATATCTGGCGCTTAAACCGTGGCGGACATGATGAGAATAAGGTCTATGCTGCGTATGATGCCGCTACAAAGTCGGAAGGGAAACCCACGGTTATTTTAGTGAAAACCATTAAGGGGTATGGAATGGGGCAAGATGGTGAAGCGCAAAACGTAGCTCACCAGCAGAAATCGATCAGCCTCGATTCTCTTCGCCGTTTCCGTGACCGCTTTGAAGTGCCGATTTCAGATGAAGATCTTGAGGCATTGAACTTTATTCGTCCCCCAGAGGGTTCACCAGAATTGGAATATCTTCGTGAGCGTCGTCGTGCGTTAGGGGGCTATGTCCCGACTCGTCGTTCAAAAGCGGATATTGAGCTTAAAGTGCCAGAGCTCTCTACCTTTAGTAAACAGCTTGAAGCGACAGCAGAAGGCCGTGAAATCTCTACAACGATGAGCTTTGTGCGCATCTTAAATACACTTGTGCGTGATAAAGAGATCGGCAATCGGATCGTCCCTATTTTAGTGGATGAATCCCGTACCTTTGGAATGGAAGGGATGTTCCGTCAATTAGGCATCTGGTCACAAGCAGGGCAGCAATATACGCCGCAAGATGCGGGACAATTGATGTTCTATAAAGAGACAAAAGATGGACAGATCCTCCAAGAGGGGATTAATGAGGCGGGGGGAATCAGCTCGTGGATCGCAGCAGGTACTGCTTACTCAACCTCTAATGTCCCGATGATCCCCTTCTTTGTCTGTTACTCCATGTTCCAACTTCAGCGCACCTTTGACTTAGTCTGGGCGGCGGCAGATCAGCGCACACGCGGATTCCTCATGGGAGGAACGGCAGGAAGAACCACCCTAAATGGGGAAGGGCTTCAGCATGAAGATGGCCATAGCCACGTTTTAGCTTCGCTTATCCCTAACTGTATGCCATATGATCCGGCCCTTCAGTTTGAGTTAGCGGTGATTATGCAAGATGGTCTTCGCCGTATGGTGGAAGAGCAGGAAGATATCTTCTACTACATTACCATTATGAATGAGAACTACGCGCACCCCGAGATGCCAGAAGGTGTTGAGGAAGATATTCTTAAAGGGATCTATCTCCTTAAAAAAGGGGAAGAGGGCAAAAATCCTCGTGTACGCCTTTTAGGTGCCGGTACTATCTTGCAAGAAGTGTTAGAGGCGGCCACGCTGCTTAAAGAGGATTGGGGTGTAGATAGTGATATCTATAGCTGCCCAAGTTTCGCACTGCTTGCTCGTGATTTCCATGAGTGTGAGCGTCAAGCACTCTTCAATCCAGAAGAGGAGGCGCCGGAATCTTTCGTGGGGCAGATGTTAAATGGTTCAGATGATCCTGTAATCGTCTCTACCGACTATGTACGGATGCTTGCTGAGCAGATTCGCCCAGCAATTAAAGCGCCTTATCGCGTTTTAGGAACCGATGGTTTTGGTCGCTCCGATACCCGTGCACAGCTCCGTAAATTCTTTGAAGTGGATCGTTACTATGTCACCATCGCAGCGCTTAAAGAGCTTGCAGATGCTGGCAAGATTAAACACTCAGTGGTCACGGATGCGATTCAGAAGTACAACATCGATGTGAATAAACCTAACCCTCTTTTAGTGTAGAGATGGAGTGCCCCGTTCAAATGGGGCTTCCTATTACATTAAAGAGAGCAGAGAAATTTTGATGCGTTTTTTATCAACAGTAGCGTATAGCGGCTCAAGACGGCGCATCTACCGGTTTATGAAAATTACACGAAACAAAAGGATAAAAACTATGGCAAAAATTGATTTACATGTGCCAGATATTGGGAATTTTGATGCAGTAGATGTCATTGAAATTCCGGTGAGTGTCGGCGATGTTGTGGCAGTGGATGACACACTTATGACGCTCGAATCAGATAAAGCTTCGATGGATGTTCCGGCAGAAAAGGCGGGAACGATTACGGAGATTTTAGTCTCTGTAGGGGACTCTGTAAAAACAGGGGACCTTATTATTCGGCTTGAAGAAGGGGGAGAAGCTCCTGCAGAAGAGAAGCCAGTGGCAGAAGCGCAACCTGTAGCCACCGGGGGTGGAGATATTGCAGAGATCCGCATTCCTGCTGTGGGTAACTCCGAAGAGCTCGATGTTATCGAAGTACAGGTCAAAGTAGGGGATGTAGTGGCGCTAGAGGATACCTTAGCGACGCTTGAATCGGACAAGGCTTCGATGGATGTTCCTGCAGATAAAGCCGGCACCGTGACTGAAGTTTCGATTGCGGTGGGTGACAAGGTTAAAGAGGGTGATCTTGTGGTGAAGCTCCAAGTGGGTGGCGAGCAAGAAGCTCCAAAAGCTGCAGAGCAGGTTGCCGAAGAAACGCCTCATAAAACTGATCAAAAAGGGGATAGTGATGCCGCTCCTGGAGCTGAGCTTAAAGCTCCCCATGCCGGTGATCAGATCCCTGAAGCGCCTCTTTCAAAAGATGTGGAGCTCGATTTTACCGGGGCTCATGCCTCGCCTTCCGTACGTGCATTTGCCCGTGAACTGGGGGCGAATCTCAATGAGATTACAGGGACCGGGCGTAAAGAGCGTATTCTTCGCGAAGATGTTGTGAAATATGTGAAGAGCGTTCTTTCAGGGGGGAGAGAAGTTGCAGCGAAGAGCGGTAGTGGCGTTGGTTTAGATCTTCTGCCATGGCCGAAGGTGGATTTTGCTAAATTTGGCGAAGTTGAAGAGAAGCCTTTAAGCCGAATTCAGAAGATCTCTGGTGCAAACTTAGCGCGTAACTGGGCGATGATCCCCCATGTAGCGCAATTTGATGAGGCGGATATTACTGATCTAGAGGCGCTCCGTAAGCAACTCAATAAAGAGTATGAAAAAGAGGGTGCTCGGGTGACGATTCTCGCATTCCTCTTTAAAGCAGTGACAAAAGCGCTCCAGAAATTCCCTGAGTTTAATAGCTCGTTAGAGGGGGAGAATCTTATTCTTAAGAAGTATTATCACATCGGATTTGCGGCGGATACCCCTAATGGGTTAGTCGTACCGGTGATCCGTGATGTTGATAAGAAAGGGGTGATTGAGATCGCAGCAGAGATGCGTGAGCTTGCGGGGCTTGCCCGAGAAGGAAAGCTAAAGCCCGATCAGATGCAGGGCGGAACCTTCACCATCTCATCGCTCGGGGGCATTGGAGGGACGAACTTTATCCCCATTATCAATGCGCCCGAGGTTGCGATTTTAGGCGTTGCACGTAATCAGACAAAGCCTGTCTGGAATGGTAAAGAGTTTGAGCCTCGCTTAACGTTGCCTCTTAGCCTCTCGTATGATCACCGTGTGATTGATGGTGCTTTAGGGGCGCGCTTTATCGTCTATCTGAATGAGTTATTATCCGATATGCGCCGCATGATTATTTAGGAGGAAAAGATGGCTATAGATTTAAAATTACCCGATATCGGCAATTTCGATTCGGTGGATGTCATCGAAATCCCCGTCTCTGTGGGCGATTATGTGGAGATTGATGATACCCTTTTAACCTTAGAATCCGATAAAGCCTCAATGGATGTTCCCGCAGAGCAAGCGGGAACGATCACAGAGATTCTTGTCTCTGTAGGGGATTCCGTTAAAGAGGGGGATCTCTTTGCTCGTATAGAGCCAGCTACTGTAGCTGCTGCCGGCGAGTCGAGTGATGCTCCCCGTTTAGAGGTTGAAAAAGAGAGCGCGGAGGCTACAAAAGCGCCCAAAGCAGCAGAAGAGAAGGGTGCGGTTTCAGCAGCTATGAGCACAGTTGTCGATCCTGATTGTGACGTTGTGGTCATCGGGGGTGGCCCAGGGGGATATTCAGCGGCTTTTAGAGCAGCAGACCTTGGGCTTAAAGTGATGCTGGTGGAGCGTTATCCTACGATCGGAGGCGTCTGTTTAAATGTGGGTTGTATCCCTTCAAAGGCGCTTCTTAATGTTGCGGGTGTAATGGATACGGCGAAATCTTTTGCGGATTTAGGCGTCACCTTTGAGGCGCCCAAAGTGGATCTTGATAAACTTCGAAGCTTTAAAGATTCTGTGATCGGAAAGCTCACCGGCGGTTTAGCGGGCATGGCGAAGATGCGCAATGTAGAGGTGGTTCAGGGTTTTGCAAAGTTTGAAAACGATCACCACCTAAATGTTGAGCTCGAAGGAGGCGGGAATCGCACAATTCGTTTTAATAAAGCGATTATCGCGGCGGGCTCGAGTGCGGTTAAACTTCCCTTTATGCCGGAAGATCCCCGTATTATCGATTCTACAGGGGCGCTAGAACTTACGGATATCCCTAAAAAGATGTTAGTCATTGGTGGAGGGATTATTGGTCTTGAGATGGCAACCGTCTACTCAAGCCTAGGCACAGAGATCACCATTGCAGAGTTTGCGGAAGGTTTAGTCCCCGGAGCAGATCGTGATTTAGTTAAAGTGTTTGAAAAACATAACAAGGATCGCTTCCATAAAGTGATGCTTAAAACGGGCGTAACAGCGGCAGAGGCAACGGCGGAAGGAATTAAAGTGAGTTTTGAAGGGGAAAATGCCCCAGAAGGCGATCTCCTTTTCGATAAGGTGCTCGTAGCTGTAGGGCGCACACCTAATGGTGGATGGCTCGATGCAGGTAAGGCGGGCGTCTTAGTTGATGAGCGTGGATTTATTCCGGTAGATCGTCAAATGCGCACCAATGTTCCCCATATTTTTGCCATTGGTGATATTGTTGGTCAGCCGATGCTTGCGCATAAAGCGGTGCATGAAGGGCACGTTGCCGCGGAAGTTTGTGCCGGTGAAAAACGATTCTTCGATGCACGTCTGATTCCCTCTGTAGCTTATACAGACCCTGAAATTGCGTGGGCTGGTCTTACGGAAACAGAAGCGAAAGCGAAGGGTGTGAAGTATGAGGTCTCGGTATTCCCGTGGGCGGCGAGCGGTAAAGCGATTGCGAATAATCGTGATGAGGGCTTTACTAAGCTACTTTACGATCCTGAAAGTAAGATTATTCTCGGGGGCGGAATTGTAGGCACACACGCTGGTGACTTAATCGGCGAAATTGCCCTTGCGGTGGAGATGGGGGCAGATAATATCGATCTTGCGCATACTATTCACCCGCATCCAACCTTGATCGAATCTGTGGGAATGGCGGCAGGTAACATCACCGGCGCTTGTACCGATTTACCGCCTAAACGTAAATAACAGATCGGTAAGTTATAAAATAGAGCGGGAGAGATCTCCCTAGAAATAGAACCCACCTCTTTAAGTAGAGCGTGGGTTTTTTGTTAAGGAATAAAAGATTCATTTTAAAATCATGTAAAATAACCCCTCATTTTGTAGGAGAGCGCCGTGATCAATATTGAAAATGCAGAGTTAGAGAAAATCATCATTCATTATGTGGGCAATAAGAGCCGGGAAGAGGGGTGCCAATTTTCAGAAAGTGTGGCAACTCCTAGTGCGAGGCTAAAACAGCTTCTGTTACAACATTATCTGCTTCCCTTATCGGAGGCGAAAAGTCCTTCGATCTTTTTTCATGAATCAGATCTTGGGCTCAATGCTATGGCGCAATTTTCCCGGGCAATCTTCAATACACCTGCAGAGTTTGAGAAAATTTCTGAGCAAATTGCTAAGCATCTCTATTCTGTGCTGGAGCACCCAAATATTGTGGGAGGCGAGTTTATGGTGATGCTCTTTTCGGGGCTGAAGATTAAGGGGCAAGAGAGCCAGGCTTTAGCGGTTTTAAAGGTGGAAGGCAAGGCTAGTTTTTTAGATATTCATAATGAAAATGGCACGCTAGAGTTAGTGGATAAAGAGGGGATTGCACTTTCGGAGATTCAGAAAGGGGCGCTGATTTTTGAGGCGGAAAACTGTGTACTTGCAATTGATATCTTTAAGAAGCATACAAAATATTGGCTCGATGATTTTCTGAAAATTCAGCCGATGCAGACAGAAGAAGCGACGCTTAAAGCGGGGCGTGATCTTCTTCGGGGAGTCACGCAGAGAATCGCAAGCCCTGATGAGCATTTAGAATTTAATCATACTTTAGGGGATTATTTAGAGAGCCGAGAGGAGGTGCGTTTTGAGGATCTCGAGGCGCTAGCTCGCCCTTATGTTGCGCCTGAGGCCTATTCAGAACTCTACACAAAAGCGGAGGAGCGGGCGGGGTTTCCTATTCGACAAGATTACGCGATGCCTACTTCGGAATTTCGTCAGGAAGCACGCAAAGTAATGCGAACGACCCGAATTGTTGAGGGGGTAAATTTAGTGGTATCGGATGAGGATACCTATCTCAATAAGATTGAGCTAGAAGAGCGGGAAGGCGGAGTTCGCGCGATTATTGAGTTTGATATTTATAAGGATGAGGAGTAAGAATCTGGCTTACTTTGTAAGTAGGGAGAGGAGTTCGGAGATCATGATGCCCGTTAAGCCCCAGATGCGGTAATGCTCGTAATGAAAGCAGGGAGCGGGATGAATGGGGCAGGGGGAAGAGTTAAGAAAAAACTTTAAGGTTGGTGCAAAGATAGCAGCGACTTCGGCAGGATTCTTGCAGAGCTTAGCATCTGGCGTTACGAAGCCTACATAGGGTTTTACGGCAATTTTATGGTGCGAAAAAACAGGGCTGAGCTCGCCAATAATTTCAATCTCTTCAGGGCAGATGCCTACCTCTTCTGATGTCTCTCTAAGCGCGGTCTCCTGTAGATCACCATCTTTTTCTTCATATATTCCACCAGGGAAGGCGACTTGCCCGCTATGGGTCTCCAGTTTTGAGGAGCGTTGCGTCAAGAGAAGGCGTGGAGAGGCCTCCCGAGTTATAAGAGCTAACACAGCCGCTTCATAGGGGAATTTGCCATAAGGGAAGGGGGCAGGCTTATGTTGTGAAAGGGCTGCTTGAATAATAGATAGGGGAGTAGGCATAGATCTCTGCTTGCTAAAAGTATCGAGGTTTATTGAGATAGTATAGGCAATTTTAGAAGCTAGTGAAGCTTTGAAGCGCTTTTTTGAATTTATAAAAAGGGCGCAGACCTCTCTTTTATAGTGCTCCGTTTAATATATAAGTGATCTGATAAAAGCCCTCATGATGAGGGCTTATCTTTGTTAAAACTTTTCCGTAATAAATTTCCAGCTATCTGTGATTTAGCTTAACGCTCCTCATTCATAAGCTTGTAATACTCCTCTTCTGTAAGGAGTTTAGATTTTTCCCGTTCAAGAGCTTTTTTTGCAGAGGCATCGTATTCTGTTGTCTCTTCTGTGCGCTCTTTTTTAATCTCTTCCATAATGCGAAAACACATCGCTTTTGTATTAAGTTTGGCGATGGCGGAGATCGTAAAATAAGGCTCGGAAGAATCCCATTGAATAGCTTTAAGGAATGCTTCAATCTGCTCTTCGCGCTCCTCTTCGGGAATGAGGTCAATCTTATTCAGTACTAACCAGCGGCGTTTGTTATAGAGCTCTTCGCTATACTTTTTGAGCTCATTTAAAATGGTATGGTAATCCGCCACAGGATCTTGAGAGTCGCTCGCAGGGGAGAGATCGACAAGGTGAAGCATAACGGAGGTGCGGCTTAAGTGCTTTAAAAATTGATGGCCAAGCCCTACACCTTCCGAAGCTCCCTCAATAAGCCCGGGAATATCTGCCACCACGAAGCTATTTAGGGAGTCGATCTCAACAACACCTAAACTTGGGCTTAAAGTGGTAAAAGGGTAATCCGCAACTTTTGGCCGTGCGCCAGAGATTGCCCGTATTAACGTAGATTTCCCCGCATTGGGAAGCCCTAAAAGCCCAACGTCAGCCAATACTTTGAGCTCTAAGCGCAACTCTCGGACATCGCCCTCAGTGCCGGGCTTAGATTGTCTTGGGGCGCGATTCGTAGAACTCTTGTAGCGGGTATTCCCAAGGCCGTGATACCCCCCTTGAGCCACCTTTACTACCTGCCCATCTTCTGTAAGGTCGGCGATAAACTCATTCGTCTCATCATCAAAAACCTGTGTGCCAAGCGGGACATCTAAATAGAGATCTTCCCCCGCCTTTCCTGTTCGGTTTGAGCCTTGTCCATCTTCCCCGCGTTCTGCTTTAAAGATGCGGGTATATCGGTAGGTCATAAGAGTGTTTAAACGCTTAGTTGCTTTTAGGAAGATGCTGCCGCCATCTCCGCCGTCGCCACCATCTGGCCCGCCAAATGGGATGAACTTTTCGCGGCGAAAACTTACGCAGCCATTTCCGCCGTCGCCGGCAATGACACGAATACGTGCTTCATCGATAAATTTCATTGTTTAATCCCCAATAAATTTATTGGCTGAAAATAAAAAAGCTCCACGTTTAAGATGGAGCTTTGTTCGGTGAGAAGCGTTCAATTAAGCAACGGGATCGATGCTTACGTATTGACGCTTATTAATACCTTTTGTTACGAACTGAACGTGACCGTCAGTCTTTGCATATAATGTGTGGTCTTTACCGCAACCAACGTTTAAGCCTGCGTGGAATTTAGTACCACGTTGGCGAACGATGATTGAACCTGCTGTTACGAGCTCGCCACCAAAACGTTTTACTCCAAGACGTTTACTTTCCGAGTCGCGACCGTTACGGCTAGAACCTACACCTTTCTTCTGTGCCATAGTTTTGTTCCTCTATTAAATAATTAAGCGTTGATGCCAGTGATTTTAATCTCAGTGAAGTGCTGACGATGACCAGCATGCTTGCGGTAGTGTTTACGGCGACGGAATTTGATCACGTCGATTTTGCGTGTACGACCTTGCTTTCTTACTTCAGCTGTTACTTTAGCGCCTTCAACTACAGGAGTACCTACAGTTACTTTACCGTCTGCGCTTACAAGTAAAACATCTGAAAGTTCAACCGTTGAACCTTCTTCTGCGCCTTCAATTTTTTCAATACGGAGGATTTGACCTTCCGCAACGCGATATTGTTTACCGCCTGTTCTGATTACTGCATACATATTGCTGAATGCTCCGCATAAAATAATTTTACATGAAATACGATAAAACCAGCCATCTGAGAGGGGTTCACAAAACGGTCAGGTTTAAGAGGGATAATTTTAAAGAGAATAATATCGTTAGTCAAGTCTGATCGCTTCGAGCTCTCTTCTTTCGCATTTTAAAATTTAAAAAATAAAAAATTATCCTTTAAGCGGATTTGAGCCTTTCTCATTCTTTTTCTTTACGGAAAGTAGGGCGATATGTGCATAATAGGGAGGGAGATGGGAGTTACCTGCTTGACGCCATAGTTTAAGGCTTTTATTGGGGGATTAAGGGCGTTATGGAAAAGAGTGGCCTTGTATTTTAATAAGAGTATTTAAATAGCTAGTTAAAATTTAGGAGAAGAGATGATTTTAGTTCAAATGAATTTTGATTTCCCTGTAGAGGCTATGGGAGAGAATCTCACTAAAAATGCGCGAGAGTTGGCAGAATCGATTAATCATGAGCCTGGTTTTATCTCTAAGATCTGGATTGAAAATGCAGAAGAGGGGGAGAGTGGCGGAATCTATATCTTTAAAGATCGCAAGTCGGCAGAGCAGTATGTTGCTATGCATCAAGAGCGCGTAAAAAAGATTGGTGCAAGCAATATTGTTGTAAAATATTTTGAGGTGAATGCGCCGCTCTCATCGCTTAATCGAGGCATTTAAATCTTTTGAGTTTGGAGGTAGAACTTCTGGAAAGTTTTCTCAAAAAGCCATAAAATCAATAACTTATTGTATTCTTTGATAATATTTTTGAGTTTGAATTTAGAGATTGATTGAGAGTGCTGGTTTTATGGTGGAGTGCTTTAAGCAGTATTCTAAAGAGCAGAGTGTAGGAAAAGAGCGTGGAGAGTCTATTCTTTCTGTTTTATTAGCGCTAGCGTTATCAACGTTAGCGCTTTTTTCATTTCTTTATCTTTTTAATCGGGCGTTATTTTCCCTTTTAAGAGGAGAGGAGACTTTTGCGGCAGCCAGTTTAGGGTATGACCTTTATCTTATAGCGGGGAAGGCGGAGATGAATGCTTCGCAAGATCAAAGTGTCTCTTACCGAGGGAGCTTTTATAGGGTCGAGCCTATGGGGGACTTTAGGGGCTATCGTTTACTTGCTCCTTCGGGACGAAAGTATATTGTTGGAGCTCGCCATGAGTAGCACAGAGCGGGGAGCATCTTTAATCGAGCTGTTAGTTTCTCTTGCTATTGGTGCCTTATTGCTCTTGGGGGTTCATTACTTTTTTCAGTTTAGTTTTCAAATGGGTGAGCGCCTGAGTAGGGGGTATGAATTGGTACAAAATCTCTCTGCTTTAGAGATTGCTTGGCGAAAAGAGTTTGATCGCCTTATCGCTGCGCCAGAATGCCCGGGGTTACTGCCCCCAGATGAGGCTGTTCAACTAGGAAGAGGAGTGACCGAGCGGGAGAGAGAGCTTTTTCAACAGGGGGTGGTGATCCACCGTTCATCAAACACGTTAGATGAGCTCGATTTTAAAGCACCGAAAACGGAGGGAGGTTCGCGCTTTAACCCATTGTTGCCGAAGAACCTCTCGCGCCTACTTAGGGGGTCTGATGTTGTTCAGGTGTCGGGTCTGCTTTCTTTTAATGCAGAGCTAGCGGGGGATCTCTTATTGGGGGAGTTTCCCGTTGAGCTTGACGGACGGCGGGAGCAGCTCTTTTATTTTACCGATTGCCATCAAGGCTGGCTTGTAAAGGGGGTTAGAGAGCGGGGTGGTTTTCGACTCGCTGCAAAAGATCGGGAGGCGTTCGAAGGATCTAGCTTTCAGTCGTTGTTGGTTTATGGGGTGATGGAGCGTCTGCTCTATCTGCAGCTGGAGGGCGGGGAGCCCTATTTGGTGCAAGATTATTTTGATGGGCAGACTTTTTTACGTACGGCCAATATTTATCAGTTAAGAGCAGAAATAACAGAAGATCGAGCTTTTCTCTGGCTCTCATTGTTAGCGGGCACACCAGGCAGGGGGGAGAAAATAGTAGAGGGCGATCAGTTTGGGGATTTTATAACAGCGCCTATATCGCTAAAAAAAGTAGGAGAGTGGCGGAGTCATCATCTTCTTTTACCTATAGGGCGGCATTAAGGAGGTGTTATGAATCGAACAGCAGAATCGGGATCGGTCATGATAGCAGTGTTGATTTTTATAGTTGTTGCGCTCTTGATTGGGGCAGAGATTCTCTATGGCCTCTCGCGAGAGATTCGTTTCTCAGGAGCTGCTCATCGGCAGATGGCGCAAGAGTTGCAAGATCGCTTTCAATTTCAAAAGGCGCTAGAAGAGATCGCAAAAGAACCGTTATCCTCTCTTTTACAGAGGGCGGTGGATTTGGGTGGTCTACTAAAAGAGGAGGTTTGTACCTTTGCGTCTGGAAGGGAAGCTATTTTAGCCTCTATAGAGAGTGGGTCTTTGAGTTTCTCCCGCAATGTTCATTTGGTTAAGCTTCCGGAGAATTGTTTTACTGGACAAGAATGGGTGCTGCTCGAGGCATGGTGGTTTGAGGATGGTCGGCGATACCGGGCGCTGCTAAGCCAGCCAAGGCAGGAGGAAAATAAGAGGGAAGAGAGAGGTTTTAAAAGAATTTCATATCAGCTTCAGACAATCGAGGAGGGGGAGCGGGGATGGCAGCTGGTGATGGATGAGGGACGTTATCTTCTGCCTGTATCGCAATTTCGTCAGGATGAGCTGCTCGGTGGGCGCGTGCGTGAGTTTAAATTGAATGATGAAAAGTTAAGATTGTTTCTCACGAGTTCGGGACGGATTATAGAATTGGAACGGGCTGATCCTCGAGGCTATAAGGAGTGGGAGATGCCTGATAGATTTAAGGCTCTCTTTTCAGAGTCAATAGGATTTCGAGAAATTCTTGATTGGCAAGAAGTGTTGCTTGGCGATGTTTGGCGGCACTTGCTTTTGTTAGGTAGTAAGGAAGGATTGGAAGAGATTCTCCTCTTTAATGTTGAGCTTTCTAAGAAGCGAGGGGTATTCCCGCAAAGGAAAAAGGAAGTAAGCAGAGCGGAGGTAGAGTGGCCACATCTAAAAATATATGGACAGAGTGAAGGGGAAGAGTTGCATTTGGCGGTGGCAGGTCTGGATTTAACTCTTCGTGCAAAAAGTGCAGAAGGGGCTTATTATTTGTGGGAGGACCGAGCGGGGGAGAAGTTTTGGATGATATTAAATAATCATCTTGCTCCTAAATATTATGGGGCTTACCTACTGCAAAAAAGTCGGGGGAATCTCACCTGCATCCGAGGCACGAAACCTTTTAGGGAGAAGAGAGCTGATATTCCGTTAGGGTGTGTACGACCTCAAATAGGGGATATTGAGCGAGTTTTTTAGCGGGTGTAGAGTCTTTATAAGAGTATGAAGGCTCCACGTAAAGCAGAATTTTGGGCATACTCCAGAAGTAAGGGAATTTTATGAATAAAAATGCGATAACTCATCCAAACTACACCAAGGTAGAGGTGAATCGATATCGTGAGAAAGACTGGCAGCAGGCAGAAGATTTTGTCTTAAATGAGGTGCCTGTGGCGCTGGTTTATAATGGTTTTCCCCATGTAGTGATTATGTGTACGCCCCAAGATCTAGAGGACTTTGTCTATGGTTTTAGCCTGACGGAGGGAATTATTCGGCGGGCGGAAGATATCTTAAGTCTCGAGTTGCTTTCAAAAGAGCGGGGAATTGAGGTGCGGGTGGAGATTCGACCAGAATGTTTTATTCGGCTTGAATCGCGAAAGCGGCAAATGAGCGCAAGAACAGGGTGTGGTATTTGTGGCCTAGATTCTTTAGAGCAGGTGGTGCGTCCTCAGTCTCCCATTCAAACAGTTTTTAAATTACAGGAAGAGGCGGTTAATCAGGCCCTTCGGGAGGCTTCTTCATGGCAAAAGCTAAACCAGAAGACGGGAGGGGCTCATGGGGCGTTTTGGGTAAGTTTGGCGGGGGAGATTCAATTTTGCCGGGAGGATGTTGGTCGTCATGTGGCGATGGATAAGCTCGTAGGCGCGTTGATCAGAGAGGGATATTCACCAAGTCATGGGTTTATTTTAGTGACCTCTCGAGCAAGTTTTGAAATGGTGCAAAAAGCAGTGGCTGCTCGGGTAGGGTTGCTTGTGGCGTTATCTGCCCCCACATACTTGGCAATCGAATTGGCTAAAGAGATGAATTTGCAGCTCGCAGCCTTCTCTCGGATAGATAAAATTAACCTCTACTGAGGTTGACACTATTGGCTATTAATTATAAAATTCCCTATCCTTCAGGTTTAGGCCTGTTGGTTTATTGTTCACATCTTATGTTTTTATTAGCAAGGATTTAGATTTAATGGTTACAGTTAATCAGTTGATCCGCCGTCCGCGCGGAACAAAAGCTGATAAATCGGACGTACCAGCGCTCGAAGGTTCTCCTCAGCGTCGCGGTGTATGTACCCGTGTTTATACAGCTACACCTAAAAAACCTAACTCCGCTATGCGTAAAGTTTGTCGTGTTCGTTTAACTAACGGATATGAAGTATCTAGCTACATCGGTGGTGAAGGTCACAACTTGCAAGAGCACAGCGTTGTTTTAGTTCGTGGTGGAAGAGTTAAAGACCTTCCTGGTGTTCGTTATCACGTAGTACGCGGTGCGCTAGATGCGCAGGGCGTAGATAAGCGTCGCCAAGGTCGTTCAAAATATGGTGCTAAGAAGCCTAAGTAATCACTTGGTCGATTTAGTAATTGTTGGATTTAGTATTTATTGAGAGTATCTCATGTCAAGAAGAAGAGAAGTCCCAAAACGTGACATTTTACCCGATGCAGTCTACGGCAGTAAAATGCTTGCGAAGTTTATCAATATGGTGATGGTTTCTGGTAAGAAGTCGATCGCCGAGCGTATCATGTATGGTGCGTTAGATATCGTTAAAGAGAAGGGTCACGAAGATCCTATCGAAGCTTTAGAGCAAGCTTTAGAGAATGTTCGACCAAAAGTTGAGGTTAAATCACGCCGTGTTGGTGGTGCAACCTATCAGGTTCCCGTTGAAGTGCGTGCATCAAGACGCGATGCTTTAGCGATGCGTTGGATGGTGGATGCGGCAAGAAAGCGTTCTGAAAAATCAATGGTTCTCCGAATGGGCTCTGAGATTTTAGATGCGATTGAAAACCGTGGTGCAGCTGTAAGAAAAAGAGAAGATATGCACCGTATGGCCGAAGCGAACAAAGCGTTCTCGCATTTCCGCTGGTAGTAAGGTTTACAGAATTTTGTCATACATTTGCGGTGCTCAGTTTTTGGGTCACCGCATTTGTTGCTTTAAGAAAACTAGAATTAATTTTTAAGAAAAGAAGGATTTATTATGGCTCGAACAATGCCTATTGACCGTTACCGTAATATTGGTATTAGTGCTCATATCGACGCAGGTAAGACGACGACATCAGAGCGTATTTTGTTCTACACAGGAAGAAGCCACCGTATCGGGGAGACTCACGATGGTACGGCGACAATGGACTGGATGGCGCAAGAGCAGGAGCGTGGAATTACGATTACCTCAGCTGCGACAACATGTTCATGGTCAGGAATGAAGCAGCAGTTTGATGAGCATCGTATTAACTTAATCGATACACCAGGGCACGTTGACTTTACGATTGAAGTAGAGCGTTCTATGCGTGTTCTTGATGGGGCAGTAATGGTTTACTGTTCAGTAGGTGGTGTTCAGCCTCAGTCAGAGACAGTATGGCGTCAGGCGAACAAGTATGAGGTTCCGCGTATTGCGTTTATTAACAAGATGGACCGTACAGGTGCGGACTTCCATCGTGTAGTTGCGCAAATGAAGGAGCGTTTACGTGCTAACGCTGTTCCGATTCAGCTTCCAATTGGGGCGGAAGATAACTTTGAAGGTGTTATCGATCTTGTGACCATGAAGGCGATCTATTGGGACGATGAGTCTATGGGTATGACCTTTGAGGAGCGCGAGATTCCAGCAGAGCTTATGGCGGATGCGGAGAACTATCGCTCTCAGATGGTTGAAGCTGCAGCAGAGTCAAGCGAAGAGCTTATGGATAAATACCTTGAAGAGGGTGAGCTTACAGAAGATGAGATCCGTCAAGGTATCCGTGAGCGTACGCTTGCTTCAGATATGGTGCCTGTTGTATGTGGTTCTGCGTTTAAGAACAAGGGTGTTCAGGCGCTTCTTGATGATGTGATCTATTATCTCCCTTCACCTATTGAAGTTAAGGCGATTTCAGGAGAGCTTCCTGATGGTGAGCGTGGTGAGCGTAAGTCTTCAGATGATGAGCCTTTCTCGGCGCTTGCGTTTAAACTTGCAAACGACCCGTTTGTTGGAAACTTGACGTTCGTGCGAGTTTACTCAGGTGTGATCAAGTCTGGTGATTTTGTTTATAACCCCGTTAAAGATCGTCGTGAGCGCGTAGGTCGTCTCCTTCAGATGCATTCTAACTCTCGTAGTGAGATTGATGAAATTCGTGCGGGTGATATTGCGGCGATGGTGGGTCTTAAAGATGTTACAACGGGTGATACGCTCTGTGATCAGAAAGAGATTATTACTCTTGAGCGTATGGAGTTCCCAGAGCCTGTAATTTTCGTTGCGATCGAGCCAAAAACTAAGGCTGACCAAGAGAAGATGGGTATGGCGCTTTCACGTTTAGCTCAAGAGGATCCTTCTTTCCGCGTGCGTACGGATGAAGAGTCTGGTCAGACAATTATCGGCGGTATGGGTGAGCTTCACTTAGATATTATCGTAGACCGTTTGAAGCGTGAGTTTAAAGTTGAGTGTGGCGTAGGAGCTCCTCAGGTTGCTTATCGTGAGACTATTACTAAAGCGGTTGAGCAGGAAGGTAAGTTCGTTCGTCAGTCAGGTGGTCGCGGTCAGTTCGGTCACGTTTGGTTGCGTATTGAGCCGCAAGAGCTTGGCGCGGGCTATGAGTTCGTCGATGAGATCGTAGGTGGTGTTGTTCCAAGAGAGTTCATCCCAGCGGTCGATCGTGGTATTCAAGAGCAAATGGCTAACGGTGTTATTGCAGGCTACCCAATCGAGGATGTTAAAGTAACGCTTTACGATGGTTCATATCACGATGTTGACTCAAGTGAGATGGCGTTTAAGATTGCGGGATCTATGGGCTTTAAAGCAGGTGCTCAAAAGGCAGGTCCTGTGTTGCTTGAGCCTGTAATGCAAGTTGAAGTTGAAACTCCAGAAGAGTACATGGGTGATGTTATGGGTGACCTTAACCGCCGTCGTGGTAATCTTCAGGGTATTGATGATGCGTATGGTTCTAAGCTTATTCGCGCAGAAGTTCCGTTATCGGAGATGTTCGGTTATGCAACAGCGCTTCGTTCATCAACTCAGGGGCGTGCAACATACTCAATGGAGTTCTTGAAGTATCAGCAGACACCTAATAATGTTGCTGAAGAAATTATTAATGCTAACAAGGGCGAATAATTAATTTCTTAAGAAGGAATTAATGTTTGCAATCTATAAGACAAGCACTATAATGTAGTGCTTGTTTTTAGCTCTTTAAAAATTTGGGGTATTTATATGTCAAAGGAAACTTTTAACCGTAATAAACCACACGTAAACGTGGGTACAATTGGTCACGTTGACCATGGTAAAACAACGTTAACCGCGGCGTTAACGAAAGTTGGTGCTGAAGAGTACGGTGGTGACACTCGTGCGTATGATCAGATCGATAATGCGCCAGAAGAGAGA
>JASLFU010000012.1 GCA_030150405.1 Ignatzschineria sp.
AATCGGTGGCGCAATCGTCGATTGTGGGAATTTTAATTATAAAGATAATCCCCGTTTTGCGAACTTTAATACTCCCGATGATGCTTATCACGGTTTAACGTATGCCGATTTAGGGGAGGCAGCCTATATCCTTAAGGCGCGTGTAAGCCTTCTTCGAGATACAGGAGCGTGCATTAGCCCATTTAACGCCTTTTTAATTCTGTTGGGGCTCGAGACCTTGAGCCTTCGTGTTGAGCGGATGACGGAGTCGGCGCTTAAAATTGCAAAGCATCTTGAGGCACACCCCCATGTGGCGTGGGTGAAGCATCCTGCATTAGAGTCGAGTGAATATTATGACCGAGCGCAGAAATACTTCCCGAAAGGGGTGGGGGCGATCTTCACCTTTGGAGTTAAAGGGGGGCGTGAGGCGAGTATTAAGTTTATTGATAATCTTAAGATCTTCTCGCTACTCGCAAACGTTGCCGATGCGAAGAGCTTGGTGATTCACCCAGCAGGAACAACCCATTCCCAGCTTGATGAAGAGGGCTTAAAAAAGGCCGGAGTATTGCCTGAGTTAGTTCGCCTCTCAATTGGGCTTGAGGATGTAGATGATCTGATTGCAGATATCGATCAGGCGTTAGCAGCCTCACAACAATAGGGTTGAGCTGGGTTGCTTTAAGTCTGCATAAAACGTTTAAATAAGATGAAAGAAGCTGCCGGAATCGAGAAGATCTGGCAGCTTTTTTATATTTAAAGAAAAAGTAGAGCAAATGTCGATCAAGGGAGCAGCCCTTAGGGAAATGCTTTATAATCGAAAGATTAAAAATTTGTCGAGTTGTAAGGCGTAAGGTGAGTAAAGTTAGATCTAGGCAAAGGAAAAGGGAGTAGAGCCCTTTTTTAAAACTTAGTCTTTAAAGCTTGAACTCATCAGAGCGCACCAAAGGAGAAACGATGCCTGTAAAAATTCCAAAAACATTACCGGCTTATCAGGTTTTAAAGGGTGAGAATATCTTCGTGATGGATGAAAATCGTGCGATTTCGCAAGATATTCGTCCCCTTAAGATTGCGATCTTAAATCTTATGCCCCTAAAAGAGGTGACGGAGACGCAACTTTTAAGAGTGCTCGGAAACACCCCTTTGCAGATAGAACCGGTATTTTTAACGACAGAGAGCTATCAATCTAAAAATACAGATGAGGCCTATTTAAGTGCTTTTTATCGAACGTTTGATGAGATTAAGCAGGAGGCTTTTGATGGTTTTATCATTACGGGAGCACCCGTAGAACAGATGCCTTTTGAAGAGGTGCAATATTGGGAGGAGCTCACCAAAATTATGGAGTGGGCGGATAAGAATGTCTTTTCTACGCTCTACATCTGCTGGGGAGCACAAGCGGGGCTCTATTACCGTTATGGAGTGCCAAAGTATGATCTGGAAGCGAAATGTTTTGGCGTTTACCCCCACTTGGTAAAAGAGAAAAATGTAAAGCTATTGCGGGGATTTGATGATCTCTTTTATGCACCCCATAGCCGACATACAGAGATGCGCCGGGAAGATATTGAGCAGCATGAGGATCTTATGATTCTTGCAGAATCTCCAGAGGCGGGCGTGCATATTGTGGCGAATAGAGATCTGCGCCACATCTATATTATGGGGCATGGGGAGTATGACGCCGATACGCTCGATATTGAGTATCGCCGAGATTTAGAGAGAGGCGATACCATTGCACCGCCTGAAAACTACTATATTGATAATAACCCTGAGAATGAGCCTTGTGTAACGTGGCGCTCCCATGGCAACTTGCTCTTTGCAAATTGGCTCAATTACTGCGTTTATCAAGAGACACCTTATGAGCTCGAGAAAATTGTCAGCAGGGAATGATTTAGGTTGTAAAGCAGAAGCGTGTATAATTCGCACGGAAATTAAGAAAGAAGGCTCTGTTATTTGAAGGCGTATCTAGGGAAAGTGGCCTTATGATTAGAGAGTTTTCTGGCAGTGAAAAGAGCCGTTCTGCGGGATCTTTAACAAGATCTACTGATGGAATGAGGCAATTAAATTTTGTAGAGATAAATGAGGAAGGCATGAAGAAAAAGAGCTCTAAGTTGCTCATCGCAATGGGAGTAGCACTCTTTGGAACAACGGTTGATCTGGCGAAAGCTCAGGAGCATTGGGATACAATCGATTTTGATTTTGTGAAGCCAGAGCCTGCAGCTCCAAAGCCTAAAGCTGCACTCAAGCCAAAGGCAGCGCCTAAACCCGCCCCTAAACCGGCGCCGAAAGCAGCGCCTAAATTGCGTTTAGAAGAGATCAAACCCTTTGTTGAGTCGCCGATGCCTTCAGCTCAAGAATCCATTGGGGAAGAGGATGGTACACTCGGAAGTGATGTTTATGAGGCGCAGCCAGAAGTTTTTGAAAAGATCGAAAAGCCTCAACTCTCAACGGCAACAATTGCAGAGCGAGCCGCCTATTATGGAAGCAAAGTTCCCTCCGCAGATGCAGAGTATCGTTATCGTACTCGATTAATGAAGGGTGAGCTTGAGAAGTTTTTTGAACTGATGGTCGAGTCGGAAGAGGATCTTGAGGCGTTACTTTTAACTAAAGAGGGGCTTACTCCGGCGGGAGAAGAGCTCTTTGAAGCGTTAGTTCGTAGCGAAGATGAGGGGCTTCTACCGGGCTTTTATCATGTGGGGCGCATCTATAATTTATTAGAGAGTGGCGACCTTAAAAAACATAAGAGTGAACTTGTAGAGCTCTTAGCAGGGGGTGGGCTTAGCTATTTGCGCGATCTAACGGCGGGCATGCCAGAGATGAAGCGTGCAGATCGTGAATGGTTACTTGAAGGGCGTAAAGTGAATGTTGTGACAGCGCTTCGCTCAGCATTAATCAGTGATGAGAGTGGGAAGGCGATTGCGGCTTTAGCTCCCCAGTATCGGGAGTATCAGGAGTTAAAAGCAGCGCTTGCAGCCTTTAGAGAGAAAAATCTCCAGCCCGATCCAGCTAAGATTGCAGCGGGTAGTACGTTACGGGCGGGCATGGCAGGGGAGCGAGTGCAGCAACTAAGGGCGCGGCTAAATTATTTTGGCTACGAAGCGGGGGAGGGTAACAGCTTTGATGAGACGCTCGATAAAGCGGTGCGTGCTTTCCAAAAAGCCCATCTTTTAGAGCCTGATGGTGCTGCGGGTAAAGCCACTATTGCAGAGTTAAATCGCTCCTACCAAGATCGCATTGAACAGGTTGAGATTAACCTTGAGAGATGGCGTTGGATGCCAGGTTCTATGGGGGCGGATTATATCGCTGTAGATATTCCTGGTTTCCGTTACTATGTTGTTAAAGATGGGGAGGAGGTGCTCTCGGCAAAAACAGTGGTTGGGCGGGGAGATAGGCAGACACCAGTCTTTATGTCTCCGATGAATCATATTGTTTTTAGTCCCTATTGGCATGTGCCTCGCTCTATGGCGGTGCGAGATTTCTTGCCTCGATTAAAGCGTGATCCTAATGCCTTAAAGCGCTCTCGTATTCGTGTCTTTAGGGGCGGGCAGGAGGTAGATCCTAATAGTGTAAATTGGCAGCAATATCACGCAAATAACTTCCCCTTCCAGCTAAGGCAGGATCCGGGGGATTATAATTCTCTTGGGCGGGTGAAGTTTATGTTCCCTAATGAGCATGCGATCTATCTGCATGATACTCCTTCGAGGCATCTTTTTGGCAAAACCTCGCGCGATTTTAGCTCAGGCTGCGTAAGAATAGAGAATCCTTCTGAGTTGGCTGAGTTTTTCTTAAAAGATTTAGGTTGGGATCGTAAAAAGATTGAGGCTGCCTATAAGCGTGATTCTGAGGCTTATGTAAAGCTCCAAGAAGAGAAGAGAATACCTGTCTACACCTTGTACATGACAACAAGAACAGAAGGTGATAGTATCTCTTTCCGTGCTGATATCTATAATAAAGATAAACCTCTAATCGATGTCTTAAGACATTTAAAAAAATCCGTTCAGGTCGATTAGGCGCAATGAGAAATAAATAGTCATAAAACTCATTGACAGCGAACAACAGCGATGTATAATGTGACTTCTTTGGTGGAGTGCCCGAGTGGTTAAAGGGACTAGACTGTAAATCTGGCGGCTATGCCTTCGAAGGTTCGAATCCTTCCTCCACCACCAATTTCATGAGTTCTGCGGGTGTAGTTCAATGGTAGAATCTCAGCCTTCCAAGCTGATTGTGTGGGTTCGATTCCCATCACCCGCTCCATTTTCAGGCTCATATAGCTCAGTTGGTAGAGCGCGTCCTTGGTAAGGACGAGGTCACCAGTTCGATTCCGGTTATGAGCACCATTTCTAATTCCATTATAAGTAACTTATAAAGAGTAGCATTATGTCAAAGGAAACCTTTAATCGTAATAAGCCACACGTAAACGTGGGTACAATTGGTCACGTTGACCATGGTAAAACAACGTTAACCGCGGCGTTAACGAAAGTTGGTGCTGAAGAGTACGGTGGTGACACTCGTGCGTATGATCAGATCGATAATGCGCCAGAAGAGAGA
>JASLFU010000028.1 GCA_030150405.1 Ignatzschineria sp.
GCAGAAGCTACCCGCGGAGGCGTCAATACTCGGGAACTTAATCCCCGAACAATGGAGAGTAATCTTCAAAAAAACCTCTACTTTATCGGCGAAGTGGTGGATGTTGTAGGCTGGCTAGGGGGCTACAACTTTCAATGGGCCTGGGGCTCTGCAAACTGTTTGGTGGAGGGGTTGGATAAAAATAGTTAATTTTTAACTCCTTACCTTATACCTAATATTACTGACGCTCTGCTGCGATCGGTCTATAATGCTTCTTTCTTCTTGATCTTCTGATCCTCAATTTTATCTTTCAATAAAGGCGTTATGTCTCACAAATCTTCAAAGTCGCTTAAGCTTGGGCGCATGAATCGTCTTCATATTATTCAGAAAAACCGTATGGGGCTTATTTTGGAAGGGGATGTACTTCTTCCTCGAAAAGAGATCCCCCATCATCAACCCACCGATATTGGCCATTGGGTGGAGGTTTTTGTCTATCACGATGGCAGTAACCGGCTCATCGCTACGACTACAAAGCCTTATACAGAAGTGGGGAAATTTGCAGATCTTCAAGTTGTGGAGATTAATGATTTTGGCATCTTTTTTGATTGGGGCTTACCTAAGGATCTTATGCTCCCCTTTAGTGAGGAGATTGGAACTCTTCATGCTGGTGATTTTGCTATTGTTTATACCTATCTTGATGAGATCTCTGGCCGAATCACCGCAACTATGAAGATAGAGCAATATCTCGATCAAACGCCTGCTAAGTATAAAGAGGGGGAGGAGGTGGATCTCGTAGTAGAAAATCGTACCGATATGGGATTTAAAGTGATTATTAATCATGCCCATTGGGGGTTAATCCACAATAATGAGCTCTTTCGAGAAATTCATACCGGGGAAGAGATTAAGGGCTTTATTAAACATATTCGGGAGGATGGCAAGCTCGATGTTAGCCTTCAACCCTCTATCGCTATTCCTGAGGTTAGGGAATCTCTCGAAGAGGAAATTATGCGTAAAATTAGCGAATATGGGGGCATTTTACCCCTAAGTGATAAAAGCCCTCCCCATGAAATTAATCGTGTTTTTGGGGTGAGTAAAGGCGTCTTTAAGCGAACCATTGGTGGCCTTTTAAAAGAGGGGAAAATTATTATCGAACCTCTCGAGATTCGCTACTCTCAAGCCCATCTTAAAGAGTTAGAAAAAGAGTAGACATTAAAAAACTAAAAAGCCCCGAAAGAGTTAGCTCTTCGGGGCTTTAAATTTTAGAAAAAAGAGTAACAATCAGCGTTACTATTTACTCCTCTTCCCAACACTCTGCACCTTTAAGGCCGGGGATAGAGCTTGCTTTAAAGAGGGGATCTTTCCCTGCTTTTCGCTGCTTATAGAAATCCTCCAGTACTGCAAAAGCAGTTTTACCTAAAAGAAGGATCACAAAGAGGTTAATCACCGCCATTAATCCCATAAAGAGATCAGCCATATCCCAAACAATCCCCATGCTGGCAATCGCACCCCACATCACCATAAAAAGCACAAGTAGGCGATAGAGAAGCATCCAGAGTGGATTTGCATTCATAAACTCGATATTGGTTTCTCCATAATAATAGTTCCCAATAATGGAGCTATATGCAAAGAACATAATCGCAATTGCCACAAAATAGGGGGCCCAACTTCCAAGCTGAGACTCCATCGCATTTTGTGTTAAAACAATTCCGCTGCTTGCGCTCTCTGTATAAAGGCCAGAAAGAAGAATCATAAATGCCGTTGCCGAGCAGACGATAATCGTATCGAAAAATACGCCTAAACTTTGTACTAAACCCTGTTTTGCAGGATGAGTGACATTCGCTGTCGCCGCTGCATTTGGCACGCTTCCCATACCTGCTTCATTAGAGAATAGACCTCGACGTGCTCCTTGCATCAGTGCGGCGCCAATACCGCCACCCATAAACTCTTTAAGCCCAAAGGCATGCTCAATAATTAGCATAAACATCTCTGGCACTTTATGGATATTGATCACCATAATAAAGAGTGCAATGCCCACATAAAAGAGCGCCATTACGGGGACAATAATCTGTGTTACTTTAACGATGCGTTTAATCCCGCCAAATACAATCACCCCTGTAACCGCAACTAAAACCGCTCCGATAGCCCAAGGATTAAAACCAAAAACACTCGAAAATGATTGGCTAATGGTATTTGATTGCACCGAGTTAAAGATAAAACCAAAGGTAATGGTTAGAAGAATGGCAAAAATAACGCCCAGTTTTCGCCAGCCGAGCGCTTTTTCCATATAGTAAGCAGGGCCACCGCGGAAGGTATCCCCATCTTTAACTTTATAGACTTGTGCTAATGTACTCTCAACAAAAGCAGTAGCCATTCCGATAAGGGCGATCACCCACATCCAAAAAACAGCGCCAGGGCCACCAATTCCAATGGCTAATGCCACTCCGGCGATATTTCCAGTTCCTACTCGGCTCGCAGCACTTATAGTAAAGGCTTGGAAAGGGGAGACACCATCCTTCCCTGCATTTTTCTCCACCGTTAAACGAAACATCTCCCGGAAGAGACGAATCTGTACAAAACGTGTCTTAAAAGTGAAGTAAATTCCTAAGCCTAACAGCGCAGCGATGAGAATGTAGGTCCAAATAAATCCACTTAAGGGCCCTACAAGCCACTCAATTATTCCCATAAATCCCCCTGTTAATTGATTCTAAAGATAAATAGCTAAATTCCATTAAAACTCCATTATTTAAATACTCTCTTAATTCAAGCTTAAATGAACTTTATATTAAGAAAGATAATGCATTAATGAATAGTTTTAACAATAGAGGGAATTTTTTAATTTGTCGATAAGAATCCCCCTTTAACTATCTTAAAAAATAAGAAGGCACAAAAAAGCCCGCAAACGGAGCGGGCCCTTCTTTTAAGAATTTATCACAGGTTTATACCTATTTGATATTGATCTTAGACTGCATCTTTGGAGAGTTTTCTAATGTATCTGCAACGGGGCAGGTCTTATCTACAAAAGCGACCAGTTTTTCAATATTCTCCTTTGGAGAATCGGACTCAATATGATAGATCGAGCGGATAGCACTAAAACCAATTTTTGCCTCGGGGTTCTTTCCTAAAAAACCATCAGGATCAAACTCTCCTTCTACAGAAACTTCCACTGATTTAAGCTCTACACCATGTTGCTCAGCAAAGGAGCGGGCAACAATACATTTACACGCCCCTAAAGCCCCCATTAACGCCTCAATCGGCGTCATGCCTTTATCGGAGCTCCCCATGCTTTTAGGTTCATCAAGAATCATGGTGTGTTGACGTGCTGACACCTCTACGCGAAGTTGATCGATCAATTTTGTATGGGCTTTATGAATTTCAATGGCCATCTGGGCTCCTTTACTTTTATCATTTTTAAAATGAGCTTCTCCCCTAAAAAAGGGCTCTTTACTCACCTTTATTATACCTTTTTGCGTAAAATTTAACCTGAATTAATAAATTAGATAACTACATCAATAGTCGTAAATCTATTGATTTATCCATCACTCGTTAAGTTTTAGTTCAGATTCAAGCGGTGCTCCCTCTTCTATAGTGGCTGCAACAGGGCAGTGAGCATCCACATGTTGAATTAAAGCCTCAATCTCTTCTTTAGGTGCTGAAGATTGAATATGATAAATCGTGCGGATATTACTAAAACCGATTGGAACATTGGGGGCGCCATTATAGCCTGCAGAATCAAAGTCGCCGGCAAGCTCGATCTCGATAGAATCAAAGGGGATTTTCCGCTTCATTGCCGTTGCTTTGGCTACAATTCCTTTACACGCGCCTAAAGCTCCTAAAAAACCTTCTAATGGCGTCATACCTTCATTTGTACTTATGGGTGCTGGCTCATCAAAAATAAGCTCATGCTCGCGTGCTTTTATACGCATTCTAAATTTATCTTCTACACTCACCTTTGTGCGATAGATCTTCTTAGTCATGCTTTCTCCTATTTACTTATGGGTAAACAATATTATAGGCTGTAAGATAATCTATATTCAGCAAAACCACCTTATAACTTTACTAATAAAAATTGATAGAGATTAGGAGTAATGAAAGATGATAAATCGCCGTGACTTTCTACGTTCATCCGTGGTGATAGCTCTCGGGAGTTCAATGCCACTACTATCGAGCGCAAATTTTCTTCTAAACTCCTCTATACCTCAAGAGGCCACACTAGCTGAGAGTTATCACAAACAAAAGAGCGAACGCCGCGCCGACATTCGCTCTTTAGATTTTGATTCCCATGAGTTTGATTTGAGGTTTAGAAGAGAGTTATAAGCGTTTATTAATTCTTAAACTATCTATTAGATTAAAATATCTAATTTTCTTATAACCTCGATATTACCTTTCTTTCGAACTATTTCCATTTTGGAAACAGTTTCTCTTCTTTCTAATTCTCGCTCTTCAAAAATATTGGAAATATACTTAGAAATCGCAAGGAGTTTCACTCTAAAAATCTCTGTATAAAAAAACCCAGCTTTCGCCGGGCTTTTATTTTTTAATTTTAAGTTTTAGGTTAGCTCACTACATTAAACTCTAAATCATCGTTAATTTCGACAGTGTCGCCACCTTTGAAATCACCATTTAAGAAGGCTTTGGCAAGCTCATTCTCTAAGTGAGTTTGAATGGCCCGTTTGAGTGGGCGTGCACCAAAGACAGGGTCATAACCAATTTCGCCAAGTTTATCTAAGCCACCATCGGTGATTTTAAGGGTGATATCGTGCTCTTTCATGCGATTAATCACACGATCCACCTGTAGCGCTGCAATGGAGCGGATATGCTCTTTACCGAGTGGGTGGAAGACCACAATATCATCAATACGGTTGATAAACTCTGGGCGGAAATGTTGGCCTACAACCTCCATCACCGATTCACGCATCGCAAGATATTGATCTTTCGGATCAAGGTCAGAAAGACGGCTCGCTTGCTCCTGAATGAGGCTTGAACCTAAATTCGACGTCATAATAATAACAGTATTTTTAAAGTCTACCGTTCGACCTTGGCCATCAGTTAAGCGACCATCATCGAGCACCTGAAGCAGAATATTAAAGACATCAGGGTGGGCTTTTTCTACCTCATCGAGCAGGATAACTGAGTAGGGTCGGCGACGAATCGCTTCGGTTAAATATCCCCCTTCCTCATACCCCACATAACCTGGAGGTGCACCAATTAGACGGGCAACAGAGTGCTTCTCCATAAACTCCGACATATCGATTCTGAGCATTGCATTCTCATCATCAAAGAGGAAGGTTGCAAGCGTCTTTGTGAGCTCTGTTTTCCCCACTCCCGTTGGCCCTAAAAAGAGGAAGGAGCCAATTGGACGGTTAGGATCTGAAAGCCCCGCACGTGAACGGCGAACAGCATCAGATACCGCAGTAATCGCCTCTTTCTGGCCGATCACATTTTCGCCTAAAACCTCTTCCATGCGTAAGAGTTTCTCCCGCTCACCCTCCATCATGCGGCTTACAGGAATTCCCGTCCATTTCGAGACCACATCAGCAATCTCATGATTGGTGACCTTTGTACGAACCAATTTTGTCTCGCGATTTTCGGCATTCTCATTCTCTTGCGACTCTTTTAGTTGCTTTTCAAGCTCTGGAATCTTTCCATATTGAAGCTCACTCATCTTCGCTAAATCGCCTGCACGTTTTGCTGCTTCTAGCTCAATACGTGCCTGATCGAGATCCTCTTTAAGCGAGGTTGCCCCCTGCATGAGGCTCTTCTCTACCTTCCAGATCTCCTCTAAATCGGCATACTCTTTCTCAAGCTCTGAGAGCTCCTTTTCAAGATTCTCTAAACGCTTTTTAGAGGCATCATCGGTCTCTTTTTTAATCGCTTCCCGCTCAATTTTAAGTTGGATTATTTTGCGATCTAAACGATCCATCGCCTCTGGCTTAGAGTCGATCTCCATTCTGATCTGGCTTCCCGCCTCATCAATAAGGTCGATCGCTTTATCCGGTAACTGTCGATCAGAGATATAGCGATTCGATAGGGTCGCCGCAGCAACAATAGCGGGGTCTGTAATCTCAACACCGTGGTGAATCTCATAGCGCTCTTTAAGTCCACGGAGAATTGCAATGGTATCCTCAACAGTGGGCTCATCGACTAAAACCTGCTGGAAACGACGCTCAAGTGCGGCATCTTTTTCGATATATTCACGATACTCATTTAAGGTTGTCGCCCCGATACAGTGGAGTTCACCGCGCGAAAGTGCTGGTTTTAAAAGGTTACCCGCATCCATTGCGCCATCCGTTTTCCCGGCACCCACAACCATATGGATCTCATCAATAAAGAGAATAATCTGCCCATCGGCCTTCTCAAGTTCATTGAGAACCGCTTTTAGACGCTCTTCAAACTCTCCGCGGAATTTTGCACCCGCAATAAGCGCCCCTAAGTCGAGTGATAAAACACGCTTTCCTTTTAAGCCCTCGGGCACTTCACCATTGACGATCCTTTGCGCTAACCCCTCCACAATCGCCGTTTTACCGACGCCGGGCTCACCAATGAGGACAGGATTATTCTTAGTTCGGCGGGATAGGACCTGAATCGAACGGCGAATCTCTTCATCACGCCCAATTACAGGATCGAGCTTACCGAGCTCAGCCCGCTCTGTTAAATCGACGGTATATTTGCTTAATGCTTCCCGATGACTCTCGGCATTTGGATCTTGCACGCTTTCACCTCCTCGAATGGCATCAATGGCCTGATTTAAGGCATTTTTCGTTACGCCGCACTCTTGCAATACCTTCGCAAGCTCGCGATTCTCATCTAAAATTCCCAACACAAAGACTTCTGAAGAGAGATAACCATCTCCACGGCGATTCATCTCTTTCTCTGCAGCAATTAAAACACGCTGTAGATTTTGGCTAATATGAAGATCATTGCTACCGGAGACTTGCGGCATTTTCGCAATGAGTTCATCTATTTTTTGGTTAAGAAGTGGAATATTTGCCCGGCACTGGCGAAAAAGGGGCAAAATTGAGCCCTCTTGCTG
>JASLFU010000040.1 GCA_030150405.1 Ignatzschineria sp.
TTTAGCGATTAAGCTTCTAACGAATGAGGATCTTGGGATCTCAAGCGATGCGAAAGAGGCGATCGCCTTTGCGCTTTTAGGGCATCAAACTCGGCACCGCTTAGCAAATAATGCGCCAGCAGCCACAGGAGCGGCCTTTCCTTTGATCTTAGGGCAGATCGCGCCTAATCCTTATCCTAAAACAGGGAGTATTTAGAAGAATATTTAAATAGTTTTACACATTATTTTACGATTCAAAGGGCTAAAGCTACGCGAAAGAGCAGTTAACTACTACGCTTTATAGAAGAGAAGAGGCTTTGCAAATCCTCTTAAAAAATTAAAGATGCAAAGGTCTTCTCTTCAGGTTGCGGGGCAAACAGTAGTTCCCCCGACACCGACTGCTAGACACTATACCGCATCGAAATCGATGCAAAGAGAGCCATCATGAATCGTTTTAAAACGCCAGCCACTGGAGATCTCTTCTCCTCCCTCTCCCGCTATGAGCCTTATGCCGTTGCGCTTTTACGCATAGTTACAGCCTTTCTCTTTATTCAGCATGGGACCGCTAAGCTCTTCTCTGTTCCTTTTGTGGATGGAATGGCAGGCGCACCTTTAACCTCTATCTATGGAGTAGCGGCGATCTTAGAGATTCTGGGGGGAGGCTTAGTTTTAATAGGCGCCTTTACCCGTGTCGCTGCTTTTATTCTCTCAGGAGAGATGGCGGTCGCTTACTTTATAGGGCATCTCTCAGGAGCGCCGGAAACATTTCTTGTCCCGCTCCATAATGGCGGGGAGTCGGCCATTTTATTCGCCTTTATCTTCCTCTTTTTAGTGGCGCGTGGAGCCGGCAGTTTTGCGTTAGATAATTATCTCTTTCAAGCTCGTGATCAATAAGAAGCGCCTCAAAGTGGGGAATCTTTAGTATCATAGGAGTAAGTAAAATTTCTGATCACCCCTAGTATCGAATCATAAGTGTAGAAATAGGGAGGATCGCTTCCTAGAGTACGATCTTTTTAGGAAGGGCAGAACAGTATTTATTGTAAAAGAGAGGACAAGATGCAAAATCATGAAGGAAATCCCAAAGCTCATGAAGGTTTAACGCCACCGGTGTTGGAGCTTCCCCATAATGAGTGGCGTTTTGAAGCTCCTGCAGATCCCAATATCGCCGCCGCGTTAGAGCGGGGGGATGTGTTGGTATTGCCCAATCTCCCTTTTGGTCTTCTTGAGAGTGAGCGAGGGCTGCTCGATCCCTCTTATGTAAGTCCAAAGCGTAAAAATATTAGCTTTAATGTGGAAAAGGGCACACTCCGCGGGGTGAATGAGGAGATCCCAGCAGAGACTAAAGAGAAAATCCAAGGATTACTAGAGCGCTATAACGCCTCTACCCACTCCTTAATTACCCATCTTATTCCCCAATATAAGGGCAAGCTTAAAGGAGCGGTGAATACTCTTCGCCTTAATAAAGTGGATAAATGGGGGGAGAGCAACTCCTTTAGGAAGGATGATCGTCGTCTTCATGTGGATGCCTTTCCTTCTCGCCCTCTTCAGGGGGAGCGAATTTTGCGGATCTTTACCAATATTAATCCCGAAGGTTTCTCAAGAGAGTGGCGTGTAGGCGAACCGTTTCCTCAGTTAGCGGAGCGTCTTTTGCCTAAAATTAAGCCTTACTCAAGTTTAAGCGCTTGGTTTTTAAATACATTTCAGATCACGAAGAGTTTCCGCACTCATTATGATCATATTATGTTGCAGATGCATGACACCATGAAGATGGATCAAGAGTATCAAGATAATGGTATTCAGTGGGATGTGGATTTCCGCCCCGGCACAACGTGGATCTGCTTTTCAGACCAGACGCCCCATGCCGCAATGGGGGGGCAATATATGCTTGAGCAGACTTTCCATTTAGATGTGGATGATATGGTGGACCCAAGCCAATCTCCCTTAAAAGTGCTAGAAGGCTTAATGGGTAAACCTTTAGTTTAAAGTTATACAGTTTAAACTATAAACCCCTTGTATAGGGGCTAGATTAAAAAGCCTTTAAACAGCTTGTAAAACCGAAGTTGTCAAAATGTTTGACCACAGAAGCAGCTTCGGTTTTTTATCGTTCCTATTTTAAGGCTATAATTAGGCGCTTTCTTGTAAAAGGGGTAAGAAGATGCAGGAAAGCGGTGATATTGGTGGGTGCTCAAAAGAGCGCAATTTATCGGATAATCAATTTAGAGAGATTAGATGGACATTTTACTACTGCTCTTAACCGTTGCGGGGGTACATCTTGCGGCGCTTGCTTCACCGGGACCGGACTTTTTCTTTATTACACAAGTAGCGGTGAATCATTCCCGTAAAGATGCCCTTAAAGCCGTAATCGGGATCACTCTTGGCGTGGTGGTTTGGGCCGCCGTGGCACTGCTGGGTCTTCATATTTTAGTGGAGCGCGTGGCTTGGATTCGGGGAGTGCTCTATTTTGCAGGGGGAGCTTATTTAAGTTATCTCGGCTTTCTACTCTTAAGGGGAGCTCTCTCTGCTCCGGTTATGGTGGGGGAGCATAAATCTCGCCGTGCACTTAGTCGGGAAAAGCTACTTTTAAAAGGATTGCTGACGAATCTGGCAAACCCCAAAGCGCTGATCTATTTTGGGAGTGTTTTTATCCTTTTTGTGGGGGAGGGAGTAAGTAGCGGGGCACGAGGTGCGATCTTTACCCTTGTGGTAGGGGAGACCTTTCTCTGGTTTAGTTTAGTGGCGTTACTCTTCTCTATTCCCGCATTAAAAGCGGCTTATCAGAAGGCGGGGCGATATTTAGATGGCTTAGCAGGGCTCTTCTTTTTAGGTTTTGGCCTTAATCTGATCTATCAAGTTTTTTGGGGTTAATCGTTTATCCCCACTCATCGTCAGAGTTCTCCGAAGTGTTATCCACAGGAATTGTGCATAAGTGAGGATCTATTCCCATCGGTATAGGAATAATTTTCTAAAGGGTGAAAGGTTATTAAAAAGTGTAGAATGTTTTAATAGAACTTATATCGATTTTATCGAGCGCTAATAGAGTTCAATATTATAAGAGTTAAGTTAGCGTATTAGCGTAATGAGATCTTGAAAGATATGAAATATTCAACAATTAGCAGAGAGAAGAATTATGAAGAAGTTAGCACCCCCTATGATGCGTTATATCTTACCCCTTATCCTCACCTGTTTTATGACCTGCGTGGTCTCTTTAATTAGTGTTTTGCGAGCGATGGGAGGCGTAGAGCCAGGATTTTTGGGCGTTTGGTTTAGCTCTTGGCTGATCGCTTGGGCAGTTGCTTGGCCGGCGATGATTCTCTTTATGCCGGTCGCCCAGAAAATTGCTCGCTTAGTGGTAGAGGCTCCACCAAAGCAATAAGCTTATTTTGGTGCGATTATTTTATATTTTAGGGAGAAGGTTTAATCTCTCTACTCTCTAAAAGGGAAAAAATAAAAGCCCCGTAGACTTTACTCTATGGGGCTTTTTTGTAGATATAGAGGGATCATCCCTTACTTACGGATACTCTTATAGAGCGCAATCGTATCCTCGATATGGGTCTTCATAAGCTCCACACCACGATCCGCCTCTTTAGCCACTAGCGCATCGTAGAGTTGTCTGTGGGCCTCAATAAAGTGATCGGCCCGATCGAGCTTACGAACGTTGGTGCGCGTCTCATTTAAGGATTCATAAAACTGCTCAAAGATGATCTCCACCACCCGCACAAGCGTTGGGTTATGGCTGGCTTTTACGAGGGCAAGATGAAACTCCAGATCCTCTTTTGCCGCCGAGTTATTACTCTGTACAGCCTCTTCTAGGGTAACGAGTGCGGACTCAATACGGGTTAAATCCTCTTTTGTCGCTCGCTCTGTAGCAAGGACAAAGGCGCGTGTTTCCAACCCCTCGCGGATCTCTAATAGGTCTACAATATCTGCGCTGTGAATATTTAAAACCCGATTGCGTAGTTTGCTTAAAATAAGATCTTTATCACTATGGGTAAGAATTAATCCGCCCCCCTTATCGAGCAGAATATTTTCGCTCCGAAGCACCTCAATGGCCCGGGTGATCTCAGGCTCAGGGTGTTTAAGGGTCTCCACAACTACAGACATCTCAGGTAGCAACTCCCCAGGGAGAAAAGCTCCCTTTTCGATTAGCTCCATAATATCTACAATCACCTCTTCGTGGGGTTCACGGCGTACAGTGGGCTCTAGGTTCATCATAATGGCCTCCTTTTGGTTGCATCTATCTGATCGATGCTTAATTTATTCTTATTATTTTGCCTCTAATCCCTTTAAGGGATCTCTTATAGATAGGCTAGTTCACTTTTGCACACTTTGGGGTGGTCGGCAATGGTTTTTTGCAGAAAGATAAAAAGCCGAAAGCAAGGTAAGTCTTACTTTCGGCTTATTTAGAGCATAAATAGGGGGCATTGCTTGATAGCAGCCCTAAAAATAGGGGCTATTTAGCTGTATTTGCTGCGATATTAATCGCCTCCCACGTTGTGGTAAAGGGAGGTGCGTAACCTAAATCGAGTAGGCCTAATTCATCTGTCTTAATTCCTGCATGAATCGCAACCGATAGCGCATGAAGACGAAGTGCAGCATCCTTCTTGCCAAAAATCTGTGCGCCAAGAAGAGTTTTGTTTTTCGCATCGTAGAGAAGTTTAATGGTGAGCTTTTCTGCACCGGGGTAGTAGCCGGTATGGGTTGAGGTTTCGATGAGAGTAGTTTTGTAATTAATGCCTGCTGACGTTGCTTGCGCTTCTGTTAATCCTGTGGAGCCTGCTTCATACTCTCCCGCTTTAATCATGCTTGAACCTAAGGCCCCAGGGAAGGCCACATAATCCTTCTCTTCGGAGACGATATTTGTCCCAATGACACGGCCAAGCTTATTGGCATAGGTGGCCAGCGGAATATAGCTATCTCCTAAAAGACGGTGGGGCACTGTTGCGCAATCGCCCGCGGCAAAGACATTTTTAATAGAGGTCACCCCATATTTATTAATAACAATCGCCCCGTTTTTTAAACGTTTTAGGCGCTCATCCTTAATAAATGCTGTATTGGGATGAAACCCGATCGCAACCACAACAGCATCTGTGTGGATAATGCTCTCTTTAAGCTTCACGCCTGTGATGCTGCCCTCTTCAATTTGTAAGGACTCTGCAAAGGTATTGAGATGAATTTTAATCCCCTTTTCTTCAAGTGCTTTTTGTAAAAGGCTTGAAAATTCAGGATCAAAAGGCCCCTCCATAATGGCGGGAGAGCCTTGTAGAATCTCCACTTTTTTCCCTAGTGAGGCCAGTTGCTCTGCCACTTCAACACCAATAAAACCCCCTCCAATGAGAGTGATATGTTGATATTTTTGAAGATTTGATTTTAGGCTCTCTGCATCCCGTAATTTTGTATGTAGATAGAGGTTTTTTGCGTCTAATCCCTCCATCGGCGGGAGGTTAGGGCTTGCACCTGTAGCGATCATTAAACGATCATAGGAAAGCGTCTTCTCTTCCCCGTTATGTGTGAGATCTTTTACTCTCACCTTTTTTGCGTCAAAGTCGATATCGATGGCCTCATGCTGAAGCAGGATCTTAATCCCCGATTTCTCCATCTGCTCTGGTGTGCGGGCAAACATAATATTGGCATCTTCAAATTGCTCACCCAGATAGTAGGGCAATCCGCACGCACCAAAGGAGATGTAATCCTCTTTTTCAACAACTGTAATATTCGCCTCGGGATTTTCGCGCTTTGCTTTTGCAGCTACACTCATTCCAGCGGCAATACCACCAATGATTAAGATATTCATACATACTCCTTTTAACTCGTGTGATTATTTTAAGTTCTATTTTGCGGTGGATTTGGTGCTTAAAAGATCCACCAACCAACTTGCAATATCTTGCAGCTCCTCATTATTCACCTCATGTTGCATAGGGTACTCATGCCACGCTGTGGTAACACCACGTTCCTTTAAAAAATCATGGGCGGCGCGGCCAAGCTCAATATTGACTACAGGGTCCATTGTTCCATGAAGATGAAGGGTAGGAATGGTGCGTTTTTCATCACTGATATGGAGCTTCTCCTCAAAAGTTGCTGCATAAGTGGAGAGCGCCATCACTCCGCCTATCACTTTTTCATAAGCAATAAAGGCCGTATGTAGCACTACAGCGCCTCCTTGGGAGAAGCCCGCAAGGATAATGCGATCAAGGGGAATACCTTTCTCAACTTCTGCTTCAATAAGGGAGATCACCCTCTGGCTCGAGGCATCGAGCTCCGATTGATTGATCTCCCGAGGTGAGGTGAGAGCGATAATGTCATACCAAGAGGGCATCGGCATCCCACCATTAAGTGTTACGGGTTGAATAGGCGCTTGGGGTAGAATAAAGCGGGTATTGGGTAATACTTGGCGTTGCAAAATTTGGGCCACGGGGAGAAAGTCCTGCTTTGTAGCGCCAAGTCCATGAAGCCATATTACGGTGGAATCTGCCATCTGTTTAGGCTCAAGAATAAGGGGTGTTTCCATAATCTCCTCTTTTTTAGTTGGTAAATTTTAAATTGGAGTGAAGGCGATAAAGCCTTAAGATTCTTTAATCTCCCCCATTGTAGCAGAGCTTAAAGAGCGCTTGATAAGGGCTCAATTTTGGGAGTTAAGCATCAAAGGGATTGTGAAAGCCAAGATCTTTCCCAATATCCTGAATAAGATCAAGCCATAAAGGCACTACAAAGCTCCGCATAAGGGGGGCGAGATCTAAGCTTTCTGCCTCTTTTGGAGTGATCCAGCGAGCTTCGGCGATCTCGCTTTTAGGCGTTGCTTTCATATGCTGAGGCAGAAGGAGCATAAAGAGATTAGATTCGATAAAAAAACCGGGCTCATTGGCGGCAGGCGCGCGATATTTTTGGATAAATTGGGGCAATGCGGGCGAGAGGGTAATACCAATCTCCTCCTTTATCTCCCGCAAAAGCGTCTCTAGGGGCGTTTCATTACCATCGATTTTCCCCCCGGGGAGCATAAATTTTTGGGTATTGGCTTTTCGTACCACTAGCAACTTACCGCTGGGGTCGATCATAATTCCGGCTGCAAGAACAAAGGTGTTATCAGGAGTTTGAGTGGGGGCGTTCATATCATCTCTTATTTTGATTAAATTTAAAAAGCTAAAAAAGCAGAAAAGGAAGAATCATTATAAGAGAGAGCCCAAAGGGTGTCGATGCGCAAACAGTATGCATGCTAAGGGTCAAAATAGGCGGAAAGAAGGTCTTTTGCTCCGCCAAAATATGGTAAAGTTAAGCATGTTTTTATGAATTTATTATAAAATTGTTCAAGCAACAATTGGCAGACTCTAAAAAAGAGAAGGAGAAAGCATGGCGACACATCAAGAGGCAGTGACGTTAGAATATCGAGATCTTGCGATCTTTATGGAAGTGGATTTTAAAAGCGACGATCGAGAAGCGTTAATCGATGCAATTCAGACATTTCGTGGCCGTATGAATACCTATAAAGTCCGTTTTGGAGATGTGGGTATTGGTCTCTCTCTTGCGTTTGGCCGCGATGCTTGGACGATGCTCTCGGGCAATTCAGCCAGTGCGCCCGAGCTTTTTGATCTACAAGATAAAGGTTACGGCACAGGAAAAGCGACACAGCGCGATATGTTTGTGCATATTGTTTCCCATCGTCACAATATTAATTACTCATTGGCTAAAGAGTTTGTAGAGATCTTTGGCGATCTTGTGACGGTGCAGGAAGAGGTGCATGGTTTCCGCTGGTTAGATGCGCGTGATTTAAGTGGATTTATTGATGGTACCGAAAATCCCAAAGGGGAGGCGGATCGTCGAGAGGTTGCCGTTATTGGTGAAGGACCAGATGCGGGGGGAAGTTATGTATTAGCCCAACGTTGGGAGCATCATCTTGAGCAATTTAACCATTTTGATCTTAAAACTCAGGAAGAGGTTTTTGGCCGTACGAAGTATGACGATATCGAGATGGATGATGATGAGAAGCCGGTAGGCGCACATACGGAGCGAGTTGTGATTGAAGAGGATGGGGAAGAGCTTGAGATCCTTCGCCAAAGTCTGCCCTATGGTAAAGCCAGCGGTACTCACGGGCTTTACTTCTTAGCTTACAGTGCGGAGTTAAGCCGTATCGATAAGATGTTAAAGATGATGTTTGGTGAAGTGGATGGCGAATTTGATCGCATGCTCTCCTACACGCATGCAGTGACAGGAAGCTACCTCTACGCACCTTCTGTTGAACAACTGGACGAGCTTGGAGAAGATTAATATATTAATCCCGTTTAAGTTCTAGTGAGTGATTTCGGTAAGCTCCGCAAAGAAAGAAAACCTTTGCGGAGCTTTTTTGCGGGGATGGCGCTTTTTGCTTTTTTAGGGGGAAGTTAAAAGATCGGCGAAAAACGAGCCAATAAAAGAGTGGGCTTTTTCTCCTTCTCACCTATACTGAAATAACCGAAGTGATTGATTAAAAGGAGTCGCAATGAGTGAACAGAATCAAATTCTCCGAGGAGCAGAACCCTTCTACTTTGCCGGAAACAAGACGGGTGTTTTAGTTCTGCATGGATTTACCGGAACTACGCAGAGTATGCGCTATCTTGGTGAGCAGCTGGCCGAGGCGGGTTTTACAGTCTTGGGGCCTCGTTTAACAGGGCATGGAATTTCCCCAGAAGCGATGGAGCGCTCAACCTATAAAGAGTGGATTGCTGATGTGGAAGCAGGCTTAAAAAGGTTACAAAAAGAGTGCTATAAGGTCTTTGTAACAGGGCTCTCTATGGGCGGGACATTAACGCTCTATCTTGCAGAAAATTATCCAGAGATTGCGGGAATTATTCCGATCAATGCAGCGGTGGAGCTCCCGGAAATAGAGGCGGGATTTAAAGCCTTAAGCGCCGAAGGTCATCGTTTTGTAGAGGGGATAGGCTCAGATATTAAAGCGGAAGGTGTTGCCGAGCTTGCCTATGAAAAAACGCCCGTAAAATCGATGGGAGAGATTCTGCAACTTGCGGCCATCGTGCGGGAAGGGCTTACCAAAATTAAGATGCCGGCGTTAATCTTCTCCTCTACGATAGATCACGTTGTGCCACCCCAAAACTCAAAAGAGATCTACAACACCATTCGCTCCGAGCAGAAAACTTTAGTTAAGCTTGAGAATAGCTACCATGTCGCTACGCTCGATAATGATAAAGCTCTCATCGCTCAAGAGGCGATCGCCTTTATTAAGGCTTTGGCGTAGGGTTTCCTATTAGGTGAGTTTTAAAGCTTACGTTTTTAGGTTCTTATATCTTACCCAGGGCCGTGATGATTTTCGGCCCTGGGTAAAACCTCTAATTTACGGGCGATAATACTTTAACAGCTCTCTTGTGCGGTGGCGGGTCATATCAATTTCACAGCGCCCGACAATAATGCCGAAGATAGTTCCTTCCTCGTAAGGTTTTGCCCGTGCGTAGCACTCCTTATCTCTAAAATCGATCCACGCTCGCTGAGCATAGCGTAGCTGTTGCCGATTCTCCCCCATAAATGACATCGCTTTTTTATAAGCTTCCATCAATGCATCATCCGCCGCCTTATGCGTTTCGATAAGGCATTGGCTCATCTCTATGGTATTGCCATCTTGGCAGTAGGTGGCAAACGCGGGGAGCGTGAGTCCCGATAAGAGTAGGGCAAGAAGTAACGAGCGCATAAAACCTCCCATAAAAACTTAAATAATATTTAAAATCATTCTGTTAATGCTCTATTGAGTATGCCTGACTGAACAAAAAAAGGCTTTTATTTGATCTTAAAAGAGTTGATCTAAAGCTCTTTTTCTGTGAGTAGAAGGGCGGGCGTTATGGAGTTTCGCTATGATATGCAGAATAGATATATTATTTATTTCGATTCTTGGAGAAGAGCATGCAGACAATTTTAAACTTTTTACAAAAGAGCCCCATCCTATTTCTAGCGACAATTGGTGAAGATGGTAAACCGAAAAATCGCCCCTTTCGCTTCTTAACGGAGGATTTGGGCATGCTCTATTTTGGCACGGGGGCCTCTAAAAAGGTTTATGCAGAGCTCTTAAAAAATCCTTATATCGAATTTTCAAGTGTTGCTCCCGATTATAGCTGGGCTCGAATATCAGGGCGGATGAGCATTATCGAAAATCTCGATCTAAAAGAGAAAATCTTGGCAAAAAATGGAGAGCTCACCGAGATTTATGGCGATGCTTCTAATCCTGAGTTTGTTCTTCTTACCCTCAAAGAGGGGAGTGCAATTATTTATGATCCTACGTTAGAAAATGGGGCTGAAGTTGTTGTGGGGTGGTAAAAAATTAGAATTTTGAGCAAAGAAATAGGGGGCTCTTTAGCCCCTATATTTATTAGTGGGTTACTCATCTTCCTTAGGAGCCTTTTTTCTTATTATATTTGTTATTTGCTCGTGTAGAGACTCAGGTTTATCAGAGTCCTTAGAAAGTATAGTGGCAGCATTAAATGAAATGGCATCAATAGTAGAATCTAAGAGCTTATTGGTAAGAGCATCTTGATCATCTTCTATATTGAGTGTATCAATTTGCTCTTTAAAAGCGAGATACGATTTGGCGAGAGCCTCTTTATGAGCATACTCTTGTTGCAAGCGTGTAAATTGCTTATTTTTTAATGAAAAGTGTATAGCGAGCCATATTAGTGGTGCAATCGCTGATATGCGTAGTGAATAAAAACTAAAAATATCGATCCATGAGCTTACTGTTTTCTTTTCAGAGAGGAAAACTTCATTAAAAACGATAGAAATAAGTACTGCGGAGATGAGGAATACGCTCACCAAAAAGCCAGTATGTGATTTTTGAATAGGCTCATCACAAGACTCCTTTAGATCTTGATATGAAGATGCCAAGTTAACAGTCGTAGCGCCAGTTAGTAGTGTGTTAATTTCTGCATGTATCGATGAGTATTGTTTTTTGTGATTATCAATTAAGACTTGTAACTCTTGTTTGCGATCATCAAATTCTTGTTTGAGTCCCTGAATGGCATCAGTTCCCTCCTCATCGTCTGCTTTTTTACCGAAGACCTTTGTATGAAATTGATTTAAATCTTCTCTATTGTTTTCAAGGGTGGTAAGGATTGATTTAGCCTCAGATAATTTTTCTTTTATCTGAGTATTAGTAGCTTGTATTTCTGCCTGAGTCTCTTTAATTTGATTTTTAATTGATTTCTCATTCCCTAACAGAAGTTGATGATACTTTTCGATTTCATTTTTTGTATTAACGATATCTTTTTTGTGAGTTGAAATAGTCTGATTTAAGCCTTTCGTGTTTTCATCGCCATAAATTTTAATATAGAAACTATGCAGCTTTTGATTTTGATCTTGGACTGTTTCATGTTCATTTTGTAGCGTTTGCAAGATCTCAGCTGCTTCTTTTATATTAGCTTCTAGCTCTTGTTGGAGTCCACCCGTATAAGTAGCCTGACTATCTTTTGAGTCTTCTTCAGGCATTCCAAAGACATTCTCACTTTGAGTTTTGAGCCGATCTAACAGCTGCTCTATGCTTTCTGGATTAAGCTTGTCCAGTCGTTCTTCAATTTCCCGAATTCTTTCTTCCATATCTAAAATTTTGTCATCAGTCATGAACTTAACCCTCTAAGTTTTAAAGATAAACAAAGTATATCAGCAGGTTGTAGGTTAAGTTGCTATTGCCTCTTCTCTAAGTTTAAAACTTGGTTAACTCCAAATAAAATCCCCACTCTCACCGATCCAGCGATCGATCAGTTTTTGGCTGGTGGTGTTATTTTCTAAAATCTTTTCCGAAAGCTCTGAGGCTTGCTCAATAAGATCGGCGTGATAGAGCAGATCCGCCATTCTAAAGCGAAACTCCCCTGTCTGACGAGTGCCGAAAATTTCGCCAGCGCCACGAAGCTCAAAATCACGCTCCGCAATCTCAAAGCCATTGGTGGTCTCCTGCATAATTGCTAAACGCTCCTGCGTAATCTGAGAGAGGGGCGGGGAGTAGATCAGCAAGCAAAACGACGCTTTTGATCCTCGACCAACACGCCCCCGAAGCTGATGCAGTTGAGATAACCCCAAGCGTTCGGCATTCTCAATCACCATAATGGAGGCATTTGGCACATCAACCCCCACCTCAATAACGGTAGTAGCCACTAAAATATCGAGATTATGTGCCTTAAATTCCGCCATAATCGCCTCTTTTTCCGCA
>JASLFU010000010.1 GCA_030150405.1 Ignatzschineria sp.
TAAAATTCGGGTGCGGAGCGCAGAGAGTGAGGATTTCCTCTACGATCTTTTAGAGAATCTCGATCACCCTCCATTTCTGCTGATCTTGGATGAGGTGCAAGATCCCCATAATGTGGGCGCATGTTTACGAAGTGCTGAGGCGTTTGGCGTTGATGCTGTTATTGTGCCTAAAGATAACGCCTGTGGTTTAACCCCTATTGTGCGCAAGGTTTCGAGCGGCAGCTCGGAGCGAATCCCTTTTATTGAGGTGACTAATCTCTCCCGAATGTTAGAAAAAATTAAAGCGGAAGGAATCTGGGTAACTGGATTAGCAGGAGGCGGGGAGAAGACGATCTTTAGCGCAAACTTTAAAGGGCCGTTAGCGATTGTCATGGGGTCAGAAGGTTCGGGGCTTCGCCGTTTAACTGAAAAATCTTGTGACTTTATCGTTAAAATCCCGATGGAAGGGGAGATCGAAAGTCTTAATGTCTCAGTGGCTACGGGGGTTACATTAGCAGAGGCGTATCGTCAAAGAAAGAACCTGTAAAATCTTTAGAAACGCTAGTGTATTGTGCGTCTGTTTTAAGATGTGTTAGGTTTATTTTGAGAGATAAGAAAAGCCCGAAGAGATCTATTTAGGTCGCTTCGGGCTTTTATCTTAATCGCACATAGCAGAGATTATTAATCGGGCAATTCGTTACGATAATCTACTTGCCCCTTTTCATGGGCTTTATCATCTCTTTCGCGCATCTCATTAGGGCGAATGAGGGTAAACCCTACAAATCCTGTAAACCAGAGCAGAAAGCCAAAGGGGACAAGAATCGTCACTAAATATTGGCCGATCCCTTGAAGGGTGCTGCCGCTCTCTCCTATCATTAATGCCGGAATCCCCACAACAGTTCCAATAATGGTGAGCGTCATGCCGATATAATGCATAAGTTGATTCAGTTTTAACATAGCGTTATCCCGATGTTAGATTAAGGCGCAAGCGCCTGCGTATAAAAGAGTATAGATGGGCAATAATATAGCATAGAGCTAATACTCTTGGTTGCGATCGATTAAATTTAGCGCCACTTTTCCTGCTTTAATGCGACTGATATTTTCTGCAACTTGGTCTCGCGCTGTGCGGGGATTGGTGGAAGCCGCAACATGGGGGGTAATGGTAATATTCTCTGCTTTCCAAAAGGGATGATTAGAAGGGAGGGGTTCTTCTCTAAAAACATCTAATAATGCCCCAGATAACTGCCCAGTTTGTAGTGCGGTTAAGAGATCTTTCTCCACTAAATGTTCGCCCCGAGCTGGGTTAATAAGGTAAGCACCAGGATTTAGCTGCGAGAAGAGTTCCAAACTTAGAATATCTTGCGTATGGGAAGTGAGCGGCAATAAGCAGATGAGCAGGTCAAGCCCCTGTAGAAACTGTGAGAGTTCTTCCTTGCCGGCAAAAGTACGCACGTGTGGATGCTCTTTGGGGCTTCGAGCCCAGATACGAATATTGGGGAAGCCGTTTTTAAGTAGCCGCTCTGTAACGGCCTGGCCAAGCTCGCCAAAACCTAAAACGCCGATTGAAAACTCTTCATGAAAATGGCGAGCTACCGGAAGCCACTCCTCTTGGTTTTGAGAGTGAGCATAATGCTGAAAATTGCGAAAAGCGATTAATGTTCCATAGAGTACATATTCCGCCATCTGTTGGGACATATCAGGATCGATAATACGGGCGATCGGCACATTTTTAGGAAGATCCCGACACTTAAAGAGATGGTCAACCCCCATGCCGAGAGATTGAATTAGTTTGAGATTAGGCAGTTTAGGAAAGATCCCTTCAAGAGGCTTCCAGGCAAGGGCAACTTCAATTTTATTGAGATCTGGCGCGTCTTCTGGACGATAGAGATTTACAAAAGGGGCAACAGTTGCGAGCTCCTCCTTCCAGCGTTGATAGCCTTTTTCTGAATCCGCCATAAAAAGTAGGTCAATTTTTTGCATAACTCCTCCCATAGATCTTTTTTAAAGTGTAGCAGGCTCTCGCGGGATTACCTAGAGGTTGATGCTGCCATTGTAAAGGCGTAAAAAAGCCGCAAACAGTGTTGCGGCCTTTCGATTATGTGCTTTAAAAGTGCAATTAAACAGAGATTAATTGTTTTTCTCTTTTAAAAGATCGCGAATCTCCGTTAAGAGAACCTCTTCTTGTGAAGGGGCTGCTGGCTCTTCCGCCGCCTCTTCCTGTTTTTTGCGAAGATGGTTCATGGTGCGGATCGCTACAAAGATAGAGAGCGCAACAATGAGAAAGTCGATAATATTTTGGATAAAGAGACCATAGTTAATCGCAACTTCAGGATCTTCGCCTACCGCTTCCTGTAAGGTATAGGCAAAATCTTTAAAATCGATGCCACCCAGGAGTACACCTAAAGGGGGCATGATAATGTCCGACACAAATGAAGAAACAATCTTATTAAATGCGCCCCCAATGATCACCCCAACTGCAAGATCGATCACATTGCCGCGCATCGCAAATTCTTTAAACTCTTTAAAAAAGCTCATGATACTCCCTTTTTATCATCAATAAGTTATCAAATTTCGCCTAAATTTAGGCGGTGTTTGTCTATGAAGTCGGCGAAATTATAGAAGATGTGGGGAGGAAAATCTATGAATATTTCTACTTCTCTTTACTTATTTTTAAGTTTGAGTGGGTATTTGATCTTCTTAAAGGGGAGAGTGTTCTATAGCGTCTTGAAGGAACTCAGCTTAATTTAACCTTTTGGGCCACTCTTTAAGTTATATTCCTCTTTCCATTTTGGGCGAGGAGAGCGCTCTTTCTCTTTTGATCCATTCTCAATAAGCGTTCGATCCTCTTGCGTGTCTATGGTGCGGTTTTGCTCAATATAAGTGGCCTTTTTTGTGCTAGGTTGCGGCTTAATATGGGTGGGAAAAATGAGAGTGTAGATAATGACAATTAAGAGCACAATTCCCCAGTAGAGAGGTTTTCTGCGATAGGGCGTGCTGTTGATTCCTCGCTCTTTATCTCGTCTTTTTAGGGTTTTGCCAATAAAAGGGAAGAGGTATTTAAAGAGGGCAATTAAAATAAGAATATAGAGCACTAGATTGATCATAATGGGTCTCTTTTACGCTGTTTTGTGAGAAGAATGGCGGCTCTTTTAAGGGTTTAAAATGTCGCACTTATTGTAGGTTTCCTTAAGGATAGTAAAGTTTTAGAGCAATAAGGGGGATTTCCGTAACGCAGAATAATTTTATTTGACGCCGCCTCCCTTTTCGAACGAATATAGAGTATTGAGTTGAGATAGAGCAGTTATCTGGGGAGTAAAGGAGAGATATGAAGATAGTGGTCGCATTAGGCGGAAATGCCCTTGGGCATAGCGTCAGAGAGCAGCAAGAGATTTTAGCTTCAACGGTTGTGCCGATCGTTGATCTTATCGAAGAGGGGCATGATATTGTGCTAGCTCATGGAAATGGGCCACAAGTGGGCATGATTAAATTAGCGATGGATACAGCGGAAAAAGCGATCGGGGCAGAAGATGTACCGATGACTGAATGTGTTGCGATGAGCCAAGGGTATATCGGTTACCATCTGCAGCGCGCTCTGCGGGATGAATTGCGCCGCCGTGCAATCGATAAAGAGGTGGTGACCATTGCCACAGAAGTGTTGGTCGATAGTGAGGATCCCGCTTTTAAAAATCCCACTAAACCGATTGGAGATTTCTACACAAAAGAGGAAGCGGAAAAGCTCGAGGCGCAAGGTTATAAAACGGTAGAAGATGCGGGCCGGGGGTATCGGATTGTTGTGGCTTCCCCTCAACCTCAGGCGATTGTTCAGCAACGTACGATTGAGAATCTCATGAATGCTGGCGAGGTGGTGATTACTGTGGGTGGCGGAGGAATTCCGGTGGCGATTGAAGAGGGGAGAACAGTCGGTAAATTAGCGGTAATCGATAAGGATTTTGCTTCAGCAAAATTGGCAGAAAAACTCAACGCCGATCTATTAATGATTTTAACAGCGGTGGAGAAGGCGGCGATTAATTTTGGGACGTCCAATCAGGTAGATTTAGGGGAATTAACCTATAAAGAGGCAAGCGATTATATTGAGTCAGGAGAGTTTGCCCCGGGCTCAATGCTGCCGAAAATTCGAGCGGCATTAAACTTTGTTAAAGCCAATCCAGATAAACGAGCGTTGATAACCTCGCTTGAGCGTGCAAAAGAGGGCTTTAGAGGGGAGACGGGAACTTGGATTCGTTACAAATAGTGATCACCGCTGTTACGAAAGTAGGACGTCTATTAATTGAGGAACGGAAGCTTTAATTTTCAGTAAAATAGAGGAGTAATCGACGGGGTTTATTTGGATAAACACCCCATTTTAAATAGATAAGGAAGAGAGATGACGCAAGAAGCACTGTTGGTAGAAGAAATTGCCGCTAAAGAGGCGAGAAAACCGTACGACTATTACCATAAAACCTATGGGATTACACTTCCTCATAGCGATGTGGTCGATGCTGCAGAGCGTATTTTAGCGGCTAGAAATCAGACCGGCGGCCAGGGGATTGAGGTACTTGATCTTGGTTGTGGGCAGGGGCGGAACTCTCTCTATCTCTATGACCGAGGTTTTCATGTGACTTCCATGGATCATAATCCCAATATGTTAAAGATGTTGGCGTCGATTATGGATAAGGAGGGGATAGTGGGGCAGATACCTCAAGAGCTCTACGATATTAATCAGGCAAAGATTACAGGTAGCTATGATTTTATTATCTCTACGGTAGTCTTAATGTTTGTAGATAAAGATTGCATCCCCAATATTCTTCGCAATATGCAAGAGCGCACAAAGCCCGGGGGGTATAATCTTATCGTTTCCGGCATGAGTACAGCAAAATATCCTTACGATGGTTTCTCCTTTGCTTTTGATGAAGGGGAGCTCCGTAACTATTATAAGGATTGGGAGTTTATCCGATATAACGAAGATGTAGGTGAAATGCATCGTCGTGATGCCTCCGGGAATCGTACTCAGCTTCAATTTGCCACCATGCTAGCTCGTAAGCCAGAATCGCCATAATCTTGTAAATTTAATCTTTAAAGGGATGAAGAGAGGATTTATGGGTATCAGTGATGAGGAGAAAGCACTTTTTCGACAGGAAGTGGGTCGGGTTAAACCCGTAAAAAACGATAAGGTGGAGCATCCTCGGCGAAAGGTCTCGATCCGTGTGCGTAAAGCATTGCAAGAGGAGACACTTTTTCAAGATATGATGAGTGATGAGACCCATTGGTTAAATCCCGATAATCGTGACGAGCATCGTTTTATTCGTGAAGGGGTTTCGTTTCGGGTGATGCGTGATCTTGTGCAGGGGCGTATCTCCCCCGATGCCTCGATCGATCTTCATGGGCTAACCGCCAGCGAGGCGCGGGATGAGCTTTCAAACTTTCTTTATCTTGCACTTAAACAGAATCTCTACTGTATTAATATTATTCATGGACAGGGTTATAGCTCAGAAGGTAAGCCGATTATCCGTGGACTGGTTGAGCGTTGGTTGCGTTTAAATAGTGATGTTTTAGCCTTTAGCAATCCCCCACAAAGAATGGGTGGGCGGGGCGCGACTTTGGCGGTTTTACGGGCGCAAAATCCCTTTGAGCGGCGCAAGAAAGCCCCTAAAAAGAGCTTTAAAGAGCTCTTTGAAGATTTTCGGTAAAGTGCAAAATTATCTTTTAAAGCGTTATAAAAGAGTTGCCTTTCTCTATGATAAGGTTAAGATATTGAGCGCTTATCAGTGTGCAGAACATTCAGGTCTGTAACACTCGATGTTATAGGTCGCTTGTGAGTTAAGATGACCTCCACTTTGGGTTCCCTCACCCCCAAAAGAAACTAAAAAGGAACAGCATGCATCTTGCTAAATATCTCTTTTTAGCCGCTTATGTCGGCTCTATTCTTATTGCTAATCTTCTCATCGATAAATTTATCCCCCTGCCTGGCTTTGGGCTTTTAAGCATGGGGACGATCTTTTTTGCCTTTGTCTTTACCTTGCGCGATCATCTTCACCGTTTTGGGCTTAAATTTGCGCTCTTTGGGATCGTTTTAGCTCTCCTTGTGAATACGTTTTTTGGCATTATTTTTGCGATACCTGCCCGCTTTATTATGGCGTCATTTCTGGCCATTATGCTGAGTGAGTTGGCGGATACCGCTGTTTTTGAGCGTTTAAAACGTCGTTCTTGGCCGGTTAAAGTTTTAGCTAGCAATGCGGTGAGTGTGCCCGTGGATTCTATTCTTATGACGATGATCGCCTTTTTTGGGGTGATGAGTGCTCGAGAGATGGGCGAAATTATCTTTGCCGATATTTTGGCGAAATATCTCATTGCGATGAGCGTGATTATCCGCCCTGAAACGATTAAAGGTATTGTGCAGATAATCGGTCGAAAGAGGCTGTTTAGATCTCTTTAGCGCGAATATGGAACTTAAACTGCATGATTTAAGGCTCTTAAAGATCTGTTATAAAACGACTAACTATTAAAAATAGAGTGTAGAGAGGAGGCGGTTATCTTTATTCCCCAGACCCGAGCGATGAGTTATCGTTCTAAACATCATGATCAATCGATAGATCTTATTCGTAATCAAAATCCGGAGCTAAAAACTAAGCAGACCCATATTTTGCGGCTGCCAGAGCTCTGCCCAATGAGTAAAAATCCTGGGAAGGACTCGGAGCTGCATATCCGCTATCGAGCGCGAGAGTACTTTTTAGAGCTCTTTTCGCTTGACCGATATATTCGGGGCTATATTGAGCATCCGATGGTGCGAGATATTGAATTTTTAGCACAAGAGGTGGCCCAAGAGTGTGCCAATGCGCTGGGGGAAAAGGTGAAGGTCGAGGCTTATATTAATCTTGTAGGGGTGGAGCAGAAACAGATAATTCGTGTAGTAGCTAAGCCTCTTCCTGAATTTGTAGCGACCCGAGTGAAAACAGTGGGTAAGGCGATATTAGAGGGAAGTAGCGAAAAGTAGCATAACTCCTTAATACGTCTCTAATAGGCTTTAGGGGGATTTTGTAGCGCTGCTTTAAGCTTAGCTAGCTCCTTTTGATCCATATTCTTTTCAGCCCAAAGAAGAGCTGCTTTACGCTGCTTTTGATCATGCTCTAAAAGATCACAGATCTCTAAATTTTCGGCAACAAAATCTTCCCACGGCATCTCTCGATAGTGGAGGCGATATTGTGTTTCGATATTGCAGATATCTGGTCGAGTGGCATATATTTTGCAATGATTACTCTTCTCATCAAGGTGTATACAGACACCATCACCCCGATCAAATTCCTTAAGCTCCTCAGCTAAATGAAGATATTTACAACAAGCACCACAACTGCGACAAGGAAAGGGGGGGTGTGAGATGGATTTTGGAGGCATACTCATATTGATCAATTATTCTTTAGGGCATTAAATAGAGATTTAAGAAAGGGCGTTAGCTTATCATCTTTTAGCGGGAAAAATGAGGGGAGTTTTCCTGTTTTTTTATGGTCTGTGGTAAACTGCCGTCTTTTAAAAATGGATAAAAAGTAGGGCGATATCTTTACCTATCTTCAGCAATATATTATTAGAGGTACACTTTGTGAGTAGAAGAAGAGGGCGCGGCAGACGCAATCGGGTTCCGGCAGAACCTATTACAGTGATGATTCAAGATTTAGCTCACGATGGTCGTGGCGTTGCTAAGGTGAATGAAAAGGTGGTGTTTGTCGATGGCGCACTGCCGGGGGAAGAGGTGGTCGCAACCTATACGCGCACCCGTAAAGATTATGATGAAGCACAGGTTACCGAGGTTTTAACAGCCTCTAAAGATCGTGTAGAGCCATTTTGTGATGTGTATGGAATTTGTGGCGGATGTCGTCTGCAACATCTCGATGCCGATAAGCAGATCGATTTTAAAGCAGAGCAGCTCAAGAGTAATTTGGCGCGTCAAGCGGGGCTTACAGAGTATAAAATGTTGCCTAACCTTCGGGGGGAGTCTCGCAATTATCGCTATAAGGCTCGC
>JASLFU010000030.1 GCA_030150405.1 Ignatzschineria sp.
CATCTCTTCAGCAAGTGTAGGCTGATAACCTACCGCAGAAGGCATACGACCTAAAAGTGCCGAAACCTCAGTACCTGCAAGAGTATAACGATAGATATTATCGATAAAGAGAAGTACGTCACGTCCTTCATCACGGAAATACTCCGCCATGGTTAAACCTGAAAGCGCTACACGTAAACGGTTACCAGGTGGCTCATTCATCTGGCCGTAAACCATCGCAACCTTATCTAATACGTTAGAATCTTTCATCTCGTAATAGAAGTCGTTACCTTCACGAGTACGCTCACCAACACCTGCGAAAACAGAAAGACCTTCGTGCTCTTTAGCGATGTTGTTGATTAACTCCATCATGTTTACGGTTTTACCAACACCCGCACCCCCGAAGAGACCCACCTTACCACCGCGCGCAAATGGACAGAGTAGGTCGATAACCTTAATTCCAGTCTCTAGAACTTCTGTAGAACCTGCTTGCTCTTCATAGGTTGGCGCTTTACGGTGAATCGCCCATGTATCTTCTGCTTCAACAGGACCCGCATAGTCAACGGGACGACCTAAAACGTCCATGATACGACCTAATGTCCCTTTACCTACAGGTACAGAGATAGGGCCTTTTGTATCTTCAACTTCAACACCGCGGCGAAGACCATCTGAACTACCCATTGCGATCGTTCTAACAACGCCATCGCCTAACTGCTGCTGTACTTCTAAAACAAGATCAGTTTCTGAACCTACAACATTAAGCGCACTGTAGATGCTTGGAACTGCATCACGAGGGAATTCCACGTCAACTACGGCACCAATTACCTGAACAATTTTACCTGACATACTCTATCTAAACCTCTTAAATTCTAAATTTCTTCTTAACGTCTAATTAGTTGATCGCTGCCGCCCCACTTACAATCTCAGTGATCTCCTGAGTAATTGCTGCTTGACGTGCTTTGTTGTAGACGAGCTGCAACTCATCAATAAGGTCGCTTGCGTTATCACTTGCGGCCTTCATCGCAATCATTCGCGCAGCCATTTCACAAGCAATATTCTCTACAACAGATTGGTAAATCGTATATTCAATATAGCGATCTAAAACAATGTTGATTAGCTCTTCTGGGCTGGAATCATAGACGTAATCCCAAGCAAGACGAGTATCTTCGGTGGCGGGCTCAAATCCTAAGCGCTTCTGCAAAGCACCTGGAATAACTGGGAGCACCTGAATGACCGAAGGCTTCTGCGTCATGGTATTCACAAACTCGTTTGAGAATATATGAAGCTCATCAATCTTATTTTCATGGAAAAGATCAAGCATAACTTTAGTGATTCCAATAAGATCTTTACTGCTTGGATCATCACCTAAGTTGTTCGCTGTCGCAACAAGATTACCCCCGTAACGAGCAAAGAATGTATTTGCTTTATTACCGATTGTCGCGATATCAACCTCAATACCTTGTTCATTCCACTTATTTAATGAGTCAGAAACTAATTTAAATAAGTTGTTGTTTAAACCGCCGGCAAGTCCACGATCTGAACTGACTACGATAATTCCAACGCGTTTGACTTCACGCTCAACTAAGTATTCATGTTGAAAATCTTCTGGAGTCGCCTCTCCTAAGTGAGCCGCTAAATGAATAATTTGCTCAGCATAGGGGAGTGAACGATTGCGGCGTAACTGAGTTGAACGCATCTTACTTGCCGCAACCATCTCCATAGCACTGGTAATCTTTTGTGTATTACCAATACTTTTAATCTTGTTACGTATTTCTTTTCCAGCAGACATTAAATCCCTACCTAATTACTTATGTATTAACTCAGAAAGCAGAAGTTATTCTGCTTTCCAGCTTTCGCCCTTCTTAAATTGATCAACGATCTTATCAAGCGCAGCTAATACATCATCGTTATATGCACCTGTTTCATTGATTTCATCAAGGAACTCTTTATCCGTTGCATTCGCAGAAGCGATTAAACCATCCGCAAATGGACGAACTTCATCAAGAGGTAAGTCATCGATATACTCATACTCAATCGCATAGAGAATTAACGCCATCTCTCCGATTGTGTAAGGACGATATTGAGCCTGCTTCATGAGCTCCATAACACGCTCACCACGGCCAAGCTGTCTACGAGTTACCTCATCAAGGTCTGACGCGAATTGTGAGAACGCTGCAAGCTCACGATATTGCGCAAGTGCAAGACGAACACCACCACCAAGCTTACTAATAAGTTTAGTCTGTGCTGAACCCCCAACGCGCGATACCGAGATACCTGCGTTCATCGCAGGACGCACACCTGAGTTAAAGAGATCTGACTCAAGGAAGATCTGACCATCCGTAATAGAGATTACGTTAGTAGGTACGAAGGCAGAAACGTCACCCCCTTGGGTTTCGATAATAGGTAGAGCGGTTAAAGAACCTGTTTTACCCTTAACTTCACCGTTAGTAAACTTCTCAACATAATCTGCGTTAACGCGTGCTGCACGCTCAAGAAGACGTGAGTGGAGATAGAAAACATCACCAGGATATGCCTCACGACCGGGAGGACGACGGAGAAGAAGTGAAATCTGACGATAAGCAACAGCTTGCTTAGAAAGGTCATCATAGATAATAAGCGCATCTTCACCACGGTCACGGAAGTACTCACCCATTGTACAGCCAGTATATGCTGAGAGATACTGCATCGCCGCAGAATCTGAAGCACCCGCCGCAACAACGATTGTATGATCCATTGCGCCATGCTCTTCTAGCTTCGCTACGATATTAGCGATTGTAGAGTTCTTTTGCCCAATCGCAACGTAGATACATTTAATACCACTATCTTTCTGGTTAATGATGGTATCTACTGCAATCGCGGTTTTACCTGTTTGACGGTCACCGATAATAAGCTCACGCTGACCACGACCGATTGGAACCATTGAGTCGATGGAGATATAACCTGTCTGCATTGGCTCATCAACCGATTGACGATCGATTACACCTGGCGCAATCTGCTCAATAGGTGCTGTAAGTTTTGTACCTAACTCACCTTTACCATCGATAGGATTACCAAGACCATCAACAACACGACCTAATAGCTCAGGACCGATTGGAGCTTCTAAGATGCGACCAGTACACTTTACTTTATCGCCCTCTGAGATCTTCTCGTAATCGCCTAAAAGTACAACACCTACAGAATCTCTTTCAAGGTTAAGAGCAAGACCACGTACGCCGTGGGGAAGCTCAACCATTTCACCTTGCATCACAGAATCAATTCCGTGAACACGAGCAATTCCATCAGTCAAACTAACAACTGTACCTTCCGTTCTTTCTTCAGGCTTTAGTTCAAATTCTTCAATTTTGGATTTAATGAGATCACTAATCTCAGATGGATTTAATTGCATCTTTTAAATCTTCCTCTTTTAATTCGTTAAACTTAATTCATTGATCGGATCATGTTATTAAGACGACCCAATATAGAACCATCAATGACTAAATCATCTATTTTTAAAATAGCACCACCTAGTAAGGAAGGCGAAATGGTTACCGTTAACTCGATTTCTTTATCAAAACGCTTCTTAAGCGCCTTAATAAACATCTCCTCTTGCCCATCTGTTAAAGCGTATGCGCTCTGCATCTCCACTTTGAGGATGTTTCGCTCTTCTAACAAACGTGTTTGAAATTGATCATTTACCATTGGCAATAGATCATACCGACCATTTTCACTAATTACGTGCAAAAAGTTCTCTTCTGCTGACGTAAGATCACGCTTTAATGCTTGAGCGGAAAGCTCACTTAAAAATCGCTTTTTCTCTGTGAAGCTAAGATCGGGCAAGCCCATGACTTTTGGAACCTCTGCGGTTTGCATCGCTTCTTTTAATGATCTTAAGAAATCTGACCAGCCATCGGCGGCTTTGGGATTCTCTTTTGCAATCATAAATAATGCTTCCGCATATGGTCTTGCAACTGTTTCTAATTCTGCCATATCAACTTTACATCGTTTATTAGTTATCAAAATGCTCTTCTAATTGAAGAGCAGGCTATTTAGAGCTGACTTGCTAACTCTTCGAGCATTTTCGCATGAGTCTTTTCGTCAACTTCTTTACCAATGATTTTGCTTGCACCTTGAATACTTAAAGCAACTACATCCTTCCTTAAGTTTTCTTTCACTTGGCTTAATTCAGCTTGAATCTTCGCGTGTGCTGCGTCAATTTCGCGCTGCCCTGCCTGTCTACTCTCTTCTTTCGATTTTTCAACAAGGCTTTCAGCATTTGCTTGAGCTGCACTTACAAGACCCGCCGCCTCAAGACGTGCGTCTTTAAGAAGCTCCTGCACTTCTGCTTCTGCAGATGCTTGAGCTGCTACGCTCTCTTCTGCCGCTGCTAAACCTTCAGCAATTTTGTTTCGTCTCTCATCAATCGCTTTAATTAAAGGTGGCCAGATAAACTTCATAACCACCCAAACTAGCGTGAAAAAGACAACAAACTGGGCAAACAAGGTTGCGTTAATATTCATATTACTACCTATCCTTTATATGCCTGTATGTACATAAAACTGTCTTTACCACTTAAATTTGGTAAGTCTTCTTATGCACCTGCGAATACAGTCATACCAAAGAATACTGCAATACCAACACCGATTAAGAATGCCGCATCAATAAGACCAACGAGGATAAATACTTTAGGTAAAAGTGAATCCATGATCTCAGGCTGTCTTGCTGAAGCTTCGATGTACTTAGAACCTAACATAGAGATACCTAATGCAGCACCGATTGCACCAAGACCAACGATAATGCCACAAGCAATTGCAACTAAACCCATAATAAAAACTCCTTAATTTAAAGAAATACTAACGTTAAGTTAAATAGTGAAACTACAATCTAAAAGATTGAATTTTTAGTGAGAACCTTCGTGAGCCTGACCGAGATAAACAAGTGTCAATGTCATGAAGATATACGCTTGAAGCACCACAATTAAGATGTGGAAGATTGCCCAAGCGGATCCCGCTAACCAGTGTAATCCAAAGCCCCAAACTGTACCGGTTGCACCTAAAAGAGCAATAAGACAGAAGATGAGCTCACCGGCGAACATGTTACCAAAAAGTCGCATACCGAGTGAGAAAGCTTTAGAAATATATTCGATGACGTTAAGAACAAAGTTCACAGGCGCAAGGAAGATCCCAAAAGGCGCTGAAAAGAGCTCTTTAATGAATCCAAATCCTTTTGCTTTACCTGAGTAGAAAAGAACGAGTGCAAGCACTGCGGTAGACATACCTAAAGTTGCACTTACGTCAGCTGTTGGAAGAATCTTGTGATAAGGAAGCAGTCCGTTACCGCCATTTTCCACAGCGCCCCAACCCATAACATTAATGACATAGTCTGCTAAGTCTACGGGAATGAAGTCTAATGAGTTCATAACGATGATCCAGAGGAAGATCGTTAATGCAAGTGGCGCAATATAGCCTTGCGGGCCATTTACTAAACTTTTTGATTGCGATTCTGCAAATTCAACAAGCATTTCGACAAATGCCTGGAAGCGCGTTGGCACGCCAGAGGTCGCTTTGCGCGACGCCTTTAAGAGAAAGAGTACAACAACAATCCCGGCAAGTACTGACCAAAAGACTGTATCAAGGTTAATTAATCCAAAGTTTACAAACTCATCTGCCGCCTGCGGTGTACCGCGCTGGTTAAGGTTGACTAGATGATGTTCAATATATGCAGCATTCGTCAGTTCTGTGGCCATAACTCTCTCTATATATTCACTTTACGCCTTCCCCATAAGGAGGAGAGGAGTATGTACGCTAAAGGTACCTGTGTAACTAATATAATCCCAATTGAGAACGCGAATAGATCGGGTTCTTTTATAATCTTAATGCTCAAAAAAAAGAGCGCTAAAACAATAAACTTATTAAAGATGACCCCAAACCAAAAAAAACCTGCGCTAAACTTGGAAAAGAGCATGTTTATCGCCAAAAACAGATTAGGTATTAGGAGTGAAACTCCCGCCGCAAGCATTGAGACTGCCACGAGCCCACCATATGCGAAATATGCAATCAAAGTTCCAAGGATTAAAACAGCGACTTGAGCGCCTACGATTTTTGGAATCATTTGGTCCTCGTCTTTATTAATGACAAGATTATAGTCGCCGTGAGGGTAGAGGTCAACTAATTCCGTAGTTAATTTGTAGTTCGTTCCGATTATTTCTTAATCTTGCCTAAAATCCCATCAAGCTCATCGAGCGAGTTATACTTAATCACAACTTTTCCTCGCCCTTTGCCGCTGGCCTCAATATTAGTTAACGCCCCTAAATATTCACTCAAAGAGCGCTCAAGTCTTAAAATATCCTGATCTTTCTTAGGCTTTTTAGCTGTGCGTTTTTTCGCATCCCCCGCACTCATCTCCCGTACAAGCTGCTCTGTTTCGCGCACAGTTAACTTATGCTTAACCGCCCATCTTGCCAGCTCTATCTGCTGCTTAGGCTTTAGAGCCAATAATGCACGAGCATGCCCCATATCTAATCCCCCTTCGATTAAGAGAGACTGCACCTCTTCCGCAAGTTCTAAAAGACGAAGTGAATTGCTAATGGCTGAGCGTGAACGCCCGATAACTTCGCCCGCCTCTTGATGCGTGAGTTCAAATTCCTCAATTAAACGAGCGAGAGCTGTTGCAGTTTCGATAGGGTTAAGATCTTCGCGCTGAATATTTTCCACAAGAGCGACAGCTAGCGCCTCTTTATCGCTAATCTCTTTGTAGATGATGGGAACTCTCTTTAACCCCGCAAGTTGTGCTGCTCGCCAACGACGTTCTCCTGCAAGAATTTCGAGGCGTTTTTTCCCTTCGACTTCCACCTCTCGCACAACGATAGGTTGAATAATGCCTTGCGCCTTAATGGAATCTGCAAGCGAAGCTAATGCCGTCTCATCAAACTGTCTGCGTGGCTGATAAAACCCCCGGGTTAAGCGCTCAATACCCACCTCTTGAACGCCCGCTTTTTTCCCCTCTTTCTTTGCCACCGTTTTCTCTGGCCTATTTTGGCCAAGCAACACATCTAAGCCACGCCCTAAACCTCGTTTTTTCACTCTCTACCTCTTTTTGCTTCGTACAATGACTTCGCGTGCGAGCTCTACATAGGCCGCAGCCCCTTTTGATTTTGCATCATATACCGTAATCGGCACACCATAACTAGGTGCTTCTGCCAAGCGGACATTACGGGGAACGATTGTTTCGAACATCTGCTCTTCAAAATGCGCCTCTAGATTTTCCGAAACCTGTACAGAGAGGCTGTTTCGCCCATCATACATTGTTCTTAAAACCCCCATCATGCGCAGATCAGGATTAGTGCTCTCTCGAACTTGCTCGATGGTCTCCATTAACGCTGAAATCCCTTCAAGCGCATAATATTCACACTGTACAGGAATGATAATATCGCTCGCTGCAGTGAGCGCATTTAGGGTTAACATATTAAGCGAAGGCGCGCAGTCTAAAATAATGAAATCAAAATTCCCTAAAATAGGGGCAAGTGCATTTTTAAGAGTAAAAGCGCCTTGCTCTTTTTGCGCGAGTAGAACTTCCGCCCCCGTCAAATCACCATTTGCTCCCATAAGGCGAAGACCCTGCTTCTCAAGATCGATAATAACATCGGCAATAGAAGCCTCCCCTAAGAGAAGATCAACCACCCCTTTCTCTAGCTCATACTTATTAACGCCGATACCCGTGGTGGCATTTCCCTGGGGATCTAGATCAATTAAGAGAACATTTGGGCGCATCTTGCTCTCGGTTAATGTGGATGCAAGATTAACCGCCGTGGTTGTTTTCCCCACGCCGCCCTTCTGATTTGCTACTGCAATAATGGTCGCCACGCGCTTCCTCTACCCTGTTTAAAATAATTGTGAATTATAGCAAAAATCTATGCCGATAAAAATATCAAATGACGCTCTTCATTGAGTTTAGGCACTTCAAGCTGAACAATCTCTCTTTGAGAAAAACCCTCAACATCTGCCCACTCTTCAGGGTCAAACTTCCCTTTCATTGCGGCCATATAGCCTGCAGGTTTTAAAAGATGAGAAGACCACTCCACCATATCTTTTCCACTTGCAAAAGCCCGGGAGAGCACTGCATCAAAACGCACCTCTGGCTGATAATCCTGCACTCGGGAATGGATAACCTCTATATTTTTTAGACCCAGCTCTAGCTTCATCTGCGTCATAAATCGTGTACGCTTCCCACTACTATCGAGCAGAGTAAAATGGTGCTCGGGCAGTGCAATTGAGAGTGGAATCCCCGGCAATCCTGCGCCGGAACCCACATCAATAAAGCGCCCCGACGGCACCTTGTCTACTAAATGGGGAAGCAGCACAAGCGAATCGAGAAGATGCTTTATCACCATCTCTTTTGGCTCAGTAATCGCTGTTAAATTATAAGCCCGATTCCAGAGCACCATGTTTGAAAGATATTGAGCAAGCTTTTGAATCTGTAGCTCATTTAGCGAAAAAGGAAGAAGCTCAACTCCCTCCCTTACCACCTCAATTGAGACCGACCCTGCCATTATTTAGCCACCTCTTTAGGAAGTGGATAGATCCGCACCCGATCTCCCTTATGAGTAGGCTGATTCTCCTTCATCTCAATGAGACAGTTGGCGTAACTTAAGCCACTTAACATAGCAGAGCCTTGGAACTCCACCCCATCTACGATGTAATCCCCTTTCTCATCCTGATAATAATTCCCCCGCAAAAATTCTCGGCGTGGTTGGATACGTTCGCTCGTAAAGTTAATGGTCGCCATCATCTGAGGAAGCGAGGGATTTAAGCCCATCATCTTCTTCATCGCGGGATAAGCCAAGATATAGAAGGTTGCATACGCCGACACGGGATTTCCTGGCAGCATAATAATCTGACACTGCCCGATTTTACCCCAGCCGAAAGGCTTCCCCGGCTTAATGGCGAGCTGCCACATATGAAGCTCGCCCAGCTCACGAATCGCTTGACCCACAAAATCCGCCTCTCCGACCGATGCTCCCCCGCTTAAGATAATGAGATCATTCTTAGGGGTATGCTCCTTAAGCTTAGCCAAAACAGTTGCATAATCATCTGCGATAATTCCGCCATCCACTGGGTCCGTTAGCTGAGAGACCCACCCCAAAAGCTGATAACGGTTCGCATCATAGATCTGACTGCCCTCGATTTTCTCCCAAGGTTCTTTTAGCTCGTTACCTGTTGAGAAAATTGTCACTTTAAGATCTTCATACACCTCCACCTCCCAAATCCCCTGAGAAGCGCAGAGCGCAATAGCCGCAGGATCGAGCACATGCCCTTTAGAGAAGAGCACCTCGCCGGCCTTAATCTCTTCTGCCTGGTAACGAATATTCTGCCCGGGACGGCAAGGCTCACTTAGCTTCACCTTTCCATCCTGCTCTGTGGTGTGCTCTTGAATAACCACTGTTGTACTATTTTGGGGGGTCTTTGCACCTGTAAAGATACGCGCCGCCTCCCCCTCTTTTAAGGAGAAATCCGCATCATCTCCGGCCATAATTCTCCCCACTAGGGTAAACTCCGTCAGCTCACCACTTGGGTCATTTAAAGCATAGCCATCCATCGCACTATTATCGAACTGAGGCGTATTGTATTGCGCTATACAATCCTTGGCTAAACGCTTACCCACCACCTCTTTTAAATTCTTCTTTACAACTTTCAGATCCGCCGATACCCCGGCTAAAAGCTCTCGTAGAGCCACATCATAATTTTTCATCGTTTTTTAATTCCTCTTCTAATCGTGCAAGCTCATCGAGGTTATTACAATTTGTAAACGCCCTCTCTGAGGGGAAGTGCACGGATTTTGCTGAAATCTCTTTTAATAACGCACGTATGCGTAAATCCTTATCTCTTAATAACTCTGCTGTAACCCATAGGTCACCTGCTCTAGCCTGCAGATAGGTATAGTGCTCCCGTTCGCTACTTCGGGGATAGGTTGCACCTGTAATCGCTCTCCCCATCTCTCGCCTCTCTGCTTCCCGGAACTCCTCCCGAGCCGAAGCTAAGCGCTCTACCAGATCAAGCGGAAGAAAAGGGCCGTCACAACTGGCAACCTGAATGAGATCTTCCACCTGCAACTCTTCTTCAAGCTCAGATAACAGAGCAGAGATCCCCGCTAAAGGGCCACGCCCTAAAAAGGGGCGGGCTTTACTGTTTTCATCGGGGATCACTGGAAAACCTAAAGCCTCATATAGCGCAATATCCGCATTTGCCGAAAGGTAGAGCTCATCGACCTGTGGGCGCAATCTCTCAGCCACATGCAGCACTAAGGGCTTACCTTGTAACTCCAACAAGCCCTTGTTTCGATAGCCCATCCGCCGCCCTTCGCCACCCGCTAAAATCAAGCCAATCACTTTAGGGGAGTTAACTGCTCCGCTCACCTAGCTCTGCTCCCAATATTTACGCGCCTCTTGATCCGACTCACGCGCCTCTACCCAATGGCTCTCTCCATTGGTGAAATACTCTTTTTTCCAAAAAGGGGCTTCGGTCTTTAAGTAATCCATAATAAATTCCGCTGCATGAAAGCTATCTTTCCGATGTTTTGAGGTGACCATTAACAGCACAATTGGATCATCTGCAAAGAGCTCTCCTACACGGTGAATAACGGTACACCCTGAAATATTCCAACGCTCTGTCGCAATCATTACAATCCGTTTAATCTCGCTCTCTGTAACACCGGGAAAGTGCTCAAGCTCGAGTTTCTCTAGAGGATCTGTTTGATCAAACTCTCGCACCATGCCCTGAAATAAGACAAGAGCCCCGGCATCATTCGACACCTGCTCGAGCTCCGCTTGCTCTTTTGCCACATCAAAGGGTGCGTTCTGCACTTTAATCTTAATCGCCACCTGCTCAGGCATCTTAACCTCCTGTAACCGGTGGGAGCAGCGCAACACGATCACCAGCATTGACCTCAACCGGCGCAAATGAGATCTCCTCATTCACAACCACCCGAAAGACATTCTCTGGCGCTAAGGCCTCTGCCCAAATTTCACCCCGCTGACGGAGCTCCTCTAAGAGCTCTTCAGTAGAGCCCCGCTCCCACGCAAACTCCTCCTGTTCACGATTGAGCTTATCCTTTAAATTTCCAAAATAGGTAATGGTTATCATCTCATCTCCTTATAAACTTTTCTTCCTTCTCCCCTCTATTGTAGATAATCTCGGCAGATTACGCTTCTTTATGCCCTTTTGGCTGAGCTTTAAATATTCCCCCTTCTCGCCCTAGCAGAAGCGAAAAGAGATAGATAAAGCCTAGCAGAAGAATAATCATTGGCCCTGAAGCAATATCGTAATGAAAGGAGAGCAGCAATCCAAAATAGGCCGACAAAAGGCCAAAAAAGAGCGTTAAGAGAAAAATCGGCTCCATACGGTTACTCCAAAGTCGCGCAGAAATAGCAGGGATCATCATCAAACCCACCGCCATCAACGTCCCTAAAACTTGAAAGGCCGCCACCAAGTTAAGTACCGTTAAAAAGAGAAAAAGAGCATAATAAAAAATCCCTTTACGCCCTGAAAGCTCAAGGGTTAAAGGATCAATAATATAAAAGAGTAGCGGCCGATAGATAAGAGCGAGCACCAAAAGAGTACCGCTGGCCATCGCCCATACAAAAAGGAGCGCACTGCGATCCACCGCCAGTACAGAACCAAAAAGAATATGCATCAAATCGGCCTGAGAACCGATCTTAGTAATCAAGATGACGCCGATGGCTAGGGAGAATAGATAAAATCCCGCAAAACTCGCATCCTCTTTTAAATTGGTATGCTTGGCCACAAAGGAGGAGAAAAGTGCCACCAAAAGGCCGGCAATCATCCCCCCAATACTCATCGCCACAAAGTTAAATCCAAAAAAGAGAAAACCTAACGCGATGCCGGGCAATACACCATGGCTTAATGCATCCCCGGCTAAACTCATGCGATTTAGCACCAAAAAAACACCCACAAAGCCCGAGGAGATCGCAATCATGATCGACGCCACAAGCGCTCGCTTTAAAAAGGGAAAATCAAGAAAAGGGGCCACGAAAAACTGGAAAATCTCTTCAATCATCTCGCTTATGCCTCACACCAATCTGCATCACTATCCCACCCAAGGGAGATAGACTCTGCCTTTGCTAAATTGGCCTCAGTTAAGACCTCTTCGGTTTTACCAAATGCGATCTTCTCCCGCGCCAGAAGTAGCGTATTGCTAAAATAACGTCTCGCTAAATGGTAGTCATGGAGTACAGTAATAACTGTCTTACCCTCTCTCTCCCAAGCCACAATCAGCTCACAGAGATCTTGCGTCGTCTTAGCATCAAGAGCGTTAAAAGGCTCATCGAGCAGAATTAGATCGCCCCCTTCTAAAACAATCCGTGCAAAGAGCGCTTTTTGAAACTGTCCGCCCGAAAGGGAATCGATACTGCGCTCAAGGAAAGGCTCTAACCCCACAAAGCGAAGGGCTTCTAAAGTCGCCGCCTCCTGCTCTAAAGAGACACCTCGAAAGAGCCCATTTTGCGCCATAAAGCCTGCACTCACGAGCTCAAAAAGCGATAATGGTAGATCTCGGCGAATCTCGGCAATCTGAGAGAGATAGCTCATCTTCACTCCCGGCTCAAATAGAATCTCCCCCGACTCAATCGGCACCAGCCCCGCAATGGCTTTTAAAAGCGTACTCTTCCCCGCCCCGTTCGGACCAATAATGGCGGTACTCTCCCCTTTAGGAAAGCAAAGATCCACATGGTGCACCACTGGGTGCGCCTTATAGCTAACGGTGAGATTTGAGATTGTTAACGCGCTCATTGCGTGCCCTTTACTTTAAAAAGACCCATTTTAACGCCTCAGACCAGGCTTTACTCAGGGAGTATTTAAAAACTTTTAAAACTCTTTAATGCTCTAAATTTGCGCTACTTCTCGCTTTAAAGCGCGCAAACTTAAAAGTTAAAAGAAATTTATGCGCCTTAATCATACCCTAATTTAGCGGATCCCTCCCGTTTATAACGCCTAGCATTGCGAAGATTGGGCTCAATTTCCCCAGATCTAAAATAGGTTATAGCGGTCGAATTTGGTAGAATCGCTCTTCAGTAATTGAATAAAAGAGATGGAATAGCTCCATGAAAAAACAGAAACAGATTACCGTAACCTTTAAATCGGCTCAGCAAGTCGCAAACTTTGCCCTCCCTTTTCTGCGAGAGGGTGGTTTTTTCTTCGCTACGGCGCATCAATTCTCCCTAGGCGATGAGGTGTTACTGAAGATTTCACTGCCCGATGAGGGCCCCCAAGAAGTCATTATTCCCGGGGAAGTGGCTTTTATCAATCCTCCAGGATTTAAACCCACAACTTCACTCTTAATTGATCAGCCCGGCATCGCGATTGCGTTTCAACAGCCCCCGGTTGAGTTTAGTGAGCGTGTAAATCGTCTCATCGCCGAGAATGCAGCCCATTAACTCCATAAATTTAAGCCATGATTGAACCCTGCTGCCGATCACCACTCTCATTATTTAATGCATGACTGATAAATAATATGACACAACCAACCTTTATTGATTCCCACTGCCATCTCGATATGCTCGATCTTACGCAGTATGAGAATGATTTTCAGACTCTGCTCAAAACGATTCGCAGCAATCGAGTAGAACATATGCTCTGTGTGAGCGTCGATTTAGATCGCTGGCCCGCTATGGCAAAGCTAGTGGAGAATGAGGACGATATCTCCCTCTCTGTAGGGGTGCATCCCGGAGCTGTTCCGGCCAACATTCCCGCAAGCCACGAAAGCTTTGCCAAAATGCTTGAGCACCCTAAAGTGATCGCTATTGGCGAAACAGGACTCGATTACCACTACACCACTGAATTTAAAGTGGAGCAGCAGGAATCTTTTATTGTTCAGATCGATATTGCAAAAGAAACAAAAAAACCGCTCATTATCCATACACGAGATGCTCGGGAAGATACTATCAACATCTTAACGCAAGAAAACGCCCGAGATGTAGGGGGCATTCTTCACTGCTTTACCGAAAATTGGGAGATGGCCAAAAAGGGGCTAGATCTTGGATTTTATATCTCTTTTAGTGGAATTATTACCTTTAAAAATGCAGCAGAATTACGGGATGTGGTGGCAAAAACACCGCTCGATCGAATGCTCATCGAAACTGACGCGCCCTATTTAACGCCCACGCCTTATCGTGGCAAGCCTAATCATCCCGGTCTTGTACCCTATGTTGCCAGTACAATTGCGGATGTTAAGGGAATCTCCCTAGCAGAAGTAGCGACCACTACCCGCCAAAATTTTATCGACCTCTTTAATCTTGCTCTTTAGGATGACCCATGACAACTAGATCTAAAATCGCCGTCTTTGGTGATATTATGCTCGACAGCTACTGGATTGGCTCCACCCACCGTATCTCCCCCGAATCCCCCGTGCCGGTGGTCAATATTAATCACACCGAAAACCGTTTAGGGGGCGCTGCCAACGTTGCGCTCAATATCGGCAAGATGGGGCTCCCGGTTACACTGTCCGGGCTTATCGGAGAAGATAAGAATGCAGAAAGCTTAAAAGAGCTCTGTAAAGAGCATGGAATCGACACCGCCCTTATTTCAGAGCCGGGCTTCCCCACCATTATGAAACTGCGGGTCATTAGCCGACAACAACATATTGTTCGCTGCGACTTTGAAGAATCTTCAGAGCTCTCCCCAGCGCTAATGGGGCGTATTACCGATCATCTTAAAAAGACGATTGAGGATCATGATCTTATTGTTTTATCCGATTACAACAAAGGTTTTCTAGGTAATCCACAAGCCCTTATTGAGCATGCCCGCGCGCTTGGTAAAGCGATCATTATCGATCCTAAAGGGGATGATTTCTCTAAATATCGGGGCGCAACCCTTATCACCCCCAACACTAGTGAGTTTGAGGCAGTAGTAGGCCCTTGCCCCACAGAAGAGATTCTCTTTAAAAAAGCAGAGCTACTTCGAGATGAGTTAGCGCTCGATGCTCTTCTTGTCACCCGAAGTGAAAAGGGCATGACACTTTTTGAAAAAGGCAAAGCCCCCGTAACCTTCTCTGCTAGAGCCCAAGATGTCTACGACGTCACCGGTGCGGGGGATACTGTTATTGCGATGATCGCCAGCCATTTAGCGCAAGGAATTCCTCTCCCCCAAAGCTGTAAAATCGCAAATGCAGCCGCCTCACTTGTCGTAGGGAAGATGGGCGCCTCCTATGTTACAAAAGAGGAGCTCGATTATGCTCTTGGACAATCGGATCGCCCTCACAATTTAGTACTCACTAAAGAGGAGCTCCTGCACGAAGTTAAGCAGGCTAAAATGAATAATGAGACAATCGTCATGACCAATGGCTGCTTCGATATTTTGCACCGGGGGCATGTAAAATATTTAGAAGAAGCGAGTAAACTTGGCCATCACCTCATTGTGGCACTCAACTCTGATGCTTCTGTAAAACGCATTAAAGGGGAGAATCGCCCCATTATGGATGAAAAAAGTCGCGCCACAGTGCTGGCCTCCCTTGCATCTGTAGCTTGGGTCACCATATTTGATGAAGAGACGCCCGAAAGCCTTATCCATGCTGTGCTTCCCGATGTTCTAGTAAAAGGAAGCGATTATGAAGTGCATGAGATCGCAGGGGCTGAAGCCGTCATCAATCATGGTGGACGGGTGGAATTGATCGACTTTATTGATGGTTACTCCACCACTCAGGCCATTAATAAGATTAAATCCCAGAACTAAAGCCCTATTCCTGCAGAGTGACTTACGTGTATACCCACAGACTCTTTGCAGCATGCTAAAAAGAATATTTCGAAACATTTTGTGCCATAATAAGCACCGAAAGTTTAATTAAAAGGAACAGAAGAATGGACGAAAATAAACGCAAAGCCCTACAAGCGGCACTTGGTCAGATCGACCGTCAGTTTGGTAAAGGCTCAGTAATGCGCCTAGGTGATCAACAAGGAACAAGTGGGATTATCCCGGTCTCAACAGGCTCTATCGGCCTCGACGTCGCCTTAGGTATTGGTGGCCTTCCCCGTGGGCGTATTGTAGAGATCTTTGGTCCTGAATCCTCCGGGAAAACCACTCTCACCCTCCATGTCATTGCAGAGGCGCAAAAAGCGGGAGGAACCGCTGCCTTTATCGATGCTGAGCATGCGCTTGATCCTGCCTATGCTGCAAAACTTGGGGTGGATGTAGAAAACCTTTATATTTCACAACCCGATAATGGGGAGCAAGCTCTCGAAATCACCGACACCCTCGTCCGTTCTGGCGCGGTAGATATTGTCGTTGTAGACTCCGTTGCGGCACTTACGCCACGGGCAGAGATCGAAGGTGAAATGGGAGACTCCCACATGGGACTTCAGGCTCGCCTTATGAGCCAGGCGCTTCGTAAACTTACGGCAAATATCCAAAAATCGAATACGCTAGTCATCTTTATTAATCAGATCCGCATGAAGATTGGCGTCATGTTTGGTAGCCCCGAAACAACAACTGGCGGAAACGCCCTTAAATTCTACTCCTCTGTCCGCCTCGATATCCGCCGTACGGGCGCTGTGAAGAAAGGGGATGAGGTGATCGGCGCAGATACCCGTGTTCGCGTTGTAAAGAACAAGGTCTCCCCTCCCTTTAGACAAGCGCAATTTGAGATCATGTATGGCGCAGGAATCGATACCTTAGGGGAAATCCTCGATCTTGGTGTGGATGCTGAAATTGTGGATAAAGCTGGCGCTTGGTATAGCTATGGAGATACTCGCCTTGGTCAAGGTAAAGAGAACTCTAAGCAATATCTCCGCGAGAATCCTGAGCTCGCTAAAGAGATCGAACAGAAAGTACGAGATCATTTCTTAGAGCCCGAAAAAACGGAATCCGCCCCACAAGAGGAAAAAGCAGAGAGCGATGAGAAAAAAAAAGAGTAATTGCTCCTAGCAAAAAGCGCTCTGAAAAGGAGACAGAGAGCGAGCCCACACAAGGTACGCTCGATATTCTTGACCCTAAATAGAGCACCATAAAAACTGTAAGTAGCCTCCTTTTGGGGGCTACTTTGCTATCTACTCCCCCATTTTATTGCCCACTATTTTCCATATGTCCGATAATTCTCAGCATTCTAATGATTTTGAATTCCTGCCGGTACGCTTAGTACAGATCTCGGAACACCAACATTCCCAACGGCTGGACAATTTTTTAATGGCACAATTTCGCACACTTCCGAAAAAAAGAATCTATCAGATGATCCGCAAAGGGGAGGTGCGCATTAATGGGGGGCGTGCAAAAGCGACTACTCGCTTAAAGAAAGGGGATGAGGTTCGCCTTCCTCCCGTAAAAATTCCCAATACCGAAAAAATTGAGATCCCAAACTCGGCTATCCAATCGCTGCAAAACGCTATTATCTATGAAGATGCCCATCTCCTTGTTATTAATAAGCCCTCGGGGCTTGCTGTGCACAAAGGGAGCGGAGTGCCTTATGGTGTGATCGATATTGTTCGAAATCTTCAATTTAACAATGAAGCCAACTCGGGAGAAGGCTCTTTTTTTGAACTTGTTCACCGACTCGATCGAGAAACAAGCGGAATTCTTCTAATCGCTAAATCGGGCAGAGTACTCCGCACCCTGCAAGCAGAGGATTTTCCTCTTCGCAGGTTTTATCAATTTATCTCCACCGGGGATTTTGCAACAAGAGTCGAGACTAAAAGAGCAGACTTACATCAGAATAGAGAGCAGAGCTCATGGCTCACCTTAGATAAGAAGTGCTATCGAGTCTCTGCCCCGTTAGATACTGAACATCGCATTGAAGGGGAGAGAGTAGTGATAGTCAGCAGAAATGGGAAAAACGCAGAGACCCTTTTCACCCCGCTACATTATAGCCCTACGACTGATCGCTCTTTAGTTCAAGCAGAACTCATCTCTGGGAGGACTCATCAGATCCGCGTGCATGCACAATTTTGTGGAGCCCCCATTCTCCATGATGCCCGCTACAATAAACACGAAAGCGGAAAAAATAGTCGGCTTATGCTTCATGCAAACGAGTTACGCTTTACCCTTTTTAATAAAGAGTACACCCTTAACGCGCCCCTTCCTTTAGAGTTTACCAAAGCGATAGAGCAATAATCGCCTTACAATAATCGCCTTAAACACCCTTACACATGTATGCTAAAAAGGCGCTCCTTTAAATTCATCGGGAAAGAAAAGCCTCTATCCCGTGTATAACTCCCCGCTTTGGTATAAAATACTCCTTTTTAATAACACCTTTTATAATCATTTGAGAGCAGATATGAATCACGCACCGTTTCGGTTACCGATTCGCGTCTATTATGAAGATACCGACGCTGGCGGCATTGTTTACCACTCCACTTACCTCAATTTTATGGAGCGCGCCCGCACGGAGTGGCTTATGGCGAAGGGGATCAATCTCAACACCCACGCCAGCACTCATAAAGAGATGTTTGTTGTGCGCAATCTCTCCATTGAATATCTTAAGCCCGCCTACCTCTGTGATGATCTTATGGTAGAGAGCCAAATCATTAAGCAGAGTAAAACGCGCGTCTACTTTGCACAGAACATCTACCGAGGAGAAGAGCTATTAACTAAAGGTAAGGTGGAGATTGTAGCGCTCGATACTGAAACACGGCGCCCAAAACTTCTGCCTGCTTTCTTCCATTCTCAACACTAGGGCAAAATAGTGAGTAGATAAATAGTGGTTTCCCCTCTCTTCCTACTCTCTTTAAACAAACAGACACCCCTCCTCTTTTTTATGGGAAGAGGAGAGTTTTCTCTTCCCCCACTTAAGAGAGAAGAGTAAAATAGAGATATTTTGTAGTTATCCATAGGCATATAGGAGCCGATCAATGACTTCAGACGTAAAATTATGGGATCTTATTCTCCATGCGAGCTTTTCAGTCAAGGTGATTATGTTCATCCTGGCGATTATGCTGGTGGTAGTGATCTTTTTAACATGGAAAAAATGGATTATGCTCAAACTCGCTGAGCGTAATGTTCGCCAATTTGAGCGCCTCTTTTGGTCTGGCGCCGATATTAATCAGCTTGCCAATGAGGCGATCAAAAAGGGTAATCAATGCTCCGATTTAGAGAAGGTTTTTCTCTCTGGCTTTCAGGAGTTTTTACGCCTTCGTAACTACATGGGATATGATCCTGAATTTATTGTTTCAAGTGCTAAAAATGCGATGTATGCAGAAGCTCAACGCGAAGAGGGAATTATGCAACGCTCTCTTGCTTGGCTTGCAACTACAGGCTCTGTAGCGCCCTATTTAGGCCTATTAGGGACAGTGATCGGCGTCATGAACTCCTTTAGCGCACTCGGCACCGTTCGCCAAGTTACGCTCGCTCAGGTTGCTCCAGGAATCTCGGAAGCTCTTGTGGCAACTGCCATCGGACTCTTAGCCGCTATTCCCGCTGTGATGGCCTATAACAAATTTAGTAATGAGATCGATAAGATCATGGCCCGTTACGATAGCTTTATTGATGAATTTTCCAATATTTTAGCTCGCCAATATGTGCAGCTAAAGCAGCACTCGCAACGTTATACTCCCAACGCAGCCACAACACACGCCCCTTATAGAGAGGCATAATCATGAGAAGACGCAGACGAGAACGCAAACTCAACTCCGAGATGAATATCGTCCCCTATGTGGATGTTATGTTCGTACTCCTAACCATCTTTATGGTCACCGCCACCACCATCTCTGTGGGTATCGATGTTGATCCCCCCCAGATGGATAGCAGTAAAGCCGTAGCCATTGAGGGAGATGAGATGATGGTGATCTCTGTAGATAAGAGCGGAAGCTTCTTCTTTAATCTTGCTGATGATCCCCATACCGCTTTGCCGGAAGAAGTTATCATCGAGCAGGCAACTGCTCTATTTGCTGAGAATGAGGGGATGCAAGCCTTAGTTAAAGGGGATCAAGAAGCCCCTTATGGCAGAATTATTGATGCAATGAGTCTTCTGCAAGGCATCACCCAGCAAAATGTACAGCTGATGACAACGCCATTAGAAGAATAGTATCCCGAAAGCAAGGCACTCTGCCCTGTTTAAAAGGAATGGGAAGATGAATCGAGACACGCAAGAAAAAATCATCAATATTATTAGCGCCATTTTGACCGCTGGCGTGGTATCGCTAGGTCTCTACCTCTCTGTGGCTACCTTTAAAAAGGTAAAGCTCGAAGCGGCAAACAGTAATGCTATTAAGATCGAAGAGCAACCAAATCTCTCTAAATCTGAACGCATCGATCATGAGCAAGTAGAGCATGAGCTTAATAAGATTGCCGAGCAAAAGAGGCAGGAAGAAGCCCGTATTGCCCGAGAAAAAGCAGAGGCTGAGCGTAAAGCCCGAGAGGCACGGGAGCGTGCGGAGCAGGAACGCCTAGCCAAAGAAAAAGCAGCACGTGAAAAAGCGGAGGCGGAACAGCGGGCAAAAGAGGCGGCTGAAAGAGCAGCGCGTGAAAAAGCAGAAGCTGAGAAAAAAGCAGCTGAAGAGAAGGCTCGCCAACAGAAACTTGCAGCCGAAAAAGCGGCTAAAGAGAAAGCTGAGGCCGAACGTAAAGCCGCAGCGGAAAAGGCTGCTAAAGAGAAGGCTGAGGCCGAACGCAAAGCCGCTGCAGAAAAGGCCGCTAAGGAGAAAGCTGAGGCTGAACGCAAAGCCGCTGCAGAAAAGGCCGCTAAAGAGAAAGCTGAAGCTGAACGCAAAGCCGCCGCAGAAAAGGCTGCTAAAGAAAAAGCTGAGGCTGAACGCAAAGCCGCAGCGGAAAAGGCTGCTAAAGAAAAAGCTGAGGCCGAACGTAAAGCCGCTGCAGAAAAGGCTGCTAAAGAGAAAGCTGAGGCTGAACGTAAAGCCGCCGCAGAAAAAGCAAGAAAAGAGGAAGAAGCAGCCCGTATTAGCGCAGCGATCAATCAGAACTATATTAGCCAGGTACACTCCCATCTCTACCCCTACTGGGTTATTCCCCCGGGAAGTTATGGGCTTTCGGTAACCATTCAATTTAAAGTGGATGAGAATGGCAATTTAGTAGGTCGCCCCACCATCTCTAAAAGAAGTGGAGACTCTATCTTTGATGAGAGCGCCGTAAACGCGATTATTGCCGCTGGCAAAATTCCTATGCCCTCAGACCCTGTGGCCCGCAAATTTATTGCAAAAGAAGGGTTCGCTATTGAGTTCCGCCCACCCCATTAAATGACTTAGCCCCGCTTACTCGCTTTTAAAACGGGGCTAGGCACCGGGAAGTGGTAAAATTGATCTCCAGTAATTTACAAATCTATCTTAATAGAGGAGTTATTCATGATTAAAGTTTGGGATTTTCCCACACGAATTTTTCACTGGACACTTGTCATCGCTATGGCGGTTTGTCTCTATACTTCATACAATTTTAGCGATTACTATGAGCTAGGCTTTCTTGGTGGGCGCTCAGCGATGGAGATTCACCAATATTCCGGCCTCTTTATTTTAGGATTGATGCTCTTTCGCATCTTATGGGGGTTTATTGGCGCAACCACCTCCCGCTTTACCAACTTTATTAAAGGCCCTAAAGCCATTGCAAGCTACCTCGCTGAAGGGAAAACTGCCACAGAGGGCCACAATCCCCTCGGCGCCTTAATGGTCATTGCCATGTTAGCAATGATCTTTACTCAAGTGGTAACCGGGCTCTTTTTGGAAGATAACTCCTACATGTATCAAAACGCACCCTTTGCTTCTATTGTGGAGGGGGATACTCGAGCCAATTTAAAACTGATCCACTACTATGGTCGCAACATCTTGATTGGACTGATTGGACTCCATATTGTGGCAGTATTTGTCTATCTCTTTGGAGCTAAGATGAATCTGATTAGACCGATGGTAACGGGTAAACGAGAGCTTCAAGCCGCCCATACCGAAAGCCCAGAATCGATAAAAAAAGATCGCCCCTTTGCGGGTATCTTAATTATGCTGATTATTCTTGCGGCAGTCTTTAAGTTTCTGTAAGGATCGCTTAACACTTAAGGGGCGGCAATTTGCCGCTCATTATTTACCCTACTTTCTGCTTACAATCCCAATTAGATAGCGTCAACAATCTTCTAAAGAATCATGAAACCGTACAAATCAGCATCCAGAAAACTTCCCTTTAGCTTGCTCACCACCTCTGCCCTTATCCGTTTACTATTCGCTTTAGGGTTAATTCTTCCGATGAGCCTACTTCTTATCTGGGCAATCTAAGACTCTATTAACACAAATAACGCCGACGAAAGGCTTCTACATCCACACCTAATTCTTGGATAAGATAGCGCTCAATATTTCCAAAAGCGGCGTTAATCTCTCTCTCTGCCGCTAATAGGTAAGCCTCATCTACAGTACGGATCTTCTTATAAAAAGCTTCTAACTGCGGATCTATACGCTCCTCTTTAGGTCTTGCTGCTCTAAAAAGATTATGCAACGCTTCAGCATGTTCATTAGATTCTAAAAAATTATTTAAAATATCATCCCGATGCACACCTAATGCAGAGAGTACTAAAAAGCTTGTTATCCCTGTTCTATCCTTCCCGGCACTACAATGGTAAACCACCCGCTCTTGAGTCATCAACTCCTGAAATACCCGCTGAAAAATAGAGGGGTAACGAAAGGGAAATGCACGATACATCTCAATAAAGATCTCCCGCGCTTCTTCTGCATTAATCTCCCGCAGACGTGCAACTCGCTCTGGGCTAAAGAAATCTCCCACATTAATCGGCTGCGGTAAGCGGTTAAAATGCTGGCTAAACATCTGCCGTTTTGAGTTTGCGGCTTTCGATTCAGTCGGCATGCGAAAATCGATAAAGAGATCGATCTCCATCGCTTTCAACTTTTCATAATCCTTTTTTGTTGCAAAATCAAAGGTTGCGCTTCGAAAGATCCGCCCCGGTAAAATCATTCCGTTATCGGCACCCTTTAAGCCTCCAAGATCCCGGAAATTCACAATCCCCTCAAACTCGAATCTTTGCAAATCTCTATTGCTACGCTCTATTGAATTTACCATCCATCAACTCCTGCCGAGAAAAGAACTTATTTACTCTACCCCATTTTTAGAATGTTTTCCCCAGCATCCCGTCCCTGACTTTAAAAACTCTACAATCCTATAAAACCAGCAATGATTCTCCCCTCATAAGGAGCTCTAAATTCCCTGCTCTATTTTCGATCACCCCTTGCAAAGAAAGAATTTTATCTGTATTATTCAACCTCTACTTAAGAACACCTTGCCTGGGTGGCGAAATTGGTAGACGCAGCAGACTTAAAATCTGCCGACCCTTATAACGGTCGTGCCGGTTCGATTCCGGCCCTAGGCACCATAATTGAGAAAACCCGTTACACTGAGAAATGTAACGGGTTTTTTTATTCTAGAAAATTAGCATAATGCCTAATATATTTAAGCTCGAGATAAGATTGTAAGATCTGATTTTGATGGTTTGAGATTATAAATATAGATGCAAGTGATTAATTTTTTAAGTGTTTTGAAGCTTTAAATATTAAAATAGATTTTAAGGTTTGATCATTTTGGTTAAAAGTGATGATTTAACAAAAAATAAAATCCATTATGCCTTAAGATATCAACATAGGTTTCAGGGTGCTAGTTTATAGCTTTAGTAGTATAAAAAGATTCTCAGGAATAAAATATGCTTTGGAATGATGGTTACCGCACAGATATTGAGTATACATTTGGTTATTACCCCAATTTAAGTCCAACACAGATGCGCTTTGCCGCACTTGTGCATGGTTATGATGTTAAGCCTGAGAGTGATAGCGATGTACATCTTGAACTTGGTATTGGGCAAGGATTATCCGCAAATATTCATGCCGCTTCACATAAAGGGCAGTATTTTGGAAATGATTTCAATCCAAGTCATATTACATTTGCAAATCTGATCTCTTCCCATTCCGGCGTTCAAGCAAATTTTACGGATCAAAGTTTTGAAGAGTTATTGCAACGAGATGATATTCCTCAATGTGACACTATTGCCATTCATGGTGTTTGGAGCTGGATTAGCGAGATTAATCAACGCTTTATTGTGGATATTGTTAAGAAATTCCTAAAGCCTGGAGGATTATTCCATATCAGTTATAACTGTAGCGCAGGACATAATCATTTTGTAGAGTGGAAAAATAGATTATATCGCTACCATGCTAGCCTATCTGGATCACCGCAGGAGAAGGCAGAAAAGACCTTTTCCTATTTTGACGAGATCTTTACACAATTTCCAGAGCTTTTAGAGAATAATTCACAGCTTAACATCAGCTGGAATTTCATTAAAAAACAGATCAATTTGGGTAATTACAATTATCTGATTCATGAGTATTTGAATGAGCATTGGAAACCGATGACTTTAGAGCAAGTAACGCAACATTTTGATGATGCGAAGCTCAGCTTTGTCGGGAGTATGTATTTTAATGAAATTGTCGATCCTTATCGTTTCTCTGAATCGATTACAACCTTTCTAGAAACGCAGCCTTTAATTGATCGAGAGATGTGGCGCGATACATTTTTAAAAGAATCATTTAGAAAAGACCTCTTTATGAAAGGGGGGTATCGTCTAAACGAGCTACAGCAATTAGATCGTTTAAAAGAGTGGCACTTTATCTCTTTTAATTTGCGAGAAGAGCTTGACAATAAGATGTTTAAATCGGGATCAACGGAGATTAAAAGTGATCTTTTTGAGCCTATTGCGGATTGCTTGTGTGCCGAGGATTATCGACCAAAAAGTTTTGCTGAACTTTTAGAAGCACTCCCTTCAAACTATGGCTGGCATACCCTCTTAAAAATATTAGTGATTAAGATAAAAAGAGGTGATTTTGGCGTTGTATATAATCCTTCGCCAGATCAATCTATAATCGACAAGAGTCAACGATATAATGATTATATTATTCATAATCTGATGCCAAGAAGAAATATTAATGAGTTGGTTTCTCCTGTACTAGGGACGGGATATTCAAAAATAGGACTGATTTATGCTGCTTATATAAAAGTGGTATCAGAGAATCCTACGATGAGCGATCAAGAGATTGCAGGTGGGATGTTTGACTTTCTGGGCAAACTGAATATTTATCCTCGTAAGGAGAACTCCTCTGAATCTTGTAATCGAGAAGAGGGAATAGAACTCTTTGTGCGTAAACATATTCCTAAAGCGAAGAAATACGCTTCTATTTGGAAGCATCTGAAGCTCATATAAATAATTTTCATAAGGGGGATATCGCCTGACAAGGAGCTAAGCTGTTCATGGCGATATTTACCCAAATGTTTTGGAAATTTCGGTAATCCCTCACTTTCACTTCAGCAAAGATTCTGCCTCTGCTATTATCAAAGGATAAGTATCCATAGAAAGAGATGAAGATCTCTTTCTATAAATTTAATTTACATTAGGTATGAGTGATGGATAGGAATCAAGTATTCGCATTAGCGGCAATTTTTCAGAGCGCTTCGTTAGTTCACCGTCTTGCAGAGAGCGGGACAAGTGATCCAAGAGCGCGCAATCCGTTGATTCACTCTATCTTTCAAACAGCGCCCGAAAATCTTGCAGATGTCTACGATGGAGAGCAAAATCTTGCCCCCGGGCTTACTCTCTTAGCTAAGGGTGTACAGGCTGCCCCCCCGCAGGTGCGCCTCTATTTTGCGGGAATTATTGCCCTTGAGCGAAGCCTAAGCCGTAGCCCCGAAACTTTAACTCATCTTGCTGCAGGCATTGAAAATAGCGCAACGCGCCTCGATCACTTTGAGCTTGATCATGAGAATATTTTGGCAAGCCTTGCTGATCTCTATACGCAAACCTTGAGTCTTTTAACACCTAGAATTATGATCCGGGGGGATCAAAATCTTTTAAGCCAAGATCGCATAGTCAATGAGGTTCGCACCCTTTTGCTAGCGGGTGTGCGAGCGGCGATGCTTTGGCGTCAATATGGGGGAAATCGCTGGCGTCTACTCTTTGGCGGAGCAAAAATTCGTACAACTGCACAATCTCTACTTTTAGAATTAGAGGCTTAAAAATCTTCTGTGGTTAATTTTAAGCTAAAACCCGCTTACCTTCGCCTTCGGGAATCTCTACGATATAAGTGGGCACACAGATGCCGGCAACTCCTTTACGTAGAGCCTTAATCAACGCTCTTCCCCGCTCTTTCTCTACTGTAAAATGGCTTGTGCCCCGTGCTAAATCCATCTGATGGAGATAGTAAGGCTTAATACCATGCTCTATAAAGGCATACATCAATTCAGAAAGCGCCTCATAGCTGTCATTCACTCCCTTAAGCAATACCGACTGAGAGAGAAGAAGTGCTCCCTTACGCCGTAATTTCAATAATACCTCCCGAGCTGCGGGAGTAAACTCCTGGGCATGATTCGCATGAATGACTACGGAGATCGCTAAACCTGCATCGATGGTCTTCTCAATAAGCTCAAGATGCGCTAAAGAGATACGCTCTGGAGAAACGACGGGAATACGGGTATGAATTCGGAGGTGACGGATATGGGGAATCTTCACAAGTGCGTTAAAGACTCGCTCAAGACGGCGGGCTGAAAGAATGAGAGGATCTCCCCCAGTCAGAATAATCTCCCATAAGGAGGGTGTCTGCTCAATATAGTTTAATGCATTTATAAGCTCCTCTTCAGAGAGCGTCTCCCCCTTGTGGCCGATCATCTCTTTGCGGAAACAGAAGCGGCAGTAGACCTCACAAAGTTGAGTTAACTTTAAGAGTGCACGATCCTCGTAACGATGAACAATCCCTTCAACAGGCGTAAATCTACGGTCACCGATGGGATCATAGAGCTCTTCAGGCAAGATATTAAGCTCTTCTGTAGAGGGGATAAATTGCCGGTAGATAGGATCATCAGGACTATTATCTGCAATTTGCCCCTGCATGGTAGGGCTCACTTTAATCTGAAACTCTTGGGAAACCTGCTCAAGCTCGGGGCTTGGTGATAACTCTTTGTGCTGATAAAGATCTTCAAGGGTCGTCCAATGCTTTGTCATTACGGTATACTAGCCTTTTGATGTTTTACGATATGGCGCGCGATATTTCGCAAGATAATCATAAGGGATTTTACATGAATAAGAGAGTAATTTGTTTAATGGGGCCCACCGCAACAGGAAAAACAGAAACCGCAATGCGCCTAGCGGATCAGCTCCCGATTGAGATTATCTCTGTGGACTCAGCCATGATCTATAAAGGGATGGATATCGGCACCGCAAAGCCAGAAGCGGATGTTTTAGCGCAATATCCGCATAAAATGATCGATATTTGCGAACCTACAGAGCGCTACTCTGCCGCAAATTTTCGTATCGATGCAACAAACGCTATTGAAGAGAGCTTTGCTAACGGAAAAATCCCACTTCTTGCCGGAGGGACTTTTCTCTATTTTCGCACGCTACTTGAAGGAATCTCCCCCATCCCGAAAGTCTCTCCCGAAATTTTAGCGAATTTAAATCAACAGGCTGAAGAGGAAGGACTCGAAACACTTCATCAACAGCTTACGGAGGTCGATCCTGAAAGCGGGGCACGGATTAATCCTAATGATACACAGCGCATTCTCCGAGCGCTGAGCGTCTACTTAGAGACAGGGAAACCCCTCACCTATTATTGGCAGCTCCCTAAACGGGAAGGTCTCCCTTACCCCTTCATAAAGATTGCACTACAAAATAATGATGTTACCGGCCGTAATCGCAAAATCGCCGAGCGCTATCATCAAATGATCGAGCGGGGTTTAGTGGACGAGATACGCTCTCTACGCCAGGAATATCCCGCACTCGACCTCGACTATCCCTCTATGCGAGCTGTGGGTTATCGGCAAATTTGGGAGTTTCTTGAAGGAGAGCACACCCTCGATGAAGCAATTGAGCTCGCCATTATTGCTACTCGGCAATATGCCAAACGGCAACGAACTTGGCTACGTAGAGAACAAGAGCTTCATGTTTTTGATGTTAATAAACCGGAAACAACTGCATCGATCCTCCAGCGGGTGCGTTCTTTTTTAGAAGAGAGTTAAAGCACCTCTTCCGAGTTACTCAGAGAGTACAGCCGGCGTTGAAGTTGCCCTCTCTTCCGGCAGAAGTGAGGGCAACTTTTCTAGCACCTTAACGCCCCGAACTTCCTTTTGTGGAATCTCTTTGCCCTCCAGAATTTCCAGCTCTTTTTGAATCTGCTGATCTAAATCTGACGCTTTTTCTTCAGGCACCTCAATCTCTTCTTTCAGGAGATCACGACGAATCATCAACTCCCCTAAAGGATGGAGCTTCGTCTGCAAGTTTTCATAATTGCGCAAAATATTTTCCGCAGTAATGGCTGTCGCCGATTCGTGCATCACTTCATTCATCAAACTCCCTAAAACCTCCTCAATCCGCTTCGCCGATAGATCTTTATTAACCGCCAAAAGATAGCGGGCACTTAAGGTCTCTATATCCTCAGCTAAACGCCAATAATACTCTTTAGCAATCGTCGTGCGATAGAGATAACGGTTGCGCTGGAAGAAATCTTTCGGCAAAGAGCGAGCAATAGAGACAGGCTTTCCATCACATAGAGTATTGAGCTTGCGAATTAAACTATCGGGGTGTGTTCCTGTCACAAAAGCGACATTAATATCAAACTGGCAGAAGGCTTCCATCATCTCCGCCTCTTTATAACGGCCGATCACGAGCTCCTCTTTCTTTAAGTTTACGGCCGATAAGACATTTCGAGCCACCTCTAACTGAAAGTCTTGATTAAGCACCCCAAAGATATTATCCCGATCAAATACCTCATTAGCCGCCCCAGAGCGGGTAATCGCTGTAAATGCTTTTTGATAAAGGGGTAAGAGAAGCTGATATTCCCCCTTGAGTACCTCATTAAAATATTGTTCAGAGGTGATAATAAAATCAAACTCCCACAACTCGGGGTTATTTTGCTGTAACGCCAGACGTTTCAATCCCTCTAAACCCTCTACCTCTTCTACTATCGGTTCAGATATCTCTGCACTTTGTAAATCTGTAGAAGATTCCACCTCCCCCGAGGAGACCCCTGGTGTCTGATCCTCGCCCTCTTTTCTCGCTTTACGCCTCGCTGCTCGAGCCTTTTTGCCTTTTTTAAATTCCTCCGTAAAACGCTCTTGTTCCACAAAGCCTTCACTACAACTATAAAGAGGATGGATCACCTCATAACTCAAACAGAGTAGATCGCTAATCGCACGATCAAGCTCCGATGTCGAAAGCCGTAAAATAGAGATCTCACGCTCTCGCTCAGCCCCATAAAGGGCGAACGGAAAAAGCAAAGATGTGATAAAAGTGATCAGCAGAGAGAATTTTGCCCCGCTTCTGCTGATTGTAGGGAGTTGAATGAATCGTTGTTTCATCTTGCCTTGAGAAATATTTAAAGAAGCCCCTATCATAAGAGATTTATAGGAACAAAAAAACCCAAATCACCGAAATGATTTGGGTTTGATCTGGCTCCTCGACCTGGGCTCGAACCAGGGACCCCATGATTAACAGTCATGTGCTACTACCAACTGAGCTATCGAGGAATTAAGGATTGCTATTATGCCAAATTTTCTGTGTCTGTCAAATCAAGTTCATCTTTTGCACTCAATTTATGCATCCTGAAAGGTAAGCTCCACATAGTTAATATAATTTCCACTATAAGGGAGCACTTTAAAGAGCATCTCATCTAGCTCAATAACATCATTTTCAGAAGGAAGGCTGCCGGCAGTTTTCATCAATAAACCGCTTAAGGTCTCCACATCTTCCTCTTCAACATTAACTTTAAAGTAAGCGTTAAAATCCTCAAGCGGAATAAGCGCGTTAACGATGTAACGATCCCCCATGGCTTTAATAAGAGGCTCTTCTTTTCGCTCGACATCGTGCTCATCATCGATACTGCCCACAATCTGCTCTAATAGATCCTCGATGGTGATCAAGCCTGAAACAGAACCATACTCATCAACCACCAAGGCCATATGCGTTCGCTTTGTTCGAAACTCATTAATCAAAGCGGTGACAAATTTCCCCTCCGGCACATAATCTACCGGGCGAATAAGGGGGGCGATATCGATTGAACTCTCACCCACATGGGGAAGCAGATCTTTTGAAAGGAGAAGGCCAATAATCTCCTCATGGTTATCCGATAAGACTGGAAAACGGGAGTGCCCTGAGGCGATGATCTTCTCTAGGCTCTCCTCAAAAGGGTCATCAATGGAGATCATCACCATCTTAGCCCGGGGGATCATAATATCCCGCACTAATTGGTTAGACCCAGCAATAATGGAACGGATCATCTGAGCGGAATCATCACTAATTAAACCTAATTCTTGAGCCCGCTCTGTATCCTCAATAAGGCTCTCAAGCGTGACCTCTTTACTCTTATCGAATCCTAGCCTCTGCAGCCAAGATTCGCTCTTCCTACTACCATTATCGTCAGCCATCGTCTCTTTCTATCCTTTACTATTTGTAAACAATGAATGCTTAGTTGCCCTTAATTATAGCGAATATTTGCCCTTGCGTACTAGCACTAATATGCTGAAACATTATTTCTCATTAGTAGCACAATCTTATATAATACAAAACCTATTTAATATGCCGATTCAGGGGCAACCATCGCCTCTTGAGTCTTAAAAATGAATCCCTATTTCTTTCCCCAAGTAGTTTTATATGACATCTCAGCGTAAACGCCTCTCTTTAGGAGAGAAAATTAATCGTGCAGTCTCTTACCTCACCCGGCTTTTAATCTCGGTGATTTTAATAATAGGCCTGCTTACCCTACCCATCTTCGGCTACTTCTTAATTAAAGCCGACAACGAGGTGACCCCTGAGTTTACCAATCGTAAATGGGCGCTTCCTGCTCGCGTCTATGCGCGCCCCTTAGAATTATTTGTGGGGAATCCTGTCAAACCGAAAGAGATGATCCAAGAGCTTGAGATGATCCTCTATCGCCCCTCTACATCGCTCAATCAGCCCGGAACTTATAAAGAGGAAGGGAATGTTATTCATGTTCATACCCGCCCCTTTACCTATAGTGATGGCTTTGAAGAGTCACAAACGCTGAGCATACATTTTAAAAACAATAAAATTAGCGCCATTAAGCGACGCAACAGTGGGGAAGATGTTGCGCTTGCCCGTATTGAGCCGCTATTAATTGCCTCCATCTATCCTACACACAACGAGGATAGAATTTTGCTTAAGCGGGAAGAGATCCCGCCACTGCTAGTTGACGCCCTATTAGCGATGGAAGATCGCGCCTTCTATCAACATATGGGAATCAACCCCAAAGGGATCGTCCGCGCACTTATTGCCAACTTTAAAGCTGGGCGCAACGTGCAAGGGGGATCGACCTTAACCCAGCAACTTATCAAAAACTACTTCTTAACCAGCGAAAAGACCCTACAGCGCAAAATTCAAGAGATGTTTTATGCGATTGTGATCGATTGGCGCTTTAGTAAAGATGAGATCTTAGAAGCTTATGCCAATGAGATCTATCTCTCCCAAGATGGAGATCGTGCGATCCATGGCTTTGGTCTAGCTAGCCGTTTCTTCTTTGGTAAACCTGTAGGAGAGCTCTCTATCAATGAGATTGCAACCCTCGTTGCCACTATTCCGAGTCCCTCAATCTACAATCCTCGCCGAAACCCTGAAACTGCGCTAAAGCGCCGTAATCTCATCTTAGATGTTTTGGTAGAACAAAATTTAATTGCTGCCGATGAAGCGGAGATCGCAAAAGCAGAGCCTCTGAATATTCTCCAAAATCCACCGCGCGCGAATACCAAGTACCCCGCATTTGTGGAGCTTGTGCACAAACAACTAAAAGATCACTACACCACAGAAGACCTTACCTCGGGAGGATTACGGATCTTTACTACGCTCGACCCAATCACTCAATATCATGCAGAACGAGCAGTGGTAAACACCCTTACAAGCATTGAGAAAAACCGGGGATTAAGCTCAGGCATTCTTCAGGGCGCTCTAGTCATTACTAAAAACCAAACCGGTGAAGTTGCCGCTATTGTGGGGGATCGAAACATTCGCCAAGCGGGCTTTAACCGCGCGCTTAACACCAATCGCCCCATTGGCTCATTAGTTAAACCCTTTGTTTACCTAAGAGCTCTTGAGGAGCCGGCACGCTTCTCTCTCGCCACTCTTTTAGATGATGAGACACCGCTCAATATGGTCATTGGGGGCAAAAAATGGTCGCCAAATAACTATGACCGCCGCCTCCATGGTTGGGTGCCACTGATTACCTCTCTAGCAAAATCATACAATATCCCCACCATTCGCCTCGGAATGGATGTTGGACTACGGGAAGTGATCGATACTCTCTACCGCTTAGGAGTGAATCCTATTAAATATGATATCCCCGCTGTGCCTGCCTCTTTGCTAGGTTCTGTGGATCTTCCACCCCTTGAAGTGGCGCAAATCTACTCAACCATCGCAAACTCAGGCTACTACGCCCCCTTAAGAGCGATCCGCGAGGTTACAGATATTAATAGCAACCGTATCGATAGAGATGAGATCAATCCCACACAAGCGATCTACCCCGCCCCTACCTATCTCATTACCCGAGCAATGGTGGAAGTTGCTGAAGCAGGAACGGCCCGTACTGCAAAGAATCGCTTAGGGGTAAGGATTGCCGCAAAAACAGGAACCACCAATGATTATCGAGATAGTTGGTTTGCCGGATTTACAGGAAACTACACAGCAGTTGCGTGGGTTGGAAGAGATGACAACCGAACTATTCGCCGCTTGACCGGTTCTGCCGGCGCACTCCCTATTTGGACAGCCGCGCTACAAAACCTTCACCTTGAAGATGTAGTGCTCACAAAGCCGAATGATATTGTAGAACGCAAGGTGGATTTATCCACAGGGCTTCTGCCTCCATCGCCTCCTTGCCCAAACACTGTGGTGCGTGAACTCCCCTTTATTAAAGGATATGAGCCGATCTACCACAGCGAGTGCTACTATGCGCCTGAAGTGCCAGATGCCGGGGGCTTTATCTTCGATTAATCGAGTAAAACTTCCGATAAGTCTGCTCAATAAAAGGACTTATCAACTGCCCTCTTTCTTATCAGCTATCAGAAAGAGGGAAAATAAAATATCAGCCCAGAATTGAAGGAGACTCTTCGAAACAGGGCATAAAGAGTATAACAGCGGGGGAATGGCAGCTTATAAAATGCCGTTCCCGCCTCTAAAGTGATCTATATTAGTAGTACAATTTATGGTAAATTATCGGTTGTCATAACTTGCCCTTTTTATGGCAAGTTTTATGAACCCGAATTGAGTTTTTAAGGATATTTTCGTGAATAAAAATACCATTTTACTTATCAGCCTTTTCTTTCTTACAGCATGTGTTACCGAGCATCCTCAAGGCGCAAGAGTTCGCCCTATGCCTGGTCAACCCACTGAACCTGTATTTAACGAAGGCCCTGCAGCTAAGGTTTACCCTTTAAATGATGCTGCTCCGCAACCCTTACCCCAAAACAATGAGGTAAGTTTCTTACAAAATCAGCAAAACAATCCGCCGCCAGCGTTTCCTAATACCACAAATAGTGGTGCTATGATCCCGCCTGCGGCAAATAGCGGAACCTCAACCCCTCCGCCCGCTGCGATTCCTCCTGCGTATGTACCACCAGCAAATAGTGGCACTACACAGGTTGCATCTAATACAGCACCGCAAACTCCTCCCCCTGCACCAACAGGTGGGAATGCGGTAAAAGCACTGCTTGATGATGCTCGAAAAGCCGTACAAGAGAATAACTTAAATAAAGCCGCAGGCTCCCTTGAGCGTGCTGTTCGTCTTGAGCCAAGAAATGCCAGCATTTGGTATGACTTAGCGCAGATCCGCCTCCATCAGAATAACTATTCTGCAGCGGAACAGATGGCGAATAAATCGATCAGCTTTACGCAAAATCAAGATCTCATCAAGCGCAATCGTCAAATTATCGAAGTCGCACAACGCGCTCGTCAGTCGGGTAACTAGATTCTGCCTCGATAATTTATAGATACGATACATATCATTAAAAAATGGAAGCTAGATCTAGCCCACTCGACAAAAGTCAGTTGGGCTATTTCTACAGGCCAAAAAATAATAACAATTTTATTAGGTCAATAGATCGCAACGCCACTGAACGCTTGAGCTAAAGAGCTTTTAAAGCCTGGTTGATAATCTTTAAGCATTCAGATGATGCTTACCCGTCTATTGCGCCTTTTGGAGACAAAATGAAGCGAATGCTAATCAATGCAACTCAGCAAGAAGAGATGCGAGTTGCCTTAGTTGATGGACAACATTTATATGATTTAGATATTGAAAATATTGCAACAAAACAGAAAAAAGCGAACGTCTACAAAGGAAGGATCACCCGTATAGAGCCCTCCCTTGAAGCCTGTTTTGTTGATTACGGCTCAGAACGGCACGGTTTTCTCCCCTTTAAAGAGATCGCAAAAGATTACTTTAAAAGTACAGAAGATAATAATGCACTTGTAAAAGATCTTCTCGAAGAGGGAATGGAAGTTATTGTGCAAGTAGAACGCGAGGAGCGAGGCAATAAAGGTGCAGCGCTGACTACGTTTGTATCCCTCGCTGGCCGTTATTTAGTTTTAATGCCCAATAATCCCCGCGCAGGTGGGGTTTCTCGCCGAATTTCAGGTAAACAACGGGCTGAAATTCGAGAAGCGATGGCAGGTTTACAGATCCCTGAAGAGATGGGACTTATAGTGCGTACAGCCGGAATGGGCCGCACTACCGAAGAGCTCCAGTGGGATCTGGATTACCTCATTATGCTCTGGGAAGCGATTTTAGATGCGGGCCAAAAGAAGGCGCCTTTCTTAATCTTCCAAGAGAGCAACATTATTATTCGTGCACTTCGCGACTACTATCGTAGTGATATTGGTGAAATTCTTATCGATAGCCCTGAAGTTTATAAGGAGGCGGAAGTTTTCATCAAAAACATCATGCCGCAAATTGGCGATAAGATTAAACTTTATGAGGATCATATCCCGCTCTTTACCCGCTTTCAGGTAGAATCTCAGATTCAAACAGCCTATCAGCGAGATGTACGACTCCCCTCGGGTGGCGCGCTAGTCTTTGACCATACAGAAGCACTAGTCTCCATCGATATTAACTCAGGCCGCTCAACTCGCGGGGCAGATATCGAAGAGACAGCTCTCAATACTAACCTAGAAGCCGCAGAAGAGATTGCAAGACAATTAAAACTGCGAGACTTAGGGGGATTAATTGTTATCGACTTTATCGATATGCTCGATAACAAAAATCAACGCAAGGTGGAGAGCCGCCTACATGATGCTTTAGCCTCTGATCGCGCACGTATTCAAGTGGGGCAGATCTCCCGCTTTGGGCTTTTAGAGATGTCGCGTCAACGTCTACGCCCCTCGCTTGATGAAACTTCTCATATCAGCTGTCCTCGTTGTGATGGCCAGGGCACCATTCGCGATACAAAATCTCTTGCCCTTGGAATTTTGCGCCTTATTGAGGAAGAGTGCTTAAAAGAGAAAACTGCAGAGTTGATCGTGCAACTCCCGATCGATGTCTCTGTTTATCTCTTAAATGAGAAGCGGGCCGATGTAGAAGATATCGAAGAGCGCTTGAAAGTTCGTGTGATTATTATTCCTAATCCTGAGCTTGAAACGCCCCACTTCAATATCACCCGTTATCGCACCAGCGACGATACGATCGATCAAGATAGCGAATCTCATATTGTTAAAGAGCACTTCTCCGATGATGAGCTCCGAGCAAAAGCGATTACTCAAAATAAAAAGATTATTGAAAAACCTGCGGTTTCCGGGATTTCACCAATGGCGCCGCCGCCCCAAATCGCATCAAGTGCGAAAAAACAGGATGAGGGGCTGCTCGCATCGCTAACCAATGCAGTAAAGAAGCTCTTTGGTCTTAGCGATCAGGGTAACGACAAGAAAGCGAAAAAAGATAAAAAACGCACAAATCGTCGCTCACAGAATGATCGTCAAAACTCGCGTAACAATAATCGCAATAATTCCCGCAATAACCGAGGGAATCAGCGTAATAATCAACGTCAACGCAATCAACGTCACAATCATCCGAGTCGAAATAGCATCGAAACGGTTGAGCGTAAGGTAGATAGCAACGCAGAGTTTAATCAGAGCAATCAAGGGCAAAGTGCGACACAAAATGCTCAAAAAAATCAAGAGCCTCGCCAGCAGCGCAATAATCAGCGCCGCAATCAGCAAGGACAAAATGAGCAAAATAATCGCCAACAACGTCAAGATCGCAATGAGCGCTCCCAAGAACAGGCTCATCAAGAGCGTAATCAGAATCGTCGCCAACGCAATCAAAATGGCAACATTGGTGATGAAAAAAGCGCACAAGAGACGCAAAATCGTCAACGTCAAAATGATCGAAATGATCGAAATGATCGAGCAGACATTAATGCCAAAGACTCTCAGTCACCAGAGCGCCGAGAAAATCGCCAGCAAAAAGCCCAAGCTCCTGAGCAAAATGAAGTTACAAAAGCTCAAGAGAATAAGCAGAGTAAAGGAGCTTCTCAAGAGAATGCCCCTCAAAAAGCGAGAGCGCCTAAAACCCAAGTTAATGCAGAGGGTGAAGCGATTCAAAAAGTTGAGGTGAATGGCGAAATTCGCGAGCGTGTTATCCGCTCAGGACGCCCCCGAATACCCGCCGCTCCCAAACATGAAGCTGCTGAAAAGGAGCATAAAGAGTCTCAAGCGCCAAAAAATGAAGAGAAAGTGCCTGCTAAAGAGCCTGTCTCTTCACACACTAAGGCGGATAATAGAGAGAATGAAAGAAAAACACGTTCAACTCATCCCGAGGTTAACGAAAGATCTGCAAATAACAGCCCCGCTAAAGAGAAGTCCTCTAACGACAGCGGGTCAGCTGCAGAAGCCTCTCCAGCAAAAAAAGAGGAGAGAACTCAAAACAATTCTCATGAGAAGCGTGATAACAGACAAGAAGCTACCGCTAAAGAGGTGAAAGAAGACTCCCCAAAAGAGTCCTTAAAAACTTCTGCTCCAAAACGGGAAAAGCCCGTAGAAAAGGCGCTTAAAATAGAGCCTGCTCCCGCGGAGAAAGCGAAAGCTGAAAAGGAAGGAAAAAATGGAGAAAATGAACCGACTCCATCAAATTAGGTTATGACTCTATTTAAATAATTCAATAACGCTTCTCGTTGAATTATCAGGTAAGAATTCATATTATGAAGGATGTAGGAGATTTGGAGCGATGATAGCCCCCTTCCTCCATCCAATTTTTAATCATCAATTGAAAAGGAGATTTCAATGACTTTTGAAACAGACTTTATGTACGGTAGTGCAAAAACTGTTGGCGATACCTTAGATCCGTTTGAGGTAATTGCAGCTAAGCCTGGTTTTAACCTTCCTGAAGAGAATGGTGAATCAGCGTTTGAAACAATTACTGAGAAGTCATTCCCAGGTAAGTGGAAAATCATCTACTTCTATCCTAAAGATTTCACATTTGTATGCCCTACAGAGATCGTTGAGTTTGACAAGATCGCACAAGATTTTGCAGACCGTGATGCGGTACTTATGGGCGGCTCTACAGATAACGAATTCTGTAAGCTTGCATGGAGACGCGACCATCCAGATTTAGATAAGCTTGGTCACTACTCTTTTGCAGACCCTGCAGGTAACTTAGTAGATATGCTTGGTGTACGTGATGCAGCTTCTGGCGTGTGCTTACGTGCAACGTTCATCGTTGACCCACACAACGTTATCCAACACGTATCTGTTAACCCAGATGCAGTAGGCCGTAACGTTCCTGAAGTTTTACGTATCCTTGATGCGCTTCAAACAGACGAGCTCTGCCCATGTAACCGCCCAGTAGGTGGTGAGACTCTCTAATTTAGAGTCCAGAGTCGATCAAAATAATCGATTCCTCTTAAAAGAAGAGTCCTAATTTATTTTAAGTACGATTTAAAAATCCCGAGTAACAGAGAGTTGCTCGGGATTTTTTCTCTTAACTTTTAATCTCTTCTTGAATCACTCTTTCGGCTTATGCTTGCCTTTGCGTCTGCGACTATGCGCCCGAGGGTGAGCTGCATCAAAGACTTTTGAGAGATGACCGAAATCCAAATGTGTATAGACTTGAGTCGTGGAGATATCAGCATGCCCCAATAGCTCCTGCACCAGACGAATATCCTGGCTCGATTCTAATATATGCGTGGCCATAGAATGCCTTAATAGATGGGGGTGGAGATTAATATTTACCCCCGATTCCATCGCATAACGTTTTACTCGATTGCTAATCTGCCGGCTACTTAAACGATTACCACGCTGGCTAATAAAGAGCGCATTCTCATCCTTTATCTCTTCAAGTTTTTCAAACCAGCTCTCTCGAATCGGCAACCAACGCTCAAGGGCTTTTAGAGCAGCCCGGCCAACAGGTACAATACGATCTTTCCCACCTTTACCATCTGCAATGTAGACCTCTCGCTCTTTAGCATCAATACTTTTTAGATTTAACGCAGCAAGCTCTGAAAGTCGAAGACCGCTGGAATAGAGCAGTTCACAAATAGCCAGATCCCTTACCTCTAACTCATCTCTTGGCGGGCGATCTAAAATTTTTTGCAGTAGATCCACTTCCACAATTTTTGGTAGCCGTTTACCACTTTTAGGAGCTGAAATTAACTTTGCCGGATTATAAGAGATCTGTCGCTCTTCCACTAAAAAATCGAAAAAGAGACGTATTGAAGCCAGCTGTGTTTGCAGGCTTGAGGCACTTAATCTCTCACGCGCCCCTTCAGGAACTCTACGAGAACGATAGATAATATAATCTCGCACAAGCTTCTCATCACACTTAGCCCAATCCGTGATATTACGCTCTACTAAAAATTGGATAAATTGTGTGATGGCATTTCGCTTAACCTCAACACTATGAGGGCTAAATTCCCGCGCATATTCCTTAAGATACAATTTCGCCTCTCCGAGGAGAGGCGATGAGAGATATTTCGGAGGTTTTTGCCCCCCTTCGTTACGCTTATAAATCATATTTTAATACTCAATATCTCTTCTCAACTATTCTAAACCGATGGTTTTACGCAATTGCTCAAGTGTAAAGAGACGATCGATCTCTTCCTCTTCCATCAAATTCCGTTCAAGCACGACTGCTTTAACACTTTTTCCTGTTTTCGCACAGATTCGGCCCACAATATCCCCCTCACTATGACCAATAATAGGATTGAGATAAGTAATAATACCGATGGAATTTAAAATATAGTTTAAGCAGTAAGCCTCGTTAGCGGTGATTCCCTCAATACACTTATCTTGCAAAATAGTACAGCTATTTTTTAGTAGCATTAAAGATTCAAAAGTCGATTGCGCAATAACAGGCTCCATCGCATTTAACTGCAGCTGCCCTGCCTCTGCAGCCATGGTAACGGCCGTATCATTACCCATCACTTTAAAGCAAGCATTATTCACAGCTTCAGGTAATACTGGGTTCACCTTTGCAGGCATGATAGAACTGCCCGCTTGCAACTCTGGAAGATTGATCTCTTTTAAGCCCGCCCTAGGTCCAGAAGAGAGAAGACGAAGATCGTTCGAGATTTTAGAAAGCTTAACTGCAAAGCTTTTAAGTGCCGCATGAAAGCGGACAAAATCGGTTAAATCAGAAGTTGCGGCGATTAAATTGCGCGAAACTTTAAACGGATACCCCGTAATCTCAGAGAGCTTAGCAACGGCAAGCTCACTATAGCCTTCTGGGGTATTAATCCCTGTACCAATCGCTGTTCCCCCGAGGTTCACAGTCAAAAGGGCTTTACGCGCCTCTTTAATATACTCGATGCCCGATTCAATCTGAAAAGCAAAGGCGCCAAATTCCTGCCCCAAACTCATCGGTACCGCATCTTGAAGCTGGGTTCTCCCCATCTTGAGTACTTGCTCAAACTCTTTAGCCTTGGCCTCTAAACCTTTTTGCAAATAACAGGCCCGCTCTAAAAGCTCCTCTGATTCTCGAAAAAAAGCCACACGCATCCCGGTAGGATAGGCGTCATTCGTTGATTGGGATTCATTAACATGATCATTGGGATTAATCGATTGATAATCCCCCTTCTCTTTACCGATCAATTCAAGCGCTAAATTGGCAATGACTTCATTAACATTCATATTAAATGAAGTACCTGCTCCCCCTTGGAAAAGGTCCACAGGAAATTGATCGTAATAGGTCTCATCTTTAAGCAGCAGATCGCAAGCTTGAATTATCGCCTCTGCAATCTCTTGGCTAATTGCGCCAAGCTCTGCATTTGCTAGCGCAGCGGCTTTTTTAACCGCCACTAAGCCACGAATAAACTGAGGGGTGTCTTGGTTGGTTTGGGTAGATAGCGTAAAGTTATTGACTGCTCGTAAGGTGTGAATCCCGTAATAGACCTCGTTTGGCACCTCTAGCTCACCTAACAGATCAACTTCTTTACGATATCCCATTTCTCTTCTCCAATATAATTATTCTATATATCTACCTTGACGCAGATTTCGCAACTGCCTTTTCTCTCGACTACTCGGCTTATCTGGCCGAATCATGGGGGACAGTTTTCGCAATTCCCGCTCCCGTTCTCGGGTCTCTATGCTCTCGGCACTCTCCTCATACATTGTCTGAGCAACAGACGCAGGGCCACGCTGTTCGATAAGTGCCTTCACCTCAATTTCGTAGAGGGTTTGCAACTTTCGAATAAGTAAACGATCACCTACAGAGATAATTTTGGCAGGTTTAGCCACTTCCCCATTTACCTGAACACGTCCCTTACGAATCTCCTCCGTTGCAAGGCGCCGTGTCTTGTAAAATCGAGCAGCCCAGAGCCACTTGTCAAGACGCATAAATTCTCCCCTAATATTTCGTTATATTAGATACCCTAAGAAATTGCAAGTCCCAAAGAAAAATAGCCGTGAGAGACTCAACGGCTATCTTATTAATCTGCTCTTTTCAGGGGCTTATTGCCCTTTTTCATCATCTGATAGAACAATATTGAGCTCTAGAACATCGCATTCACCTTCACGCTCCATCGCGATATTGATCTGTTCTCCATCTACAGGAAGATAGCGACGCACAACTTCTAAAATATCCCGTTGCAGATCCTTCATGAAATCTGGATTTCCATCCATTTTTTTCACACGTTCATGAGCAACGATAATTTGCAAACGCTCTTTGGCGATTGAAGCTGTATTCGATTGGCGACGACGGCCAAATAGACGTTTTAACATTTTTTAGCCTCCAAAAATCCGACCAAAGAACCCTTTCTTCGGGGGCTCGATAAAACGGTGCGGACAATCTTTCCCTAAAAAGCGCTGCACAATATCATCAAACGCCTGTCCTGCATCAGAATCTTCATCCATAATCACCGGCTCACCTGCGTTAGAGCATTGTAAAACCGCACCCGATTCTGGAACAACACCTAACAATGGAATTCCGAGAATATCTAAGACGTCTGTTACTGAGAGCATATCTCCGCTATCTGCACGAGAGGGGTTGTAGCGGTTAATAATAAGATGCTGTTTAACCTCTTCGCCCTTTTCTGCTTTTAACGTCTTGCTTGAAAGAATGCCTAAGATACGATCTGAATCTCGCACTGAAGAGACTTCAGGGTTTGTGGTGATAATCGCATCATCCGCAAAATACATGGCTAACTGCGCACCCTTTTCGATCCCTGCAGGTGAATCACAAATAATGAAGTCAAACTCCATCTCTTTTAATGATTTCATCACCTTCTCAACCCCTTCTAGGGTTAAGGCATCTTTATCTCGAGTTTGTGAAGCAGGTAAAATAAAGAGATTGTCTAAGCGACGATCCTTAATTAAGGTCTGCTGTAGATTTGCCTCATCATTCACTACATTCACAAAATCATATACCACACGGCGCTCACAGCCCATGATTAAGTCTAAGTTACGAAGACCTACGTCAAAGTCGATAACGACTGTTTTATAGCCGTTTCGTGCTAATCCAGCTGCAATACTCGCGCTTGTTGTGGTCTTTCCTACCCCTCCTTTACCGGAGGTCACTACTACTACTCGTGTCACGCAATTTCTCCCAAATATTCACTATTTAATAAACTGCTCGATCTTTAATTCATCATTTTCCAGATAGATCTGTACGGCTTGTCCATGAAGCTCTTCTGGGATCTCCTCAAGCATCTGATAACGTCCTGCGATTGAGATCAACTCTGCTTCTAAAGATTGGCAGAAGATTCGGGCATCCTCATTTCCATGAATACCCGCAAGAGCTCGTCCTCGAAGCGCACCATAAACATGGATATTTCCATCCGCTAAAAGCTCAGCACCCACGTTAACGCTATTGATAATAATGAGATCACCCTCTTCAATATGCACCTGCTGCCCAGAACGCACCTGTGTTTTGACTAAAGAGCTCTTAAGATGCTCTGCCGCCACCTCTTCTTGCGGCGGCATGCTCTCCTTAGCTGACGATACCTGCTCTTCGCTCCCTTTAGCAGGAGTTCCTTTAGCCATTCCCTCAGGCAAAATAGCCCAATCAGCCTTAATAGCACGCGCCTGCATCTCTTCAGTTACGCCACGAAGCGCAACGGGAATGATCTCTTTTGAAAGAAGAAGATTCTTCAGCCAATTTAGGTCCAGGTTATTTCCTGCACCAATTGCTGAAAGATCTACAATTACTGGAATCTGTTTAAAAAATTGAGGGTTTGCCGCTAAACGCTCCGTCAGATCGACCTCGACCTGCTTAAGATCGATGCTTCGAAGATGAAACACCGTAAGCGTAAAGAGCTCACCCTTCAGTTCAAAACTCTTATTTCTAGACATTGTTGACTACTGATTTACCGCCGAAAATTAGTGGTCTGTTCCATCGGGATGAACGTGGCCATGCTCAATCTCTTGCTCTGTTGCATCACGGAGTGCTACAACTTCAACTTCAAAATTGAGATTTGCCCCTGCAAGCGGGTGGTTTCCATCAAGCTTAATGCTCTCATCCGAGACTTCTAAGACACGGAACATCTGCATCTGACCATCTGGCGTAGAACCAGTAACTTGCCAACCTACCTGCACTTCCTCATCTTCTGGAAATGCTTCACGAGGAACATCGATAATAAAATCTTCATTATGTGTTCCATAGCCCTCTTCTGGTGTTACGGTGAAAGAGATCTCTTGCCCCTCTTTTGCACCTTCTAATGCTTTTTCAAAGCCTGGAATCATCATGCCATGGCCGTGAATATATTCTAACGGCTCTTGACCTTTATTGGAATCAAGGACCTCCCCTTGATCATTCGTTAACGTGTAAATAACTTTAACAACACTATTTTTAGCTATTGGCATTCTGTTCCCTTTACAAATTTTGAGAGTATAATTAAGATTCACACTATACAATAATATGGCCATTAGATAAACGTTTAATTCACGCAGAAACTATAGACGCCAGCTCTATTCTCAGAACGGAATCATTTTATTTTTATGACAGCACAGCAACAAAAAGAGGCGGTCGCTCAAGCCGCTCTTAAATATATTCAAGAAGGGGAAATTTTAGGCCTCGGAACAGGATCGACCGTAGACTGCTTAATTGCTCTATTCCCCACCCTTCCCTTTAAAATTAAAGGGGTCGCCTCTAGCTCAGAACGAACGACAAAACAGGTTGAAGCTCTTGGCATTCCCGTAGTGGATCTTGCCGATGTTGAGATGCTCGACATCTACATTGATGGCGCCGATGAGATTAATCAAAACTTAGCGATGATCAAAGGGGGCGGGGGCGCTTTGACCCGTGAAAAGATCGTCGCCGCCCATGCGAAAAAGTTTATCTGTATTGCAGATGATTCAAAGCTGGTGGAGACTTTAGGAAAATTCCCCCTCCCTGTTGAGGTGATCCCGATGGCAGCTCACTATGTGATGCGCCAATTAGAGAAAATGGGGGCAAAACCCAAAATTCGCGAAGGCTTTGTAACCGATAATCACAATCTTATTATTGATGCCCATGGCCTTAAAATCACAAGCCCATTACAACTTGAAGCATCGATCAATCAGATTACAGGGGTGGTGACAAATGGCATTTTTGCTGCGCGAGGGGCTGATCTTCTGATTACCGCAGATCGTGAAATGAATATTCGCACCCATCGCTAAAGCGTAAAGCCGAGCAATTAATCATTAAGGCTCTTATAAAGCTTAGAGCCTTAATCTCTCCCCGCACCTGAGATGATCTTTAAAAGCAGCTGTTAAAGCTTTTAATCCTAAGAGTAACCTAGTGCCGCCACTCTATTTTCGAGAACGCTTCTGCTGAGAGCGATAATTTGCGCTAAAATCAGATAAGATTCTTTATTTTCGGAGGCCTTTCCCGGCTCGAGTAATCATTTATGACGCTTTCAACCATCATCAAACAGTTTGCGCTGCTAATCTTTACCGCATTCTTGCTCTATTTAGCATGGTTTATTCATGAGAATAATAAAGAGATGCCGCCTCAACTTCCTGATGAACCACAACTTGAGCTCTTTAATTATCAGATTGTCCGGTATGATCTTGATGGCTTTCTCAATTATGTGCTCGATAGCACCCATATGCGCCATTACGATGGTGAAAAAGGCTCTGAGCTTGATGAGCCTTATCTCGTCCATTATGAAGATCTCCCTATCCTTGAGCGTCAGATCGATTGGACGGCCGAGAGCCAACATGCCCATATCTCCGAAGATCGCTCCCTCATTACCTTAAATCGGGACGTCTATCTCTATAAACCGGACGAAAAGAAAGGAGAGCCCCTTACAGTAAAGACGGAGCAGCTGCTCATTCATGATCGGGGCGATCGCGTAACTACCGATCTTTTCATCACATTAGAGTCGCCCTCCCGCTATATGGAAGGCGTGGGAATGATTGGCTTTCCGGGGCCCGGACAATATACTCTCTTAAAAGATACACGATCAATTTTCACTCAAAATAGTGAGGAGCAATAAGATGATCCTTCAAACCATTTTCAAACCAGCCTTACTCAAAAAAGGCCCAGGGCTTTGGCTCGCTTTGCTCGTGGGTTTTAGCTTTTCTCAAAGCGCCTTTGCCCTTCCAGAAGATCGAGATAAGCCTCTCGATATTATCTCTGATGAGGCGGAATATGACCAAGAGAAAGAGATGGGAACATATACCGGCAATGTAGTGATGACTCAGGGACATCTTGAGATTAAAGCTGATAAAGCTACCTTCTATCTTGTTGGTGGTGAGCTCGACTATATCGTCGCCACAGGTAAACTGGTGAAGATTAAAGATCTTCCCAAAAAAGAGGATCCCTGGGTGTATGGAGAAGGAAAGAGTCTACACTACTATCCTAACCGCGATCTTTTAGAGCTTCGCACTGAAGCTAAAGTTACTCAAGCTAAAGATATCGTGACGGCAGATAAGATCGACTACAACCTAGAGACACGAAAAATCAATGCCTACCGCAATGATCGTAAGCAGATCCACTTCACTATTCAGACTAAAAAGGATTAAGTGTGCGACTCTCAGCTAAAGAATTAGTAAAACGCTTTAAAAAGCGCACCGTCGTCGATGGCGCATCCTTTCATATCCGCCAAGGGGAAGTGGTCGGCCTGCTCGGCCCAAATGGTGCCGGAAAGACGACCAGCTTCTATATGACTGTCGGCTTAATTACGCCCGATGAGGGAGCTGTGCATATTGATGATACCGACATCACCAAAGAACCTATGCATGTGCGCTCACACCTAGGAGTAGGCTATCTACCGCAGGAAGCTTCTATCTTCCGCAAAATGACTAGCCGCGATAATATCCTTGCCATCTGCCAGACTCGCAAAGATCTCACCGTCACCGAGCAGCACGAGCTTGCTGACTCCCTTTTAGAGGATTTTAAAATCACCCATATTGCTCACTCCTTAGGGATTTCTCTTTCGGGAGGAGAGAGGCGCCGCGTAGAAATTGCTCGCAGCTTAGCTTTAAACCCTAAGTTTCTGCTCCTTGATGAGCCTTTTGCGGGTGTTGACCCCCTTTCAGTGGCCGATATTCAATCGATTATTATTGAGCTTGCGGAGCGAGATATTGGTGTTTTAATTACGGACCATAATATTCGGGAGACTCTCAGTATCTGCGAGCGCTCTTATATCTTAAGCGCAGGCCGAGTGATCGCCGAAGGGGATACAGATACACTGCTGGCAAACGAAGATGTTCGCCGCGTTTACTTAGGAGAAAATTTCTCCCTTTAGATTTTATTTGCAAATTGATCAAATCTCGCTTTAAGGGGAATTATGCCAACAACTGAAAGCTTCTTTTTTTATGACTATGAGACCTTCGGGCTCAACCCCCGTGAGGATCGTATTGCTCAATTTGCTGGGATTCGTACCGATCGCAATTTTAATATTATTGGTGAGCCTATTAATATCTATTGCAAACCGAGTACCGATTATCTCCCAAGCCCTGATGCTATTTTAGTCACGGGCATTACCTTAGAAGAGGCTCAAGAGAAGGGACTTACAGAAGCTGAGTTTGCAAAACAGATTCATGCAGAATTTTCTGAACCTGGTACCTGTATTTTAGGGTACAACAATATTCGCTTTGATGATGAGATGACCCGCTTCCTCTTCTATCGCACCTTTTATGATCCCTATGCCTATAGTTGGCGCAATGGCAACTCTCGCTGGGATCTTTTAGATGTTGTGCGGGCAACCTACGCCCTTCGTCCCGAAGGCATTACCTGGCCAAAAGATGACGCGGGGATGCCGATCTTTAAACTCGAAGAACTGACAAAAGCCAATGGCTTGGAGCATGAAAAGGCCCATGATGCTTTAAGCGATGTCTATGCCACTATCGCCCTTACAAAACTCCTGCAAGAGAAGCAACCTAAACTATTTCAGTACTACTTTGAGCATCGCCGAGCCCGCCAAGTAGAAACACTGATCAATCTTGCGGAAAATCGCCCTCTACTCCATGTCTCTGGGATGTTTGGAAATCATCGCAAAAATATGTCTGTTGTGATGCCGATCATCTATAGCCCACTCAATAAAAATGAGCTCATCACCATCGATCTGATGGGGGATATGCAGCCGCTCATTGAGCTCCCCGCCGATAAAATTCGCCAGCAACTCTACACAAAAAGCGAAGATCTCCCTGAAGGCACGTCACGAATCCCTCTTAAAGGAGTACATATTAATCGCTGTCCCATTTTAGCCCCAATGGGCGTCCTAAAAGGGGTGGAGCAGGAGGTCATTGATCTCAAGCACGTTCTTGAGAATCATTACACAATCTCCCAACATCTTGAATCTATACGCCAAAAGTTGATGGATATCTACAGCGAAAAACCCCAATATGACAATAATGAAGCGGGAGTTGAGGCTCTTCTTTACGCTGGTTTTTTTAATGATCAAGATCGAGAACAGATGAATCAAATCCCCCATATGAATGGGGATGAACTACTCTACTCAGAGTTCTATTTTGAAGACCCAAGGCTCGAACCTCTCCTCTTTCTCTACCGAGCTAAAAATCATTTCCATACACTCTTTGAAGAGGAGCAAGAAGAGTTTCGCCGTTACGCTCAGGCACGCAAGACCATTCTTAAAGCGCTCTATGCCCCTCGATTTAAAGAGTTATGGGAACTTTATAAAGAGCACCCTAAAAAGCGCACAATCCTGGAGAAAATCGCCCACTATTACGAAGATTCTGTAAACGATGCCGAACTCGATTAAATCTCCCACTGCCCTTACTCTCCGAGTAGCTACGGCAAATCTTAATAATTGCGGTGATTGGAGTCATCCTAAAAAAATCGAGCACTTTATCCATGCACTGATCTATGAATTAAACTTCCCCCATGTTATTGCGCTACAAGAGATAGGGGGAACGACTACCGCACCCAATCAGCCCGTGGTTGCCACTGTAGGGCGAGAGATTACCCAAAAAATATTACAGCGCTCGGGGGCTCATTATCAATATCTAGAGATCCCACCCCTCCCCCAGAGCACAGGGGGCGCAGAGGATGCCAATATTCGCTCTGCGTTTCTGCTCCTCAAAGAGGGCCCGAAACCTTCCCTCTCTACTTTTCCTCCTATGCCTCTAACCTTGAATATTCTTGAGATCTCTACCCTAGGAGAAGATTGCCCTGCTTTTAAAGGGGACTCTATAGAGGGAACAAAGCCCTCCCGAAAACCTCTTTTACTGCATCTAATGATCAATAATGGGGAGCAAAAGCGAGAATTGCAGCTGATCAATTGCCATCTAAAATCTAAAAATAGCTCGTCCCGGGATGAGGAGCGCCTAGCTAAACGGCAACGAAACTCCCAAGCCCACTCTATTATCAAAGCGCTTAAAGAGCGGGGGCGAGAAATCCCCACCATTATTCTTGGTGACTTTAATGATACTCCCAACTCAGATACGCTACGTATTTTGCAATCTACCGGACTAACCTCGCTCTGGAAAGATTACAAAGGGCGTATCTATACTCTGAAGCATCGCAATCAACCCATTGTGCTCGACTATATTCTCTACTCCCCAGAGCTTTTACCAAGTAATGAGAAAATCTGTCATATCAACACCTACTTAGGTAATGAAAAGCGCTTTAGCGACCATGATCCCGTCGTTACTGAGTTCACCCTTCTGTAGAAAAAGAGTAGACTTTAAAGGATGTAGTAAAGCTTAAAGATGATGCATGAGAAAACAGATTTTACAAAAGCTCTTCCCCCAATATTGCACCCTTTGCCAAGTTAATAGTGCAGATGAGCAGCATTCGTTACTTTGCGAAGAGTGTCTCTTAAATCATACAAAATCGGAGATAAAGTGTATCTTTTGTGATACTCCTGGCGCTTTTCTCTGCCAATATTGCCATCTTAAAATGCCCTTTATAGAGCGAATTGCTCTTCCCTTTAGGTATGAAAAGAGCATAAAACGTCTTATTCATCAGTTAAAGTTTAACTTCAAGCCTCACCTTGCGTCTCTGATTGCTGAACTGCTATATGAGCAAGAGAACCTATTTTTAGAGACGCTGCCTCAATCTTGCGTCGTAATTCCAATGCCGACTAGCCGCCTTCGTCTCGCTAAACGGGGCTATAATCCGATTGCTCTTATTGCGGCTAAAATTGCGCAATTTAGCCAATTAAATTATGAAGATGGTTCCCTATTTAAATATGCCTTTACCATTCCGCAAAGTGAGCTCTCCCGTAAAGAGCGCCTAGAGAACCTCAAGGGGAGCTTCTTTATTAAACGCAATCCTCCAAGCCATGTTCTCTTAATTGATGATGTTTTAACAACAGGGGAAACCTTCCGTAAGGCCGCCCAAACACTGCACAATCATGGAACAAAAAGTATTTATGGTTTACTAATTGCCCAAGCTTAGTTTGAAAATTCAAGCCTGATGTGTGACACTGAAGTTGGTGCGTTACTGTTGTGTACGAGCGCTTACCGTCATACACCTCTTGATCCTAATTTTAATACTTTGGATCGCTCTAATAAGATTTTGGTGTGCAAGCTGATTCAATTCAGAAGCCTAAAAAAATCTTTGGGGTATCCACTTGAACCTACGCGTTCAAGAGTCTTGGCGGCTTGCAAACGGCATTCACGGGGCGCATCTTTTTTTGCCTATTTTTTATAGCCCCTCTTTCTCTAATCCCCCATAGCTGCCTGCCCTTATAGGGTTTTAAATTATTTTAACAATAAAAAAGCACCCTAATATTAATTAGAGTGCCTTTTATGTCTTTTAAGTAGAGAAATCTTAGTTAGCGACTTCTACTTTCTTTTGTGCGTTGATGCGAACGTCTACACGACGGTTCTGTGCACGGCCTTCAGCTGTTTCGTTAGATGCGATTGGGTTAGTTGCACCTTGACCTGAAGCTGTGATCATTGCAGGGTTAACACCAAGTGATACTAAGAAATCACGTACTGCATTCGCACGACGCTCTGATAAACCTTGGTTATAAGCAGCGCGACCTACTGAGTCAGTGTGACCAATTAAGTCAATGCTTTGAACGTTACGAGCAACGCTTAAATCTTGTGCTAATTTCTCAAGAACAGCGCGACCTTCAGGACGGATATCTGTTTTATCGAAATCAAAGAATGCGTCCGCTTGAAGCGTCATATCTTTAAGTTCAAGGTGTGTACCACAACCAGGAACACCGTCACGTACTAAAACACACTCGTCTTGACGATCTTTAACAAACTCACCTTGTCTATCAACTAACGAATCAGTCGCAGCTACTGCTGTTGATGTCGCGAATAGACCTGCTAATACAGCAATAGTTAATTGCTTTTTCATATAAGTCTCCACTTAATTTCCAATTAAAACAAATGTATTACAGACAGTTGTTATAAGTTAACCTCAAATAATACAAACTAACAGCTCAATCATAACGCATTTTTATTATAATTGATACATAATTGTTGCGAAATTACAAAGTTGTTGGATTTTTAATACACCTCTCCAACAAAGGCTTTGTGCACCCTGTTTATACCTTTAATTCTCCACTTCATCAATGTTTATTCGATAAAGTTTTGCATAATAGCCATTAGCCTCTAATAAAGACTCATGGGTGCCGATCTCAACTATTTTACCATGATCGAACACCACAATCTTATCGGCATTTTCAATTGTGCTCAATCGATGAGCGATAATTATCGTCGTTTTGTTATGACTTAAAGGTTTTAGAGCCTCTTGAATCGCAAATTCGCTCTCGCTATCGAGGCTACTGGTCGCCTCATCAAGAATCAAGATAGGCGCATCCTTTAAGAGCGCACGAGCAATGGCAATCCGCTGCCTCTGCCCCCCTGAGAGCCGAGCCCCATCCTCACCAACAAGGGTATGATATTTCTCGGGCAATAACTGAATAAAGGGATCAGCATGGGCATGAATGGCGGCCTGCTTAATCTCCTCTTCACTATAACTCTCGCTCCCAAAGCTAATATTATTCGCCACCGTATCGGCAAAAAGAATCACATTTTGCCCAACATAACTGATAAAAGATCGATAATTTTCCAACTCTAACTCATTTAAGGGATAGCCATCAATCAAGATCTCTCCCTCTGTAGGAAGGTAGAAGCGGGCTAAAAGATTAGCAAATGTACTCTTACCACTTCCTGAAGCCCCCACAAGTGCAATCGTTTCTTTCGGCTTAATCGTTAAAGAGACCCCATTTAACGCCTTTCGCTCTGTGCCTTCATAATTAAAGACCACATTCCGAAACTCTATCTCCCCTTCTAAGGCGCTAAGTTTGCGTCTTCCCTCATTGATCTCGCTAGGGGAGTCGATTAATTCAAAAACGCCTTCTGCCCCTGCCAAGCCACGTTGCAGCGCCTCATTAAGCCGGGTTAAGCGCTTAATAGGGTTTAAAATTGCAATCATCGCCGCTAAAAGAGAGAGAAAGCCCCCCACAGTAAAATCACCCTCTACCGTTTGAGTAGACGCATACCAAATCACTACTGCTACGCAGATCACTAATAAAACTTGTGATAAAGGACTCGAAAGCTCTGAAGAGACCATTACCTTCATATTCAGCTGACGCAAGCGACGATTAACCCCCTCAAAGCGCTCACTCATCGCTTTAAAAGCTGAAAAAAGTTTAATCTCTTGATGCCCTCGGATTGTCTCCTCGGTAATGTGATTTAACTCCCCCATCTCCGATTGAATCGTACGAGATAGATTTCGCAAACGTGTTGAGACATAGCGCAATACAAAATAGATAAAGGGGGACATCGTTAAGACAATAAGGGTGATCTTCCAGTTTTGGATAAACATCACCACTAAAAGCCCCAAGATAATCGCCGTATCTTTAATCAGCGTGATCAACGCTAACGAACTGATGGTAAGAAGTTGATTGACATCATAAGTCAATTTCGAGAGAAATGAGCCTGAAGGGTGACGATCATAATTCTCTTGTGGCAATGTTAGGAGCTTTTGATACATCTGCCCCCGAAGCGCCATCACCACCTTTTGGGCTACCCATTGCATGCCGAAATTACCCGCAAAACCTAAAGCGCTCATCATTAAAAAGATGGCGATAATCAGCCAGGGCATAATGGCAATAAACTCTGCATTCTTTCCCACAAAACCTTCATCTAAAATCGGTTTTAAGAGCCAGAATAGCCCCGCTTCAAACGCCCCTGAAAGAGCGATGAAGATCACCGAAGACACTAAAATAAGCGGATACTTGAAGGTATATGAGAGAATTCGCCGATAAAGGGTGATACTTTCGCTATTTAACACTAATGCATCCTAAAGATCATTACGATAAAAATAAAAAAGCACCCGAAAAGAGATCTATCGGATGCTCTGCTCTATTCTTTAAGAGATTCTGCTCCCTAAACTCCTATGAATTTAGGGAAACTCTTAACAGAGATTAGTAAACAATCTCTACGCGACGGTTTTGCGCCCAAGCACCCTCATCATAACCGGAGACTGCTGGCATCTCTTTACCGTAGCTACGTACACGAATCTGATTGGCATTTGCGCCATATTGAATCATTAAATCACGTACTGATTTCGCACGGCGCTCACCAAGTCCCATATTGTACTCATGAGAACCTCGGTCATCCGTATGCCCTTCTAACCACATCCCCCGTGAAGGGTTGCGCTTAAGCTCATTTGCATGCGCTTCCACAACATTGTAGGACTCTCGGCGAAGACGGTCAGAATCAAAGTCAAAATAGATAATACGGTCCGCTGTACCTCGCTTACCATAATCCGCATCGTAATAGGTACTTGCTTGCCCTGCTCCATACCCTAGAGCATTTGCACCATCCATACCATTCATACCCGCTGCTCCGCTACTTCCTGCGGTGGAACACGCCGATACTACAAGTGCTGCAATACCTAAAAGTGCCACCTTCATTGTTCGTTTTTTCATATCAACCTCATAAAATTAGTGATTGGCTTGATCAATTTATCTGCCCTCTCCCTTCTCCATTCTCCATTGAGAATTTCAATATCGAAAGGGCGCATCGTTCTTATACCTTGCTTTTTCTGCTTTGGCTAGATCTTATTTATAAAAAATTATTTATAAAAAGAGCTCCCTTTTTCATCTCTATCTACTGTAAATTTGGCGACCAGCTCGGTTTTCTAACATCAGAGCTTACGCCGTAGAAGCGCTGTTCCACATTACCATCGGTAGAGATCGCTTTTAAGCCGCCGCGACCATCGGAATAGAGAATCATATGCCCGTTCCCAGAGAAACTTGGCGCCTCATCTTTACCCCCATTGGTTAAACGTTTTGTTTGACCATTGGTAAGATCCATGAGCGCAATACCAAAGCCTTGCCCTGTCCGTTGCATCATCGCCATCCAGCGGCCATCCCGAGAGATTGTTGCGTTACCATTATAGTTTCCAACATTGGTCACTCGCATCGCTGAACCGCCATTCTCACTCATTCGATAGATCTGCGGAGCGCCTCCCCGATCAGAGGTGAAGTAGATCATGCCATCTCGTCCCCACGCAGGCTCTGTATCGATGCCGGGGTGATTGGTAAGACGACGTAAACCGCTGCCATCGGCATTAGCTGAATAGATTTCAGGATTCCCATCTCGGGAGAGCGTAAAGGCTAGACGCGTTCCATCTGGCGACCACGTGGGAGCAGAGTTAATTCCATCCTCTTGAATCACTACATTACGGCGTCCTGAATAGAGATCCTGCACAATAATCTGATTGCGCTTCCCTTCAAGAGAGGCGTACGCTAAACGGCGACCATCTGGCGACCACGTGGGCGATAAAATCGGCTCTCTCGACTCTAAAATCGTTTGAGGATATGCTCCATCAGCATCTGCGACAATAAGGGCAAAGCCTCGGTTACTCCGAGATACATAAGCTACTTTGGAGTTAAATGAGCCGGGAACACCTAGCACCACCTCATAGATAAAATCTGCCACTTGGTGCGCTAAACGACGCTGTCCACGCTCATCGCTTAAATATTGAAACTGACGACTTCCCCGAACAGATTTCGTAAAGGTATCGCCAACATCCACCTGAATCATCCCCCCTTTAGGGTTGATATTCACCAGAAGATTGACTCCTGCAGAGCGCCATACCTCACTATTAACCTGTGAAACTGAGCTGGCAAGCTCCGGCACCTCCCGATCTGTTTTGGGTAAGAAGCGCCCAGATCGATGAAGATCGCTCTTAATCACCTCTAAAAAGCGGTGATCATTGGTCGCTTGGTCCACAAGCGCAATGGGATACGCCTGGCTTGATGCCTTGACGATCTCAAGTTTTACCTGTGCATTGGCCACAAGGAGTGACATCATTGCTAACACCCAAAAGGTGAGCAGTTGCACAGATCGTTTCATCGCTAAATTCACCATAAATTGTTACTCCTAAAATTACTCTTTAAGCGCCCAAATCCCAGGAAGATTGCGCCAATATTCATTGTAATCCATTCCGCAACCAAAAATATAGCGATCGGGAATATCCAAACCAATATAGTCCACTTTAAAGTTTTTGGGCTTTCTGTTGTGCACCTTATTCACTAAAGCTGCAGTATAAACCTTTTGCGCTCCGCGCCGCTCAATTTCTTCGACAATGGCCTGTAAGGTCGTCCCCTCATCGAAGATATCTTCCACAATAAGCACTACACGATCTTTTACATCCACACTGGGCTCTACCAGCCACTCAAGCTCTGCGCCGCTGGTCTCACCGTTATACCGAGTTGCGTGAAGATAACCGATCTGAAATGGAAAGTTTAAACGTGTTAAAAGTTGCCCTGCGGGGATAAGCGCACCATTCATTACTACAAATACGATCGGATCAGAGAGCTCTAAATCATAGGTAATTGCCTTACCCATAGCATCGTATGCTGCCTGAACTTCCGCTGCAGAGGTCAGCTCCTCAGACTTTACGATAATATCTTGAGCTTCTTCAAACGTAATCGCCATTATCAATATTCCTACTCTATTTAGAATTTATTAAATCGTTAATTATACCAAAACTATTTGGTGCTGCCCCTAAATTCGGTGAGCAACGCCGCAATCATCTCATCTTCATGCTGCTCTTCTAAACGCTTAAGATGGGTGATCATAGGATGAAGAAGCCGCCCGGCAAGCTGAGCTGCCATCTTTTCAATAAGTTCTGCCGCCTCTCCTTCTGCCCCTAATTGATTCATTAAACGCCGAGAGGCCTGAGCTTGCGTCTCTTTTGCATAATCAGTTAAAACCTGCACAGAATCCCCGATCTCCGAGAGCTGATACCACTCATCCCAACGCTTAACGCCCCGCTCAATATATCGCTCCGCCTCAAGAGCAGCCTCTTCCCGAGATTGCTGATTATGCGCCACAATATCGTTAAGATTATCCACAGTGTAGAGATAGATATCGGAAAGAGCGTCGATCTCCGGCGAGATATCCCGGGGAACAGCTAGATCAATCATCAACATCGGTTGATGACGACGTTTCTTAAGTGCTTGCTGTGCCATAGGCTGGGTGATTAGAGCCTCTTTAGCAGCCGTAGAGCTCACCACAATATCGGCCTCAGGAAGGAGCTCTCCGAGCTGATCGAGCGGATAGGTTTCCGCTTCAATCCCTAAGCTCTCAATCATCTTCGCTGCCCGCTCCTGAGAGCGATTGACGACCATAATGTTAGAGACGCCAGACTCAATCAGATGACGCGCCACAAGCTCAATGGTTTCTCCAGCTCCTACTAAAAGCACCTTATAATGCTCAAGACCATCAAAAATTTGGCGCGCTAATTGCACAGCCGTAAAAGCAACGGAGACCGCATACGCGCCGATCTCCGTCTCTGTGCGAATCTCTTTAGCGATATTAAAGCTCATCTGCAAAGCCCGTTGCAGAAACTTCTTCGCCATACCAAAATCTACAGCTGTCGCTAAAGCATCCTTTAATTGCCCAAAAATCTGCGGCTCCCCTAAAATTAGGGAGTCGAGCCCTGCGGCCACTCGAAAGAGATGGCGGATCATCGCCTCCCCCTCTAGCTTGTAGAGATAGCGCTCCACAGAACTTTCGGTTAATTGGGAATATTGAGCCCAAAGCGCTCCAAATTCAGTTAACGAGAGTTGCAGATCCTTAAAATAGAATTCTGTACGATTACAGGTGGAAAGCACTACCACCTCATCGGCAATATTTTTCTCTTTTGCAAAAGCCAAAAAGGCGCGAATATTCTCGGGCACCAAAGTTGCCTGTTCTCGCACCTCTACGGAAGCTGTTTTATGGCTAATTCCTAACGCTAATAGACTCATCTTCTCTTCTGGCTCTGCTATTTTGAAGGGCTCAATAATATCAAATTGTCGCTCTCCAGGCAGGATTATTGCGCCAATTCTTGACGCAAAAGCCTCTTTTCGCCCTCTCTTTTAAAAGCCAAACGAGGTGCCGAAACTAAAGCCCACTCCACTTCGTGGATAGTTCCCAAAACCGACATAGCTTCCGACGTTGCTATTAAAGGGCATACGATCTCGATAGAACTCCCGGCGCTGATCCTCCCAAAAGCTAAAATCTTCCGCCTCAATAGTGATCACTCGGAGCTTCTTCCCCCCAAGCGTGGTCTCTTCAATCGATTTCACCACACCAAAGACTGTTAAATAATCACCTGGCGTGTAATGATTCTTGCTCAAATTTCGTTTTACACGAATCACTAAGCGATCCCCATCTATGGGATGTGTCTCCATCGGATAACCTCGAGTATTGAGCTCATGCCTTACAAGCTCCACTCGCGCTCCTTCTACACTATTTTGGATCGTTGAGATCTTCCCCCCTAAAAGCGCCTCTTCACCAATCAGCGCTTCTTGTGAATAGCGGTCGATCTCCTGATCACTCATCGCCGTCGGATAAGTATTAGCAATATTGCTCCCTACACACCCTGTCAATACCAGAGCGCTTAACGTTAACAGCATCCACTTCTTCATCTCGATACCTCTTCTTAGCCCTTAGGGGCTCTCTATTTAAACTGATTCTTTTTTAGGATCTATTTGGGAAAAGATTCCCAAGGAATCCCAGATCTCATCGACTCGAGCAACCGTTGTAGGATCATGCTCAATAGGCACGCCCCACTCTCGATCTGTCTCCCCTTCCCACTTATTTGTAGCATCTAGCCCCATTTTAGAGCCTAAACCAGAGATGGGAGAAGCAAAATCGAGATAATCGATCGGCGTATTTTCCACCATCACCGTATCCC
>JASLFU010000005.1 GCA_030150405.1 Ignatzschineria sp.
CACCTCAGGCATCCGTATTGGAACGCCTGCCATCACCACCCGCGGGTTTAAAGAGGCAGAGTGTGATCTTCTTGCAAACTGGATCTGTGATGTTTTAGATAATATCGATGATGAATCAGTGATTGAACGCGTTGCAAGCAATGTAAAAGGCTTGTGTGCTAAGTTCCCTGTTTATACAAAATAGTTTGCTTAGATAATAAAAGCTATTCAAACCTTTCATGATGAGAAGAGGCTTAATTCATTTGAATTAGGCCTTTTTTATAAACGTAATTTATCAAATAGCCAAATAGCTCTAAAACCAGAGTGTTTTTATCCATCTATTTCACTCCACCCCACTTTCCTCTAAAATAGGAGAAGATTTCTTTAACAACATGGGTTACTGCAGGATAAATCAATCAATGATGGCAACGATTAAAGATCAACTACTAAAAAATCTCACGAAAAATTACTTTAAAACAGAGGGCCGCGCAAGCCGCCAGGAGTATCTTATCTTTCTTACTTTTGCCCTGGTGGTGAACCTCATTCCCGTGATTTTAATGCTACTTTTAGAGACGCCAGAAGTGGCCATTACACTCCTTCTTTTTATGGGCCTTTTTAATCTCTACCTCTTTATTCCGATGATTACCCTCTCTATTCGTCGCCTACATGATTTTGGGCAATCGGCCATATTGGTGCTTTTAATGTTTGCCGTAGGTTTTCTTTTTCAGTTAGCTCTTCTTGTGATTCCAGGGGAGACTGAAACAAATCGTTTTGGCCAAGTCCCTCCTAAATTGTGGTAAGGCTTAACAAAAGAGCTCCCCATTGAGCTCTTTTATTTTTTCTCCTCTTTAATCTCTAATCCCAAGCCTTTGGAAAGATCAGCCCCTCATAAAGCGCATCGGATTTAATATAGCTTTCATATGCTTTCGACTCATACGCCTCTTTAATCGCTTTAGCCCACGCTGTTTCCCGATGTTTCTCCAAAATAGCCACTTTAACTAAATGCTCTTCTGGCGAATCCTCCACCGCTAAACCATCACTAATTCGTAATCCTGCATTGGTAACAAAGTTGCCATTTACAATCACAAAATCGAGATCCTCAATCACACGCAGCATCTGCGCCGCCTCAATCTCTTTGATATTCAGTTTTACGCGCCCTGGTTTAAGCTCTTTAATATGAAAATTAGATACTTCCAAATCAGGGGCTAAAGTTACCCATCCCAAACTCTCTAACAGCCGCGCTGCTCGCTCTGCATTGACAGGATCATTGGGAATTCCCACCGTCATACCATCTTTAACGTCAGCTAGTGAATGATGTTTTACCGAGCGCAAAGTTTGAGGAGCACTAGGCGTATCTGCCCAAACGATCATCGGTTCCCCTCCTAAACGGCGGTTCATCTCATGAAGATTAGCAGTGCTAATATGCACAGAAACATCCACCGCCCCCTCTTTTAAGGCGGAAGGAATCATTGAATTATGAGAGAAGGTCTTAATCACAACCTGATACCCTTTAGCCTCCAAAAGGGGGCGAATCCCCTTCTCTACCTGATCGACATAGATAGAAGGACCTAAACCAAAAATGATCTCCCGCTTTTCAGAGCTCTCCTTCTCTCCGCAGGCTCCAAGCAACAGAGCCATGGTTGGAATAAGCATCCATTTCAAGGCACTTTTCACACTCCCCCAAAAAGGCCACCCATTTCGCTTAAATAACTGATTCATTCTCTTCTCCTTGTGGTTTTATGGATAATTATTTTTATCTCTTTCAAATCTCTTATAAATCACTTCTAATTTTTGACTCTCTATTAGAACGCTTTTAAAAAAAAGTATTACAACCTTAATACCGACTTTGCTAAATTAGTGATCACCATATCCTCCATGGGGGGATTATGAAGCCCTGCTCGAACATCGCGATAATAACGTTGAAGGGGATTTTTACGAGAGAGGCTTCGTGCGCCCACTAATCGCATCGCTAAATCCACGACCTCAAGGGCATGATTCACCACCGAAACTTTTACAGCACTCAATTCATCACCCATATTTTGCCGTTCTGACGAAGAGCTCTCATCCCACTTTTTAGCCACACCAAAGAGGAAGTACTCCATCTCCATAAGCTTTATGCGCATCATGCCTATCTTCTGCTGCACTGCCGGAAATTGAGCAATCGTGCCCTGCTTTAAGGCATTGGGGGCATAACTATTTGCAAAGTTCAACGCCTCATCAAATGCTGCATCGGCAATCCCCAAATAAGTAGCAGGAATATGGAGCAACCAACCTTGAGGATCTTTTTTTCCAGGGGTGAGGTGCTGTGCTAAATTCTCTTCGGGAATCTCCACCTTATTGAGTACAAGATCATGGCTCCCACTTGCACTCATGGCGATTGAGTCCCACGTCTCTTCGATGGCTACACCTGCCATCTCGCGGTGGATAAGAAAGCTTCCTACCTCATCGCTTCCCCGTATAGCGGCACTTACCGCAAAATAATCGAGCACCGGGGAGAGTGTAGTAAACGTTTTACGCCCAGTAATGCACCAACCATTGGCTGTTTTCACAGCTTCGGTTTCTGGTCGGCCACCCCGAGTTGGGCTTCCTGTGGCGATCTCTGAAGCCGCATTATTAATTAAGGCTCCCTCTTCAATCACTGCTTTAGCAAAAGTTGCATAGAGACTTTCATCCCAAGCTCTACTCTCTCCTAGGCTTTTACTAATTCCCATATGCCAGCCAATGGCTAATCCTGTGGAACCATCTTGCTTTGCGATTTCAGATTGTAGACGCAACATCTCTACTAGCGATATTTCCGCTCCGCCATAACGTTTAGGTATCGTTAATGCCGGAAAGTTTACTCGCCGTAAATCCGCATAATTCTCATAGGGAAAAGTCCCTGCAAGATCATGCTCTAAAGCTCGATCTTTAAAAGGTTTTACGAGCTCTTTGAGAGCCTCTAAGCGCTCCTCTCTACTCATCTTTACAAGATTCATATTTTCTCCAGATTGAGTCTAGCTAGCCCCCTAATAAAGGGGGTAACTAAACCTTTAAATAATTTAAAAAGGAAAAGTATTCAGAAGTTTATGCAGTCTTACCTTAAGCGAAAAATATTACGCTTAAGCCAATGAATAAAACTCTTCTAACGATATTTTCGGGCCAGAAAATTCCCGAGCGATTGAATAGCCTGCACTAAAATCACCAGAATAATCACGGTATAGAGCATAGCCACACTATCGAAGCGCTGGTAACCATAATTTAAAGCGAGGTCACCAATACCCCCTCCGCCCACAGCTCCCGCCATGGCAGTGGCTCCAATTAAGCCGATCGTGGCGGTCGTAAAGTTTAAGATCAACGATCCTCGAGCCTCTGGCAACAAAAATTGAGTGATAATTTGAAACGTGGTTGCTCCCATAGACTGAGCCGCCTCAATAATGCCATTATCCACCTCTAAAAGAGAGCTCTCCACTAAGCGCCCAATAAAGGGGGAGATATAGATAATAAGCGGAACAATAGCCGCAGCAGTACCGATGGAAGTCCCCACCACAAGGCGAGTAAAAGGAATAATCGCCACCAAAAGAATAATAAAGGGAAGAGAGCGCACAATATTCACTACAGGATTTAAAGTATTGTAGATCAAACGATTGGGCTTAATCCCCCCGGGTCGGCTAATCACCAAAAAGATACCGATTATGGTTCCAATAAGAGTGCCGATCAGTAACGACACTCCCACCATCCAGAGCGTCTCTTCTCCCGCTTGCAAAAATTGCTCTAGGGTCACATTGGTTTTAAAGGTCTCTTTATACCACTCCCACATGATGAGCCTCCTCTCTACGCTGATTAATCTTTGTAGCCTCATGGGTGACCCGCACACCATGTTGCTCTAAATATCGAATCGCCTCCTCAACTCGGTCCGTCTCCCCCTTCATCTGCACAAACATGCTGCCTAAAATTGCGCCTTCGATCTCAATCATATTCGCAAAGAGGATATTGATCACCACCTCTCCTTTAAGGATAAGTGCGTTAATCACAGGCTCTTGGGCGGAGCGATCTAAAAACTCAAAACGATAGATATCGGTTAATGTGGGATCTTCAAGATTTGCTAAGATCCGCTTAGGGATTGAATCCCCGATCACCGTGCGCACAAAGTTTTGCGTAGTCGGATGTTGGGGATTGCCAAAAATATCGAGTGTTTTCCCCTGCTCAATCACACGTCCCGCCTCCATTACAGCAACTTTATTGCAAAGGTACTCTACTACTTCCATCTGATGGGTCACCATCATAATGGTGATCCCTTGCTCCTCATTAATCTTTTTAAGAAGATCAAGAATCGCAATAGTAGTTTGAGGATCAAGCGCTGATGTGGCTTCATCACACAGTAATATTTTAGGATGATTTGCAAGAGCTCGGGCGATGCCGATCCGCTGTTTTTGCCCACCAGAAAGCTCACGGGGATAGCTCTCTCTTTTATCGGGAAGTTCAACAAACTCTAAAAGCTCTGTCACCCGGGCATCGATCTCTCGGGGAGCTTTTTTCGCAAGTTTAAGGGGGAGTGCAATATTTTCCGCGACCGTTTTGGTCTCAAGAAGATTAAAGTGCTGGAAGATCATGCCGATCTCTTTTTTAGCAAGGCGAAGCTCGCTAGGAGTGTAGTCTGAAAGCTTATGCCCATTGACGGTGACAGTACCGCTTGTAGGGCTTTCAAGATCGTTGACTAAACGAATTAAAGTACTTTTACCGGCGCCACTATAGCCGATCACACCAAAGATATCGCCCTTTTCAATATGTAGATTAATACCTTTAAGAGCGTGCGTCTCTACGCCATTACGTAGATACGTTTTATAGATATTTTCAAATTGGATCACTCGATTTTCTCCATTCATTCACTAATTTGGTCGATATAATTTCACTACGTTGATCAAAACCTCCACCAATACAACAGAGGCTACAGTTTGCAATGGGCATACAGATCGATGGCATCATAATCATATTCATAGTCATAACCTACTCCTTACCTTTGCGCTAAATCCATGCGCAAAATCGTAAAATATTAAAATTTAAAAGTCTGAAAAATTTGAAAGGTTTAAAGATATTTTTGGGTGAACCTCTTTAAATTAACCACAGTTTTTTCACGGTGACAATTAATATTTTTATGTAATTTTAAACTTAACTTCGCTTTAAAAATCTCCCTAAAAAAAAGAGGAGCCTTGATGACTCCCCTTCCCTTCTAACGCCGATAAGCTTTTAAAACGGCCGGCATCTGATTTAGCCGATCTAACAATCGACTGAGTTGATCCACATGGGAGATCTCCAACGTGAAATCGATAGAGCGGGTATCATTCTCCTCGCTGCGCATCTGCATATCTGTAATGCGTAGCTGTTCTGCGGCCACAAGCTGGCTAATCTCTTGGAGAAGATCTACGTTAGCATAGGCATTGACATGAATATCAGCCAATACCGCCCGCTCCTCTTCAGCGCCCCAATCCACATCGATACGGCGCTCGGGGTTCTGCTCCAACATATTTTGATAGTTCGTGCACTTTAATCGGTGGATACTCACCCCTCGATTAACCGTAATATAGCCCCCGATAAGATCAGGAGGTGCCGGCTTACAACAGGTGGCCATGGTCGTTAATAGTTTACCCACGCCCCGAACCTGAATGCCCGACTCCCCCTTTTTCGATTGAGGCCGCACCATAAGATCTGGATCGAAATTACTCTTCGGTTTTACCCCCGGCAAGCGAGAGATAAACTGGTTCATCGTAATATCGCCTGCTCCCACATTGGCGTAGAGATCATTTAAGCTGGTGCAATGAAGTTTACTCGCAAGTCGTTTTAACTCCTCCTCACTTAAACGAACATTAAGCCGCGAGAGCTCTTTCTCTACCATCTGCTTGCCTGCATTTTGATTACTCTCTAACTCCTGCGCCCGGAACCAAGTACGAATTTTAGAGCGCGTTCGACTTGAGCGCGTATACCCCAGGTGCGGCGACATCCAATCTCGGCTAGGCTGTGGGTTTTTCCCGGTTAATACCTCCACCACATCTCGATTTTGTAACGCATAGGTCAGCGGTACAATATGGCCATTCACCTTTGCGCCCCGGCATCGGTGACCCAGCTCGGTATGAATTTTATAAGCAAAATCAAGCGGCGTAGAACCTGCCATAAGCTCCACAGCTTCACCAGCGGGAGTCATCACATAGACATGCTCATTAAAGAGTGTCTCTTCGGCAATCTCCTCCTCTCCCTCTTCAAGCGCTCGATTTAAGTGCTCACGTAACCAATTTAAATCCGCTTGGTCGATCGAAGTGCTACTTCCCTCTTTATATTTCCAATGCGCTGCGACACCAAGCTCGGCATCCTGATGCATCTGATGGGTACGAATCTGCACCTCTAAGGTTTTATCTCCCGGGGCTAAGACGACGGTATGCAACGACTGATAGCCATTCGGTTTAGGATTGGCAATATAATCATCAAACTCCCGGGGAATAGGCGTCCAAAGATCATGGATCATCCCCAAAACGGTATAACAATCTGTGGTGGTATCGAGTAAAATTCGCACCGCTCGGACATCAAAGAGCTGATCAAAGCTTAAGTTTTTATGGCGCATCTTTCGCCAAATACTGTAGATATGTTTAACGCGCCCGGTAACTTCCCCTTCGATCCCCTCTTTTTGAAGCAGCTCTTTTAAAGTTTGGATCACATTTTCAATATACTCTTCGCGCACTTCCCGCTTTCCATCTAGCTTAGAAGCGATCTCTCGATAGGCTTTTGGCTCTAAAAAACGGAGTGAGTAATCCTCTAGTTCCCACTTAATTCGGGCTAGCCCTAAGCGATTGGCAATGGGAGCAAAAACATTATTGGTATTTAGGGCAATAATCCGCTGCTCTTCCTCTTGAGAGTCACGCGCATTACGCATCACAATCACCTGATAAGCGAGCATCACCACAATAACCCGCACATCCTCCGCTAAAGCTAAAAACATTTTACGCAGAGTTTCTGGCGAGCGTTCCTGCTGAATAGAACCTGAGCTTAACTGATTGATAATGCCAAGATTTCGGATAAACTTCCGCACACCTTCAGGTTGCTCCTCTTCGGGAAGATCGAGCACAAAAAGGATAGTGGCTATTTGGGGCAGCGCTTCGATCTCAAGTTCATCAAGATAATAGGCTGTTTCGAGCGCCATTTTAAAGAGTGGATGCCCTTCTTGCGCTCGGCAGAGTTCAAAATATTCTCTCTTCCAGATCGAACGCTTACTCTCAAGCCACTTAAGCAGCGTAGGAAGTGTTATCGTTTTCGACACAGCGAGCTCCTGTAACTCATCATCAAGGGGGCGTTTATCAACGCTTAATAGAAAATATAAGGAATAGCTAAAAATAAAGCAATATGGGCATTAAGGCGGATTTCCTCCCCTTTACCCCGCAAAGCGACGATCTCTTGTAAAATTTATCGTATACTTTATCTTCACAATCTAGCAGATATTAGGGCAAAAGATGTTTAAAGTTGTATTTCATATTAGTGATCTTGAGAAATGGCCTGCGCTCTTAAGCAATGTTGAGAATCTTTTACGAGCTATTGAGGAAAATGGGGTTGAGGATCACTCATTAGTGATTATTGTCAATGGCCCCGCCGTAAAGGGATATCTTGAGAGTGAGTATAGCGCAAGAATTTGGGAGCTACAGCGCCAAGGCGCCCATTTTGATGCCTGCAACAACTCATTAAGTGGGCAAAAAATCGCTAAAGAGCGCCTTCCTGAATGTGTAGAGATTGTACCCGCAGCAGTTTTTGCTTTGGTGGAGTATCAACAAAAAGGTTACGCCTACATTAAGCCTTAATAGAGAGTACTAAAAACCCCAAGGGAGTCTGCTCTTTTATTGAAGATAGCTTGGAGGCATCACCTACTCCATCACGCTTAAAGTGGATATTAAGATCATAAAGAGAGAGCCCATAAATACGCTCTGGATCCTGATGAAACTGTGGCGCTGGATTTTGTCCTACCACCTCTTCAATCAGCGCTCGAAGATGGGGATAGCGTGCTGGCTGTAAGGCTTCTAGGTTCTTTAAAGTATGGTGTGCCTCGGGAGAAAAACGCACAGGATAGCGTCTTGGCTCTGCCGGCGCAAAATCACTAGTGGCCTCTAATTTAGCATCGGCAAAGGGAATATAGGGTTTGATGCAATAGATCGGCGTGCCTTCTATAAGATCATGCTCAGAGACCAAAATCTCTCCTCGATGAGGCTCGACGCTCTCTATCTTTACAGCAGATAAACCTAACCCATTAGGGCGAAAAGAGCTACGGGTAGCAAATACTCCCATCCGCGCATTTCCCCCTAAACGTTGCGGCCTGACTTTTGCCCTTCCCCGCCAACGATTTTGATGAAAACCAAAAGTGAGCCAAAGATGGCTATAGAGCTCCAGCCCTACTAGAGAATTAGGATCATTAAAAGGGGGCAAAAGTTTCACAACTCCCCGGGAATAGCGACTAATTCCCGCTTGACGTGGGACGCCAAATTTCTCTGGAAAGCAGCTCTCAAAATAGGCGATGGGCACAATCTCCCGCTTAAATCTTTCAAGATACTCCTTCTTACCTAGGGTAGATGCTTTCTGCTCTCTCTCCATCTCTTTTGCCCTTCTTCTAAAGCTAGCGATACTCTTCGAGCAGCGTTAAAAATTGAGCTTCATCGATGATCTCTACACCATGCTTTTCTGCTTGAGTGAGTTTACTCCCCGCTCTCGCCCCCGCAAGCAATTTAGTGGTTGAGCCCGAAACTGAACCTGTGACTTTTGCACCTAAAGCCAAAAGCTCCGCTTTAGCTTCATTTCGGCTAAAGTTCTCTAATGTGCCGGTAATCACCCAGGTCTCCCCTTCAAGAGGCAGGGCTCTATCAGAAAGCTCTTCTGCCTGATACTGAGGTGAAACTCCCGCTAACAGAAGATTTTGAATTAGCGTTTTATGCTCATCAAGGGCAAAGAAATCCACAATATGCTGCGCCACAATGGGGCCAATGTCGGTCAGCGTCTGGAGCTCCTCTGCTGTTGCTGCCATCAACTTATCTAAATCATTGTAATGATTAGCTAAGGTTCGTGCTGTTGCCTCACCTACCTCACGAATTCCTAATGCATAGATAAAATGGGCAAAGCTCGGAGTTTTACTCTTCTCAATATTCTCTAATAACTTTGTGGCCGATTTCTCACCCATTCGGGGAAGCTCAAGTAGCCGCTCTTTTGTTAAATGGTAGAGATCCGCCACTCCATCAATCAAGCCCTCTTTTAAGAAGATCTCAAGCCAGCGGCCGCCTAAACCATCAATATTCATCGCCGTGCGGGAGACAAAATGTTTTAAGCCCTCTAATTTTTGCGCATCACAAGTTAAGCCTCCGCTACAGCGCGCAATTGCCTCCCCCTCTATACGCACCACAGGAGAATGGCAGATAGGACACTCTGTAGGAAAGATAATCGTTTGCGCCTTCTCTTCATCCCGGGACTCTTCTAGTACCCGAACCACCTTAGGAATCACATCTCCGGCGCGATGAATCATCACTTCATCCCCGATCTTGACTCCAAGACGTGCGATCTCATCGGCATTGTGTAACGTAGCATTAGCCACCACAACGCCCCCCACTTCCACAGGTTTTAAGCGCGCAACTGGGGTAATGGCACCCGTTCGACCTACCTGAAAATCAACCCCTAAAAGTAATGTTCTCGCCTCCATGGCAGGAAATTTATAAGCGATGGCAAATCGGGGGGAGCGTGCGATAAAACCTAACTCATCTTGCTCCTCTAAAGAATCGACTTTATAGACAACTCCATCGATCTCAAAGGGTAGTTCATCTCTCGACTCCCCTATTTGGGTATAGTACTCCACCATCTCATCGAGCGTGGTGAGTTGTTGATTTAATGTTGAGATAGGTACGCCCCACGCCTTTACAGCGGCTAGCCATTCAGAATGGGAGCGGATCGTGCGCTGATCACCCTCATGAATTCCTACGCCGTAACAGTAAAAGCTTAAATTTCGCTCCGCAGCGATTTTAGAATCGAGCTGACGAATACTTCCAGCGGCTGCATTTCTTGGATTGGCAAAGGGCTTTTGTCCCCGTTTAAGCTGTGTTTCGTTAAGCTTTGCAAAGACCCCTTTACGCATAAAGACTTCGCCCCGAATCTCTAAACGGGAGGGATAATCCCCCACAAGCTGATGAGGAAGACTGCGAATAGTGCGAATATTTTCCGTAATCTCTTCACCCACCACCCCGTCGCCCCGAGTGGCTGCACGAACAAGTCTCCCCTCTTCATAAAGAATACTCACTGCCAATCCATCAAGCTTTGGCTCGGCAAAATAGTGCACCTCTTCTCGCCCTAAACGCTCCACTACCCGCTCGTGAAATTTAGCTAAATCATCACGGTTAAAGGCATTATCAAGGGATAGCATCGGCATCTCGTGCGTAACTTCTGTAAAGCCCTCTAAAACGCGCCCCCCTACTTTTTCTGTAGGAGCATTGGGATCTTTAAATTGAGGAAACGCAGCCTCTAACGCTTTAAGTTCATGGAAGAGTGCATCAAACTCATGGTCAGGGATCAATGTCTCATCGAGCACATGATAGTTATAATTTAAGCGGTTAATTTCTGCCGTTAAATGGGTAATCTTCTCTTTAGCTTCATCGAGCGAAAGCTTAGAAAAATCTGCCGAAGACATAAAGACTCCTTCAATAAAAAAAGTGCTGCAACGAGCACTTTTTGGGTTGATATCTATTTAATGATTAAAGGGTAATCCAGCAATTTACCTAAATCTAATCAGAGCCTAGAAGCCAAATAGTTCTTAGCTCCTCTCTCTTCTACTAGCTATATTGGCTATCAAACGCTCGATCCCACGCCTCTTTTTCTCGTTTTGCGATATCGATATAGCGCTCTGCTAATTGCTCCTTACTTAAGGGCTCTTTATCACTACTTAAGATCTCGCCCCCTAAGGAGTTCATATAAACCTCAATTCCCGCCATAAGATACTCAATAGCTGGAATATCAGGATCTGCGCCAGGAATTTTCGAGAAGAAGAAGAGCCCCGGCACCGCATCATCTAAATGGTATTCGATAATCTCTTGGGAAAACTTACCATCCCCTAAAAGATGCGCGACTTGGTACATCTCTTCATCCCCCCAATGGGTGGTGGTGACATACTCTAAAAAGTCATTATTGCGAGCCGAAAGGCCGATCTCTGCCGCAACTTCAAAGATCTCTCTAAAGGTATAGGGCTGCTCTTCGGGCGCCTTTAAGATAAAACCGTAGCTCTCAATGGTAGCTGGACGCAAAAAGGTCTTGTCATGGCTGAAATCTGCCGTTTCCCGCTTACTGCCAAAGAGCTTTTTAATACCGCCTAACAGACCTGCCTTCTCTTCAAAGCGAGAGCGACGATCACGACCTAAAACCGCTGGGGTATTTAACGGATTCTCTGCAGTTTCAGTGCTTTCAGGCTCTGCTCTCTCATAAGATTCACTCCGGGGAGAATTCTCCGGCTGAGTGGGCTCATCATCATAACTCATAGAGATACCCATAGCCGCTCGGGCTTCCGCTTCGAGCTCCTCTTTACGAGCCGCTTCTGCTGCAAGCTCATGGATATTACTATCAAGATCGAAAATAGCCTCTTCTTGAAGCGCTACAAGCTCTTCTGAAAATTGTTGTGTAGATTCAATGGGCTCAAAATACTCCCCTTCCTTCTGCGGGCTTACAGCCTCATCAGAGAATTCCACACGATTTTCAGCACTCTCTTGAGCGGTTGTTTCAAATAGATCATTAAGATCGGGTTCAACTTTGCTCTCGAGCTCCTCTTCTTGTGTTGCGCGAGAAAGGCGCATCCATGCCACTGCCGCAAATACAAGAATCGCGCCTAAAATGAGATACAAGAATGTCATATAACTGAATCCTATTGATAATACCTATTAATCGGAATAATGCCTCTATTCTAAATCCTTTTGCTCAAGATTCCCAAAACTATTTAACCCCGCTTCGGTTTTGAGCGAATTCCTACAGCTGTATTTGAGAGTCGATCGTAGAGCGTCCGGGAATAGAGAGGATCAAAACGGGCAATAAAAATTGTAATAATAAAGAGAATAGTACCAATCCCCGGGAGCATACTCAGCACATGAAGGCCGATAAAAAAGAGCGCCGTCCGTAAAAGAACCTGCGGAAAGGTAAGCTCGGGATTAGAATTTGTGGAGTAGACCTGTAGATCCAAAACTCTCTTTCCTACTGTAGCGCCCCACATCTTCTCCTGCACTGCAAAATAGAGGAGATAGAGCAACATATACCATGGCCCTAAAGCGGAGATAATCTGTGCTGTTAAGCTGCTCATATCAGGATGCATCAACATCGCTTCGAGCGAGCCTCCCGTCTCAGCAAAGAGCGCTTCATAATCTTGAATAAAGCTGATATCGACAATACCCATCGGCGCAAAAATCGCAAAGACAATCATCTGATAGAGCAGCGTAAAGAGAAAATAATCTAAAATATAAGCCCCTAAACGGCGTAAAAGAGGCGCTTTCTGAAACTCTGTAAGATGCTCCCGCACAAACATCTTTTTAAGCATAGAGGTCACTCTCTCAAGCTCCTCTTCAAAATCATGGGGAGATTCTTTACGGTTATTCTCGCCATCGACTGCAGGATCGGGTGAGAGCAGGTATCCTTCCTCTTGTTTAAAAGGATTTTGGAGAGGCTCATCTGAATCCTCCCACTCATTTCTATTAGAAGAATCTTCCCGCTCTACTTCTTGAGATGAGGCATCAAGCGCAATTTGATTCTTTTCGATCTGCGCTTCAATTGTCCACTGATCTTCCTCACTTAAGGGGAGACGAAACGCCTCAACCACCATACCAAACTGCTTAAAGAAGCGATCGAGCTCCATCACCTCATCGAGGGTTGCTTCCTCTTTAAGAATCACCCCTTCTGGTAAAAACCATTGACGAATAATCGCCTCTTCTGTTTGATACGCCTTAGCAACCCCTTCAATGGCGGCCTCTTTGCCCTGAGCCTCACTCAACTTACCTAAAAAACGCACCTGAAATCGTGCGCTCTTCTCCCCTTTTTGAGAAGGTTGCTCAGAATTTATATTTTGTTGAATATCTGTTTCGTCTCTCTTATCCATTTATTCTCTCATCTTATTTTGATCTGCTTTTTGTGAGCAAGTCTACTGCCCTTACCTTCAATAAAGCTAACTCAATAGCATTCACTAAGTTAACTTCCCCAGCGTTTCATCAAGGTTTGGGGAATATTGAGCTGATCTAAAATTCTTGCCACCATAAAATCGATAATCTCTTCAACAGTGGTTGGCTGATTATAAAAACCTGGATTCGCCGGCATAATCTGCACTCCCATCTTGCTTAAGGTGAGCATATTTTCAAGGTGAATCTGATTAAAAGGCGTTTCCCGCACCACTAAAATTAATTTTCGCTGCTCCTTCATCACCACATCGGCGGCTCGCTCTATTAAATTACTAGATTGTCCTGTAGCAATCGCCGCAAGCATGCCCATAGAACAAGGGACAATCACCATCTGATCGCTACAATTAGAGCCCGAAGCCAGAGGCGCCGTCCACTCCCTCTCTCCATACACCGCAATGAGGGAGTCGTCCGTTAAAGAGAAGCGCTCCATTAACCGTCGCTTCTGCTCCTTAGCATTATTCCCTAGATTGATCCCCATCTCTAAATTTAATACCACCAGAGCTGCATTGGTAAAGAGCACATTAACAGGGTAGTTTCCTTGAGTTAAAACCTCAATTAAACGCAAGCCATATTGTGCGCCTGATGCTCCCGATAGAGCGATAGTCACCCGCTCTTGCTCACTATATGGGGGAATGGGTGGGGAAATCTCTCTCATAGAATCTTTTATCTCTCTTTGTGATTGAAGCTCTTTTGATTAAAAAGGCCCTGCCCCTTAGGAACAGAGCCTTAAAAAGATTATCGATCTTCCATTAATCGTTCAGTTTAATCTCTTCCTCTTCGGGAGCAAAGAGATCAAAGTCGATATCCCGCTCCGAAAAAAGATAGCGTTTACCGCAAAACTGACAATCTACATAGAGCGACTGCTCTTGCTCCTCTAAAATCGAGCGCACTTCGCTCTCCCCTAAATGGTAGAGCAGATTAAGCGAACGCTCCTTTGAACAGTTACACTCAAAATGGAAGCTCTCTGGCTCAAACAAGCGTACCTCTAAAGATTCATCCATCGCGTAAAGGCGGTGGAGAAGCTCTTCTGTCGGAAGTGTTAAAAGCTCCTCTTCTGTAGCCGTTTCTGCTAATTTATTCACCCGATTAAAAGCATCCTCATCGGGAAGCTCTCCGGGCAAACGCTGAATTAACATCCCCGCAACCGCCTCTTCTGAAGTTGCAAGATAAAGATGGGTTGGCAACTGCTCTGAGCTCTCAAAATAGCGCTCTATCGCTTTAGCGATCGACTCATCTGCTAAGGGAATAACCCCCTGATAAGGTTGCTTAAAGTGAGGAGCATCAATGGTAATCACCACTCGCCCTTCCCCACAGAGCTCTTTAAGACCACTTAAACCTTCCACATCTCCATCCACTCGCGCAGTGGCTCGAATTCCATGAAGATGGCTCACCTGAACCACCAATAAGCCTACAGGACCTGTGCCCTGAATCTGCACAGTTAAACGCCCTTCGATCTTAATCGTTGCACCTAAAAGCGCGGTGGTAGCGGTTAATTCACCAAGCAGGGCCTCTACAGGCTTAGGATAGTTTCGACGTACAAGATGCTCTCGCCATGTATGTTTTAAGAGCACACGCTCCCCGCGGATGGGGAGCTTATCAAAAATAAATCGATCCAAATAATCGAGTGAATCACCCTTATTATTAATCATCTGTTTCCTCATTTTGCGCCGCACTCTCTTCGATACGGGCCACATTAACCATTAAAATTCGTTTATCATCCACATCGGTGACGGTGAAGCGATAATCCTCGATATCTAAAAAATCACCCGCTTCTGGCAAGCTATCGAAACGATCGACCAGTAAGCCGCCAAGAGAGCTATAATCATCATCTTCATCCACCAGCCCTCGCATATTGAGCGTCTGCTCCACAATAAGAAGGTCGCAACCGGCATCGATATTCCACTCATCATCGGAGATCTTCTCTACCGAAAGCCCCTCATCTTCATCAGGGAACTCCCCGGCAATCGCCTCAAAGACATCTAAAAGCGTAATCACCCCTTGGATTCCTCCGAAATCATCGGTCACAACCACAAGGTGGGTTTTCGTATCGCGAAAGATATCCATCATCTTTAAAACACTAGTAGAACGATGGGAGAAGGTCGCGGGCTTTACGCTCTTTTCCATCTGAATCTCCCCAAACTCAATAAGGTCTATCACAATATCTTTTGCCCGTGCAACTCCCTTAACCTCATCGAGCGTATCATCACAAATGGGGAACTGATTATGGGGATTCTCCTCAAGGCTTTCAAGGATCTTCTCTTTTGAATCATTGATATTGATCCAAGAGATCTCATTACGCGGAGTCATAATCGAGCGAATGGTTCGATCGCTTAAGGTTAAGACGCCGCTTACCATGTTCCGCTCCTCCTCACCGAAGAGATCTTCCATCTCTTCCTCTTCATCCTCCTCATCTTCTGAGTCGGACTCCTCATAGAGCTTAGTGCCAAGCATACGTAAGACCATATTCGCCGTACGCTCTCGACGGGAGTATTGGTTAAACTGCTTCTCTTGCTTACGATGGATCCACTGGTTAATAATCTCAATGAAGATAGAAAATCCAATCGCAGCGTAGATATATCCTTTAGGAACCGCAAAGCCAAAGCCTTCCACTACTAAAGTAAGGCCGATCATTAATAAAAAGCTTAAGCAGAGAATCACGACTGTGGGATGTCGATTAACAAAAGCTGTGAGCGCTTTAGCCGCAAAGAGCATTAAGCTCATGGAGAGCGTCACCGCTAATACCATCACCCAAAGATGATCAGCAATACTCGTTGCCGTAATCACCGCATCAAAGGAGAAGACGGCATCAAGCACAATAATTTGTGCCACAATAGGCCAAAAGCGTGCATACTCCTTAGGCTTATCATCAATCTCTAACTCCCCTTCAATCCGTTCATGGAGCTCTCGAGTTGCTTTTTGAATCAAGAAAAAGCCGCCAAGAACCATTATAATGTCGCGAAAGGAGAAGGCATGCCCGAAGAAGGGATCGGTAAAGACGGGATCGGTTAAGGTGATTAACCATGTCATCACCGAAAGAAGACCAATCCGCATCACTAACGCTAAAGAGAGCCCTGTAACCCGCGCACGATTACGCTGATGGGGGGGCAACTTATTGGAAAGAATCGCTATAAAAATAAGGTTATCAATGCCCAGTACAACCTCAAGCAGTAGGAGGATGACGAGCGAAACCCATACCGATGGATCAATTAATGATCCTAGGAAAACTTCCATACTTCTCCTTATAAGAATTCACAATGGAAAGAGAAAAATACCGCTCATCGCGGTGACGTGGGGTAAAATACCCCAAACTTGGCGGTTATAATACGGATAAAGCTTTCGCCAAATAGTCCGATTTTCAAACCTTAAAAGCATAGTAAAGAAAACTGAACTCAATGACAAAAACAGCGCGTACTCAACCCGAACATACCCCGATGATGAAACAGTATTGGGGGATTAAAAATCGTTACCCCACAATGCTGCTATTTTACCGCATGGGAGATTTTTATGAACTATTTTATGAGGATGCCAAAAAGGGGGCGAAATTACTCGATATCACCCTCACTCAGCGGGGGAAATCGGCAGGCGAGCCCGTTCCAATGGCGGGTATCCCCTACCATTCTGCAGAGAGTTATCTCGCTAAATTACTTAAACTTGGGGAGTCGGTAGCGATCTGTGAGCAGGTTGGGCCTGTCACCAATAAAGGCCCTGTGGAGCGGGATGTTGTGCGCATTCTCACACCGGGGACGTTAACCGATGAGTATCTCTTAGATGCAAAAAATGAGAGCATTACCGCCAGTATCTATCGGCTTGAACCTACTAAAAAGGAGGCTGAAGAGCGCTGGGCGCTTGCCTGGATCAATCTTGCAGCGGCGGAGTTCTCCTTAATGCCTCCCCTCTCTCTCGAGGCCCTCACATCAGAAGTGCTTCGTATTAAACCTTCTGAAATTATCTACCCCGAATCATTATCGATCCCGGGGAAATTGCGGCAGTTAAGTAACTTTACCAGTTACCCCGAATGGCATTTTGATCAAGCTCGAAATTATGAGCTTCTCTGCGAACACTTTAAAACACAGAGTCTCCAAGGGTTTTCTCTGGAGAAAACAGATTCATCCCTCACCAGTGCGGGGGCGCTTTTAACTTATGTGAAAGAGACCCAGAAAGATCCCCTAGCCTATATTGACGCCATTGTCTTAGAGGCGCTCGATGATGCGGTAATTTTAGATATTACAACGCGCCGAAACTTAGAGATCGAACGCACACTTTATGGCGAGAGCGAAAATACCGTGCGCGATCTTTTAGATGAGTGCCAAACACCGATGGGTTCTCGCCTTCTTTCCCGCTGGCTTAATCGCCCATTACGAGATCATGATATTTTAAATGAGCGGCTCGACCTTATTGAAGCTTTCGAGCTTCCCAATCCCGCCTTAGAGAGTGCGTTAAAGGAGATTGGCGATCTTGAGCGTTTAGTCACTCGAATTGTTCTCAAAACTGCGCGCCCTCGAGATTTAACTCAGTTACGTAAAATCTTACAAGTTACACCCAAAATCGCTCAAACCATCGATAACGATCCGACCATCCAAAAGATCAATCCCCTTTGGCTAGAATGGCTCAAGCCGCAACCTGAGCTGTGTGAATTACTGGAAAAAGCGATCGTAGAAGAACCGCCTCTTCTTATCCGCGATGGGGGCGTCATTGCCCGGGGGTATGATTCAGCGCTCGATGAGCTTGTAGAGATGAGCACTAAAGGGGATCAATTCCTTCTCGATCTGGAACAAAAAGAGCGAGAGCGACTTGATATTCCAACCCTTAAAGTGGGCTATAACCGTGTGCATGGATACTATATTGAAGTCTCTAAAATTCACTCCGACAAAGTTCCTACAGAGTATGTTCGGCGCCAAACCTTAAAAGATGTCGAGCGCTATATCTATCCTGCCCTTAAAGAGTTTGAAAATAAGATCCTCTCTGCTCGGGAGCGCTCATTAGCGCTAGAGAAAGAGCTTTGGGATGCCCTTTTAATTAAAATCGAACCCTATCAAACTCCGCTGCGTCTTCTTAGCGATGCTTTAGCAAATATCGATATCTTCATCAACTTAAGCAAATTAAGCCGACGCTATCAGTGGTGTCGTCCACAATTTTCAAAAACGGTGGGGATCGAGATCACCAAAGGTCGCCACCCCATTGTAGAGCGCTCCCTCTCTCGCCCCTTTATTGCCAATAGCTTAACGCTTTCGCCGAAGCAAAATATGCTAATCGTTACGGGCCCGAACATGGGAGGGAAATCGACCTATATGCGGCAAACAGCGCTGATTGTACTTTTGGCCCATATTGGCTCATTTGTACCTGCCGAAGCAGCTAAGATCGGCCCTGTAGATCGCATCTTCACCCGAATTGGTGCGCAAGATGATCTTAGCTCGGAGCAATCAACCTTTATGGTAGAGATGACAGAAACAGCTACCATCTTAAACTATGCCACTTCTCAAAGCTTAGTCTTAATGGATGAAGTAGGCCGTGGAACCTCCACCCTCGATGGTCTCTCTTTAGCCTGGAGTGCGGCGCTCTACCTTACCGAAAAAGCCCGCGCCATGACGATCTTCGCCACCCACTATTTTGAGATGACGGAGTTAGAAGAGCTCTACCCCACTGTAAAAAACCTTCACCTTGATGCAGTAGAGCATAAAGATGAAATTATCTTTATGCATCAGGTTAAAGAGGGAGCGGCTTCAAAAAGTTATGGTTTACAGGTCGCGGCGCTTGCGGGCGTCCCCAGTGAGGTGATCGATCTGGCGAAAGAGAAATTGGCTGAGCTTGAGATCAGTTTCTCTTCCATCTCCTCAAATAAGGAAGAAAATTTAGCGAAAATTGAGAAAGAGGCACTATCCTTAAAAGATACGCAGAAAAATTCGCAAAAAGAGGAAGAGGCGATTCAACTTGGGCTCTTTAACGATGCCCCTTCAAAGGTTGAAGAGATGCTCAAGGAGATTGAGCCCGATAACTTAACTCCCCGAGAGGCGCTCGATCTCCTCTATCAACTTAAAGAGGAGCTTTAAAGCCCCTTTTAAAGGGCAGCTTTTACCTTAACCCTTTTACCTTGATTTTAATAAGGCTCTAAGCTTTATAAAATGCTTCTCTTTTAGGCGCCCGTGAGAGATTCTCCGGGCGCTAATTTTTACCCGCCCTTTTAGCGGTAAAAACAAAATATTTATAAATATTAAATTTGGGAAACCCCTTTATATCTCTTAGGTTTAAAGGGAGTTTAAGCGGAAAGAAAGTTCTGCAAAATATAATTTGCAAAATGCTTGTATCCGCTTAAAAAAAGCTCTACACTTCACGCTCTCTTTCTGAGAGATAAGAAGCCTTTTTGTACCACTCTTAACCATTTTTAAAGGTGCACTGACAACCTTTAATCAAATGCGGAGGCGCTTATGCAACCAAGCCATTTACACAAGCACGAACCTTGGCGTGACCCCAATTCTGTCCCCCATGTGGAGATTCTTGATATCGTCAAAATGTATGACGATCACGTTGCGGTCAATAATATTTCACTCGATATCTATAAGGGGGAATTCTTCTCTCTCCTCGGCCCTTCTGGCTGTGGAAAGACAACCCTTTTAAGGATGCTCGCAGGCTTTGAGACGCCCACCTCTGGTAAGATTCTGCTTGAGGGGGAAGATATGTCTAAAATTCCTCCCTATGAGCGCCCCGTGAATATGATGTTCCAAAGCTACGCCCTCTTCCCCCATATGACAGTGGAAGAGAATATCGCCTTTGGACTTAAACAAGATAAGGTCAAAAAACCTGAGATCCAAAAACGGGTCAATCAGATGCTCGAACTTGTGCAGATGGGCCGTTTTGCTAAACGCAAACCTCACCAACTTTCAGGGGGACAACGTCAACGAGTCGCCCTTGCACGGAGTATTGTCAAAAAACCGAAGCTGCTACTACTTGATGAGCCCTTAGGCGCTCTGGATAAACGTCTACGGGAACAGACTCAATTTGAGCTCATGACCATTCAAGAAGAGCTCAATATGACCTTTATTATCGTCACCCACGATCAAGAAGAGGCGATGACCGTCTCTAGCCGTATTGCGGTGATGGATTCTGGCGAATTGGTGCAAGTTGCAACGCCTGCAGAGATCTACGAATTCCCTAACTCCCGTTATGTTGCTGAGTTCGTGGGCGATGTGAATATTTTTGAAGGGGTGATCTCTGAAATCTCCTCTAATAAAACTACAGTAGAGAGCTACGAAGCAGAAACACCCCTTGTCTGTGCCCAAGGTGTAGGTGCAACGGTAGGATCACAGGCGTGGGTCGCTGTACGCCCTGAAAAGCTTGATATCTCCTTAACGCCTCCCGCCAACCCCCATATTAACTGTGTTGTTGGCGAGGTTTGGGATATTGGTTATATGGGAAATATGTCGATCTATCACGTGAAATTAGATAATGAGAAGATGGTTACCGTATCGCAGATGAATGATACCCGTATTATCGAGCAGCGTATTACCCATGAAGATCGGGTCTATATTAGCTTTACCGATGATTCTGGGATTGTTCTTATCTCATAATCTTCTGCTACAGAATATCGTTTGGCTCGAGAATTTAGCGCAAAGCGCAATTGAATATCATCGAGCCCTTACCTCTCACCTTTTGATTCAAAAGGAGGTTTGACAATGCCACAACGTCAACAAGAGATCGGGTTTTTTACCGGGTTAATGGCTGAGCTTGTCTCTCGCCTTAACTTCACCCACCGTAAGCTACTCCGGCTCGCCCCATATCGCTTCTTAATTAGCCTCGTCAGTAGCCGTAGGCTCATTATTGGTGTGCCCTTTATCTGGCTCACACTCTTTTTCCTTATTCCATTTTTAATTGTTCTTCGTGTAAGTTTTACCGAAGCGGAGATCGCCTCGCCCCCCTTTACTTCCCTCTTTGAGTGGGCGGAAGCTGGGTTGCTACAGATTACCGTAAACTTCCAGAACTATATGGAGATGTGGGAAGAGGGGATCTATCTTCATGCCTATCTCAACAGTATTAAGATCGCCTTTTTTGCCACAGTATTTACCTTAGCAATCGGCTACCCTATCGCCTTAGCGATGGCCCGTGCGCCTAAACGTTGGCAACTCTTTCTCTTAATGCTGGTGATTCTTCCCTTCTGGACCTCATTTCTCATTCGTGTTTATGCTTGGGTGACAATTCTCTCCCCTACTGGAATTTTAAATAATTTTATTAATTGGGTGGGGCAAGGCCTTGGATTAATCGATCCTTCATCTCCTATCGTGCTACAGATATTGCATACAGATCTTGCGGTCTATATCGGGATTGTTTATGGCTATCTCCCCTTTATGATTCTACCGCTCTACGCCACCTTAATTAAGGTGGATGATACCCTGATTGAGGCCGCCCTTGATCTAGGCTCACCTCCTTTAAAGACTTTTTGGAATATTACCTTTAGGCTCTCCCTACCAGGTGTATTTGCCGGCTGTTTCTTAGTATTTATCCCAGCGATGGGTGAGTTTGTTATCCCTGATCTTTTAGGTGGCTCAAATGTAACGATGATCGGTAAAGTGCTCTATGACACCTACCTTCAAGGGATGAACTTACCTCTTGTATCGGCTATTTCGGTAATTCTGCTACTGCTTGTACTGTTACCGATCTACATCTTTAACCGCTTACAAGAGAAGCAATTTACCTAAGGAGTGAAGAATGAAAAAGAAGATGACTCCGCTTAACTGGATCTCCCTTATCCTTGGGCTGCTCTTTCTCTACACGCCCATTATTCTAGTGGTGATCTATAGCTTTAACGAATCGAAATTAGTTACGGTGTGGGGCGGATTTTCCACTAAATGGTATCCAGATCTCTTCCAGCAAGATGGAATCTGGTCTGCCGCTAAGACCAGTCTACTCCTGGCGGTATTTACCTCAACATTTGCCGTTATTTTAGGAACAATGGCCGCCTTTGCGCTTGTAAAATATCGCCGCTTTCGAGGAAAGACGCTCTTTTCCGGGATGACCTACGCCCCAATGGTGATGCCCGAGATCATTATGGGAAGCTCTTTAGGCTTAACCTTTGTGGCGCTAAGCGTAAGCACAGGCTTTTTAACCATGATGATCGCACATATCACCTTTACGATGTGTTATGTCGTTGTTGTGGTGCAATCTCGCTTAACAGGGTTTGATCGCCATATTGAAGAGGCCGCGATGGATCTTGGCGCTGATGGTATCCGCACCTTTTTCTACATTACGTTGCCGATGATCTTACCGGCGATTGTATCGGGTTGGTTGCTCTCCTTTACCCTTTCGCTCGATGACTTAATTATCGCAACCTTCACAACGGGCCCCGGCGGAACAACGCTTCCGATCTGGATCTACTCAAAGGCACGTTTAGGCGTTAGCCCAAATATTAATGCGCTCTCTACGATTATGATCGGAATAGTTGCCACAGGGGTCTTTCTCATTACGTTGATCAACCTACACCTGACAAAACGTCGTGAACAGGATGAGAAAAATGCCGCCAGCGAAGCAAATATGATCTAACCAATAATAAGCAAAGAGCCCATAAGCCCTCTTCTGGTTTATGGGCTTTTTTTATAATGCTTAAAATTAACAAGTAAGCACCCTACTCCTCTACGCATCGAGCAGACTACCGGCGCTTTTCGTCTTATTTCCGTAAAGTTTTTGCAGCCAAATACGCGATTGCAATGGCTTACTGCCCAACAGTGGTGAGAGCAGAATACGCATCATATCCCGATAATTGATCGCCTCCTCCCGCTCTAAAGGTCTGTTCTCTAAAATATGGTGGAGCGTCGAGCCTTTTACTGTAAGTAAGCCCTCATGCTTTCCTGGGATAAAGCCTTCATCAGGTAGCAGAGAGTAGATAAGATCAGGACGGATCTCCTCCCCCTGCGCATCAAAAGCAAAGTCTGGCAAAATGCCGAGAAAAGCGAGTAGCGTCCCCTCAAACTGACGAAGGTAGGGTTCAATCTCCTTTCCTTCTTTTAACGCCTCTAAAACACGGTGATAGATCTCAAAAATTTCTGGGGACGCTTGATGCTGAGGAAAGAGCCGTAATAATAACTCATTGAGATAATAAGCAATCCAGATCTCTCGCCCTGTTAAACGAAACTGCTGGAGAAGATCATACTCATTTAAAAAATAGAAGGTGCGTCCCTCTTTAAGATGCCACGCTGCAAAGGTAAAGAGCTCAAGCTCCACCGGATTTTTCCGCTTACGCCCCCGCACAAGTACCTTAATCCGCCCTTCAGTACGGGTGAGAAGATCCACCAAAAAGGATGATTCCTGGTAGGGTTGCTTACGCAACACATAGGCTTCTGCCCGCCCTTCAAATCGATCATGCATCGGTGACCTCCCAATAAAAAAGGCTTTCAGCAATAGAAAGCCTTATTCCACTCTAAACTCCACCCCTCTTAAAAGGGGAGGCTTTCGCTCAAAGCTTAATCTAATAAAGAACCTGGCGTAAATGCAGGCTCATGCCCTTCGCTCTTTTCTCCGCCTCCTGAAGAGTCTTCCTTCTCTTTACCTCCGGTAAATGAGGCCAGAAGCTGGCCGATCAGACGCTCCATCACAAACGCATCTTGCGTCATACGAATACGATCACCATTAGCAAGATCTGTCTCAGAACCACCGGGATCAAGCGCAATATATTGCTCTCCAACAAGGCCAGAAGTATGAATCGCTGCAATGGTATCGGTAGGAATACCAAATTTAGTATCGAGATTTAAACGCACCACTGCTTGGAATGTATGGGGATCGAGCTCAATACCTGCAACCTGCCCAACACGCACACCCGAAACCATAACAGGGGCTTTAACTTTAAGTGAGCCGATATTATCAAAATTCGCTGTCACGACAATACCCTTCCCGCCCCCAAATCGGCCGCTTGAGTTGCTCGCATTAAAGGCAAGCCAGGCAAAAGCTAAAATGCCGCTGAGCACAAAAAGTCCCACTACAAAATCTAACCATTTAGGGTTTTTCATACCTATTCCTATCTATCTCTTGTTCCATTATCGAAAAGCAACGCGATAATGATAAATCATCGATGACTCTTGCTTTACTATGCTAATTTTTTAGCTATTTTACTACGTTTACCGTCCGCTGTCTTGAATCATTACTTACTCATTTTTAATGAACGATCCTGAAGAATACCAACGATTTTCCGCCATTAAACGCTTAATTGGCGCAAAACTTTGCCGATGTTCGGGCGTGACCCCATATTTTTGAAGAGCCGCTAAATGCTGCTTTGTGCCATACCCTTTATGTTGTAAAAAACCATATTCAGGATAGCGTTCATCAAGCCCAATCATCGATTGATCCCTAGCATCCTTCGCTAAGATCGAAGCGGCACTTATCTCCAAAAAGAGCGCGTCCCCTTTAACGATCGTTTCACTGGGCAAACCGCAACGGGGATCTTGGTTCCCATCAATACGCACAAATTGAGGAGTAATAGAGAGCTGTTCAATCGCTCTACGCATTGCTAATAAGGTGGCTTGTAAGATATTTAAATCATCAATCTCCTTCACCGTTGCCTTAGCAATCGCCCAAGCGAGCGCTTTCTCTTTAATCTCTTCGCTCAATTCCCGGCGCCGCTTTTCTGTTAATTTTTTAGAATCATCTAATCCTTCAATGGGTTGATCAGGCTCTAAAATCACCGCTGCGGCAAATACATCTCCACATAGAGGTCCGCGCCCCGCCTCATCTACGCCGGCAATATACTCATACTCTAAAGCGAATGGCTCTTCAAAGATCGAAAGTTGCTCTGCTTTCACTCTACTCATATTGAGCTGCCCCCTCATGTAGCGGAAGAAGTTGTAACTTTTCGAGCACTGCAACCGCTGCTGCACGATCAGAATCGAGCCGTAAGTGGTGATGAATCTCTAAAAAACGGGCTTTCAGATTTTCATTCTCTTCACTCTTTGATAACGCACGATTTACCTCACGCACAATATTGTTGGTCGTGACCTCTTTTTGAAAAAGCTCTGGAATCAGTACCTCCCCCGCTAAAATATTGGGGAGTGAAAAGTTTTTAATATTCACAATTTTAGGCGCAAGCCAAGCTGTAAAGCTATTAAAGCGGTAGCAGACCACCATCGGCTTTTTAAGCAGCATCGCCTCTAAAGAGGCTGTGCCAGAAGCAAGAAGTACAGCATCTGAAGCTTCCATCACCTGCCTAGAGTATCCTAACGTAACCCAGATACGGGCGCTAAGCTCCGCATTAAAGTGAGCATTATCGATGCTAGCGTTAATCTCATTAAAGATCATTTCATTCGCAGCCGGGATTAAAAAGCCTAGAGTAGGATGTTCCTCTCCAAGCTTTTTTATCGACTCTAAAAATAGAGGTAAGAGACGTTCAATCTCCCCTCGGCGACTCCCCGGTAAAACTGCCAAGAGTGATTCATTGTCAAGCATATTTTGCGGGAGTTCTAAAACTTTTTTAGCCAAAAGAGGGTCGGGCTGAAGGGGAATTTCATCACCTAAACGATGCCCCACACAGATAGCATCTACCTGATGCTTTTTATAGAGCTCCACCTCAAAGGGAAAAAGACAAAGTACCCGATCAATCCAGCGCCGGATCGTCTTCACCCGCCCTTCTCGCCATACCCAGATAGAGGGGGAAACATATTGAAAGGTGGTAATTCCCTCTTTTTTAAAATCTTTAGCAAGACGGAGATTAAAATCAGGCGCATCGATACCGATAAAGGCGACTGGCTTCTCCATTTTTGCGCTTTCAACTAAACGTTTTTTGAGTTTGAATAATTTAGGGAGCTCCTTGATAACCTCCACAAGCCCCATAATAGAGAGGGTTTCAATAGGCGCTAAGGTTTTAAGCCCGGCCGCCATCATCTCTGGGCCACCAATACCGATAAAGCGCGCTTTAGGATAGAGCGTTTTTAAAGCTCGTATTAAACCTCCACCCAAAAGATCCCCCGAAAGCTCTCCGGCTACCATCATAAAAAGGGGACTTTCTAAAGAATTTTGCCTATTTTGCTGATTCTGTTCCATCGCTAGATCGCATTTCCTTTAGCCTAAAAATAGAGAGCGAAACCGATTCTGCAACACTTTCTCAGTATTATAGAATCTGTTTCGCCCTCACGTTGATTGCTGTTCTATTTAAGAGGCGTTAAACCCTAATCCATTAACGGACAATACCACGGTCGCTCGTCTCTTCTAAAAAGAGCACCATCTTCTCTAAATGGGGCGCTTCTTTCGCTAATACTCGAATCTCTTCAATCGCCTCCTGCAAAGAAAGGTCCTTACGATAGAGTGCACGATAAGCATTTTTAGTGGCTCGAATTGCTTCCGCATCAAAGCCTCGACGACGCAACCCTTCAGCATTGATCCCTGCAGGTTCTGCACGATATCCCGCTGCCGTAATAAAGGGCGGAACATTGCGATGAATCCCCGAGGAGAAACCTGTAATAGAGCCTTCGCCCACTCGGCAACGCTGATAGATCATGGAATAACCGCCAAGTACCACATCATCTTCGATAACCGCATGGCCCGCTAAAGAGGCGCCATTAGCAAAGATCGTGCGTGAGCCTACAATACAATCATGGGCGATATGGCAAGTCGCCATAATCCAGTTATCATCCCCAATTTTAGTAATGGAGTTATCCTGAATAGTCCCGCGGCTAATGCTCACATATTCTCGAATGGTATTACGATCCCCAATCTCTAAGAAAACCTCATCTCCAGGCTTAAACTTTTTATCCTGTGGAACATCCCCAATAGAGGAGAATTGATAGAAAGTATTATCTTCCCCAATAGTGGTGGGGCCTTGAATAACCACATGGGAGGTGAGCTTAGTGCCTTTACCAATCTTCACATGGGGACCGATCACACAATAAGGGCCGACCTCAACCGCTTCATGAAGCTCTGCACTCGGATCGATCACCGCTGTTGGATGAATACGTTCGTTTGCCATTACTCAAAAGCCTCACGACGTGTACACATAATATTAGCCTGACAAACCACCTTGCCATCCACATAGGCCTTTCCTTCAAAGGACCAGATCCCCCGCTTAGCACGAATAAAACGCACCTCTAAATCGAGAATATCTCCCGGCTCTACGGGCTGGCGGAAACGGGCTTTATCGATACCTACAAAGTAATAGATCGATTGATCTGTAGAATCGTAATTATCTACCGATTTAAAGCTTAAAATCCCCGTAGCTTGCGCTAAGGCTTCCAGAATCATCACCCCTGGCATAATCGGTTTTACAGGAAAGTGACCGGTAAAATAAGGCTCATTATAGGTGACGTTTTTACGTGCGTAGAGCACCTCATTAGGTGTGTAATCGAGTACACGATCGATCATTAAAAAAGGGTAACGATGAGGGAGATACCTCATAATTTCATTAATATCGATCTCTTTTTTTTCAGTTTCTACAGTCTCTGTCATTCTCTAATCTCTCTCTATTTGATCTTAATCCTGATCGTTAATCTTCTCTAACTCTTTTTCTAATTGTTTAACGCGATCGAAAAGATCCCCTAAGCGTTTAATTCGAGCGGTGTTATAGCGCCACTCACGATTCTCTAAAAGCGGAGGGATAGAAGAGTAAACCTTTCCGGCTTTTAGGGGTTGGCTCACCTGAGTGCCCCCTGTAACGATCACATTATCCTCAATCTTCATATGACCATTCATCCCCACACCCCCGCCGATCACAACGTTACTGCCAATATCGGTGGAGCCCGCAATACCGGTATAACCAGCAATTACAGTATGTTCGCCCACTACACAGTTATGCCCGAGTTGAACATGGTTATCGATCTTCGTGCCTCTGCCTACGATGGTATCTTCAATGGCGCCACGATCAATACAGCTACCTGCGCCAATATCCACATCATCTGCTAAAATAACGCGCCCTAATTGGGCTACTTTAACGTACCCCTCTTTACCACGCGCAAAGCCAAATCCTTCCGCCCCAATCACCGCATTAGGATGAAGTGTAACTCGATCCCCAAGAATCGACTCATAACGAATGGTGACGCTTGAGAAGAGGTAGCAGTTCTGCCCCATCACCACATCTCGCTCAATAACACAGTGCGCATCAATGTAGCTACCATCGCCGATCTCTACATTTTCACCAATAATGCTATATGCCCCAACCGTGACATTCTCTCCAAGCTTTGCACTAGGTGCAATGACTGCTGTGGGATGAATACCGGAAAAATTTTGATAATCCGTTTGAAAAAGTTGAGTCACATAGGCCCATGCTTCGTGGGTATTACCGCAGATTATTGCACTTTGAGATTCTTGAAGATGCTCAAAATTTCGTTCATCTACTAAAATTGCAGCGGCGGTAGTTGTCTCAAGATATTGGCGATATTTGGGATTATGAAAGAAGGAGAGCGTCGCTTCCTTACCATTTTGAATTGTGGAAAGACCACAGATATCGAGCGATCCATCGCCCTCTAACCTTACCTCTAAACCCTTCTCTTTAAGGTATTGGTAGATCCCTTCTAATTTCATTTGCATCAGCGTTTACTCTTCTTCTGTCAACATCTCAAAAATTGCATCAGTAAGATAATGTTTCTCTTTTGCATAGATTAGCCCCGACTCTAAGATCATATCGTAATCATGAGTAGTTGCGTACTTTAAGATACCATCATTAATATCTTTCTGAATTTTATAGAGCTCTTCATTCTTCCGTAAATTAAACTCTTGACGTACATCGTTACTTAAACGGACAAATTCACGCTCAAGATTCACAATATCCCGCTCTAATTGACGTAGATTACTCTCATCTTCATTGCTATTGAGGAGCTCCCTGCGAAGTTGCTCAATCTCATCACGCTTACGTAAAAGATATTTATCTTTAGAGAGAAACTCCTCATTAAGCTGTGAATAGACATCCCGATGAAGAACATACCGCTCAAGCAGGATATTAGTATCTACCACGCCAATTTTAAGCGCTTCTTGCTCTTTAGCAAAAAGTGGATTTATAGAAAAAAGGAGAGCAGCAACCCCTAGGATTGCTGCTGCCCATGCTCTTAATTTGAATAACATATTCGTCTCAATAACGATTAATAATTAGTATGGAAGTCCGATCGAGAATTGGAATTTCTGCTTACGATCTCCCGTTTTACTTCCCATAGGATGGGCATAAGAGAAGGCTAATGGACCAAGAGGTGATAGCCAAACCATGCTCACACCTGCAGAGTATCGAACATCATCAAACTTCACATCATTTGGCTTGCTATGTACGTTACCTGCATCCATAAAGACGCTCCAACGTAAGTTGTTATTATCCTCAAACCCTGGCACCTTCATCACCACTTCGGCCGTCGCATTGTAACGGAATGCACCTCCTCGGGTATCGCCATTACTAAATCTTGGGCCTAAAGAGTTAGTACGATATCCACGAACCGTACGTAAACCCCCTGCAAAGTAGTTCTCATAGAAGGGGAGGTTTTTGGTATCTCCATACCCCCAACCCGCCATTGCATCCCCACGGAAAGCAAGAACAAAGTTCTCATCATCATCGAAGGGGAAGAAGCTCTGGTGTTTATAGTGGAGCTTGTAGAACTCATCATCCGAACCTGGAATGGTCCCCGATAAGGTTAAGCCATTGTACGTTCCTTCCGATGGGAAAATGGTACGGTTACGGGTATCGCGGTTAATACCTACGTTGGCACGATAGAGATTCTTTCTAACTTTATAACGTGGTGTCCCCTGCGCACACTCCCCTGGGAAGTAGTTGCTCGGGTAACATTCTCCCCCTAACTCATAGACAATATCAATCGGAGATTCCCGCGTCGTTGAGAGAGAGAGTCGCTCATAACCAATACCGGCACTTACAGTGGTATATTCCGTAATGGGATAAGCGAAGTTAAACATAAGAGCGATACCATCGGCAATATAGTTACCGGTATCATCGTAATCATGCTTCTCTTTACTATAACGAAGGCTCACCCCTGCACTTAACCCATCTTTCGTAAAATAGGGGTTAGTGTAGTCGATCATATAGTAGCTACCGCTCTTATCTGTCTCCGCTTGGAGATTAAGCTCGTGCCCTTTACCCATAAAGTTCGGTTGTGAAAGCCCCGCATTAACACCAAACTTGGTGTCCATTCCATAGCTTACGCCGAAGGTAATACTTCCTGCACTACGCTCTTTAACACGATAAGTTAAATCGATCGTATCGTCATTTACACCTTCAGTCTCTACAGCTACATTTTCCACATGGCTTAGGCGCTGAATTCTAACTCTTGAACGTTCAATATCTCTAGAGACAAAAAGCCCCCCTTCCATCTGGCGTAATTCACGGCGGAAAACTTCATCTTGCGTACGCTCGTTACCTTCAATATTGATGCGGCGAACATAAGTCCGCTCTCCGGCATCTACAGCAAAGGAGAAATCAACAACTTGTGTCTCTTCATTAATTCGAGGAATCGCATTCACTCGAGCTAATGCATAACCCTCGTCACCTAAACGATCTTGAATCGCTTTGATGCTCTCTGTAACACGGGAGAGCTTATAAACTTTGCCCTCTTCAATCGTGACCAGTGCCTTTAGCTCTTCTGGATCGATTTTATAATTTCCAACAACATCAAAGCCGCCGAAAGTATACTTTGGCCCTTCTTTGATATCGATATCGAGATAAACACTCTCTTTATCCCGTGTTAATGAGGCAACTGAGTGATTCACTTCTGCCTTCATATACCCTTTATTTTTATAAAAGGTTTCGAGATTTTCTAACTCATTATCAATGGTGTAGGGATCATAACGATCACGGGTAGAGAGCAGTGTTTTCCACCCTGCTTTTCTTACCCGTAATTGACGCGTCAATTTACGATCTGAAAACGCCTCATTCCCTGTAAAGTTAATCTGACGAACAACCCCTGTACGCCCTTCTGAAAGAAGGAATTTAAGCCCTACGCGATTTCTTGGGAGCTCAGTGGTTACGACATCCACATCAACGGCGTATTTCCCTTTTGTTTCATACGCCTTAATCAAGTTATTTCTTGCCTGCTCAACATTCGCTTCGCTAAAAGTGCGCCCTTCAAGAACATTCGTTGCGGCAATGATCTCTTGCAGCTGCATATCTTTAATTTCACGGTTGCCTTCAAAGCTTACCTGCGAGATTAAAGGCTGCTCAACCACTTCGATCACTAAATTTGAACGAACAACCTCTTCAGGGGGAGCAGGACAACGGGGATCCCCCGGCATACAGAGAATCTCTTCGTAATAATATTCTGGCTCTGGCTCGTAGTAGATCTCTTCATCATTTTCGGTACGAATATTGCCAAAGGGGTTGTAGATCTCACCACCGCCTCCTGTGCGTACTGTTGAGCCCGTAGAGCGACGCGCTTCTGGTGGGATCGGCACTGCCACCACAATAGTTTGCGGTTTAGGAAGACCTAATACGCGCCCACCGGCGGTTTTAACTTTGACATCTTTAAAGTACCCTGTGGCATAAAGACGCTCAACGAGATCTCGTACATTGCCACGCTGCACCGTTGCGGAAGGATCCATATTCATTGCTGAAAAGACCATTGCAGGATGCAGTTGCTCAAGGCCGTCGATACGGATATCTCTTACCTCATACTTCTGAGCAAACACCGTACTACTTGCTAAAAGCGCTGTTGCAAGAAGAGTTCTTCTAAATTTGAGTCGTGCCATCGTAAAAATTCTCTATTCCCAAGGGTATGATTAATGCATTTATAAACTGCGTCAATATACCCAATTCACCAAATTAATTCCAATAATTGTCGCCGTTAAAACCACTTAGAGAGATCATAAAATATTACTACTGCCATAAAAGCAAAAAGTAATAATGCCCCTATTTGGAGCGTCATTAACGAAACTTTTTCCGGAATTCTTCCTTTACCCACTACCTTTTCAATGAGAAGCCCCACCAAGCGCCCCCCATCGAGTACCGGTATCGGAAGCAAATTCAACACCCCTAAATTAACGCTAAAAAGTGCCAATAACTTAATAAAATAGACCCAGCCGGCATCTAACGTCTTACCCGCAATATCGGCAATGGAAACAGGCCCTGCCATAGTATTAAGATGAATCTGCCCCTTAATCATTCGTCCGATAAATTTAAAGATCATCAATGAATTTTGATAGGTTTCTATAGTCGCCATCTTAAGCGCTTTAAGGGGGCCAAATTTTTGCAATGTCTGAAGAGAGGCGAGCTCCTCGAGCACAGGTTCCGGAAGCTCAGATACCCCAACCCCTAATTTAAAAGCGCCAGTTCCATCACGCACAAGATGAAGAGGGAGTGTTACTCTCTCTCCCTCGCGCAATACAACAATATCAAGATCAAGCGCATCAGCATCTTCATCATTTAAGCGCTGCAATGTTGCTAAAAGATCATTCCATGCCGCAATCTTTAATCCTGCTAACTCAAGGATTTTATCCCCGCGTTGCAAACCTGCTTTTGCTCCTGCACCATCCTCCACTACAAGCCCGATTTCTGCAGGGAGAGCAGGCATATAGAGACGAAGCCCCATCGATTCATCAAAATATTGCTCTGCATTAAGTTTTAAAGGCGCCCCAAGATCAATACGACGTGTGATCTCCTCGCCATTACGCTCAACAACAACATCCGCAACACCATCATCTAGATACTCAATAAGACGATAGATCGCCTCCTCGTAGGTTGCTGTTTTCTTTCCATCTACTGAAAGAATTAGGTCGCCTCGCTCAAAACCTGCTACCGCCATTGCACTATTTGCGGGCGGCGTATCAAGCTTTGCTTTAAAAGCAGGTAGACCATAGAGATAGAGCCCAGTTAAGACAATAACTGCAAAGATCAGATTAATAAGCGGGCCAGCTGCAATCACGGCGGCCCGTTTCCAGATCGGTTTTGAATTGAAAGCGAGCGCTCTCTCTTCTGGCTTAACTTTATGGACTCGATCATCGAGCATTGCCACATATCCCCCCAGAGGAATAAGCCCGATGCGATACTCCACACCATCCTTCCCTACTCGGCGCCAAAGACTTTTCCCAAAGCCGATACTGAAGGTCAGCACTTTAAATCCTAAACGGCGCGCCATATAGAAATGCCCAAATTCATGGATCGTCACTAAAACGCCCATTAAAAGTAGGAAACCGAAGGTTGAATTAAAGAGTGCTGAAAGCATGTTTACCTCTAAATAGGAAATTTAAAATGTAACATCTATAAAATCGCTAGCGTTTTGCAATCTGCTCGAGTGTTTTAGTCCGAATCTCGGCATCAAACGCCAGTAATGCCTCTTCATCCTTGAGCGTAGTGGGGATTGTCTTTGCTAACATCTGCTCTAAAATCGTAGGAATCTCCATATAGCCAATTCTGCGCTCTAAAAACGCCTCCACTAAGATCTCATTGGCTGCATTGAGCGTAACTAAATGGGCTGTTCCCGCTAATAAACTCTCTTTTGCTAAACGAAGAGCTGGAAACGCCTCAAGATCGGGGGCTTCAAAATTTAATTGCCCAATAGCCACAAGATCGAGCGCTTTTGCCCCAGAGAGAAGCCGCTCGGGATACCCTAAAGCATGGGCTATAGGAATCGCCATATCAGCCTCTCCTAACTGCGCAAGCATGGTGCCATCTCGATACTCTACAAGAGAGTGAATAATACTCTCTGGGTGGACTAAAACCCCAATACTATCGGCCGGCATATTAAAGAGAAAATGGGCCTCAATAAACTCTAAGCCCTTATTCATTAAGGTAGAAGAGTCGATGGTTACTTTAGGGCCCATCGACCAATTGGGGTGTTTAAGCGCCGCTTCTACCGTCACTTTTTCAAGCTCTGCCCGGCTTTTCCCCCGAAATGGCCCACCAGAGGCGGTTAAAATAAGCCGTTTTACACCCTCTAAACTTGCACCTTGCCCTGTTTTAGGAAGACATTGAAAGAGTGCATTATGCTCACTATCGATCGGCAAAACTACCGCCCCAGAGCGCTCTACCTCTGCCATAAAGAGCTCACCTCCTACTACGAGGGTCTCCTTATTTGCAAGCAAAATAGTCTTCCCTGCCCGTACCGCAGCAAGACTTGAAAGAAAGCCCTTTGCACCCACAATGGCGGCAACCACAATCTCAACTTCAGGCTCAGCAACTAAGGATAAAATCGCCTCCTCTCCCCCTAAAACTTTAGTAGGAAGGCTCGCATCTCGACATCTCTCTTTAAGTTCCTGCGCGGCATCTTTATCCTCTAACACCGCATATTGAGGGGAAAACTCTGCACAGATCGCAAACATCTTCTCTACATTTTGATGGGCAATGACAGAATGGAGAGCAAATTTCTCCCGATTATTACGCACCACTTTTAAAGTGGAGTCCCCAATAGATCCGGTAGCTCCAAGAATTGAGATCCTTTTTTTAACCATAATCGCCTCTTATAAAAATTGTAGCCCCACTAAAAAGAGTGGTGCTGCTGCAGTTAAGGCATCGATTCGATCAAGAACACCCCCATGCCCTGGGAGAATTGTACCGCTATCTTTCATGCCACAGTGTCGCTTAACCACACTCTCAAAGAGATCCCCGGAGATAGAGACAATCACTAAAATTAAGCTTAACGCCACAAAGTTAACCACTCTACCTAAAGAAAAGCCTTGAAGTATTGCAAAGATCGCCGCAAAAACCATTCCCAGCAAAATCCCCCCAAGGGCTCCCTCAATAGTCTTTCCGGGGCTGATTGTAGGCGCTAGCTTACGTTTACCAAAAGATCTACCCACAAAATAAGCTCCACTATCTGCAATAATAATTAAGCCAATAAGATAGAGAAGATAAGCAATGCTCACTTTATGAAGCTGAATAAGGGCGATTAATAATCCTGCTAAAGAGAGAATACTCATCACAAAGAGAAAAACCTGCCCCGTCAATTGAGGAAGCGGCTGCCGGGAATGAACAGCCAAAGCAAAAGGCATTAAGAGCCAAAAAGCCGCAATAGGGGAGATCCACGGAGCGTAATTAAAATCTGGATAAAAGAGAGGAAGCGCTGCAATAGAGGCTAGGATAATCACACCTCCTCCAATATAGAGACGCTTAGGCTGCCCCGTTAACTGCAAGAAATTTGCCCACTCAGTCACCCCGATAATGGCCACTAAAAGAAGGAGCAAACCAAAAAGCATATTGGGCAGAAACAGGATCGCCCCCAAGGCTGCCGCCCCTAAAATTAGACCAGTAATGATTCGTTGCTTCATCTTAAATATATCCCTTTAACGGCCTCCAAATCGGCGTTCACGCTGTGCAAATTCATCGAGCGCGGCTTTAAACTCTTTTTCTGAAAAATCGGGCCAATGACAATCGGTAAAATAGAGCTCTGCATAGGCTAATTGCCAGAGTAGAAAATTACTTAAGCGAACCTCACCACTGGTTCGAATCAACAGATCCACCGGAGGTAGATCCGCAAGATCCAGTGCTCTTTCAAATCGTTCTTCGGTTAGCTCCTCTGCCTTAAGCTCTCCTCGCTCAATCTCTTTATAGAGCGTTTTGCACGCCTCAACAATCTCTTGCCGACCCCCATAATTTACGGCCACCACAAGATCGAGCCGAGTATTCTCTTTTGTTAGCTCAATGGCGTTATCGAGTTTGTCATGAAGACGCTCCGGCAATGCCGCAAGATTCCCAATAAACGAAAGACGAATATCTGCTTCATGGAGCTCTTTAAGCTGAGTATCAAGCGTGTTGTAGAAGAGCTCCATCAAAAAGGAGACCTCCTCTTCAGGGCGTTTCCAATTCTCCGTTGAAAAGGCGTAAACTGTTAAAGCCTTAACGCCATATTTAATGGCGGCCTCCACCGTCCGGCGCATAGCTTTCACCCCTGCCCTATGCCCTAATGCCCGGGAGATCTTATTTCGTTCCGCCCAGCGACCATTGCCATCCATAATCACGGCAACATGCTGACACTTCGATTCATGCTTACTCACGTCGCTAACCTTTCTTCTTTACGGTCTCTATCTAACTTTCCGTAGCCTAACACTAAAGTGCCGGCACAAGGGCCGGCGTTCTGCTCTTGGATCTCTGCTCTGTTAGCTTGAGATTTAGATCTCCATGAGCTCCTCTTCTTTATTTGCAAGAAGTTCATCGATCTCTTTAATGGTAGCATCGGTGAGCTTCTGAATCTCATCTTCTGAACGGCGGAGAATATCTTCTGAGATCTCTCCTGCTTTCTCTAGCTCCTGAATACCATTATTGGCATCTCGGCGAATATTACGTACAGCGATCTTTGCATTCTCTGCCTCACCCCCGACAACACGCACTAACTCTTTACGGCGCTCTTCTGTTAAAGGAGGCAACGGAATACGAATTAAGGTTCCCGTTGTTGCCGGGTTTAGACCTAAATCACTATCGATAATCGCCTTCTCAATCGGCCCGACCATATTCTGCTCCCAAGGGGTAACGCCTAATGTACGTGCATCTTGCACTGTAACGTTTGCCACCTGGGTTAACGGTGTCATCGAGCCGTAATACTCAACTTCAATATGATCTAAAATGCTCGTATGCGCGCGCCCTGTACGAATCTTGCCGAGATTATTCTGCAAGCTTTCGATCGACTTTTTCATGCGTGCTTTTGCATCTTTAATAATATCTTGTGTCATTTTATAAACTCCAAATTACTGTTTAGGGCCTTCTTACAAAAAAGCCGCTATTTAATTTTGAAATATCTGAAAATAATTAAAACTATGGCAAAAAAGGAGTTGAATTCGAACTCCCTTTTATAAATTTTTATTCCACTTTCTTATTCCATCTATTAAGCCGATGGAACTGCTTTGAAATCAGCCTGCTAAGCTAAGCTTTAAGCTTCATCCCCTTCAGAGACTAATGTACCCACATTCTCCCCCTTCACCACCCGCATAAGATCACCTTCATTAAAGATGTTAAAGACCTTAATGGGGAGATTATTCTCACGGCACATCACAAGAGCGGTCGCATCCATTACGCCTAAATTCTGCGTCAGTGCATCGGTAAAGGTAATATGATCGTAACGCTTTGCATTAGGATCTTTCATTGGATCGGCCGTATATACACCATCAACCTTCGTTGCTTTAAGCATGATTTCGGCGTTAATCTCAATAGCTCTAAGGGCTGCCGCAGAATCTGTTGTAAAGAAAGGGTTTCCTGTTCCTGCCGCAAAAATAGTCACACGTTTTTTCTCTAAATGGCGCACAGCACGGCGACGAAGATAATCTTCACACACCTCATTGATACGAATTGCACTCATTACGCGAACATAAACATCACGAGTCTCTAAAGCATCTTGAAGTGCTAAAGAGTTCATCACCGTAGCGAGCATTCCCATATGATCCCCAGCAACACGGTCCATTCCCGCCTCTGCCAGCCCTGCCCCGCGGAAGATATTCCCCCCGCCGATAACCACTCCCACTTCAACCCCAATTCGGTTTAAAGCTTTAATCTCATCGGCGATTCGACCAATAGTAGCCGGATCGATCCCATAATCCGCATCTCCCATGAGCGCTTCACCGCTTAATTTTAATAAAATGCGTTTATACTTTGGGCCGTTATTCATAGGTTCGCTCTTCCTTTTTTAACAAATTCGCAAGATCAATAATTGGTGGCAAATATATTACTCTATTTGCCGACGTTTGGGTAGCGTACAAACTGGCAAAATGAGCCGTCTCTTTATTACTCAAAGCCAGCTCTTTGCAGTGCACACATTCACTTCTATCGATAAAAAGCTCAAGCAGCCCCTCAAATCAGAAATTAAAAGAGGACTACTTGAGCTTTATCCCTTTCTTAAGTCGCTAAAATCACTCATTGGCTTTAAGCACGATAAAAAGACTTAATCCTTTTTCGGAGATTCTTCAGTCAAAACCTCACTTGCTGCCGAAGGTTCAAGCGGGGTCTCTAAAGCGTCGGTATTCTCGGCATAGGCATGCATCTCTTCAGTCATGCTCCCCTCACTTACCTCTTCATTACTCTCTGTCTCTATCTCCGAAGTTTCACCCTCGCTTAGCCCCAACCTCTCTTCGAGCTCGGCAACCCGTTTTTCTAAACTTTCGAGCTTCTCTCGAGTCTTTTTAAGCACCTTTTGCTGAATCTCAAATTCTTCCTGCTTAGCCATTTTAAAATTTGAGAGCGCCTGATCAACCCCCTCTTTAATCCGCTGCTCCACTTCTGCAGTTTTATTTTTAACACCATCGGGGAGCGCATCTGTAATGGCATCGGCAATTCCTTGAATAAAGTTTTTAGGCATAACCGCCTCCTTCGTCTTAAACTTGTTATAATTTCTCAATTTTAAAATAGCGGTTGATCCCCTATTTCACCTACTAAAATTTTAGCACAAGCCAGGTAAATTATGAGACCCTCGAGCCTTTTAGATTCTATCCGTATCGTTATGATCAACACTTCGCATCCCGGCAATATTGGCGCCGCAGCACGGGCTATGCGGGTGATGGGGCTCTATAACCTCTACCTTGTTAATCCCCGCAAACATCCTTCAAAAGAGGCGGTAGCCCTTGCAAGCGGGGCGCTAGATGTTTTAGAGAACGCAGTGGTGACAGAAAGTTTTGAGGAGGCGGTTAAAGATTGTCAATATATTTTCGGTACCAGTGCACGAAGCCGCCATATCGGAAAGCCTGAACTCGATGTTGAGGCGGGGATTACCAAAATTCATTCCCTTTTAACAACTAATCCCGAGCTTAAAATTGCCCTTGTTTTTGGCACAGAGCGCACAGGTTTAACCAATGAAGAGGTCGATTATTGCCATGAACTTCTCTATATCCCTACAGAGAATAATTACAACTCGCTAAATATTGCCTCCGCAATTCAAATTATTGCCTATGAGCTTCGCCGGCAATTTGAAGGCACTAAAATGGCTGGATTTGAACATAAAAACCGCCCTGAAGCGGCGACTACGCCAGCATCCAGCGAGATTTTGGAAGGGTTTTATAATCATTTAGAGGAGACACTCATTGCCATTGAATTTCTCGACCCTCAATACCCTAAGCATCTAATGCGTAAACTCCGGATTCTCTACAAAAAAGCAGAACCTACCGTAGAAGAGATCAACATCTTACGGGGCATTTTAACCGCGACCTTAAAACAGAGCACAAACAAAAAAGAGCCACACTCGTAGGCTTTAGAAAAATACCGTTTAAAATCAACATCATTACCCCTAAATAAAGAACAGTAAAAGCATTATGATCAAAACAATAAAAGAAGATATCGCCAACATTAAAAAGTTCGACCCCGCTGCCCGCACCTCTTTTGAGATTGTTCTCGCCTACCCTGGGCTTTGGGCAGTATGGCTGCATCGTATCGCCCACTTTTTATGGGGGAAAAATATCAAAACAATCGCCCGCTGGCTCTCCACTGTAAACCGTTTTTTAACGGGGATTGAGATCCACCCTGGCGCAAAGATTGGACGGCGCTTCTTTATCGATCACGGCATGGGGGTAGTTATTGGTGAGACTGCAGAAATTGGCAATGATTGCACCCTCTATCATGGCGTGACATTAGGGGGAACAAGTCTGGAGAAAGGGAAACGCCACCCCACTTTAGGGGATAATGTGGTTGTCGGTGCGGGAGCTAAAGTGCTAGGCCCCATTAAGATCGGCAACAATTCGAGCGTTGGAGCAAACTCTGTGGTTATTAAGGAAGTCCCTGAAAATTCCACAGCAGTCGGAATTCCTGCCCGGGTGTCAAAACCGGATCGCCCTAATCTTAAAAAAGAGATTGCCGATAAACTCTTTAATGCTTACGGCATGAGCCACGATATTGAAGATCCTGAAGCGAACGCGATTCGCCTTCTCCTGAATCACACCGAAAAGCTCGACAAGGCCCTCTGCCAGATGAAAGGGGAACTAAAACGCCAAGGCATTAAACTCAAAGTTGATTGGCCCACCATTCAAGATTGCTCCTTTGATGAAGATGGCCTACATATTCATGAGGAAAAAGAGAGTCCTAACGAGGAAAAGAGTGCAACACAAGTGTCTATAGATAATACGAAAGGAGAAGAATAGTCCTATTTAGCTAGGCAGTAAGACCCACTCACTCTTACAATTAAACCTTTCAGCACAATAAAAAAGGGAGCCCATTGGACTCCCTTTTTACTTCTTTCCGCTTTAGCTTTAGATGGCTAATTGTTTATATAGCTAATTGCACTTACAGTGATTTCACCTCAAATCCTGCCTCTTCAAGCGCAGCTTTCGGCCCTAAAACCGCTGTATGGGTATTGCGATCTGCAAGATACTCTTTTGCTACTCGCTTAAGATCATCAATCGTCACCTTAAGGATATTCGCTCGGTACTCTTCGATCTCTTCTGGTGTACGCTCATAGCGCTCCATAAAGTAACGATCCCCATACTCTGCGGCCGGAGCTTTCGGGCGATCGATCGTGCTAATCACTCCTAAAATCGCCTCTTCCAGGGCAAGCTCCTCATGCTCCGTTTCTAAGAGCCAGTCGATCGATTTATCAAAATCGTCTAATGTCTCTGTTAAGCGCGGGTCTCGATAGCTAAAGAAGCTAAAAGCTCCCGTAGCAGAGTTATAGAGAGCCCCGCCCCCATACGCGCCCCCCTGCTCCCGAATTGCGCGGTGGAGATAACCATTGCGCAAAAATCCAGCAAGCACGTTAAATACTGGCGCATCTTTATGATCACGATCTACGGTCTTATACGTTTTTGCACAGTAAAAGACAGGGGCATTAATCGCCCAACCTAAATGAACCTTTTCATCTTTAACCGTAAAAGGTGCACTAAAGGCTCTAAAATCTGCTGCAGTATCATGGGCCATTGCACTTACAAAGCGCTCACCAATCTCAGAAAGGTTTTCTGCATCATTAAGCACTACAAGCTCATAAGGGGCTTGCTGTAGCTTAGTTAAGAGCTGAGAAAGCTTTTCGCCAAATGCTCGGCATTTCTCATCATCTTTCATGGTTTTTTCAATCACACGGAACTCTTTAATCGACTCCATGCCGCTTAAACGCTGATTGAGCTGAGAAATCTTAGAGACATTTTGACTTGCCACCCCCATTGCATACGCGTGACCATTACTCACAATCCCCTGCTCTCTTCCCAATTTAATCTGCGCCATAATCTCTTGCAGACGTTTAACCTCATCAAAGCGGGCGGAAGTGAAGGTCTCTTGTAATAACTCACCCAGTTTTTCGTGATTATCCACGAGCGCTTTACCCGATAATACCCAGAGCCCCTTAATATCATCTTTAAAGCTCTGATACATAGTGCGCGCGTTGATCCCTCCGGTCACGGCAGAGATCTTCGCCTGCTGCTCTAGATAGCTCTTATCGCCACAACCTACTTCGGTGATAAAGGCATCTAAGAAGGGGAGCATCTCCATCTCTTCTTCGGTGAGCTCAGGAAGATCAACCACAATGGACTGGTAAGTCATGCCATTAGTAACAGGATCACCGAGCACAAGCTTCTTCGTCTCGTAATCGGTGTAATTGAGCTCTGGGAAAGTCAGTTTTTCTGGGATATCCTCTCGGGTTACCATGGGTAAAATAGAGGCATCATCTATTTGGGATTGACGTTTCTGCAACGCAACCGCTTCCTCGACGATTTTCGCCTTCTCTTCATTACTTAAACGCTCTTCAAGCGCTTTAAGCTCCGCCTTTTCTGCCGCTACAAGCTCGTCTGCCAAAGTATGGCTTGGATTCACCGTTAACGTCACCTTATGGGAATTATTTAAGAGCAGACGATCAATAAGATTCGGGATAAAATTCCGATCCTGAATCTCTTCCCGCATCTTTTTCAGGGATTCATCAAATGATAAGACATCAAGCGCCTCACCCCCATGGAGTAACGGCGTTAAACAATCCACAATCAGGCGCAGCCCATAAGGGTAGCGATCCCCCGAAATCTCCCGAGAAGAGAGCTCTAACTGATGGAGAACCGCTTCGATCGACTCCTGTGGAACACCCTCTTTTTTCACCTTTTCTAAAGTCTCAGTGATAAGCGCATCAATTTTATCGGTATCTTCCCCATTTGCTCCCTCTAGGCCAGCTGCAAAAAAGGCTTCACGTGTGCCTTCTTCAAGCCCACAAAACATTGAAGGCGCTGTACCTAAATCGGTAGATTCCAGAGCTAAACGGAGCGGAGAGCTTGAGTTATCCACCAATACGCCGCTTAAAATACGAGCGCGCATCAATTCATCGGCATCCATAATAGGGTTTAAGAGCCAAGCGTTAATCACATGTGATTGCTTCTCAAGGGGCTCTTCTTTCGGTAAAGGGTACTCTTTAACCACTTTTTGTGGCGAGCTGTAACGCCGCTCATCGGGCACACTAAAATCAAAATCTTGATATTCAAATTTAGAGAGCACCTTCTCTTCAAACACCTCTTGATGCTCAAGAGGATTCATATTTCCATAGGTAATGAAAACAGAATTTGAAGGATGATAGTGCCGCTTATGGAACTCCACTAACTGCTCATGGGTGAGATTTGGAATATCTTTTGGGTCTCCCCCGGAGTTGTTGTGATAGGTAATCGTTGGGAAAATCGCTTCCGTTAAAGCTTGATAGAGCACCGAACCGATCGAGCTCATCGCCCCCTTCATCTCGTTAAAAACCACCCCTTTATAGGTTAAAGGGCTTTCGGGATTTTCCATCTCCTCAAACTCTAAACGATGCCCCTCTTGGCGAAAATCGAGGTAATCGAGATTCGGGAAGAAGGCCGCATCTAAATAGACATCGAGAAGATTATAAAAATCTTTCTTATTTTGGCTCGCAAAGGGATATGCCGTCCAATCCGAAGAGGTAAAGGCATTCATAAAGGTGTTGAGCGAGCGGCGGATCATCATAAAAAACGGATCACGCACCGGATAATTCTCCGATCCACAAAGTGCTACGTGCTCTAAAATATGAGCAACCCCGGTGGAATCTTCGGGCACCGTTAAAAAGCCCACTAAAAAGACATTATTCGTATCATCACAGGCTAAATGAATATGCTTTGCCTTTGTTACGTTATGCTCAAACTCCTGAAGATGAATATTGAGCGAGGGAATAAAAGTCTCTTTAATTTTGGTAAATGTCTGCATCGATCCTCTCTTACGCTAATTGCGATTAGAATTGAATGTAAAATCGTATCTATTTTATATTTTGATTACCGAGTATGATAGCAACTCCCGACAATAAGCATAGAGTTTGCATCGTTTTCTACTCTTTTCTTTGCCGTTTTTTTAATATTTTCGGCCTTTTAAAATATTTATGGCACTTCTTTTAAGCCCCTACGTTTGGCTAAACTCCTAAACGATCATTTATAAAATGGTGCTAGATAAGAGAATTACAAGCGATAAAATCTCTGACACACTATTTCGTAAGCTCCCCGCTAGCGATATAATTTAAGCCAATGCCCCCTCTAGATTTGAGCACTGATTTAGCCATAGATTTGCCTATAGATTTAAATAAATCTTACGCCGTTTATTTGTTAAGATAATGGCTCTAAAAAAATAACGATAAATCTCATTAAATTTCATAGAAATTAATATAAAAATAGATGAAGAATATTAGAAACTTTTCGATCATTGCCCATATTGACCATGGTAAATCCTCTCTTGCGGATCAATTTATTCAGATCTGTGGAGGGCTCACAGAGCGCGAAATGCAAGATCGCGTCCTCGACTCGATGGATCTTGAAAAAGAGCGCGGCATTACCATTAAGGCGCAATGTGTCTCTCTCGATTACACAGCCGATAATGGCGAGGTCTACCACCTAAACTTTATCGACACCCCCGGGCACGTAGATTTCTCCTATGAAGTCTCTCGCTCTCTTTACGCCTGTGAAGGCGCGCTTTTAGTAGTCGATGCTGCACAAGGCGTTGAGGCACAATCGGTTGCAAACTGCTATACCGCCATCGATCAGGGCTTAGAAGTTTTGCCTGTTTTAAATAAGATCGACCTCCCCGCTGCTGATCCTGATCGTGTAGCGATGGAGATTGAAGATATTATCGCTATTGAAGCTTTAGATGCGGTGCGCTGCTCCGCTAAATCGGGGCTTGGGGTTCGCGATGTTTTAGAAGATATGGTAAAACGCATCCCCCCACCAGAGGGTGATCCTAATGCCCCCCTTAAAGCGCTCATTATTGACTCATGGTACGACCAATATGTGGGCGTTGTCTCTCTTGTGCGGATCTTTGATGGTGTACTTAAAAAGGGTGACAAGATCAAGATGATGAGCACCAAAGAGGTTCACGAAGTGGATCACGTCGGTGTCTTTACCCCCAATCGTGTAGATAAAGCACAACTCTCTGCTGGAGAAGTGGGCTTTGTGATTGCAGGAATTAAAGATATTGATGGAGCCCCTGTTGGGGATACCGTCACTACCGAGAAAAATCCAGCCACAGATGCGGTTCCCGGTTTCCAAACCATTCAGCCCCGTGTTTTCTCAGGGCTCTTCCCGGTGGAATCAGATCAATATGAGGATTTACGAGAAGCACTTAAACGTCTTCGTCTCAATGATGCTTCCCTCCACTTTGAGCCTGAAACCTCTCAAGCCCTAGGCTTTGGTTTCCGCTGTGGCTTCTTAGGGATGCTTCATATGGAGATCATTCAAGAGCGCCTTGAGCGAGAATATGATCTTGACCTTATCACCACCGCTCCCACCGTCGTCTATGAAATTGAAAAAACCGATGGCGAGGTGCTCTACGTTGATAATCCTGATGGCCTGCCTGAGCAATCCCATATTCATGAGATCCGCGAGCCAATTATAGAAGCCCATATTTTGACGCCACAAGATTATATCGGCAACATCATGAAGCTCTGTATGGATAAGCGGGGTGTTCAGCTCGATATGGTCTATGCCGGAAATCAAGTTCAGCTAAAATATGAGCTCCCCATGAGTGAAGTTGTGCTCGACTTTTTCGACCGTTTAAAATCGGTCTCCCGGGGATATGCTTCGTTCGATTACAAATTTGTTCGCTATCAAGCAGCGCCTTTAGTAAAGGTAGATGTCTTAATCAACGGGGATCGAGTCGATGCCTTAGCCCTTATTACCCATAAAGATAACGCCCAATATCAAGGCCGTATCTTAGTGGAGAAGATGCGTGAGCTCATTCCAAGACAACAGTTTGAAATCGCCATTCAAGCGGCTATTGGCTCTAATATTATTGCCCGTACCAACGTACGCGCACTACGTAAAGATGTTACCGCAAAATGTTATGGCGGTGACGTAAGCCGTAAACGCAAACTCCTTGAGAAGCAGAAAGAGGGTAAAAAACGTATGAAACAGGTGGGCTCAGTTGAGATCCCACAAGAGGCGTTCCTCGCTGTACTTAAGGTTAACGAAGAGTAAGGAATTTTATGTTTTCATCCATCACCCACTTTATCTCAATCGCCGTTATTTTTGCGGTTCCTATTACGGGGGCTATCTGGCTCTATGATCTTCTCTTTCTGCAAGAAAAGCGCCGCCCCGGAAAGAAAGAACCTCTCTTGGTAGATTGGTCAAAATTTCTCTTCCCTGTGGTGCTTTTTGTGGCGGTCTTACGCTCCTTTATTGCCGAGCCCTACGTCATTCCTTCTGGCTCCATGCAGCCAACGCTCTATGCTGGGGATATGATTGTAGCGGATAAATGGTCTTATGGATTGCGCATGCCCATTACCAATAAGCGCCTCTTTACCAAACCGGGCGAAGGGATTGAGCGGGGAGATGTTGCGATCTTTAAATATCCTCAAGATGAACGCATTAACTACATCAAACGGGTTGTGGGTGTGCCAGGCGATGTGATCGATTATAAAAACAAGCAATTTACGATTAATGGAGAGCCCCTTCAATATGAGCCGATCGGCCCTGCTCGAGCGCCCGAAGAGGATGATCTCTTTATTAAAGAGCGGATGCCCACAGGTCCTGCGGGGACTCAAGAATATAAAGAATATACGATTCAAACCTCCCAATTTATCACTCAAGCGGATCGGGGCTTAGGCGTCTATCATCGTTTCCCTGTTACCATTCCGGAAGGAAAATTCCTGATGATGGGGGATAATCGGGACAATAGCTTTGATGGCCGTTTCTGGGACTTTGTGGATGACTCCAAAATTCTCGGTAAAGCACGTTATATCTGGATGAATTACAACTGCGTCACAAAATTTGAAGATTGTGACCATATCTTTACAAAGATCAAATAAAGATGGATCTACTCGAACGGAAACTCAACTACACCTTTATGGATAAAAAGCTCTTAAAACGGGCCTTTGTCCATCGCTCTTACTCACAAAATAATAATGAACGCCTAGAGTATCTAGGGGATGGTTGTTTAAACTTTGTGATCGCAGAGGCGCTCTACCATCGCCTGCCAGATGCCAATGAAGGGGAGCTGAGCCATCTTCGCGCTCACCTAGTGAAAGAGGCAACCTTAGCAGAGATCGCACTTAATTTAGAGCTCAATAAACATCTTGTATTAAGTTTAGGTGAAAAGAATAACGAGGGACAATTTCGCCACAGCACCCTTTCAGATACCTTAGAAGCCCTGTTTGGTGCACTCTTTTTAGATTCCGACTTTGATACGGTTAAGATGGTGATTCTCGATCTCTATAAACCCTATTTTGAAACCATTCACGAAAAGGCAAAACAGGATCTAGGCGAAATCTTTAAAAGCCCCAAAAGCCGCTTACAAGAGCGATTACAGGCCTTAAATCGAGAAGTTCCTACCTATGAGGTGATCGATATCACCGGAAAAGATCACGAAAAAACCTTTAAAGTCCTCTGCACCTTTGAAAATTACCGCACTATTGCAGAAGGAACCTCAAAAAAACGGGCTGAGCAGAAAGCCGCTGAGCTCATGTTGGAGAAAATTTAGTATGACAAATTCCGTAACAAAAGCGGGTTTCGCCTCCATTATTGGTCGTCCTAATGTAGGGAAATCGACCTTAATGAATGAGATCATTGAGCAGAAAATAAGCATTACATCTAATAAGCCTCAAACAACGCGCCACGCCATTACCGGAATCTACACCGATAGTGATACACAGATTATCTTTTTAGATACCCCCGGAATTCACACCAATTTACAGTCGGCACTCAATAAACAGCTTAACCGCACCGCCATTAGCTCTATCACGACGGGGGATGTAATCCTCTTTATGGTGGAAGCCTTACGCTTTAATGAAGATGACGCAAAAGTTTTAAGTAAGCTCAAAAATTGCGAACAACCGGTAGTTTTACTGATTAATAAAGTGGATAAGGTCACAAATAAAGAGGATCTTTTCCCCTTTATCGCCGAGATGAGTGAGCGCTATGAGTTTGCCGATATTATCCCCATTTCAGCTCAGCAGGCGCGCTCTGCAGAGCGTGTAGTAGAAGTCCTTAAAGGCTACCTCCCCGAGCAACCCTTCCCTTATAGTGAAGATGAGATCACCACAGTTTCAAGCGCCTTTTTAGCTTCAGAAGTCTTACGGGAGAAGCTTACTCGCCGCCTCAATCAGGAGCTGCCCTACGCTTTAACCGTTGAGATTGAATCCTTTAAAATAGAAGGCACAATGTATCGCATACATGCCGTTATCTGGGTGGAGCGCGACAGCCAAAAAGGAATTGTTATCGGCAAAGGGGGCTCAGCACTGCGGGAAGCTAGTACACAAGCTCGCCGCGAACTGGAAACTCTCTTTGGAGCAAAAGTCTTTCTCCGTGCTTTTGTAAAAGTGCGGGAAGGTTGGTCCAATGATGAGAAAGCTCTTAACTCCTTAGGTTATAAAGAGATGGAATAAGCCTTCCTTTAAGCCCTTAAAAGACTTTGAAAGACTTTAAACAGAGAATAGACCCAGCATTATGCTGGGTTTTCCCCGTTCAAATAACGGATAATCATCGTGAATAGAAGATCTAAACACTCCCCTAAGCCATCTCTAAATCGCTTTCAATACCTACTTAAGCGATATACCGCAGCGCAACATTACTCTCTACTAGGTGCGCTCTGGATGGTCATCGCCGGCATCACCTTTGCCGGCATCAATGTGATTACGCCAGCTATCAGCGAACACTTCCCCATCCCCTCAAGTTGGATCGCCTTTTACCAATATCTCTTTGCGCTCCTCTTTATTGCTCCCTACTTTCTAAAATTTGGGCTCCGCAATATCCTTAAAACCCAACACTTTATGACCCACTTCTGGCGTATTTTAGTGGCGGTTATCGGTATTCAATTTTGGATTAAAGCGCTCTCGATACAATTTCCCATCGGGGAAGGTGTTGCTCTTTTAATGACCTCACCACTCTTTGCTAGCCTCGGGGCTTTTCTCTTTCTTCGCGAGCGCTTTACCCCTGTGCGGGTTATCGCTACGATTTTAGGCTTTATAGGAGCAATAATTATTCTTGCCCCCAATAGCGAAAACTTTAACAGCGCAGCCATATTTCCTATTTTAGCGGCCTTTTTCTGGGCGCTTCATGCCTTATTGATGAAATATCTCTCCGATAAAGATCACCCCTTAACAATGGTGACCTACCTCTATCTCTTAATGATTCCGATCAATCTTCTAATCGCCATGACAGGCAACTTTACTCACCTTCCGAACACCTTTTTTCTCCCACAATTTAAGCTTTTTGCAGCGCTTCTTCTCCTTGGTTTTTTAACAGCAATTGCCCAATATGCAGTGGCTAAAGCTTACGCCCATGCTGATGCGATCTTTATCCAACCCTTTGATTACCTAAAGCTCCCCCTCAATACCTTTCTCGGGTGGATCTTTTTTGGCTGGGCCGTTAGCCAGCAATTTTGGATCGGGGCAATTATTATGGTCTCTTCGCTTTTAGCCATTAGCTACTTTGAAGGTAAAGAGAGAGTGCAATGAAGTTCCCCTACCCTCTTTTAAATGAGCAGAGCGCCCGGACAAAAGTCAATCAGTTAGGTGCAACAAAGAGACCCTTTCTGCTTATTGTGAGTTATGATAAGCGCCAAAATTATCTTATCCCTCTCGATGAGATCAACCCTAAGGCGATACTTTTTGATTTCCCGAACCTAACGAATAGCGCCTCACTGCTTCCAAAAAATGAGCCGATTTTATGGGAGAGCATGCCGATCTCTTTTCATAAATATGAGCAAGCTTTTAAGGAGCTGATGCCCTTTTTAAAACGGGGTGAAACAGCACTCGCTAATCTCACCTTCCCCACCAAAGTAAAATCTAACCTCTCTTTAAAGGCGATGTTTCTCCGCTCCCAAGCAAAATATCGGCTCTATCTGCAAGATCACTTTGTAAGTTTTTCGCCAGAAACTTTTATCACTATCAATGAAGGGGAGATTGCCACCTACCCTATGAAAGGGACCATTAATGCTGATCTACCCGAAGCAGAATTTCGCCTGATGAATGATGAGAAGGAGCAGAAAGAGCACCTGACCATTGTGGAAGAAGCAAAACGGGATCTTGCCCAAGTTGCGCAAAATATACGGGTGCCCAAATTCCGTTACGTAGATCGTTTAGAGCGAACAGAACGGGACGGTTCGAGCGGTGCGATTTTACAAACTAGCTCTAAAATTGCAGGAGACTTACCCAAAAACTTTCATCAAAAGCTGGGGGATCTTCTCTTTAAACTGCTCCCTGCAAGCTCCATTACTGGCTCACCAAGAGCAAAAACAGTCGAAATTTTACAAGGGATCGAAACTTATTCTCGGGGATTTTATTCCGGCATTGCGGGGATCTTTGATGGGGAAAACTTCGACTCAGCAGTTTTAATCCGCTTTGTAGAGGCTACTCCAACGCCCGGAGAATACCTTTTTAAAAGCGGAGGCGGTATTACTGCACTGAGCCAGGCAGATAAAGAGTATGCCGAACTTAAAGAGAAGGTATACCTTCCCTTTAACAGTTAAGAGAGCAAGATGAGACAAGATAACATCGCCCCTTTTTTAGAGACGATCAAGCTGCTCGATGGGCAGTTTTATCATCTCCCCTTTCATCAATTACGTATAAAGAGAACACAACAAGTCTTCTTTCCTGATCTTCTTCATGAGCATTTCTCGCTCCCCCAAGCGCTCGGCTCTTTACTTAAAAAAGAGAGGATAGAGATTCCTTCTCAAGGGCTTTACCGCTGTCGCCTACTCTACCGAAGAGAGCTTGAATCGATCGAGTTTATTCCCTATCTTCGCCGGGAGATTCGCTCTTTAAAGATGATCGAATCGGATCTTGATTACGCTTTTAAATCGAGCGATCGAAACGCTTTAGATCGGCTCTTTGCCTTACGTGAACAGTGCGATGATATCCTGATTGTTAAAAGAGGCTTTATAACCGATACCACCATCGCAAATATTGCGCTCTTCCAGCCAGATACAAAAATGTGGCATACGCCTCAGACGCCCCTTTTAGAGGGCACAAAACGCGAAGCGCTTCTCGCTAAAAAGAAAATCACTCCCCGAAAAATCACACCGCAAGATTTAGATCAATATAGTAAAATTGCGCTCTTTAATGCGATGATCGATTTTGGAGAGATGATTCTCAGCACAAAAAATATCGTGAAGTAACTTTCCTCACTAAATACTCTTCACGATATCGTCCTCTAATATCCCCCGCTAATGCCACATTCTCATGCTCCCTCTTTAGAAAAAACATTTCTTATTGAAAGATCACCGTTGTATTTCCCTGCACTAATATGCGATCTTCCAAATGGTAGCGAAGCCCCCGGGCCAGGACGATCTTTTCAATATCTTTACCTAAACGCACCATATCTTTAACCGAATCAGCATGGGAAACTCGGATCACATCTTGCTCAATTATTGGCCCTGCATCCAGATCCTGTGTGACATAGTGACACGTGGCCCCTATTAGTTTCACACCCCGCTTTGCGGCCTGATGATAGGGTCTTGCCCCAATAAAGGAGGGGAGAAAACTGTGGTGAATATTGATGATTTGGTGCTGATACTTTTCACACAGTTCAGGGGGAATAATCTGCATATAGCGCGCAAGCACAATAGTATCCGCCCCCGAATCTTCGATTAATTGATTCACTTGAGCAAAACTAGGCGCCTTATCTTCCGGATTAACAGGCACATAATGATACGGCACGCCATACCACTCCACCATGGAACGAAGATCCTCATGGTTAGAGATCACCCCTACAATATCGCAATCGAGCTCATCAGCGTGCCAGCGCGATAAAATATCGACCAAACAGTGCGCCTCTTTACTCGCCATTAACATCACTTGATGCTTTTTAGAGGTATCCACAATCCGCCAATCGAGCGAATATCTCTCAGCAATGGGCGCAAATCGCCTTTTAAACTCTTCTAATCCAAAGGGTAGGCTATCGGCTTTAATCACATGGCGCATAAAAAAGAGCCCCGTTTCTAAATCAGAATGGTGATTTGCCTCCATAATCCAGCCCCCATGCTCTGCCAAAAAGGTACTTACAGCAGAAACTATGCCCACGCCATCAGGGCAAGACATCACCAAACGATAGGTATTCATTCTTCTTCTCTCCTCACACTTCTATTGAATATATTATTTGTTTTATAGATTTTATAGACCTATTAAGCACTGTCATTTAAATCGCGATGTACGATCGCTTTTACTTACTCTCTAAAGACTTTACTAAAGGATTTTTACTTTTACCCCTTGGAATATCTCAAATATTGATAGATAGCACAACTAAAAGTGATAGATGAGGAGAAATCTTCGCTTCAAAAGGAAAGCTGTTATAATTCTTCGAGCATTTTTAGCGCTATTTCATAATCTTTTTTTGGTGTTGTTAATTTAGGCAAAAGGAGCAGATATGCCTTTTATTCATAATGCTGTTGCCGGAATGCAGATTCTCTTTGTGGCATTCGGTGCGATGGTACTTGTTCCCCTTCTTACGGGACTTAACCCTTCAATGGCGCTTTTAGGCGCAGGAATCGGAACTCTTATCTTTCAGTTAGTAACTCGCCGTCAGGTACCGATCTTTCTAGGTTCCTCTTTTGCATTTATTGCGCCGATCATCTTCTCCATTGAGACTTGGGGAATGGGGGCTACCTTCTTTGGCCTCTTCGCTGCCGGTTTTATGTATTTTATCTTTGCTGCTGCGATTCGCTCTCGTGGGGTAGATGCTGTTCATCGCTTAATTCCCCCTGTGGTCATTGGCCCTGTGATTATTGTCATTGGACTCTCGGTGGCTGTTACCGCAACACAGATGGCGATGGGGCAATCCGGTGGCGAGCAAGTGATCGACTATAAGCTCTCCATTATTATCTCCACCATCACCTTTATTACCACCGTATTGGTAACCATGTTTGGAAAGCGCTTTCTCCGTTTAGTTCCCATTTTACTCGGTATTGCTGTGGGCTACTCTGTCTCTGCGGTTTTAGGCTTAGTCGATTTTGAAAAAGTTGCGGCAGCGCCTTGGTTAGCTGTACCTGAATTTGTTCGCCCCGAAGTTAACTGGATGGCAGCACTCTTTATGCTCCCCGTTGCCATTGCCCCAGCGATTGAGCATATTGGCGGTATTATGGCGATCGGGAAAGTCACTGGAAAAGATTATACCGTCTCCCCGGGGCTAGATAAAACACTTGCGGGCGATGGTCTTGGCGTTTGTGTTGCAGGCTTAATCGGCGGTCCTCCGGTGACCACTTATGGGGAAGTTACGGGCGCTGTTATGATTACGAAAAATGATAATCCCAAAATTATGACTTATGCCGCCATCTTCTCAATCTTAATGGCCTTCTTTGGTAAATTTAATGCCTTTTTAAACTCAATTCCGCTGCCTGTAATGGGAGGAATTATGATCCTTCTTTTCGGTACCATCGCAAGCCTAGGTTTAAAAGCATTGATCGATGCAAAAGTCGATATCACCATCCCCCGTAACTTAGTTATTGTTAGTGCAACCTTAATTACAGGGGTAGGTGGCTATACTGTACAGATCGGCAGCTTCCCCTTTGCTGGGGTTGGTTTAGCCTCTGTTTTAGCGATTGTACTCAATCTTATTCTGCCCCATTCAGATGAAGAGGCTAAGGATTAACGCTCATTTTAGAGCTTATAAACTTTCAAAATAGCCACTTTACTCTATAAAATATAAGGCGCCTTTCGGGGCGTCTTCTTTTTACTTTAAGTATCTAAATACAGAGTTCTTCTGTTCTAAAAATGAGAGTTCAACCATGCCAAAAATAGAGACTGTAGATATCGCCACTCTCTCGAATGAGACGCTCCTTGAGCCCTTTTCGCCCGAAAATATCCCCCGTTTTCAGCAGCTTCTTTTAGAGTGGTTTGAGCGTGAAGGCCGCCATAATCTCCCCTGGAAGCCACAGCCTCAATTTTCGGTAGAGATTAACCTCTATCGCATCTGGATTTCAGAAATTATGTTGCAACAGACACAAGTAGCCACTGTAATCCCCTACTTTGAGCGCTTTATGAAGGCTTTCCCCACCCCTCAAAAGCTCGCAGAAGCGTCAGAAAAAGAGGTCTTAAAACTATGGGAAGGCTTAGGTTACTACTCTCGCGCTCGCAACCTCCACAGTGCCGCCAAGACTTTAGTCGAAGAGTTTAATGGCATTATGCCCCGGGAGTTTGAAAAGGTCCGCGCACTTAAAGGGGTGGGCGATACAACTGCAAGCGCTATTCTCTCCCAAGGATTTAACCTTCCTTACGCTATTTTAGATGGAAATGTTCGCCGCGTGCTGGCCAGAATTATCGGCATGACAGCTCCTAGAAAAGAGCTCGATCGGCGCTTAAAACCCTTTGCCGATGCCTTTGCCTGCCCACAAAATGCGGCAGATTACACTCAAGCAATTATGGATTTTGGCGCAACACTCTGTAAACGAAAGGCAGAATGTGATCGCTGTTTTTTTAAGGAGTATTGTGTTGCCTATAAACATGGGGAGGTGATGAATCTTCCTAAACCTAATCCCCCCAAAAAGCGCGCGGTGGAATCCCTACTTCTGCCCCTTATTCTCTCTCCCGAAGGGAAATTGCTACTTGAAAAACGTCCTAGTCGAGGCATCTGGGCGAATCTCTACTCCCTGCCGGAGATCATCCTTAAAGGGCGCACTTCTCAACGCAAAGACTCTGCTCTCTTTACTCTTTTGCCCTCCTTGAAAACCGTCATACTTCACCAGGAAAATAGCCCCAAAAAGGCGCTCCATTTTCAACATCAATTCTCCCACTATACATTAGAGGCCTCACCCAAAATCATAACGCTTACAGCAAAAGAGATGGAAATATTAAAAACTCAGTGGGGGAATAATCCCGATTTAGCACACTATCGCTTCTATACTCTAAAGGAAATAGAGGCTCTTCCTAAGCCCGCACCCATTATCACGCTTCTCGAAAGTGTAAAGACGATTTTAAAAATGTAGGCTTAAAATCGTTTCTAAAATGTAATTCCGATGCACATTTATTTACCCCTTTTTTTGTAGTAAAATGTGGGATCAACTGCGACAAATATTGCGTTCTTATCTCGCGCTTTTATCGCACTTTTGCTCTTTTATTCTGCTTTTAGGATGCTCATGACCTCTAAAAAGTCCTTCGCCCTCTGCAATCTACTTGCGTCATCGCTGATGATCACAACATTGGTCATTAGCCCAAGCAATGTGGTGGCGAGTGAAAAATCCTCTTTAGGTGGTCAACTACCAACGCTCTATAAAGCGACACAAAAAGCACCAAAATCTCCCGGGAAAAAGAACAAACTAACAGCTCCCCAAAAAGATCAGCAAGCTCGTGTGCTAAGAGCCATCATGCCTATGCTCTATTTAGAGATCGATCAATTAGTTAAGGAGCATAAAGCGCTCACTCAAAAGAGCTCGCAAAAAGAGGAGGTCTCCTTTAAAGATTATCTGATCGGAACTCTCTTCCCACAGCACCAGGAGCGCATACGGCATGCGGGAATCTCTGAAGATGCGGAACTTAAAGCCGGAGAGGAGCGCCTTAAACTCTATAAAAAATCCCCCGAAAAACGGGAAGAGGCCAAAAAGCTCGAGGCTGAGATTCGCCAAGTTCTTAATAAACAACGTAATGCTAATGAAGAGCCCCTCTCGCCTGAAGAGATGGAGGCATATCTCGATAATTTAGAAAATCCCACACAAAAAGGGGAGGCTGAAACAGCCAAAGCTCTTCTTGCGCCTGAGCGCTTACCTACTGCCCTAAAAGAGAAGCAGCAAACAGTGACTCACGGAGAATATAATCCTGCCGATGAGCGCCCTCTTTCTCTTACAGATAAGATCGAACAGCTCTTAACCACTGGGGATTACTATTTTTTAGCAGATAATGTTGACCGTGCACGCACCTACTATATTCAGGCGGTGGAACAGGGAGCGCGTTTTAAAAATAGTCCGCTCTATGCCAGAGCTTTAGTTAAACTTGCCGATATTGAAGAGAATCGTTATCTCGCCCGCTTCCAATATAGTAATGCGCTCGATATTTATGAGCTAAATGCTAAAGAGCATCAAGAAGCGATCGCCGATGTATTAGAAAAATTGGTCTGGACCTTTGATTTTACCAGCGAGCGGGATGTCGCTTTTGAAATTCTTAATCGTGCAAAATCGATTCGGGAGGCGCGCCCTTATACTCCAAAATATACGGAAACATTACGGGCTTTAGCATGGTTTCATGAGATCAACAACGAATTTGTAAAGGCGGAAAAGCATTATCAAAAAGCGATCGATCTCGATCTTGAGCATCTCACCGCTCGGGATATTCGTACTGTTTTAGCGCTGGAAAATTATGCTCAATTTTTTATCGACTATGAAAAGTATGAAAAAGCGGAGAAGGTGTTACGGCTAAAGTTAAAAGAGCATTTAGCCATCACGCCGCCCGATTACTATAACTTAGGGCGCACGCAATCTATGCTCGGCTGGACGCTCTTAAAACTTGGCAAACAGAAAGCGCCGTTAAAGTATTTCACCGAAGCGCTTGGGAATATTAATTACAGCTTAACAAAGCATCGTTTTATTCCCCACTACTACTCCCTTCCTGCGCTCTTTGATCTTATCTACTATCATACTCAAAATGGAGAGTATGAGCGGGCGGAGATCTATTTTAATACTGCTAAAATTATCCTTACAGAGGCAGGTGAAGAGGATATTCTCGATTATCTGCGCTATACAGAAAAACAGGAGATCACCGACAATGGCATTGGCGGCTTTCCTTGGTCGTTAGAGGCACAAGTAGAAGGCGCTCAGGCGATGTTTGAGTATCTCGATTATCAAAAGATCACCGCTGAGCTCGAGGCTTTAGAAGCTGAGCATCAATCTAAAATTCAGATCTTAGAAGCGCTCGATAATACTCACCTTCCCGATAGTGAATAATTTCTAACACTCTATAAACAATAAATTATAAAAAGGAGAGTTCTGTGGCTATCTATGTCATGGGGGATCTGCATAGCTGTTTTGATCAATTTAAAGCACTCCTTCAAAAAATGCAGTTTAACCCCGCTCAAGATCAACTCTATCTTGTGGGAGATCTTATCAACCGGGGGCCACAATCGGCGAAGATTATGCGCTATCTTCTCGCCCATGAAGCCGCTATTAAGCCTGTTTTAGGCAACCATGATCTCTCCTACCTGGTCTATGAAGCGGGTGAAACACGTCTTCGCCGGGGAGATACTTATGATGAGCTTATTACCCTTCCAGAGCGAAAAGAGATTCGTAATTACCTACGTCGGCAACCTTTAATGCGCTATCTTCCCGAGCTTAATATTGCCATAGCCCATGCAGGTATTCCCCCCATTTGGTCTATTCAAGAGGCGCTCTCTTTAAGTGATGAGGTGAGCCGATTACTCCAGACAAAAGATAAGGCTCGCTATAAACATCTCATGAAGCGAATGTTTGGCAATACACCTACAAAATGGGATCCCCTGCTTTTAGGGGATGATCGCATTCGAGTAATTATTAATTACTTCTCGCGCATGCGCTACCTCTATTCCGATCTCTCTTTAGATTTTGAAAATAAACAGCAGGAATATAATGCCGATCTTATGCAACCTTGGTTTAAATATCCCCGTCCGAAACATCAGGGGACCAAGATTATCTACGGGCATTGGGCAAGTCTAGGCGTTCATCAAGAAAATGGTACCTACTGCATCGACTCAGGCTGCGTATGGCAGGGTAAATTAAGCGCTCTAAGAGTCGATACAAAAGAGTGGGAGCTTATTCAAGTCTCTTAAAAAGCTAAGCAGAGAGCAATCTTTTAGCTCCCTCCATTTTAAAACTTCCAATAAAAAAGGGATACCCACCAAAGGCATCCCTTTTTATTTTTACGTGCACTTACTCAATAAAGTGCGTTAGGTAAAGAGAAGCTGCTGATTACTCCTCTTCCACCGGGGCTTCAAAGTTCTGAATATAGTAAGTGTGGCTTGTATATTGATCCACAATATCATTACTAATATTCTCATCAGTATACCCCATGATGTCATACCCTTTACTTCCATCATCGAGGTAAACCTCAGCCCGATAATATTGCCGATCCTCATCTTCAGCAATACCATCTTCATCCACATCGATATACTCTGGCTTAAGGTATGAGCAAGCCTTTACCCGATAAGTAAAATTGGAATGCTCACCATGATCCACCTCTAAGCGTACATCAAAGGGATTATCCGCACTGATTCTTGCTGTCACCCCTTCATCGGCAAAAGCCTTCTTCACATCCGCAAATACCGGCAAAACATGACGACGAATAAAACGTGCAACTTCTGCTTTATCAGGGTACTCCATAAGATTATGAAGACGCTGCTCCCAACCACCAGAATCGGCAATAGGCTGAATATACATCTGCGCCTTTTCACGAAGTTCAATCTTCCCAAACTCGGTTCTAAAGGCTTTATAGAGTCCCCAGATTGAAGCGAGAATAATCAAACTAAAAGGAAATGCAGACATCGTAGAGACAGTTTGCAGAGCTTCTAAGCCTCCATTGACTAAGAGCACAATTGCAATGACTCCTGTAATTGAGCCCCAGAAAATGCGCTGCCAGAGCGGTGAATTGCGCCCTTCATCTTTACTTGCGAGCATATTCATCACTAATGCGCCCGAGTCGGCACTTGTAATAAAGAAGACTGCCACCATCACCACGGCAACAAAAGAGATCACCGCACGGATAAGATCCGCAGAGATCACTGCATCCACCGCATCACTAACCGGGAAATGACTAATAAACGCAAAGAGCGCTTTAGAGCTTCCATCAGGACCTAAAAGCACCTCTTTAAGCTCAGTAATACCATCGCTAGAGATCATATCAATGGCGGAGTTGCCAAAGGTGGTCATCCAGAAGAAGGTAAAACCTGCAGGAATAAGCAAAACACCGCCCACAAAGTTACGGATGGTTCTTCCCCGAGAGATACGAGCAATAAACATCCCCACAAAAGGAGACCATGCAATCCACCAACCCCAATAGGCGATCGTCCAGCCTCCTAACCAACCTTGTGCCGCCTCTTTTACTTCAGCAGAAGCCGCAGACTCATAGGTATAAAGGTTAAAAGTTTTCTGGAAAAGATCGGGGAAATAGAGCCCAATATTTTGCATTAATGCCTCTAATAGATAGACGATCTTACCTCCAAAGAGGAAGATAAAGAGCACCAATACAAACGCTAAGACTAAGTTCGTTTCTGAAAGAATCTTAATTCCACGATCAAGGCCTAAGCTGACTGAAAGCGTAGCACAGAGAGTCGTTAAGATAATTAATACAATCTGTACTTGCGAAGAGACCTCAATATAGTTTGGGAAAATATAGCTTAACCCGGTATTGATCTGAACAACACCAAACCCTAAAGTCGTCGCCACTCCAAACACCGTTCCGGCCACTGCAAAAGTATCGATTGCATCGCCCCAGCGGCCATAAATCTTATCGCCGATCATTGGATAGAGTGCAGAGCGGAGCGCAAGAGGAAGCTTTAAACGAAAGCTAAAGTACGCCAAAATAAGCCCCACAATGCCGTAGATCGCCCAGGCATGTAGCCCCCAGTGGAAGAAGGTGATATTCATTGCTTCTCGGGCCGCTTCAATCGTCTCCCCTTCCCCTATAGGTGGCGATAAATAGTGAAGTAACGGCTCAGCGACACCAAAGAACATGATCCCAATCCCCATCCCCGTAGAGAAGAGCATCGCAAACCAGCTGCCATCGCTATATTCAGCCTCAGCATGATCCGGCCCAAGCTTGAGCGTTCCATACTTACTTAAGGCTGCAAAAATAAAGGTAATAAGAATAATGCCTACCGAAAGTAGGTAATACCAACTTAAATTCTCAGTAATCCACGCCAAGATATTAGCAAAAAGATCGCCGGCGTTAGGATGTAAAAGTGCCACAGCAATAATAAGAAAGATAATCGCATTTGCACTTATAAAGACTGGCAGATGTAGATTACTAAAGAATCCCTGTTTCTGATCGCCGGCCGTTGCCTTAGAGGTCGTGGTCTCGGCTTTCTCAATAGTTGCCATAAAATTTATATTTTCCTTTCTCCAAGTAGAGACTTGAAGGTGACTAAAATTACATTTTCATACTCTGTCGATAAGCTCGATTAGTGTAGTCAACATTTTTGTAAATGTTCTTCAAAAAATCATCACTTCCAAGCAATCGACCTATAGATTTTTATCAATTAGATCAGCCCCTTAATCAATAACAGGATAAGCTAATATCTAAAAAGGTTTGAAAAAATAAGTGGACAAGGATAGCACAATTTCCCCGCCTCTTCTGTTCGCCCCCAGAATTCCCCCCGACTTTTGGGAACTTTTTAAGCCAAAAATCGACTCTTTATTATACAAAAATAGCACAAATATTAAGCAATCCCATAAAAATCACAATAATAAAAAGCTTCCTCTCCCTTTTAAAAAATCAGCAATAAAAACACCACTAAAATATCTTCCCAAATATTTCTCTAAATCGCCTAAAAATGGGAAGATGAGCTCTGTTCAACAACCTTACGTTTTCCATGGCAAAAGTGCTTTTATGGCAGAAAAAAGGTATCATTAGGGGTTAATTTAGCTATCAATTGGGGTTCTCTATGACACAAAAAATAAAATCGCTCTTACGAAAAAGCGCCTTTAAAACGAGCGCAAATAGCTTAAGTCAATTACCTCCAAGCCGCTCGGAGATCGCCTTTGCAGGACGATCAAACGCTGGTAAATCGAGTGCTCTTAATCTCATTACCGGAATTAAAGGCTTGGCAAGAACCTCTAAAACCCCGGGAAGAACGCAGCTAATTAACTACTTTGAAGTGGTCGATGAGCTCTATCTTGTGGACTTACCTGGCTATGGCTATGCAAAAGTACCCTTAGAGATTCGAGAGCATTGGCAAAAGATCTTGCAGCAATACTTTGAGCAGCGCGAATCCTTAGGGGGCTTAATTATGCTGGCAGATTCTCGCATGCCGCTTACAGAATTAGATAAACAGATGCTCCATTGGTGTGAATATCAAGAGCTTCCTACCCATCTGCTGCTTACTAAAGCAGATAAGCTGAGCCGCAACCAAGGGCAAAGCGCTCTAGCAAAGGTAAAAAAGGTCTTAAAAGAGGAATTTTCCATCCCCATTACAGCGCAGCTCTTCTCTGCAACAAAGCCTGAAATTGGACTTGCGGAAATTCATCAATATCTTGGAAATTGGTTAAACTTCTACCTTTCTGAGCCAGAAGAGCCGTTTGAAAATAAGGAACCTTCCTCCAATGAGCCCACTTAAGATCCTTCAATAACAGAGTATTACTTACAAAACCTAAAGAGTAAAATGAGTACGGTTATGAGCCATCATCCCTTAATTTTAGTTGCCGATATGGGCGCAACCTTTTCCCGCATTGGGGTTATTGATGAATTTGCGGCGATTCGCCATGTAGAGACATTACGCTCCAATGATTACCCCTCCCCTAAAGAGGTGATTGAGGCCTATCTCTCACGTTTTGAATTCCCCCATCCTGCGGAAGTTATGATCGCTGTGGCTGCTCCTATTTTGGGGGATCGTCTTAAACTCACCAATATTCATTGGGAGTTTAGCATTCAAGAGATAGCCCACGAGCTCAATACCCGTGTCACCTTTGTCAATGATTTTGAAGCACTCTCCCTCTCCCTTCACCATTTAGCGACCCAAGATATTGTCGCTATCCATCAGCGCCCTTTAGAAAAAGAGCCAACATCTACCTCTGCGACAGAAAATGAGATCGAACCGCTCTCAACCTCCTTAACTGCACTGAGCGATGCTCCCAAAGTAGTGATCGGCACAGGGACAGGATTTGGGACAGCCTTAACGCTCCGCGATGGGGAGCGTCTAATTAGCCTTCCCGCTGAAGGTGGCCATGCACTCTATGCTCCCCAAGATTTAGAAGAGATCGAAATTATGAAGCTCTCGATCCAAAATCTTAAGCGCCCCCTTATTGTGGAAGATCTCCTCTCATGCAAGGAGGGAATTCCCCGCTTAATTCGCAAAATGGGGATGATTCATGATCAAACTACCGATTACAGCGATGCCAAAGGCTTAGTACACGCTGCTATCGAGGAGGAAAATCCCTTCGCCCAGAAGATTCTTCATCGCTACTGCGCTATGTTAGGCAATGTAGCCAGTAATATTGCGCTAACCACCGGCGCGCAGGGGGGCGTCTATATCGGTGGTGGCTTTGTGCCCCGCTTTACCCAGTTTTTGCAACAATCGGCCTTTCGCCACTCATTTGAGAATAAAGCCTCTGTGGAAGGTTATCTCAAAGCGATCCCAGCCTATGTGATCACCCACCCTTACGCGACACTTATTGGGTTGCAATATCTCTTAACGCAACGTTAATCGGAGGAGCTTGTGTTATCCCATATTCAAAATCATTATCATCTTCTGCGTAAATCAGAAGCCAAAGTAGCCGATTGGGTACTTGCCCATCCTAATGAGACTGTTGAGCTCTCAATTAGCGCGCTTGCCCAGAAGGCTGGCGTTTCAGAGCCCACTATTATGCGTTTTTGTCATGCTCTAAATTATGATGGTTTTCATACCTTTAAACGCCTTTTAGATGAGAGTTTAAGTTCAGGCGTCCCCTTTGTGCATGGCAGTATCTCGCCCCATGATTCCACCGAGAGCATCATCACAAAACTGATCGATCAATCCAGCGCTGCACTATTAACAATGAAGCAGTATCTCGATGCTAAAGAGCTCGACGAAGCGATTGAGCTTTTAGAATCGGCAAATCAAGTGATGTGTATCGGCCATGGCGTTTCAGGTGTTGTGGCCAATGATATTCAACAAAAACTCCTGCGAGTGGGGATTCCAGTTTCCGCCTATACCGACCACCATGTCCATAGTTTAGCGGCGAGCCTCTTAACTCCACGGGATATTTTGATCGCTGTCTCCCATACTGGAAAGAGTCAAGATGTGATCGAGTCGGCAGAGTTTGCCTTAAAAAATGGTGCAAAAGTGATCGCCTTTGCCCCTAAAGACTCCCCTTTAGGCGAGATCTCTTCAGTAGTATTAGAATCTGGAGCGAAAGAGGATACTTCAGAATATATGCCGATGATCTCCCGCCTTGCGGATTTGGCGATTGTGGATATTCTCCTTGTAACCCTCGCTCTTAAAAAAGGGCCTGAGTTTAGAATCGCCATGGAAAACTCCTTAAAAATTATTGATGCTAAACGCATTAAAGATTAAACGATGAACGAGCGCCCCACTACCCTTCGCCGCAAATATGCCCTATTAGTGGAGTATGATGGCACCCATTTTCGCGGTTGGCAGAAACAAGATTCCCCCCCTGTGCGTTCTATTGAAGAGGCTCTAACTCAGGCCGTAAGTTATATTGCCAATGAGCCCGTAGAGCTAATCGCAGCCGGGCGAACAGATGCGGGCGTTCATGCGGAGAATCAAATCGTACATTTTGAAACTACCGCGAAAAGAAAGGCTCACTCATGGCTCTTAGGCATTAACTCCAATCTCCCTGAAGATTGTGCAGTCAAAGCGATTACGACAGTTTCCTCTCAGTTTCATGCCCGTTTTGATGCAATCTACAGAGTCTATCGCTATAAAATCTATAACTCCCCTTTTCGCTCCGCTTTAACGCGCTTTTATGCCACCTGGATTCACCATCCGCTTAATATCGCTAAGATGCAGCAAGCGGCCGAAGCCTTAATTGGGGAACATGACTTTTCTGCTTTTCGCTCAACCGATTGTCAATCGAGCTCTGTCCACCGCAAGGTGGAGTATATTCAACTTTGGCGCGGCGCAAATGATCCTTCTAATCCTCGCTATAATGAGATTGTTTTAGAGATTAAAGCCAACGCCTTTTTGCACCATATGGTGAGGAATATCGTCGGTACGCTCCTTGAAGTTGGGCGGGGAAGAGAGCCCATTGCCTACGTAGAGAAAGTTTTAGCGAGTAGAGATCGCACGCAAGGAGGCATTACAGCACCTCCCCAAGGGCTCTACCTTATGGAGGTCGGTTACCCCAAAACGAAAGCCCCCAATTTTGATCTCGAACTTTGAACTTAAATCTTCTCCAATTTCTCGTATACTATAGCGGCATGATTGGGAAGATCACAGGTCAACCCGACACCTTAAAAGCATAGATAATAAAAAGGAATAATTAATGGAACAGAAAACGGTTCTTACAGGCATTAGTACTACAGGCACGCCCCACTTAGGTAACTACGCTGGCGCTATTCGCCCCGCTATTGAGCTGAGTAAAACTCACGATAGCGCTTACTTTTTCCTTGCAGACCTTCATTCTTTAATTAAATGCCAAGACCCCGAGCTTGTAAATCGCTCTCGCTTAGAGATCGCAGCTACCTGGATGGCACTCGGCTTAGATACCGATAAGGCGGTCTTCTATCGCCAATCCGATATTGAAGAGATTCCTCAAATTAGCTGGCTTTTAAGTTGTGTAACCGCAAAAGGGACGATGAATCGGGCCCACGCCTATAAAGCA
>JASLFU010000009.1 GCA_030150405.1 Ignatzschineria sp.
AAGGTGCGATCGCTAATCTCCGTCATCTCCAGATAAGGATCGATCTCTTGCTTAATGCGTTTAAGCTCTCCGCGCTCTTCTAAATATGTAATAAATTCCCGTAAATCCTGAAACTGCATAAGGCACCTTTTGGCTCTAAAAAGATCGTTCTATTTTAGCATACTGCGCTACTTCGCTCTCTAAACTATACCTCCCTCTACTTTCTCCCTATAATCATTCTGTTACTTCCGATTTAAAGCTAGAGAAAGCATGCGCATTTTAAAGAAATCACTCCTGATTACCCTTGGGTTTCTCCTGATCAATTACCCCTTTATCTGGGCCCGGATCAGCTACTATATCGGTATAGAGAGGCTCGATAAGCTCGGGATCTACCTCGCCTCCCATATTTTAGTGATCGGCATTGTGATCCTCTTCTCCTTTACGAGAATGCGGCTGCGCATCCCGCTTCTTCTCCTCTTTCTTGCTGGCTCTCTCCCCTACCTGATCAACTCCCTTGCAGTGGAGACGGAGCTCAATTACGAGGAGTTTCGCCTACTGCTTGATGCTCGAGCCAATATCAGCGATGCCGCCCAGAGCTATATCGGCCCGATCATTATTGCGATTTTACGCCACCTTCCGCTCATATTTTTCTTCCTCCTCTACCCCGATCTTACCCTCAGCTGGCGGGGAAGTTTTATGGCGATCTTGCTCTATCTGCTCGGACTTGCGGCCATTTTGCACTTTATCTTTAGTAAGGATGGGCGCGGCACTTCAGGACGTGCCTCCTATCTTGTGCCGGTAGCCCATAGTGTGACCTTTATCTACCTCAATTATCTCAAGGATGACGAGGCGGGCTTTACCTATATTCCCCGTAAAATCCCAACTCCAGAGGATCTCACCACTCCAAAAGCGAAAAATATTATTATTGTGATGGATGAGTCGATCCGCTGGGATATGATCGATCTTAATCATGAAACGATCTCTCACCCCTCAACAACCCCCTCTCTTCTCGATTTCCCCAAAGAAACTTTATTTAACTTTGGTCCCACCCTCGCTTTTTCTAACTGCAGCAATAGTTCGAACTTTGCTATACGAAAATCCCCCCGTTTAGGTAAAGAAGCGAGCGACCTCTTTATCGATAAGAGCACCATTTGGGAGCTAGCTCTGCAAGCAGGATTTAAACCCTATCTCTTTGATGCGCAACATAATGGCAAAGGGCATAACTTCTATACAGCGCAAGAGCTGCAGGAGGTGGAGAATATTCGCGCCTCCGATATTACGCAAGATGGGGAGATCTTCACCCTTATTGAAGAGGTGATGAGTGAGGATGACTCCCCTAAATTTATCTACATTGGCTTAAAAGGTGCGCACTTTCCCTACGTTAATTATGGCTTTAAAGAGTACTTTCAGCCCGCCATGAAAAATACAAACCTCCACGATGCCACACCAGAAGAGGCATTAAACTCCTATAAAAACTTAGTGCGCGCCAATACCGATGGCTTTTTTAGCGCCTTAAAGCACTTTTTAAACCAGCATCCCGATACGCTACTCATTTACACGGCCGATCATGGGCAAGATCTTTCAAATCCCAAGGGTAAAAAGACCCACTGCGACCTGCGTAACCCTAGTATAGATGAGGGTGTTGTGCCGATGCTGCTCTTCAATCCACAAGCGTTTCACTCCCCTTTTCTTACTCAATTTACCGAAAATAGAGGGCTTCCCTCTCAACACTTTATCCCGCCGCTACTGCTCCATTTTTTAGGCTATTCGGAAGAAGCTATCGCCCACTATACAGAGTACTCTGCTATCTTAAATCGAGAGGATTCTGTGGGCTTTATCTACCAAAGCCCCCTTCCACATTTTAGAAATAGCGCTAAACGGGTTGAGATCACCCAAAGTGCTTTTGAGTATTATATTCACAATGGAGAGCTCCCAACGGGCTTTAAGCTTACGGAAGAGGAGAGCGATTAATCGCAAAAATAGAAGATAAAACAATAAAATCAGAGGAGGAAAATTATGAATAAGAAGAAATTAGACGAAAAGATCATTCCTGGAGCAGAGGGCTTCTCTTTAGCAGGTCATGGCGAAAATGGAAAAACAGGCATCCTCTTAATCCACGGTTATACAGGATCTCCACAACATATGCGCTACCTTGGGGAGCAACTCCATCAACAAGGATTTACGGTGGAAGGCATACGCCTCACGGGACATGGATCTACCCCTGAAGCGATGGAGGCGGCCAGCTATCAAGATTGGATCGAAGATGCGGAAGCGGGACTAAAAAAACTTCAGGCAAGTTGTGATCGCCTCTTTGTAGCCGGCATCTCTATGGGAGGCGGGATAAGCCTCTATTTAGCGCTGCACCATGCTTTAGAGGGGATTATTCCAATTAATGCCGCTGTGGGCGTAAAGAGCCGATTAAAAGAGGTGCTGAGCAACCTGCGCGCCGAAAGCAAACGCTTTATCGATAATGGTGTCGATATCAAAAAAGAGGGGGTCGAAGAGATCAGCTATCGCCGCGCTCCCGTAAAATCGATGGAAGATCTCATTAAAATGGGCGAACTGGTGAAGCCTCATGTAAACAAGATTCAGTGCCCCCTATTGGTCATCACCTCCAAGGTGGATAATGTGATCACCACAGAAAACTCCCACTATATCTACGAAAATGCCGCCTCTAAAGAGAAGCATCTCTTTGTGGTGGATAATAGTTACCATATCGCTACGCTCGATCACGATGCAAAAGCGATCGCCGATAGAATCGCTCTCTTTATGAAAGAAGAACGGTAAGCGCTCCCTACTTTTAAGAGGGCCTTAAGGCACGACTATTTCCAACGATTTAAAGGGGCATCATTCGCCAGATAGAGAGGATGGCGAGGATGCCCCGCTTTAGTTAGCGAGCCTAAATAGAAAGCCTCCCCTTTTGCTGCGCGAAAGTGCGCCATAATCTTCTCAAAACTTGCCATAAGATAGGGGCGAAGCTCAATATTATTGCCATACCCAAGCACCATTTTAGGCATGTTTATCTGGGTGAAAATTTCTGCAATGGTTTGATGATTCTCGCTCATCATCGCCCTATTTTGTCGCCGATGGAGCTCAGACGGAGTTAACGCTCGTTGCGCACTTAAATTGAGTAGGATAAATCCATCAAACCCCTCCCGCTTTGCAAAATGCATCACCCGCTGCACCGTACGATTCGGGAGCGCATCATCACCAATAGAAGGATTGAGCCCCAGATAGAGGAGAGGATTTGCACCCATCTTACCTAAAGCAAAACGGTAACGATTTTGCGGGCAATGGCGATAGAGATTAATCCGATACTGCACAATAACTCCTTCTAAACGCAAACAAAAACGGTTCCGAAGAACCGTTTAAGCAGAGCGATTTACACTCTCTAAATCTATGCTCACAGGGTAATTCATCCCCTACATAAAGAGATACCAGATCTGCGCCACAATAAAGCAGACCACAAATCCAAGCACTACGGGAAGGAAGGTCGCAAGCGCCGTCCACTTACCACTCCCTGTCTCTTTATAGATGGTGTAGATGGTTGTACTGCAAGGGTTATGGAGCAACGCAAAGAGCATAATATTTACCCCCGTAAGTAGTGTCCAACCCGAATTTAGGAGCATCTCCCGTGTTTGATGATCTGATCCTTCAAACATCACCCCAGCGCCCTCCCCTAAAGAGCTATCACCCAGTGCAAGCGCCGTTAACATTAAGATTGTTGGAATGATGATCTCATTTGCAGGAATCGCCACAATGTAAGCGAGCAGAATCACCCCATTTAAGCCGATCAACACTCCTAAAGGATCGAGCCCCTGAATCGCCCAGAGTGCAATCGATTGCTCACCGATGTAGATATTACTAATGAGCCAGATCACCCCTCCCGCAGGTGCCGCAAAGATGATCGCGCGCCAAAGAATAATCAGAGTTCGATCGATAATGGATGTGTAGATTGTTCGCATAATTTGTGGGGGGCGATATGGGGGGAGCTCAAGGGTAAAGAAGGAGGCTTCCCCTTTCAGCACCGTTCTACTCAATCCCCAAGAGACCAATAGCGTAAAGAGAATGCCGAGAATCACAATCCCCACCACAGCTCCCGTCGCCACAACCCCCGACCACTCTTTAGGAACCGTTGCCCCCACAAAGATCGCTGACATCAGAATCAAAATCCCCCAGCGACCATTACAGATAGAGAAGTTATTGGTAATAATCGCAATTAAACGCTCACGAGGAGAATCAATAATACGGGTGGCTACCACACCCGCCGCATTACAACCAAACCCCATACTCATCGTTAAAGCCTGTTTTCCATGGGCGCCCGCTTTACGAAAGAGATTATCGAGATTAAAAGCCACCCGAGGAAGATAACCAAAATCCTCTAAAATAGTAAAGAGTGGGAAAAAGATCGCCATCGGGGGGAGCATTACCGCCACAACCCACGCTGTCCCAAGATAGATACCATCGATTAAAAAGCCATCGAGCCACCAAGGAAGATGGAGCGCTGCCGCTAAATTTTTAAGCATAGGATGAATAGTTCCCACCAGCAGATCCATCAGCGCATCAGAGAAGAATTCCGCCCCCTCAATGGTGATCCAGAGCACAATAGAGAGCAGCAGCAACATAATTGGGAAGCCCCAACGGCGACTTGTAAGCAGCTGGTCGAGCTTTCGATCAAAACGGTACGACTCTTCGCTCCCCTCGCTGGTCACAGCATCATTCGCTATTTTGGCGGCGTTAACATATAGCCCTTCGGTCACTTGATCATGAAAACGATCGCCAATCTTCTCTTTTAACCCTCCTGCAAGCGCTAAAATTGAAGCAGCATCGCTATTTTGGGGCTGTAGATTCTCTTCCTTACTCACTCTTTCTCTCCTTAAATCGGGCAAAGGCATCACTCTCTAATGCGCGCTCAATACTCTCATCCCCCTCAAGTAGACGGAGCGCAATCCAGTGGCTATTGGGCAGTGCGGGGTAGAGCTTTAAAAGGGCTGACTCGATCTTAGCGATCGCCTCTTCCGCCTCTTTAGGTAATTTAACGCGGCGGGTGGGTTTCGGCCTAATCACCCCTGTGGCTACCTGCTCAATAAGCGTCAATAGCTCAGGGAATCCCTCTTGAGATCGGGCATCGGTAAAGACAACGGGCACTCCCAAATCCCTTGCTAAGGTGCGCCCATCAATCTCGATCTTATGACGTCGTGCTTCATCGATCAGATTCACACAGACAATGGCACGATCTGTAATCTCTAAAATCTGCAATACCAGATTTAAGTTACGCTCAAGTCGGCTCGCATCCACAACAATTACGGTTACATCGGGCTCACCAAAGAGGATAAAATCCCGCGCTACCTCCTCATCTTCAGAGGTCGAAAGCAGGGAGTAAGTGCCAGGGAGATCCACCACCTTAAAAGCGTGATCCTCAAAACGAAAGCTCCCCTCAGCGGTCACTACCGTCTTTCCAGGCCAATTCCCCGTATGTTGACGAAGCCCCGTTAAGGCGTTAAAAACAGTGCTCTTGCCGGTATTGGGGTTTCCCGCTAAGGCTACGGTAAAATCGAACTTACCATCCCCCTCTCCAAGCTTTTTAAGGCTTTTGAGATCTTTATGCGCTAAATGGCATGTTGAACAGTTACTCATAAACGATCCTGCCCCTCCGTTGTGATATAGATCTGATCGGTCTGCTGCGTTCGCAGAGCAATAAC
>JASLFU010000036.1 GCA_030150405.1 Ignatzschineria sp.
GCCAAGCCCCGTTACATCGTTAATAATATCGGCGCCCTCTGCGAGCATAATACCTATCGTATCTGCCCGAAAGGTATCGATTGAGATCGGCACATCGAGATTTTCCTGTAACTTTTTAAATACAGGGAGCAGGCGTTTTACTTCCTCTTTGCTTGTAATGGGCGCTGCTTTGGGATTTGTAGATTCAGCACCTAAGTCGAGAATATCGGCACCATCTTCAACCATCTTGTAAGCGTGATCGAGCGCTTTTTCAGGATCATAAAAATCGCCGCCATCAGAGAAAGAGTTGGGCGTTAAGTTTAAAATGCCCATAATTCTAGGGCGTGAAAGATCGAGAGTTTTACCATTAAAGTGCAGTGTCGTCATATACTAGATTAGTTCGATACTATTGGGATTAAGAGGTGTGAATTAAGAGATGAAAGGGAAGAGAGAATAATTTTTGCGCCCGATAGGTAAATTATGGGCACAAAAAAATGGATGAGATGATCATCCCATCCATTTTCTCTTTTTTATGCTTTTGGATCTTCTTTTGAAGAAGATTCAACCATTTCCCCCTCTTCTACGGAATGGATCTCTTCCGGAAGCTTATCGAGCTTAGAGGTATCTTCTACAAGTAGCTCCCCAGGTTTGCGGATAAGCTCTTTTGGGCGCTCATCAAGGGTTAAATCACTCGCCTCTTTAAAGGCTAAAAGCGCAGCCTTTTCATCATTCTTTACGAGCTTAATTTCCCCAATGAGTCGAAAGGCTTTTGCAAAGTGCGGATCGAGTTTAATCACCTCTTTTGCGACACGCTCTGCCTCATCATATTCATGATTGCGGTAGAGAAGGGAAGCAAGTGTAAATTGCGCCGCTGCACTTTCGGGAAGTTCATTGGCAAATTTACGAGCATGACGGAGAAGCTTAGGCATTTCACCTCGATAGAGGTGGCCATAGGCGAGCACTAAGGTCTCATCGTGAGTTTTATTGATGCGCTGACGAAGCAGAGATTCTGCTGCTCTAATCTCACCAACATCTAGAAGGCGCTCAGCGTAACGAATGATGAGGGCTGAATCCTCCCGTAGACGTTTGGGCATACGCATCCAAACAATTTTTAGTTGTTGAACATCTCCAGCGCTTCCGCTTGCGTAATCAAAAAGGGCGGTATAGATATTTTGAATGCGCGCCTTATTTTCTGGTGTTTCGGCGACTTTAGTTACAGCGCGGCGAAGCTCAGGAAGAAGGCGGAAAAGCGCTTCATTTTTTCCCTGTTTTTGGAGTGCCTCTCCTAGGAGAAGAGTCGCCATATTGTTGCGGCGATTAGCTAAAAGTTCACGAAGGAGGATCTCCGCCTTACCAAACTCCCCTGCATTAATGAGCATCTCACCCCGTTGTACCTGGGAGAGAAGACGGTCAAATTTTGTATCGGTAAGATCGATCTCTCGGAGGTAGTTATCCCGGCGCTCTGGTTGATTTTGTAGCTCAGCCGCTTTTGCCGCCCCCATATAACAGAGGTTAGGGGTATTGCTATAGCGTGCCGCAGCAACAAAGAGATCTTCAGCCACTAAGGGCTTATTCTCTAAAAGAGCAAGCTGTGCCCGAGCATAGCGTTTATCTGCGACCTTTTCCCCATGCTCTTTGCGCATCTTTTTAATGGTTTTAGGTGCACCAAAAAGATGGGTAATTAGGCGAACACCGAGATAGATCACCAAAAAGGTTAAGAGTGCAAAGAGTAGAAAGCCCACAATTGTGGCATGGAGCGTAATTGGGCCGACTAAGGGGAAGGTTCCAGTAATGAGAACCTGTCCAGAATCATCTTTAACAACTAAAAATAGCAGTAGCGCTAAGAGCGGCAGGAGTAGAATCCAGCCAATAATTTTAAAAATACGTCCCATTATAACTCCCCTCTATATGCGCGTAATGTGGCTTCAAAGTCGGTGAGTGTGCGTTGTACGTTGGGCAATTCGAGCTCCATATCAGCATCGAGTAGCCATTGGAGATGCTTAATCGCTTCGCGCACATCGCTGTGATCTTCATCAAAATAGGTTTCTATCCAGTTTTTAACGGTGGCAATAGAGTGGCTGAAGATCTCAAATTGATCTCGCATAAGCGCCACTTTTGCTGCGGTAAGTTCGAGCTGGATATTTTGGTTTAGGAAGAAGCGATCCTCTTTGGCCATCAATTCAGGCAGGTCGGTGCGATGATTCTCGATCACCACTAAACCTTTAAGGGAGCCTTTAAGTTTTTCTTTCCAGTTTTCGCTCCCCTGTTCCTGTTGCCCAAAAAGCTCTTTTTTAAGATTTAAGAGAGCGCTATCCTCTTTTAACGGAGCTTGCTGTACAACTCGAGAGATCCGCTCTAAGCGCTCAGTAACGGCCATAAGATCCACAGGTTTAAGCTGTGAAAGGGCGTGGATATTTTCGGCGATGAGACGCTTTGTCTCTCCAAAGTTGATTGATTTAACAAGCTCTAAACGCTGTAAGGCCGAGTCGAGCGCTGATTTTGCCATCTCAAAATCTTTATCAAAGCGAACTTTATGCATGGCAACTTTAAGGAGGTAATCGATCTCTGTAAGACGGAGAAGCTCCAGATCAGTGGCGTTTTTGATGGTGTTGATGAGGGATTTAGCTTCATCTAAGACAACATCTTGCATTAAGCCCTGTTCGGCAATGCGGGTATCAAAATTACGGGCAAGCTCGTAAGCTTCTTCGGCGCGTTTGGCAGCTACCGTGATCTGTTCGCTCTTTTGGGTGAGCGCTACTTGATTCTCTAGCAACTTATCGATCTGCTGCTGCAATGCTCTTGCAGAATTGTCGAGCGAGGTGTTGGTATCGTTGTAGCTCTTGGCAAGATAAGCTACTCGGCTCTCAAGCTCAGATGCATCAAATTGAGCACTGTTAGAGCTATTTTGTGTGGCTTTTTCCACAGCTTTTTGAAGATCAGAGAGCTCTGCTTTTAAGCTTGCAAGCTCTTTTGAATCAGCACTTTTAGAAGCTTCTAAGGCCGCGAGTGCTTTTTGTGGGGAGTTCTGCAAGGAATCATAATAGAGATATCCCCCTGCGCCACTGCCGGCAAGCGCGACTAAAAGCGCAAGCCACGCCACACCATTGCCTGATTTTTTGGTAACTTCGGGAGCAGGCGCTGTTTGAGGGCTCTTTGCTGTAGGAGCTTTAGGTTCTCCGCTCTCTTTTTTAGCATCGGCCTTCGGCGGGGTGTTGGGCTTTGTTGTCGCCGTTAACTCTTCAGATTGTGTGGCGTTGCTGGTTTTCTTGCTTTTCTCGTTATTTTTATTAGGAGAATCTGCTTTTACCTTTGTCGATTTTGCAGTGTTTGAAGAGGGCTTCTCTGCTCTCTCATCTGCCACTTTCTTTGAGCGTTTATTGGTTTGAGTTTGCTCATTGTTAGAGGGCACCGCTTCATTCTTGCGGGGCTCCTTATGTTGATCTTCGTGTTTGCTCATCGAGTGCTCCTCGTTACTGGTCTTTAAAATATCTGTTTTGTGCTCGGCAGGGGAGGAAGGATCACGCTGCCCAAGCGTCTGAATAAGGGTATCCCACATATCGGCTTCGAGTGCCGATTTAGCAATAATAGGGTTCTGAAATCCTAGTTTTTTTGCGTGATTGGCTAATCGTTTACTGCCCACAATAAGGGGATCTATTGCAGAGAGCAGATCAGCCTCTTTTAATGGGGAAAGAAGATTGTTTAAGGCCTCTTGACTTGAGATTAATAGTGCCAATCTCTTCTTATGTTTTTTAGCCTCAATCGCAGAATTTAATGGAAAATGTTGAGGGACTTCACGGCGATAGACATTACAATATTGAGTACGCGCTCCCTGTTTTTTTAGAGCATTGCCCAATAATCTACGGCCACCCTCGCCACTAATAATCAGGATCGATCGCCCTTTAAGGTCATGCTCTTTGCATTTTTGAATAAGAGCCTCTGAAGTGTAAGGCTTAGGGGCAGTGATTATCTCTTTACCCTGAATAAAGGGGGCAAGTTTTGCTTCTGTCCCACTGCCGATGGCGATAAAACCTTGAATTGATGAGAAATCGAGCCCTAGCTTTTCCGCAAACTTTACCGCGTTTGGACTGGTAAAGAGTAGATAATCAAAATCCTTTGCGCGATTGAGTTTCTCTAGCGCCTGTTTTTTATGGCGAGTCTCCACAATCTCTAAGGCTGGAACCTCAAAAGCATGGCCGCCGTGGCGTTGGATAGCTTCAATAAGCGCGTTTGATTGCCCCTTAGGGCGGGTAACAATTATATTTGCGCCATCTAAAAAGAGATCGTTCTTCGGGAGTGCTGATTCTGTTGTCATTGCTTAATGCTGCTCCTGATTAGCCATAAATCTTCTTTAAAATTGCATCTGCACCACGGGAGAGGAGATTTTCGGCGAGTTCTACCCCTAAATTTTGGGCCTCTTGCGGATCACCCCATACTTCGTGAGAGATAATTTCGCCACTCTCTAGATCCCCGACTAATCCTCTTACCCAAAGCCCTTTTTCTGTAAGCTCGGCATATCCGGCGATCGGTGCTTGGCAACCTCCATTTAAACGAGCATTAAAGGCCCGCTCTGCAGCTACACGGGTCGCTGTCTCTTCATGATTGAGAACGGAAATAATCTCTAATACCGGCTGATTATCTGTAACGCATTCAATGCCTATCGCTCCTTGCCCCACAGCAGGTAAGCAGAGATCTTGGCTTAAAGTCTCTGTAATACGCTCTTCAAGGCCTAAGCGTTTTAGACCAGCGGCGGCGAGCATAATGCCATCAAATTCTCCAGCCTCTAGTTTTTTAAGGCGAGTATTCACATTGCCCCGAAGATCACGAATCTCAAGATCGGGACGATGAGCTAAAAGTTGCGCTCGGCGACGTAGGGAGCAGGAGCCAATAATCGCCCCCTGTGGTAATTCTGCAAGAGAGCGATATTTATGGGAAACAAAAGCATCCCGTGGATCTTCCCGCTCTAAAATGACGGGAACACTTAAACCTTCGGGCAGTTGAGAGACCACGGGCACATCCTTCATAGAATGAACTGCAATATCGGCCCGCCCTTCAAGCATCGCCACCTCAAGCTCTTTAATAAAGAGCCCTTTGCCCCCAATTTTGCTAAGTGGTGAGGAGAGAAGTTGATCCCCTTTTGTGGTCATGCCTAAAAGCTCAACCTCCATCTCAGGAAAATGTTTTAAAAGCTGTGCTTTTACATGATTTGCTTGCCAAAGAGCGAGCGGGCTTTCGCGTGTTGCGATGGTTAATTTCATCTAGTTCCTCAATCTGTAGTTGGAAAAGGGGCTATCTCAATTGCATAGTGGCAACGTTTTTTTAATTCTTCTTTCTGTTTTACATCTAGCTTTAAAGAGAAGAAGTGAAACGTCGCACTATTTAATCTTATTTACTTAATGATTGTTTGCCGGCAACAGCGCCTTTTTCTTCAGTCAATTACTCTCTATTTATATAATATTTTGCTCAAGAATTATAGGGGATGCCCTTAAAAGCTGATTTTAACCCTGCTTTTTCACCTAAAGTTTAAAAATGCGGGAACAGTGGAAGGAGATCTGCTCTGCTAAAAAAGATCTGCAGCCCATCTTCTCTATTAAAATTTTACGGCTAAAAAAGGGGGAAAAGAGCGGGTAAAAAAGCAGGACTTCTATATAATAAGGGCGATTTTATCATGTTACGAAGCAAAGGAGTCTTCATGAATAGAGTAATTACTGTTGATGGGCCAAGCGGCGTAGGGAAGGGCACTCTCTCGATGACGTTGGCCAAAAGATTGGGGTGGCATTTTTTAGACTCTGGCGCAATCTACCGAGCTTTAGCACTCTATAGCGAGCAGCAGGGCATCGACTTAGAAGATGAGGCAAAGGTGGCGGATCTTGCTCTAAAACTTCCTTTAGAGTTTCAAGCGGGAGCAGAAGATATTGTGATTTTACTCGATGGAGAAGATCAGAGTGCAAAAATTCGTCAAGAAGAGACGGGGGGGAAAGCCTCTGTAGTGGCGAAGTTTCCTCAGGTGCGTCAAAACCTATTGGCTCGACAACGCGCATTTGCCAGAGCTCCGGGACTTATTGCCGATGGACGTGATATGGGGACAGAGATCTTTCCTAAAGCGCCGCTTAAGATCTTTTTAACTGCAAGCGCAAAGGTACGAGCAGAAAGACGATATAAACAGTTGTTAGAAAGAGGCCTTTGCGTTAAAATGGATCAGATTTTATCTGAGGTCGAGGCCCGCGATGCACGAGACCGCTCTCGTAAAGCGTCGCCTTTAGTTCCTGCAGAGGATGCCGTTGTGATTGATACATCGGAGCTCTCCATTGAGGAGGTGTTTCAAACGGTGTGGAAATGGGTAGAATCCCGGGAGCTAATCTCTTAAAACGTCTTTGTGGGCGAAGCAAGAGGCCTTAGAGAGCAGCCAAAGCGTTGCTAAAATCATTTTGGAGCGCAGACGTATTCCATATTAACTATAGAGTGTATAGGTAAGAGGGGCGTCTGTATTTTTATAAACATTTAACAAGACGTAGATGGCGAAGAGCGGGCTACAAAGCCGAAAGAGCCTTCGCAATAAAATCTATGCATCTGAGTTTTTAATTTATGTCATTAAGTTTTGCAGAATTATTTGAACAGTCGATTGCCGAAGAGCAAGCACGCGAAGTTGGCGGTATTATTAAAGCAACTGTTGTCAAGATCGAGAATGATTTCGTTATCGTTGACGCAGGTCTTAAGAGTGAAGGCCGTATTCCAAGCGAACAGTTCCAAGATTTAAATGGTGAACTTGAAGTTGCTGTAGGCGATGAAGTTGATGTGGTACTTGAGTCTTTAGAAGATGGCTTTGGTGAAACACGTCTTTCACGCGAGAAAGCGAAACGTGCGGAAGTTTGGGCTTACTTAGAGCAAAAACTTGAGGACGACGAAATCGTTAAAGGTGTAATCGCTGGCCGTGTTAAAGGTGGTTTCACTGTTGATATCGGTACTGAGCGCGCGTTCTTACCTGGTTCGCTTGTAGATGTTCGCCCTGTTCGTGACATCGCATATTTAGAAGGTAAAGAGCTTGAGCTTAAAGTAATCAAGTTAGACCAAAAACGTAATAATATCGTGGTTTCACGTCGTGCAGTGCTCGAAGAAGAGTACTCTGCAGAACGGGAAGAGCTCCTCAAAACACTTGAGGAAGGTGATGTTATTAAAGGTGTGGTTAAAAACCTCACTGATTACGGTGCGTTTATCGACCTTGGTGGTATCGATGGTCTTCTCCATATTACAGATATGGCGTGGAAGCGTGTTCGTCATCCTTCTGAGATTGTGGAAATTAACGAAGAGATCGAAGTTAAACTTCTTAAATTCGACAGAGAGCGTAACCGTGTATCTTTAGGTCTTAAGCAATTAGGCGAAGATCCATGGACAGATATCGGTATGCGTTTCCCTGCGGGCAAACAGGTTGCAGGTAAAGTGACCAACATCACTGATTACGGTTGCTTCGTTGAGATTGAAGATGGTATCGAAGGTCTTGTTCACGTATCTGAGATGGATTGGACAAACAAAAACGTTAACCCTTCAAAAGTTGTGACTGTAGGTGAAGAAGTTAACGTTGTAGTATTAGATATCGACGAAGAGCGTCGCCGTATCTCCCTTGGTATGAAGCAGTGCATGCCAAACCCATGGGAAGAGTTCGAGATGAAGTACAACAAGGGCGATAAGCTCACAGGTACAATCAAATCGATTACTGATTTCGGTATCTTCGTAGGCCTTGATGGTGGTATTGATGGTCTTGTTCACTTATCCGATATCTCTTGGAACGTTCCTGGCGAAGAAGCAATCCGTGATTACACACGTGGCGATGAGATCGAAGCCATGGTTCTTGCTGTAGATGCAGATCGTGAGCGTATCTCTCTGGGTATCAAGCAACTCGATCAAGATCCTTTTGCAAGCTTCTTAACAGAGCATGAGAAGGGTAGCCTTGTGAAAGGTGTAGTTACTGAGGTTGATGCAAAATATGCAGTGATCGACTTAGGTGATGGTATCGAAGGTAACTTACGTGCATCAGAGATCTCTAATGAGCGTGTTGAAGATGTTCGCAATGTTTATAACGTTGGCGATGAAGTAGAAGCGCGTTTCATGAATGTTGATCGTCGTAACCGTTCAATCGTTCTCTCTGTAAAAGCAGTGGACGAAGTAAGTGCAAAAGAGATTTCAGATTACACCAATGATAACGCTCAAGTTGGGGGCACTTTAGGTGACCTCTTAAAAGAGCAGTTAAAACAGCAGTAATCAGATACTCAAAAGTTATGAGATAAATAAAACCGTGGAGCAATTGCTCTACGGTTTTTTATTATTTCTAAACACTTTTTATCTTTATAGATTGATTGGGCGCTAAATAAGTCACTTAACGCTCTAATGAGGCGGGTTTTAACCCCCTTTTTATGATTTTTTTAATGATTATTACCCGTTTGGCAAATTTTTAGATCATTTCGCCTATAATTGTAAGGAGATGAAAGGAAGTGCCAAGTGGCGATAATCTCTACTGAATTTTACGGGTGGTGAGTTTATCTCACTCTCTGTTTATTTCATTAATATTCTATGGAGGGAATACCCTATGACGAGATCGGAACTTGTCCAGCGCTTAAGCGCAAAATATACCCACTGCTCTGCAAGTGATGTTGAGAAGGGCGTAAAGATTATTTTAGAGCATATTATGAAGACGCTCGGAGAGGGCCGCCGTATCGAAGTTCGCGGTTTTGGTAGTTTCTCTGTGCGCTATCGTGCTCCTAAAGTAGGGCGCAATCCTAAAACGGGGGATGCGGTTAAATTAAGCGGTAAATATGCGACCCATTTTAAGCCCGGTAAACTTTTAAGAGAGTCGGTAAACGAAAGTCGCGAGAAATATCCTACGATTCGCTAAGCATCATATCTTAATCGATTCAGCGATGATTTCAGGAGATATCATCGGGGTGATGAGATTGTTTTAAGAGAGAGTGCGAAGCTCGGTGTTAAGCGACAAGCGTTTGAATTTAAAAGCCTTCATCTTCGGATTGGAAGGCTTTTTTTATTGGGTAAAACTATTGCTCGTTTATCTCTAAAAAGATCCCTTTTAAATGTTTTTTCTCCGCGAGTTTATTGCACTTTTTGGTATGATACGGGGATGAAAAAAGAAAGTGTCTATTTTAAGCAGGGGGGCAAACCGCTACTCTTTTCCATTATTCCCGCAGCCGGTGTGGGAAGCCGCATGGAGGCAGAGCTCCCTAAGCAATATTTAAAATTAGGGGAGAAAACGGTTTTAGAGCAGACATTAAAAACGTTTCTCGCAAGTGATTATCTTACTCAGGCGGTGGTGGTGCTCTCTAAAGAGGATCCCTATTTTGAGCTCGGGGCTTTTAGCTTAAAAGAGCAAGAGAAGCTTCTGCGAGCCGAAGGGGGAGCGACGCGAGCAGACTCTGTCTTTAAGGGGCTTTTAAAAATTCGCGAGCAGCTTACTCAAGTTTTAGGAGAAGTAGAAGGGGAGCAATATCTCGCCAAGACGTGGGTAATGGTGCATGATGCAGCAAGGCCCGGACTTACCACAAGGGAGCTCGAAGATTTCATCTCTTATGTTTGGGATCATGCCCCAAAAACGGGGGCAATTATGGCATTGCCAGCACAAGATACGATTAAACAGGTGGAGAAGGGCAAGATCACTACAACTTTAGATCGGGAGCGAATCTGGTTGGCTCAAACACCGCAGATGGTGCGATTTAATGATCTCTACCTTGGTACTCAAAAGGCTTTAGCGGCAGGGGTGAATGTCACAGATGAAGCCTCTATTTTAGAGTATAATGGGATCTTTCCCGCTGTTTACCCCGGGAAGCCCCATAATTTTAAGATCACCTACCCTAATGATCTCGATTTAATGCGGCTTATTATTGAACATCGGAAGTCAGAGAAGAAGAGGCGATAGCAATATGCGAATAGGTTTTGGATTTGATGTGCATACCTTTAAAGAGGGCGATCACTTAATGCTCGGGGGGGTAAAGATCCCTTTTGACCGAGCATTTAAGGCCCATTCCGATGGGGATGTTGTCCTTCATGCTTTAACCGATGCGATTTTAGGGGCAGTGAAAGGGGGGGATATCGGGACACTCTTCCCCGATACCGATCCTCAGTATAAAGATGCCGATAGTCGCCTTTTGCTCAAAGAGGCTTACAGACGGGTGCAGGCAAAGGGGTATGAGGTGGGGAATATTGATATTACTATTATGGCAGAGCGCCCCAAGATGCAGCCCCATCGCGCTGCGATCGAAAAGGTGATCGCACAAGATTTAGGCCTCGATCTTATGGCAGTTAACGTTAAAGCGACCACTATGGAGAAGCTTGGCTTTGTAGGCCGTGAAGAGGGGATTGCCGCCCAAGTTGCGGTACTTTTAAAAGAGATAGAGAGATAATTAAGTTCGAGCGGATAAATTTAATGGGAATCTTTCCGCTCGATAAGGAATAAGAAGGGCTCCCTGCGGGCTTTGGTAAAATTTATAGAATCATGATCACAATAGGAATAAGAGTAGTATGCCAACTAGACGACAGATATTTGTAACGAACGCCTTACCCTTTGCCAATGGAGATATCCATCTTGGCCACCTTTTAGGTTATGCACAAGCGGATATTTGGGTCCGTTTTCAGCGTATGCTTGGGAATGATGTTCACTATATTTGTGCAGATGATACCCACGGCACCCCAGTGATGCTTAAGGCGGATGAGTTAGGCATTACGCCCGAGGAGCTGATCGCTAAAGCTCATGCGGCGCACTTAAAAGATTTTGATAGCTTCTATGTGGAGTTTGATAATTACTACACCACGCACAGTAAAGAGAATCAAGCGCTTGTTGAAGAGATCTATTTAACGCTAAAAGAGAAAGGCCTTATCGTTACCCGTACGATTGAGCAATTTTATGATGAAGAGCGCAAAATGTTCCTTCCCGATCGTTTTATTAAGGGGGAGTGTCCTAAGTGCCATGCAAAAGATCAGTATGGAGATAACTGCGAAGCGTGTGGAGCGACCTATCGTCCAACAGAATTGATTGAGCCCTTCTCGGTGGTGACGGGTAAAAAACCGGTGATGAAGCCCTCTGAGCACTTTTTCTTTAAACTTTCAGATCCGCAATGTGTCGCTTTTTTACGCGAGTTTTTAGAGGATAAGAAACGTCTTCAGCCAGAAGCGGCGAATAAGATGCGGGAGTGGATCGGCGAAGAGGGAGAAGAAAAGCTATCGGATTGGGATATCTCTCGGGATGCACCTTATTTTGGCTTTCCTATCCCTAATGCAGAAAATAAATTCTTCTATGTTTGGTTAGATGCGCCTGTAGGCTATTTTGCTTCGCTGAAAAACTACTGCGATAAAAAGGGCGATATCGATTTCGAGAGCTTTATTAAAGCGGATAAAGCGGCAAAGGCCAAAACGGAGATGGTCCACTTTATCGGGAAGGATATTATGTACTTCCATACCCTTTTCTGGCCGGCGATGCTTAAATTCTCGGGGCATCGGGTGCCGAGTCAATATGCGATTAACGGCTTTTTAACGGTAGATGGCGCTAAGATGAGTAAATCGCGCGGCACATTTATTACGGCGAAATCTTATATCGATCAAGGTTTAAATCCCGAGTGGCTCCGCTACTATTTTGCAGCAAAAACAACGGGCGCTATTGATGATTTTGACCTTAACATGGCGGATTTTGTTAACCGAGTAAATTCAGATCTTATCGGGAAATATATCAATATCGCTTCCCGTACAAGTCGTTTTATCTCCCAAAACTTTGATAATGAGCTTAGCGATTTTGCCCCCGAAGCTAAAGAACTCCTTACTGAAATTTATGAAGCTAAAGAGAGCATTAAAGAGGGGTATGAAGTTCGTAACTTTGCTGCCGCTCTCCGGGAAGTTTCCCGCCTTTGTGATTTAGTGAATGAGCATTTTGATAGTACAAAACCGTGGGAGCTTGCTCGGGATGAAGCAGAAAAAGAGCGTCTCCATCAGCTCTGTACAACCTACCTTGAGGCTTTCCGCGTGTTGAGCCTCTATCTTAAACCGGTTATTCCAAAGGTTGTGGAAGAGGTGGAGAAGTACCTCAACATTACACCGCTTGATTTTAGTAAGGTGAAGATCGGTTTAGAGATTGGGCAGAAGATCAATGATTATGAGCATTTAATGACGCGTCTCCATCAGAAAGATCTCGATAAATTGATCGAGGCGAATAGAGAGGCGTTGAGCGTTGAGCGTAAAGATGCCGATAAAGAGAAGAATAAAAAGGTCGCAAAAGAGGCGGGGAAATATATCACCATCGATGATTTTGCGAAGGTGGATCTCCGTTTAGGTCGGGTTTTATCATGTGATTTTATTGAAGGAGCCGATAAGCTTTTGACCTTTCAAGTAGACTTAGGCGAAGAGAAACCCCGTACCATCTTCTCGGGTATTCGTGCATTTTATGAAGACCCCAAAGCTCTTGAGGGAATGTGGGTAGTGGTGGTGGCAAATCTCGCTCCCCGTAAGATGCGTTTTGGTACAAGTGAGGGGATGATTCTTTCCGCTTCTACGAAAAAAGAGCTTACGCTGTTAACGGCAGAAAAAGATCTTGTGCCGGGTGCGAAAATCTCCTAAACACTCTTCTTACCAGTATAGAGAGGTCTTTCACTTAAGTTGAAAGACCTTTTTTATGGGCCTTCTTTATCGAAAAGTAGCGGGGAAAATCCCTTAAAAGCGATCAAGAAAAAGTAAGGTATAATAGAGCAAGCTTAAAGTTTAGCGCATGCTTTTGCCTTCGAACTTCCTTTGAGGGGAGTGAGTAAATGGGGGATCAGTTGTGTAAATCCGCTAGGTAACAGATCCTTAAAATAGAGCGAAGGTAAGATGCGTAATTAATAGAGACAAAACAGTTCAGATAGAGGAAATATTATGAGTGGTCATCCCCTTTTAATTGCAAAGACAAAGGAACTTAAAGAGCTCCATCTGCTTTCTAATTTAGCGAACCGTCATGGCTTGATCACAGGCGCGACGGGAACCGGGAAAACCGTTACGCTTCAGAAGATGGCAGAGAGCTTTTCTCGTATTGGTGTGCCTGTATTTATGGCGGACGTGAAGGGGGACTTATCGGGTATTCATGCAGCGGGTGCACCGAATCCCAAACTTCAAGAGCGTCTGGACGCCACAGGTTATACCGATTGGGAGCCGCAGGGAAATCCCGTCACTTTTTGGGACGTTTTTGGCGAAAAAGGGCATCCTGTGCGGGCGACTATCTCCGACATGGGGCCGATGCTACTTGCCCAGTTGCTTAACCTAAATGAGGTACAAGCAGGAATTTTAAATATCATCTTTAGAGTTGCCGATGATAATGGCCTCTTATTGATCGATTTTAAAGATCTCCGTGCGATGACACGTTTTGTAAGCGAAAATGCTAAAGAGCTACAGGCGCAATATGGCAACATCGCTCAAGCGTCTATTGGTGCGATTCAGCGGGGGCTTTTACAACTCGAGACAGAAGGGGCGGAGTTTTTCTTTGGAGAGCCGAATCTCGATATTTTTGACTTTATGCGCACGGAAGATGGCCGGGGGATGCTCAATATTCTTTCTGCTGAGAAGCTTTACGGCATGCCCAAGCTCTACTCAATGTTCCTACTTTGGACGCTTTCAGAGCTTTTTGAGCGTATGCCGGAAGTTGGGGATCTTGATAAGCCGAAGATTGTCTTCTTCTTTGATGAAGCCCACCTTCTCTTTAAAGATGCCCCTAAAGCTCTCTTAACTAAAATTGAGCAAGTTGTGCGCCTTATCCGCTCGAAAGGGGTGGGGATCTATTTCGTCACTCAGAGCCCGCTCGATATTCCGGACAATATCTTAGGGCAGTTAGGAAACCGAATTCAGCATGCGCTTCGGGCATTTACTCCGCGAGATCAAAAAGCGGTGCGTGCTGCGGCGCAGACGATGCGAGCAAATCCAGCATTTGATGCAGAAAAAGCCATTGGCGAGCTCTCCACAGGGGAGGCATTGGTCTCCTTCTTAGATGCTAAGGGTGCGCCTACTATGGTGGAGAGAGCTTACATTTTAGCGCCTGAATCTCGGATGGGAATTTTAACGGAAGATGAGACCCGCCGCGCGATTAACCATTCGCCGATCTATGGTCGCTATGAAGAGATGATTGACCGTGAATCGGCTTATGAGATTTTAGAAGAGGCGTGGGCTAAAGAGGCAGAGCTTGCGGAGAAAGAGGCGGCGAAAAAATCGGGGGATGGGAATAATGGCATGGTGGGCGCAATTAAGGCGTTTGTCTTTGGCTCTACAGGCCCTCGAGGCGGAAAGCGAGATGGTTTAGTTCAACATGCGAGTAAGACGATTATGCGCCGCATCAGTAATGAGATTGTACGGGGGATTTTAGGCGGACGTCGTCGTTAAATCCTTTGGAATCAGCATGAAGATGATTAAAAGTAAAAGCCTAGAGTCTTATGATTCTAGGCTTTTTTGGGCTTTGAGCTTTTCACTCTTTATATTTTTAGTGGAATAAATGATCTTTAAAATGGGTTATTTATCCTTAAGCTTAATCCACATTTTTGTCATCTTCTTCTGCTCCTTTAGAGTATAGGGGCGCTTCATCATCAATTTTTTAAATGCTTCATCGCTGGGATAGAGCGCTTCTTGAGCTAAGAGATGGGGGCTAATAAACTGATGGGCGGCAAGATTAGAGGTGGAGTATTCCACATAGTTTGCAGCCTGAGCATGATTTTTAGCATCTAACATAAAATTAATAAATTGGTAGGCGGCATCTTTATGTTTTGCATTTTCGAAGATCACAAATTGCTCAGCACTCAAGAGCGCGCCCTCTTTCGGGATCATATATTTTATCTCAAACGAATTGCCTGCCGCCTTACTTCTTGCATTCGCTAAGGAGAGATCGCCAGAATACCCTACGGTTAAACAGGCTTCACCATTGGCCATTGCACTAATAAATTCTGAGGAGTGAAACTTTTTAATATAGGGGCGGATAGCTTCCAAGGTGGCAAAGGCTTTTTCAAGATCTGTTTCATCGGCTGATTGAGGATCAAGCCCGTTGTAGAGCAGCGCAAGGGGGACAATCTCATAAGGGGTATCTAAAAGGTAGATACCGCAAGAGGCGAGCTTTTTTGCATTTTCAGGATCAAACACAAGGCTTAAAGAATCTAATTCAGCATCGGGCAGACGTTTGGTAATCTGCTCAACGTTGTAGCCGATGCCGGTTGAGCTCCACATGTAGGGGGCAGAATGTTTCTCAAGCCCAAAATGCTCAAGCTGCTCCATAATCACAGGGGCAATATTCTTAATATTAGGGATCCGCTCAAAATCGAGGGGGATAATTTTGTCGGCTTGCAAAAAGTAGTGAACAGTATAATCGGAAGGGACTGCAAGATCATAACGGCCCGAGCCAGAGAGCTCTTTAGCGAGTAAAAGCTCATTGGTGTCATAGGTGTCGTAAACGACTTTGATGCCGGTCTCTTTGGTGAATTTATGGATCAATTCAGGATCGATATAATCGCTCCAGTTGTAGACGTAGAGCACCTTATCCGCTGCAGAGGCAGAAAAGGTTAAGAGAGAAGCCAAGAGCGTGGCGAGGAGTTGTCGTTTCATAAAATCTCCAAAAAACGGTCTAAATAAAGTGAGGAGGTGATCCCCCTCTTGTGCGAATCATAGCGCTTAAAAGGAAAATCACCTACCAATAGTTGTTCAGGCGTGATTAAATTTTTTTATCAAATGAGGGGGCATAAAAAAGCTCAGGTTTTTTATGGCCTGAGCTCTGTAGATCACTTGCTTTGAGTATAGTGAAAAACTTTAAAAATTAGCGTTAAAGTTACACCTTTACCGTTAGGATATCGCAGGGGGAGTCGTTAATAATTGAGCCTGAGGTTGAGCCCAAAAGCACCCCTAAACCGTAGCGGGTGTGGGAGCCGATCACTAATAGATCTGCATTAAGATCTTCGGCTGCTTTTAAAATCCCTTCTTTTGTGGAGAGGGCGGAGATCACTAAGGTATCGGCATCGGGAATTCCAAGTTTAAAGGAGAGCTCCCGCATCAATTTTTTGGCCTCGGCAATCATCTCGCTATCAGATACTTGAGGGATAACGGGCATGAGCTCGTAGCCGGCGCTTAGGCTAATGCCCTCTAAAATGTTTAGTAGAGTAATTTTTGCGTGGTTACGTTTAGCTACGACTAAGGCTTGTCGTCCGATCTTTTCAGAATCTTCTGATTGATCTACTGCTACTAAAATATGCTTATATTCAGACATGGTTCTCTCCAATACTGCTGATTTTATGAATAATTACGTTATAGCAAGATAGTACAACATTATCAATTGTTATCCTTTGCAAGTGGGATGCGATCATAGATGGGGTAAACTCCCCCGATTTTTGCCACATAAAGCAGGAAGGGCGGCGCAACATAGTGTACAATGCGAGCACCCCTTTACCCCTCTCTCCCACACTTAAATCCGATATTTAATGCTTCAGTCGTGATTCTTTAGTGTAGGTGATTTATTGAAAAGCGTGGAAAGGGGGCAGAGCTTTAGTTTCAATTTTTAAATATAGAGATTCCATGAGTAAATTAGCGAAAGAAGTAGACCGCCGCCGTACCTTTGCCATTATTGCCCACCCGGACGCAGGTAAAACCACCATGACAGAGAAGCTGCTCCTTTTTGGAGGAGCGATCAATCTTGCAGGTTCTGTTAAGGGGAGAAAGGCCGCCAGACACGCCACCTCAGACTGGATGGAGCTTGAGCAGCAGCGGGGGATCTCGGTCACTTCATCGGTGATGCAGTTCCCTTATCGAGATTGTATGATCAATCTTCTCGATACCCCCGGGCACCAAGACTTCTCGGAAGATACCTACCGCACCTTAACCGCTGTTGACTCCGCACTTATGGTGATCGACTGCGCCGCTGGGGTCGAAGAGCAGACAATTAAGTTGATGAATGTTTGTCGCCTTCGAGACACCCCGATTATTACCTTTATCAATAAGCTTGACCGAGATGGAAAAGAGCCGATCGATCTTTTAGATGAGGTGGAAGAGGTTTTAAAGATCAACTGTGCACCGGTCACATGGCCGATCGGCATGGGGCGTGATCTTAAAGGGGTTTACCATATTTTGGAGGATTATATTCACCTTTACGATGCGAAAGAGCGGGGCACGACGAGTAAGGGGCGAATTATTCAGGGGCTTGAGAGCAAGGAGCTCGATGAGGTTTTAGGAAAAGAGCGGGCAGATCAGTTTCGCGAAGAGGTGGAGCTTGTTCAGGTGGCTAGCCACGAGTTTGATCTTGAGGAGTATCTAGCGGGGCGTTTAACGCCGGTCTATTTCGGTTCGGCGA
>JASLFU010000015.1 GCA_030150405.1 Ignatzschineria sp.
GCTCGATCTCTTTTGTGGATTGGGGAATTTTACGTTAGCGCTGGCGACTCAGGCGGGCTCTGTAATCGGTGTTGAAGGGGATAAGAGCTTAACCGATTGGGCAGGGCGTAATGCGCAATTTAATCAGATTGAGAATGTGGCATTCCATTGTGCAGATTTAACGGAAGATCAGAGCGAAGCGCCTTGGATGAATGAGCAGTATGATGCGATTTTAATCGATCCTCCCCGCTCTGGAGCCCTTGAGATGATGCCCTATTTGGGCAAGCTCGCGCCTAAAAAGATTCTCTATGTTTCATGCCATCCTGCTACGTTAGCAAGGGATCTTGCGGTGCTTACAAAAGGGTACCCCTATACGTTACATTCAGCTGGTGTGATGGATATGTTCCCCCATACAGCCCATGTGGAATCGATGGCGCTATTGATTCGTGAAGATTAACAGAACTTAAAATTTAAGATTTAAGATCTTTTCGAAGAGGATACCTATTTATACCGCCTAGCTAGGGGCTTCTTGGCTAGGCGCTTTCTGTTTTAAAGAGTGCATATGAAACCGTTTAAAAATATCTTAATTTATCAATTTGATGAGCCTTTTACCTTAACCGCTCATGAGCTTGAATCTCAGCTCTCTGCCCACCCTTTGCGGGAGTGTGGGCGTGATGAGCTAGAGACTTATGGCTGGTTACCCGCCTTTTCTCAGGGGCAAAATTTTATAGAGGAGGCAAACGGAGCTTTTTTTATGCGCTTAGGAATGGAGCAGAAAAAAGTGCCACGGTTAGCGATTAAAACCGCAGTGGAGAAACGTGCTCGGGAGCAAGAGATCGATATTTCCACTCGTGCTCGGTATAAAGAGGTTGAAGAGATCATTATAGATGAGCTGGTTGCAAAAGCGTTTCCCGAGCAGAGCTCCATGATGGCTTATATCGATGCGAGCAAAGGTTGGTTAGTAGTGGATGCCACCAGCGAGAAGAAGGCCTCAACGCTAACGGCTGTTTTGCGTAAAACGCTGGGCTCTCTGCCTGTAACAGGTTTTGCCCCGCAAGTTGAGCTTCCGATGGTGATGACTCATTGGGTTCGCTCTGGACTTCCCTCGGAGCATTTTGCCTTTTTAGATGAAGTAGAATTAAAAGAGCAGAAAGAGGAAGGGGGCACGGCACGCTATAAGGGGCTCTCTTTAGAGAGCCGGGAGATTCAGCAAAATTTAGAGAGTAGCGAAGATCATTGGCAAGTGGTACGGCTTGGATTGATCTATGATGAGCTTGTGACGTTCTCCCTTGGGGAGGATTTTATTCTCAAGCGTCTTCGTTATCTCGATGGCTTTCAAGAACAGCTTGAATTGAGTGATGATCAAAATGCGGTGGCGCAATCGAATGCTTTTTTGCAGGTAGATACATTTAGAAATTTAGTGTCAGATCTTTATAATCTCTGTTATGACCGTGAGAATGAGTAGATTATTCAGACCCTATCCGCGCGCAGCGCAGCGATCTGCGATCACTGAACAAAATAGAGGAAACTATGAGTAAAAATCAATATACATCGAGTTCCATCGAAGTTCTTTCGGGACTCGATCCTGTCCGCAAGCGTCCGGGCATGTATACCGATACCAGTCGACCTAATCATATCTTGCAAGAGGTGATCGATAACTCCGTGGATGAAGCCTTAGCAGGGCACGCAACAGAGGTGGAGGTTACCCTTTATAAAGATGGCTTTTTAGGGGTGAAAGATAATGGTCGGGGAATGCCGATCGATATTCACCCTGAACATGGTGTAAGCGGTGTGGAGCTCATTTTAGCAACGCTCCATGCGGGGGGTAAGTTTAATCAGGATAACTATCAATACTCAGGCGGCTTGCATGGGGTTGGTGTGGCGGTAGTGAATGCTCTTTCAAAAGAGTTAGAGGTGATTGTTAAGCGCGGGGGAGAAGAGCATAAAATCACCTTTAAAGATGGGCATAAAGCTACAGATTTAGAGTTTATCGGTAAAGTTGGTAAGGGGAATACCGGAACAGAGATCCGTTTTTTACCCGATGAACAATATTTTGATACTCCGAAAATTGCTAAAAAGGCGCTCTGTGATCTTCTAAAAGCAAAAGCAATTTTATGCGCCGGCTTAAAGATTGTATTAATCGATGAGAGCGCTAAAGAGGAGTCTGAACAGCGGATTGAGTGGCGTTATGAGGCGGGAATTCATGAGTATCTTTATGATGCGTTAGAGAATATTGATCACCTGCCTGAGGAGATTATCTTTGGAGAATTTGAGGGGAAAACAGAGGAGGTTGTCTGGGGATTAGCATGGAGTGAGCAGGGAGCTCCGTTGATGACGGAGAGCTATGTGAACTTAATTCCCACTACACTTGGCGGAACCCATGTTAACGGCTTAAAATCTGGGCTTACCGAGGCGCTTCGTGATTTTTGTCAGCAGCGAAATCTTCTTCCCCGGGGGGTGCGTATTGCGCCGGATGATACCTTTGCACATCTTAATTTTCTCTTATCGGTGAAGATGCAAGAGCCACAATTTTCGGGGCAGACGAAGGAGCGTTTAAGCTCTCGAGATATCGCAAGCACAATCAATAATGCGGTTAAAGATTTCTTTGCGCTCTGGCTCAATAATCATGTGGAAGAGGCAGAAGCGATCGCTGAGCATGTGATCTCTACCGCACAAGCGCGTCTTAAAAGCTCACGGGCTGTGGTGCGTAAACGTGTTTCCCAAGGGCCTAAGCTTCCCGGGAAATTGGCAGATTGTGTGAGTACAGATGTTAATGAGACAGAGCTCTTCTTGGTGGAAGGTGATTCGGCGGGGGGCTCTGCAAAACAGGCGCGGGATCGAGATACTCAAGCGGTCATGGCACTTCGTGGAAAGATTTTAAACACCTGGGAAGTTCCCACTAGCGAAATTTTAGCCTACAATGAGATTCACGATATTTCGGTGGCGATCGGAGTAGATCCTAATAATGAGTCTTTAGAGGATCTACGTTATGGCAAGATCTGTATCTTAGCCGATGCCGACTCCGATGGTCTGCATATTGCGACATTAATTTGTGCGCTCTTTCTCAAGCATTTCCCTAAATTGGTGGAGAACGGTCATGTCTTTGTGGCGCTGCCCCCGCTTTATCGTATCGATATTGGGAAAGAGGTCTTTTATGCGCTTGATGAAGAGGAGAAGGATAATATCCTTAAAAAGCATGAAAATGCTCGTGGGCAACGCTCAGTAACACGTTTTAAAGGGCTTGGGGAGATGAACCCAATTCAGCTTCGCGAGACGACTATGAGTGTTAATACTCGCCGTTTAGTTCAGTTAGTGAAAAGTGATGGCGATGGTGATGATCTTGATCCTATTAAAGTCTTCGATAAATTGCTTGCTCGGGGACAACGGCAAGAGCGTAAAGAGTGGATCGAGAGTAAACATTTTGTGCAGGAAAATTAATGCATGTAATGAGCTTTTAAATTAGATTGTTGGTATATTTGTAACCCTTTGATTTTGATCGACAATTGTTGTTTAATATCGGATCGAAAAAAGGGGCGAAAATTATCCTAAGCCCTCATTTATTTGAGGGCTTTTTTATGCCTGAGGAATCTATATCAATCATTGAAGAGAATTATTGAAGCGTTTATCGGTAGAAGTTTCATAGTCGGAGAGAAGGCGTGGAATTTTCAATTGAAGAGATCCCGAAAGATTCAGAATATCAGCGTTATTTTCAAAGAGAGCGTCAAAATGGGTCGAAGAGAGCGGCCTCTCGTCTTGGTAACTCTAAGCAAGAGAGCAAAGAGGGTGGCCGATTCTTTACAGTTTTTGTCTCTTCCTATCAAAAATTAAGGAGGTATCTCCATTCATCTGATCTTACAGAGCTCTTTGGAGCTGGCGCACTCTTTCTGTTTTTATTGCTATTTTTGGGCATTGCGCTAGGTCTCGATTTTTATAGAGGAGAGAGACGTTATTTAACCTTACAGCAACAAAAAGAGCGACTACTTGCAGCGCGGCAAGCACTTTTTAAGGAGCTCTCTCCGATACTTCCTCCTAATTTTAGGGAAGGGGGAGTAAGAGCTGTTTCGCTTTCCCATACAGTATTGGAAAAGTTGTTTTATACATTGGAAGAACTCGATGGAGAGAGCTATTGGGTAACGCTCGATTTTACGCCGAAAAGCAGGGAGAAAGAGCAGGATGAGTTTACCGATGGCGCATTAACATTAACCGGACGATCGGCCGATAGTGGAAGCGTGATTGATCTTTTAGAGCGTCTTGAAGCAGAAGGGCATTTAGTTACCCTCAATTATCGTGATCTTGAGCAAAAGGATGGCAGGGAGATCGAGTTTACGCTTCATTTTCCCTCCTTGGTTAATCAGAACTCTAGTTTTGATGAGAGGTAGCTAAGATGCAGGAGCTCCTTCTTTTTCTCAAGCAAGATTTTAGTAAGGTTGGCTGGTCAGGTTATAAAGAGAGTTATCGCGCCCTTACAAAACATTCCCGCTGGCTTCTCCTGGGGATCATGATTCTGTTCCTTCTGCTTGCTATTGTGGGCTCACTTCATTGGTTTGGCCTATTTGAGTCTCTTTCTAAACGCAAAGAGAGCATTAAAAGCATTGAGAGAGAGGTCGAGCTGCTCAGTCGGCAGATTGAGGATATCCACCAGGAATACCAGACAATTGAGCCCTATTTAAGTGAAAAATTTTTAGACGAGATGAGCAACGCTTCGTCGTTAAAGAGCTCTGCTGAGTTTATCCGTTTGCTCGAAAATATTGCCCAACAACAGAATATTCAGATTTTGCAGTTAGAGCCGATTGAAGCAGATTCTTCTTTCTCTTCGCCCCCTTTAAGCGCTCCTTTAGTGAAAACTTTCACCTTACAGCTAGAGAGCTGTGGCGAAGGTTTATCCCATCTCCTTTTTTTAGATGATCTTTTACAGAGTACGGCGACTCATCCGGGGGTTAATGGAGAGTTTGGAGAGTGGAGAATTATAGAAGAAGCGGCGCGTTGTAAAAATGGTACAGCACTATTTCACGGAAAGATTCATTTTAAAATAGCTGGGGAGGAGAGCTTAAAGCCAGATTTCTCTCCTCTTCTGTTTAAACAACAATTAGCCGCTTTTAAAGCTGCTCAAGAGCAGCGGGCATTCCTCACTCAATTGCGAGAGCGCGCTATAAGAGTTGGACGTGATCCTTTTAAGCCATACTCATTCGTCCTCTTTTTAGAAGAAGAGAGAGCGGTTAAGGAGCGTTTGGAGACGCCAGAAAATATCTCTTTAGAGCGCTCTAAGGGTGCGGAAAATCAGATCACAATCAAAATGGGGGAGAATTATCAGGGCATCACCTTTATTGGGGTTTTAGAACAGAATAAGCATCATTTAGTCTTATTACGAAATAGTGAAGGGCACTCTAAAATTGTGGCGCCGGGGGAAGAGTTTTTACCTCACCTCTATTTTTGGAAGGTTAAAGAGGGGGAGTTGATCTTAAGGGAGCGCCCTTAATGGAGAAAATTCTTGGGGCAGGGAGGCAAATTTAAAAGCAGTGGCATGGAGATTGTTTAGAAACAGAGCGGGGTGAAAAGATGTTTAGGGATTTAGGGCAGGCAAAAGGGCAGAGCGGACGATGGTTTAAAACAAGAAGAGTAAGGCAGATAGGGCTCTCTATTTTACTGGTGTTTATTCTTCCCTTTGTGAAGGCAGCACAGGTAGCCGAGGGGGAGGATTTTAAAGCTTTCCAGAATAGTGTTGAGATCGATCCATATTCCCGTATTACGCTGAATGTTCAAGATGCTGATCTGCACACTATTTTTCAGCTACTGGCAACCCAAAGCGGGCGGAATATTATTGTCAGCCCTGAGGTGAATCAGCGTTTAACGCTTCATCTAAAAGAGATGCCTCTACCACAGATTCTCGATGCCATTTTGCTCTATAGCAATCTTCATAAAGTGGAAAGAGACGGAGTGATTTATATTCTAGATGAGGAGGAGCGGGGGCGAATATTGGGTGAGCGTGTAGAAACAGCTGTTCTTCAATTAAATTATGCAGAAGCAGAGAAGATTGTGGAGATGCTGCTCGATTCTGGAGAGCGCAGAGGACTGCTTCTAAGTGAGGAGGGAGATATTCGTGCTGATTCCCGAACCAATAAATTAATTATACAGGACCATAGAGCCAATATCTTTAAGATAGAAGAGATGGTAAAAAAGCTTGATCAGCCAGTCAGACAAGTGGAGATTGCTGGCTTTATTGTGGCGGCGTTTGATGATTTTGCACGGGATCTTGGGGTCAATTGGGGGCTCAATTATCATCGAGGAAAGCATCATTTAGGAGGGACTTTAGGAGGTGGCGCTGGGGGAAATAGTTCCTTAGGTTTTGATTTTAGTGGAGGTTTAGGAAAACTCACCTCATTAGGTGCGCAAAACCCCAACTTTTCCATGGCGTATATGGTGTTAGGACGGGAGTTAAATATCGGCTTAGAACTCTCTGCGATGCAGTCGGAAGGACGGGGAGAGGTGCTCTCTAATCCCGTTATTTTAACTACCGATCGGCAAGAGGCTTATATCAAGCAGGGAGCAGAGGTGGCCTATAGCCGCTCATCAAATGAGGGGACTAACACAGAATTTAAAGAGGTGGTAATGGAGCTCAATGTAGTGCCAAAAATCACCCCTGATAACCGCATTGTACTTGATCTATTTATTACAAAGGATGAGATATCGGGCTATGCCCCGAATGGGGAACCGATTATTGGCAAGCGAGCATTAAGCACACAAGCTTTAATTCAGGATGGAGAGACTCTTGTGCTAGGAGGGATTTATGAGCATGAGGCCGCCACCATTACGGAGGAAGTGCCTTTTTTAGGGCGTCTTCCTCTGTTAGGAAATCTCTTTAAACGAGAGCAGAATCGGCATAAAAAAGCGGAGCTATTAATCTTTGTTACCCCTCGGATAATTGATACACTACATTAAAATGTAGCTAAAAGAAGGGGGAGAGATGGATAAAGAGAGGTATTACAATCTCTTTTTAATCGGGCCGATGGGCTCTGGAAAATCAACAATCGGGCGACTTTTAGCCCGCACCTTAAAAAAAGAGTATCTCGATAGCGATGCGGATATTGAAAGATCTACAGGGGTGGATATCCCCTATATTTTTGAGATCGAAGGGGAGGCGGGCTTTCGCAAGCGGGAAGAGCGTTCTATTGCCCGCTTAGCGCAACGAAAAAATATTGTTTTAGCCACCGGCGGCGGGGCGATTCTTTCGGCTAAAAATCGGCAAGTATTGAGTGAAAACGGGCTTGTGCTCTACCTTAATGTCTCTCCTAAGGAGCAGTTTAATCGGGTGCGATACGACACTCAAAGGCCGCTACTTTTCCATGAAAATCCTGAAGCGGTTTTAGCTGAGCTCTATCAAAAACGACACCCCTTCTATTCGGCGCTTGCAGATTACACAATTTTATCTGATAAATTGGCTCCGAAAACCGTTGTAAATGGTATTATAGAAGGAATTGTCCGGGGGAAATCCCCATTACCCCATTGGCTTGTGGAAAATAGCGAAAGATGAAGACGTTAACGATAGATTTAGCCGAGCGTTCTTATAATATTTATATTAAGGAAGGACTCCTTAAGAGTTTTAAATGGGTGGATAACCTTCGTTATCCCCGTCGTTTACTTGTCACCAATCGTACGATTTATGCCCTGCATGCTGATCGTATCTTATCGCTCGTTGATGGAGATCGGGATTACGTCTTAATTTTAGAAGATGGGGAAGAGTACAAAAGCTTAGAATCTTTCGAAAAAATTCAGACCCGCCTTTTAGAGCTTGAGTTTACCCGCAACAGCACATTAATTGCTTTTGGCGGCGGAGTGATAGGGGACTTAGTCGGTTTTGCGGCCAGCACTTATCAGCGAGGCATCGATTTTATTCAGATTCCCACTACACTATTAGCTCAAGTAGATAGTTCTGTAGGGGGGAAAACCGCTATCAACCACCCTTTAGGGAAAAATATGATCGGCACATTTTATCAGCCTAAAATGGTGTTGATCGATCTTGAGCTCTTAAAAACATTACCCGAGCGAGAATATATCAGCGGGCTTGCGGAAGTTATCAAATATGGATTTATCCGTTCAAGTGACTTTTTAAGCTGGTTAGAGGCGAATCGAGAGGCGATCTTAAATCTCGATGGGGAGGTGGTGGCCGAGATGATCTATCGCTCTTGCGCCTTTAAAAAAGCGGTCGTGGATGAAGATGAGTTTGAATCAGGTGTGCGTGCAATCTTAAACTTAGGGCATACCTTTGGCCATGGTATTGAGCGGGGGATGAATTACCGCGATATTTTACATGGTGAGGCGGTCTCCATCGGAATGGAGATGGCGGGTTATCTCTCGTATAGAACTGGATTTATCACTAAATCAGAGCAGCTCTATATGAGTGCTTTGATGAATTCATTTGGCTTGCCGCTTTCGGTGCCGGTTAATATTGCTACGGATAAGATGCTCAGCTACATGCGTTTAGATAAGAAGAATCGTAGCGGTAAGATCCGTTTTGTGCTCTTAAAAGCGATTGGTGAGGCGATCATCACAGAGGATGTGAAAGAAGAACATATTATTGAAGCGATCGAACTTGGGATGCCATAAATGAATAAGATTATCCTTTTGCGCGACTTGCCTTGGTTAGACCTATCTCCTACAGAGGAGATGTTACGACAGGTAGAACTCAATATTAGTGAGCAATGGGGCGACTTTTTTGCAATTTACGGGCCTGCTGCCTCAGGAAAGACCCGTTTTTTAATTGAACTTGGAAAGCGACTTTCTGAGCATGAAAATATCTTAGTGGGGGCTTTAGATGCTAGCCAAGAGACCGTTTTAGAAAAATTTGCCGAGCTTCTTGGGGGCACGCCTAAAAATGGGGTAGATGAAGAGACCCTTGCCACTTTAATTGAGCCCTTTGTTGCAGCGCATCGCCATATTGTGATCTTGATTGATGAGGCAGAAAAACTCACCACAGAGCAGCTGACACTCTTTTATCAGCTTAAAGAGCGCTTTAATCACGAGGAGTATTTTCATATTACTCTTGTGCTCTTTATGGATCTTAATAATCAGGATCTCTTCTCCCGGGAACTGCTAAAAAAAGCGATGGGTTTTACATTAGGCCCCGTGAATGTGGTGCAGATTCGCCGTTTAGTGGATCATGCTTATAAGTTTTTTGAACGGGAGCATGATTTTACCTCCACAGATTTAACAGAGCTACACTCGCTCTCATACGGTTATCCGGGGCGTTTATTGCGTATTTTAGATCTGCGCCCTAAATTTAAGCCCACTTTAAAACATCTATTAATCTTATTGCTAATCTTAGCCGCAATTATTGGTGCGAGCTTAACGTACTATTTAAAAGATCGAGCTTACGATAAAACCATTGCCGAAACACCAGAGATCGCAGCTTTTGAGAGTAATCGCTTAAAAGTTGCGCGGACAGCACAATTTCATAAAGCTCTAGAAAAGGGGATGCCCAAACTTATGGAGCTTGGAGAAGAGCGAGCCGCAATAAAGCAGGCGATCATTATTCAGCAAGTGCGTGATGATTTTCAGCAAACTGTAGCAGAAGATGCGAAAGCTGCGCCTAAAGCAGAAGTGGTGAAAGAGTCTGCGGAGGCAGAGACTGTGGATACAAAAGGGGATAATGCTTCTGCTCTGCCGAAAGCAGGAGAAGAACCCAAGACTAAAGAGAAGAAAGAGCTGCAGAAAGACGCTGAAAATAGAGATAAAACTGGGGCGACGAAAGCTCAAGCCTCTAAAACTCAGGCAGCTAAAGCGAATGAAAAAATCGTCAATAATGATCAACATTATATCCGCTTAAGTACCGGTAATAGCCGGGAGAATGCCTTAAGTAAACTTAAAGGGCGAACTGTTCCGGGAGCTCCGAAGGTGAAGCAAGTGGGGAATCGTTGGATCACCTATATCGGTCCTTATGGGAATAAAACCCAGGCTGAAAAAGGGTTAAAACAGTTGCCTTCGAGCCTACAGGCATTGCCTTTACAGGTGATTTCGGCAACGGAGATCGGGGAGTAATATATGGCACTCTTACGATTACAGGAGATCTCTCTCTCTTATGGTGCTCGCCCTCTGTTACACGATGTGAGTTTTACGATCTCTAAGGGTGAGCGGGTCTGCCTTGTAGGGCGTAATGGGGAGGGAAAATCTTCATTACTAAAGGTAGTGGCCGGCGAAGTTCAGCCTGATGGCGGAGAGATTATTCAAGATGCCGATCTTAAAGTCGCAAAATTATCCCAAGAGATTCCTGAAGATCTGGATGAAACGGTCTACTCAGTGGTGGCTGGCGGCTTAAGCGTTGTGGGTGAAAAGCTCACTCAATATCATGAAATTTTAGAGTCGGGCGCAGAGAAAGAGCTTTCACAAAAGGCGCTCCATAAACTCGGGAAATTACAGCAAGAGCTCGATGCGCTAGATGGCTGGACGCTTGATCAGCAAGTTGCAGAGATCTTAACCCGCCTTGAATTAGAAGGTGACCAGAAGGTCAGTGCGCTTTCCGGGGGCTGGATTCGCCGAGTATTGTTAGCGAAAGTTTTAGTAAGTAAGCCCGACCTTATTCTCTTAGATGAACCTACGAATCACCTCGATATTGAGATGATTGAGTGGCTCGAAAAGACTTTAGTAGAACTCTATAGCGGTGCGCTGCTCTTTGTATCCCATGACCGGCAATTTTTAGAAGCCGTAGCGACAAAAATCATTGAGCTAGATCGAGGGAATTTAACAGAATATCCCGGCTCTTATGCAGAATACCAGAAGCGTAAGGCGATCGAACTCCATAATGAGGAGATGGAAAATGCACTCTTTGATAAGCGTTTAGCGGAAGAGGAGGTCTGGATTCGACAAGGCATTAAGGCTCGTAGAACGCGTAACGAAGGGCGTGTACGAGCGTTAAAGAAGATGCGTCAAGAACGTGCAGAGCGTATCGACCGACAAGGCCGTGCGACACTTCATCATGAAGAGGCGGGGCAATCGGGTAAGCGGGTCATTTTTGCCGAAAACCTTAATTACGCTATTGCAGAGCGTCCTTTAGTTAAAGATTTTAACCTTACTCTTATGCGAGGGGATAAGGTGGGGATCATTGGGCCAAATGGGGCGGGGAAATCCACTTTAATTAAATTGTTAATGGGAGAGCTCACTCCCGATAGCGGCAAAGTAGAGCTGGGGACACAGCTTAATATTGCTTATTTTGATCAGTTACGTTCTCTTTTAGAGCTCGATAAAACGGTGATCGATAATGTTGCAGATGGCAGTGACTTTATTGAGATCCACGGTAAAAAGCGACATGTGATTAGTTGGTTGCAAGATTTTATGTTTACCCCAGAGCGGGCGAGAAGCCCCGTTAATTCCCTCTCGGGTGGGGAGCGAAATCGTCTCTTATTAGCAAAACTCTTTGCAAAGCCCTTTAACTTTTTAGTGATGGATGAGCCGACGAATGATCTTGATATCGAGACGCTTGAGCTTCTTGAAGAGCTGCTTTTAAATTTTGAAGGGACTTTACTCTTAATCTCCCATGACCGTGCTTTTTTAGATAGTGTGGTGACCTCCGTTTTGGTTTTTGAAGGGGAGGGTGTGATTAGTGAGCATATCGGGGGGTATAGTGATTGGCACCAAAAGGTTCAGCAGATAGAAGCGGAGCGAGCGCAAGCAGCTGCGGCCCAAAAACGGCTCGAAGAGCAAAATAGGGCGCGAGAAGAGAGTCAAAAAGAGCATAGAAAGCCTGCTGAGCGTAAAACGAAAAAACTGGGCTTTAATGAGACTCGGGAGCTCGAGCAATTGCCAGATGAGATTGCTGCTTTAGAGGCTGAAATTGAAGCTTTAGAGAATTTAGTTCAAAGCGCTGAATTTTATGAAAATCCCCACGATTATCAAAATGAGAAACTTACCGAATTGAGCGACAAGACAGAAACCTTAGAAGCCCGTTATGAGCGTTGGCTGGAATTAGAGAGTTATCGTTAGAAGAGATGGGGTAAGAATCATAAATTTTCTGAGTGATCTTCTAAACTGATAGAAAAAATTGTGAAAAGGGGTATGATTTACCTCTGATTATTGAAGGAGAGATTGATGGCTAAACGATCGAAATATCTGATAATTGCTGGCCTAGCAATGCTTGTTGCAGGCTGTGGTAGATTTGCAATTCATAAAACGGATATTCTGCAAGGCAATTATGTGGATGAAACCCGTTTAGAAAATATTGCTTTAGGGATGACAAAAGAGCAAGTTCAGCTCTATTTAGGCACCCCCTTAGTTCGGGATCCGTTCGATAATAACACTTGGTACTATGTTTATAAGCATAGTCTTTCTAATGGTGAGCTGCTTGAGCATCGAAATTTGCGTGTCTATTTTGATAATAATGGGCAGTTAGCGCATCTTGATTATGTAGATCAAACCCCTGTGGTGGAAGAAGAGAGCTCGAAGCGTAGCTTTTTCACCAGCGATTAAAGGATGTAAATTGGGTTTAGTGGCCATAAAAATAGGGTTTGAAGCCGAGTTTAAAAGTATGGATTATTCAGTTGGAACCATGAGACCTAATCTTGAAGGGCTTAATGGCGAAAGGCCACGATCTTCTAGGCAGTAGGCGTAACATCATTTACGGCGAGCTTTTAATACATATAAGGAATAATTATGAGTATCTACAATTTAGTAGGCAATGATAAACCTTTCTTTCTCATCGCAGGGACGTGTGTGATTGAGTCGGAAACAATGACGCTTGATGTCGCGGGTGCCCTTAAGGAGATCACTGATGATCTCGGCATTACCTTTATCTATAAATCCTCATTTGATAAAGCAAACCGCTCTTCGGAAAAGAGTTTTCGAGGGCCGGGGCTTGAGAAGGGCTTAGCCGTTTTAGAAAAGGTCAAGAAGGAGTATGGCGTTCCTGTTTTAACAGATGTGCATGAAGATACGCCGCTTGACGAAGTTGCTGCTGTGGTAGATGTGTTGCAAACACCGGCATTTCTCTGTCGTCAGACCAATTTTATTCAAAATGTTGCGCGGACGATGAAGCCCGTAAATATTAAAAAAGGGCAGTTTTTAGCGCCTTGGGATATGCAACATGTGGTGCAAAAAGCTCGCAGTGTTGGAAATAATGAGATTATGGTGTGTGAACGGGGCGTAAGCTTTGGCTATAACAATTTAGTCTCCGATATGCGCTCATTAGAGATTATGAAAGAGACGGGAGCCCCTGTAGTCTATGATGCGACACATTCCGTTCAGCTCCCCGGAGGGCAGGGCACAAGTTCTGGAGGGCAGAGTGAGTTTGTTCCTCCCCTTTCTCGTGCAGCGGTTGCCGTGGGCGTAGCGGGCCTCTTTATGGAAACCCACCCCGATCCAAGCAAAGCGCTCTCTGATGGACCGAATTCGGTAAAACTCTCTGAGATGCGTGCTCTACTTGAACAACTCCAGGCAATCGATCGCGTCATTAAAGGTTAATCAAGGCGATCACGGGGAGAGAGCGAGTAAGATAATCTCCCGATTTTTCCCTTTCGAGCAGAGATAGAGCGATGGAGAGTATATTTTCTAATAGGCCAGAGGCTGAGTTAGAGGGGCAAGAAGAGTTCGATTTTCGGGATCAGTCATTGCCGGAAATACCTGTAATTTGGCTTGCCTCCCGCTCACCCCGTCGGCGTGAATTATTAGAGCAGTTAGGGCTTTCTTATACCCTTTGTGATGTTGAGATCGATGAGTCGAGTCAAGGGTATCATCAGCCAGAGCAGTATGTTCAAGCGATGGCAGAGCGCAAGGCAGAGGCCGCTTTTGCAACGTATTCTCAAGATTTAAAAAAAATAGCAGAAGCTGGGGAGGCGCTCCCTCTACTTTTAGCAGCCGATACTGCGTTAAGTTTTCAGGGAGAGATTATGGGGAAGCCTCAGGATTACTCCGATTTCCAGCGCATGATGAGAAAATTATCGGGGCGGGAGCATGATGTGCATTCTGCTTTAACGCTTATTCGAATCGAGTCTCAAAAAGGGGAGCTCTATCCTTATAAGGTGAGTAAACTTTCCAGCAGCCGGGTGGAATTTTCGAAGCTTTCCGAACGCTTTATTGAAGAGTATTGGGCACAAGGTGAGCCTAAGGATAAAGCGGGCGGTTATGCTATTCAGGGAATGATGGCGGGTTTTATTAAAAAAATTTGTGGAAGCTACTCGGGAATTATGGGGCTTCCACTTTTTGAGTTACGTGAGGCGCTTGAGGAGAGTGGTTTTCCTTTTTCGCCACAATAAAAAATATGACGGATAAATTGAAGCATTCTCAGTTAGAGGAAAAAGCGCCTATGGAGAGGGACTCTCTCTCTTCTACACAAGCCTCCGAGCTTGGCCGGGAAAAGGCGCTCTATAATGATGTGGCGCATTCACCAGATGATACGCTACTTGAAGAGTTTACGCATGAATCTGAGCCTTTAGAGTTCACGGTGAGTGAAGTCTCTTTAGATGAGCAGAGATTAAGCGGTGAGGAGGCCGAAACCTCTTATGCTGCAGTGGATGAAGGGCTCTATATGCCGAGGGTTGAGCCTACCCTTGATCGTGCTGAAAGTGAAGTTTCTACCCCTTCAAAGATTGAGATTGAAATCGGTAATCAGGGGGTGGTTCATGGGGGTTCGCCAGCATTGTCGCCCAATTTTAGCGGGGAGAGAGAACCTCAGTTTTCCGCAATTAGCGCTCATTCTATTGAAGGTGAGCATTATGGAGTGCAGATGAAAAATGATGAGTTAATGGGGCAGACGCCAAATTTTAGTGGCGAACCCAATGAGAATGAGCACTTTAGTGCGGTAGATCCTCAGAATGAAGCAGAGCTTATTGCTGCTGTAGAGCCAGAAGAGTTCGCTGCAGAAGGGGGGGAGGGAGAAGAAGCGCCCCCTCAAAAAGGCCGAAAGGGCAGTGTTTTAGGTATGGGATGGTTTCAGGGGTTCAGCCTCTTTATTTTAGGTTTGATCTTTATCGGTTTGGCGATTCTTGCTTACTTTATGCTAGGGGAAGAGCCACTACATGAAGGGCCACCCAAATATGTATTAGAAGAGGTTGATGGCGGCTTAATGGCGCGTTTTAACCCTGAGATTCCGGAGGAGATTCGGGAGAGCTATCAATATGTAGCCCCCAAACGAACTGAGCAGGAGACGGAGGTTTTAAAAGAGCTTCCGAAGCTTGAAGAGAGTCATGAGGGTCCTATCGAACTTCTGAGTTTAAACCAGGAAGGAGAAGTTACTTCTGAAGAGGAGGCTCTTTCTGAGTTAGAGTTAGCTTCCGAAAGTAGGGGGGAGAATGATGAAGAGCTTCCCGCATTAACGCTCTTTTCAGCAGCCGATGAAGGGGAAGCCGCCTCGGCAGAGAGTGTAGAGAGTAATGAAAGCAATGAGGCTCTACAAGGTTTGATTCATCAGGCACAAGCTGCGATGCAGGCGGGAAGATATGTGGGGATTCAGCAAGATGATGCGTACTATCTTTTTAGTGAAGTTCTAAAGCTTGATCCTCAGAATGAAGAGGCTCGGGCCGGAATCTATACTATTGCGAATATCTATTATGATAATGCAGCAAGAGCACTAGGAGGTGGGCACCGAGAGAGCGCAAAACAGTTTATCGCTATTGGTCGAGCGGTGATGCCTAATCATGATGGTTTACGCCGTTTGGAAGTTGAAGCGAACAAGGCGCCAGAGCCTACTCAAAACTTAGAGTTATTTGAATTCCAATAAAACAATATAAACAATATTTAAGTAAGAGTAAAAAGCCGCAAGATTAATCATCTTGCGGCTTTTTTATGGATCTTCTAAATAAAGGAGAAGAGAGCTATACCTCTCCCTCGCCAATTAATGCATCAACAAACTCTTCTGCATTAAAGGGGCGAAGATCATCAATACCTTCTCCCACACCAATAAAGCGAACAGGAATCTTTAATTCATCGGCAATGGCAAAGATAATCCCCCCTTTTGCTGTTCCATCCATTTTGGTGAAGGTGATACCCGTTAAAGGCACGGTTTCATTAAATTGACGCGCCTGATTGAGCGCATTTTGCCCTGTAGAAGCATCAACGACGAGCATCACTTCGTGGGGAGCACTCTCATCATGACGTTTAATCACCCGATTAATTTTTGCGAGCTCTTGCATTAAGCCAGAATCGGTATGCAATCTTCCCGCTGTATCGGCGATAAGAATATCGATTTTACGCGCCTTGGAAGATTCCATTGCATCAAATACCACTGAAGCAGGATCTGCCCCCTCTTTCTGAGAGATGACTGGAATCTGATTACGTTCACCCCAAACTTCAAGTTGTTCTACAGCAGCGGCTCTAAAAGTATCCCCGGCAGCTAACATTACCGATTTTCCATCGGCTTGAAATTTTTTGGCTAATTTTCCGATCGTTGTGGTTTTGCCCACACCATTAACACCGATCATTAATAAAACGTAGGGCTTATCGCTATCAGGAATGGAGAGGGGAGCTTCTACGGGAGTTAAGATCTCTACCATTTTGCTCTTTAACGCGGCAAAGAGTTCATCAGCATTGGAGAGTGATTTTCGTGAGACTTGATCTCGGATCTCTTCGAGCATCTGTTCGGTAACGTTAATACCCACATCCGCTAATAAGAGACGAGTTTCGAGCTCTTCAAGAATCTCTTCATCGATCTCTTTTTTGCCAAGGAAAAGGTCAGCAATTCCTTCTGTTAAATTGTTGCGAGTTTTGGCAAGGCGCTCACTTAAACGTGCAAAAAAGCCTTGTTTTTTGGGCTTTTCGCGGCCTTCATGGCTCTCTTTTTCTGTTGTAGAAGCTTCTGAAGAGGACTCTTTGGCCTCATCTTCTTCCTCTAAAGAATCTGTTTTGGGAGTAGTCTCCTCTTCTATATCTTCTAATGTTTCTTCTATCGTGGATGAGGCCGTAGGAGTAATGAGTTCAGCAACGGCTTCGATGGCTTCATCAGCTTCCCGTTGTTGATCTTGCGCTTGAGCTTTAGGCTCATCTTTAGGGGGGAGAATCTCTTCGGTCTCTTCTTCTAGTAGAGGATCTTCTTCGAGATACTCAGAAAAATCACGCTCTTCTTGATCGCTCGCAGCCTCAAAGTCACTTTCGTCAGTCAATGAATCTGGTGTAGGGGAGGGTGAAGAGCTGGGTTCTTCCTGAACTGAATCGTCTCTTTTATGAGCACTTTCCGGCAATTCTTCTTGTGGAACTTCAGTGATTTCCTCTTGTTTTTTGCCTCCAAAAAGACGACTTAACCAACCTTTCTTCTTTTTTGCCATATGCTCACTCTTTATTTAAATCGGTTTATAGAAAGATAAAAATATGGGAGCTATTTTATCAGGTTATTGCATTCTTTGTCATTTGGGATTAGAGTATATCTCTGCTTATTCTATTGGAGAGCAGGGAGTCAATTTTCAGAGCTTAGAAAATCGACTTGCTAAAGAAGAGATAAAGAGTATATAATTTATCGCCTTTACAGTAGGCATATAGCTCAGCTGGTTAGAGCGCCACCTTGACATGGTGGAGGTCGTTGGTTCGAATCCAATTATGCCTACCAATTTTAGGGCCTTTAGCTCAGTTGGTTAGAGCTCTCGACTCATAATCGAGCGGTCGTTGGTTCGATCCCAACAAGGCCCACCAGACATATACCTCAAAGCCCGCATTATTGCGGGCTTTTTGGTTTTTAAAAGTGGATTTGGCGAAAGATTTGGCGAAAGTGAAACAATTTAAATGTACTTTGAAATACTTGATTCCAACAGCCTCTCCGCTATTGTGTATGAATGTTGAGCAAAACCGAATTATTTTAATTTAGCCACAAAAAATCCCCCCCGACCGACGTTTATTTTTCAGATGTTTTTGATATTTACGATGCCAATTTAGCGAAAGCCTGGGTGGCGTGCTTCGATGATCTCTTTTTCAAGCTTCGGTTTTATCCAAAATTATTCACGGGGCTTAAATAGGCTTAAAAGGGCGTCTAAAAGGATTTGCAGAATTGTTAAAACGTCATTAATCAAAAGAGAGTGGCCGGAAGTCTTGCCAGTGTGGGAATATGCTTGTGGGGGGTCTTCGCAAATGCGTAATTAGCGTAATTAAATATGAAAATCTCTGTAATGTTAGAAGTTGCAGCACTTTTGGAAGATGGGCATATCGTCATTATTGCGTTTTTATTTGTAATCTAAAGACGTCATTATCTGCAATTTTTGAAAAATAGAGAACCGCATAAGAATGGGCGTTTTGAGAGACCTCGTTACTAAGAACACGTCTTATTACACTGTTTCGTAATCGCCAAAAGCCCCTAATAGCAGTGCTTTTGAGTATGTTTTGCTTCTAATTACGCTCTTGCGAAGCCCCCTGTTTTATTCAGACTGAAATTCTGAGAATTTAAACGCCTCCACACCTAATTTTTGATTGAGATCTTTTAAGCGATTAATCACCGGCAGGATCTCCACGTTATAAAATTGGCGTAGTGCCTTCTCTGGATCACCAAAGCCGCCGGCATTTTCTGGAGTGATGCCTAAAAACTGGGGAGGTATACGGTGCGCAGCAGTTACATCTCTTTCCGACATCCGTTTTACTCGCTCAAATTCATCTTTGGCGGCGATCTCGCTAATGGGGATCAGCTGCACGCTATCTTTTGTCCCTTCACGAAGGTGGAGCAATAAGTTTTTAAAGCTTCCTCCTCCTCTTGTTTTAGAGAGGTTATCCTCAATCTTTCTCATAAGATCTTTATCGACCTTGCCATTAATGGCCAGAATAAAGCCCGCGTGCGACCCGTTTTGGTAGTAGCGAATGCGAAAGATCGTTGCTTCAAAATTTAAAAGAATAGCGGGCAGGGCGGCAAGGTAGCTCGGTTTGCCGTAGATGTTTTGCAGGTGGTCGTAGTTTTTAAAGTCGATAATATCTTTTAGCTCCACATGCTCGCTGGGCCGCGCGGGGTTTACATAATAGAAGCGATTTCCCTTGGTGCCCTTTCGCATGTAGTAGGTGCGAAGATGCTCAAGCCCCAAAATATTGCCGAGCTTTGAGCGCACGGGGCGAAGATATGCCGTGCCAAATGTAAAGTAATCGGAGATAAACGCCTGAAAATCGATAGCGCTTAAAAAGGGGTTTGAGATAAAGTAGCTCGTTGCCGATTCTGTTTTAAAGTTTAAGCTCGATTGATGGAGTGCGCTTTGATGCGCTGCTCGCATAAGCGTCCAGTAGTTATAAAGGGGCGTATACCATTTGTTATGACTGTGGAGCTCAAATGAGAGGAGCTCCATAAATTCGCTATTGGTGATCGGCTCGGGCGTGCTTAATGTAAACACGCTATCTTGCGTTGCTTCTTTAGCCATTAAATAAATCCTCCTGTGATTGTAACTTCATCTTTTGTTTTGCCGGCAATATCTTCATATGAGCCGATGGCGTACATGATTGCCCACGCATAGTCGGCATGTGCAGTGGTGGCGGATCGTGTGGATTCATACACCACATTCCCCGCTCTTGTTGTTGTCGTGCGAACAGACATAAAGCACTGATAAACATCGATCCAATCGGATGAAAACTTAAGCCGATCCTCTCTAAAGAGTCGTTGCGCTTGGGCAACAAGCCGATATTTTTCTGTGGCGCTGCCGGGATTGGCTGTAACGTTATCGAAAAAGTCTTCCACCATCGGCGCTACAGTAGCCCCCACGGCAGTGGCATCTATGCCGATGCTCACCACATTAAATCGCTCTGTTAAGCCTTTAATCATCTCCGCTTGCTCTTCGTAGCGATCGCCAAAAAGATCATATTTTTCCAGCACTCGGTAATAGGGGTAATCCTCATTTGGAAGCGCAATCACCACCACGGCGCTCGCATCGTAAACCCGTGCGGGGTCATATCCAATAATCACTCGGCCATTGCCAAAGGGGCGCTCAAACCCTTCGTTATAATCGAGCCACTCAATATAGGGCGCTGCAAAGTTGCGAATAATGGCGCTGCTATTAAATACAGAGCGCTCGTTAGATCCCCATTCGCACATATAAAAGAGCCCAAAAAGCTCCTGATTGAGGTTTTTTAGCTGCTCAATATCGAGCATATCGTTGCCCCCGTTTACTGCATCCTCCACTGTTATTGTCATGCGGAAGGTATGATCTTTGGCGATATACCCTTTTGAGAGCAGCTCATTTTTCAGCACGATCCCTTTTCTGTTTTTATCCGTGATTCCGCTCCAAGCGTTATAAGAGGGGTGGCTCTTATCGCTGGGGGTTGAGCTCATAACAATGTTGTATTGCTTTAGCGTTGCGCACGCTCTTACTACGCTTGTGAGCAGATCAAAATTTTGCATCCAGGCATATTCGTCAATCGTGACATCGCCAGAGTATCCTTGCGCTGTGGCGGGGTTGGAGGGTAGAAAATGGATCGTTGCGCCATTGGGTAGTGTGATCGATTCTGTCCCCTGTACATCCACCCCAAAGATCTCTTTAATCGTTTTTTTAATGTAGTCTCGAGCTTGAAATGATTGCCGCTGTGATGCGGAGATATAGATCTGATCGTGCCCGAGATTTGCCGCTCTTCTTAATGTGCGCCCATTTGCAAGCCCCCACGTCATCCCGATTTGGCGGGATTTTAAAACCTGTGCCATCTTGTTTGAGTGCGATTTTGCGAGCCCTTTATCAATATTTTCGATCGCCTCCCGCTGGTAGGGGAATGCAGTTTCTTGCCACCACTCTTCTATCTTTTCGGCAAACTCAATCGGATCAATCTTGCTTAAAGAGGTGGTGCGGGTACGCTCGTTTTCGCTCGGCATAATCAGTGGCTTAAAGGTTTTGGCAAGATGGGAGATCTCTTTAAAATCGCCGTTGGATTTTTTCTCTTTCATAATGAGATGAATTAAGCGCGCATTAACACTGTATTCGAGCACATTAAAGAACTCGTAATCATCCCATTTATTATCCTCTTTCCAGCCATGCACGGTGCTCACCCCTTTGCCAACCTGTTTGGCAATATCGGTTAAGCTGTAGCCCATAAAATATAAGAGCCTCGCTTGCTCTTTTTCGGGCAGCGTGATGGGGGGTAACGTTATTTGCGACACATTAAAACTCCTCTTTTCATGCTCTTTATTATGTAGAGGCATAAAGAAAATATAGAGTGCTTTTACCTTGTAATTTTCTTAATAGATATGATCTACAATTTAGTGATATAGCGCCTTTTGGCGCTTTTTTATTGCTTAAAATACAAGGTGCAAATGCTCGCAAGCTATTTGTAAATCGTGAAAGATAGGAGACCTACTCTTAGTGTGATTTTTATATTGACGATTTACAGAAGGAAGAGAGATGAAGAAAACGAAAACGAAACCGTTTCGCGTTGCAGTCTCTGGGAAAACAGTGGATGGCCGGGAGATCCCCGCGCAAGACATCATTGATATGGCGGAGACGTACAACCCAGAACTCTATCAAGCTCGCATCAACTTAGAGCATCTTTTAAGTATTTTCCCCGATAGCACCTTTAAAGCCTATGGCGATGTTTTAGCGGTAGAGGCGAAAGAGGAGGAGCTTAACGGAGAGAGTGTTACATCGCTCTACGCAACGCTTGAAGTAACGGAAGATCTCGCAGTGATTAATAAAAATCACCAAAAGATTTTTACCTCCATTGAGTATCGCCCGAACTTTAGAGAGAGCGGTAAAGCGTATCTTACCGGATTAGCCGTTACAGATACTCCCGCCAGCGTGGGCACAGAGGCGCTTAAGTTTGTAGTAGCGAACGAAGCCACCGTGAACTATTCGGCATCGATTGAGGGCGAAAAGCTTACAGCAGAAGCGCCAGAGCAGGCAGAAGAACCCGAGAAAAAGCCCTTTTTCAGCCTTAAGAATCTCTTTACAAAAGAGACGCCCGAGCAGAAAGATGATTTTCATGGCTTTAAAGAGCTTGAAGAGGCGACACGCCAAGGCTTTTCGGATGTAGAGCATACATTTTCTGAGTTAAAAGCAACGGTGGAGCATTTGAGTAAGCAAGCTAAAGAGGCCGCAAAGCAGATTGAATCTCAGCGAGCGGCGATTGAGGCGCTTCAGGCATTGGCTAAAACACCGGAAGATCAGCCCCAAATTCCCGACCATAACTTTAGTGGCGATCACAATTCCACCCCTTACGAACTCCCAGAGCACTAATCACACAAGGAGAATAATTTATGTTAACGAAAGAGACCCGCGAAGGCTTAAAGGCCTTTGCAGCAAATAAGGCGGAGCTTAACGGCTTATCTACAGACCACGTTTTTGAGGGCGGCACAATCAATGTTAAGCCCGATGTTGAGCGTAACTGGCAATCGAGCGTGGCAGATGCCAGCTGGTTTTTAAAGCGCATCACCACTTCATCAAGCGACAGCCCCATTGTAGAGAACCTCACCTTTTCCGGTGCAGATATGCTCTCTACCCGTACAGATACCCGCAACGGCAAAGAGCGCAGCCCGCTCGAGTACGGCAAAGTTTCTGGCGTTGAGTTTCGCTGCGTAAAAACAAACTTTGATGTGGGCATTCCTTACGATGACTTAAATCACTGGAATGCGCGCAATCGTGCTCAGTTTTTACTAACGATCAATAAGCACCTTGCAGCGCTTAAGGCGAACAACGTGGTGATGATCGGCTGGCACGGCGAAAAAGCAGAGAAAGACACTAATCCCGTAGATAATCCCCTCGGGCAGGATGTAAATATCGGCTGGATTCAGCAAGTGAAAGATAACCGAGCCGATAAAGTGATCGAGACTGCTATCACCATTGGCGAGGGTGGCGATTACAATTCGCTCGATGCCTTTGCCGTAGCTGCAAAAGCGCAATTCCCGTTACATCTTCGCGAAGGCCTTGTCTGCCTTGCAAGCGAAGAGCTCGTGGACATCCGCACTATGAGCTTAATCGACCGCTCCACCACAAGCGAGATCGAGAAGACATCTGCAGCAAATGCAGTGGCGCTTTTAGCAAACAAGATGGAGGTTTTAACACCCCCATACTTCCCAGAAAACACGATCATCATCACCCCGCTTAAAAACTTAGTGTGGAATATGCAGCGTGGCGCAACTCGTGAGAGCTTTGAGCAAAACGACCGCGGCGACCGTTACGAAAGTTTCCACCAAGCGGCAGAGTGCTACGGCATCGGCGATTTTGATCGCATTCTTGTTTACACAAATGTAACCGCAGCAGGTGAGGAGTAGTAATTATGCCAAAGAAGATGGCGCAATTATTACGGGAGGCGGCCGCTAAATCGAAAGCGGCCGCACCAGAAGTGCGCACACCGATCGAGAGCAATCTTTTAACAGAGCTTAGGCAAGCCATGGCAGAGCTTTCGCAGCTCGATTCTATTGAGCGCAAAGCGGCATACAAAAAAGCCAACTTTGAGACCTTTTGGCCACACGCCCAGGCGGTGATTGAGAGAGATCACAAATCAGAAGATGTTATCACCCGCACAATGTTTGTTTGGGCTGCAGATGCTGCGCTCTTAGAGCCATTTTTAGCGCTTGCGGGCTTTATGTTTAAGCACGATATTCCGCTTCCGCCGGAGTTTCACGATAAAAAGGCGATTCGCTTTGCCGCAGAAGCATGGTGCGACCATTTAGAGAAAAAGAAGGTAACCGCCACCACCGGCGAAGCGATCTTTGATCTGTTAGATGGCCGCGACATTCGTGAAGAGACGATGGCGAAATTTGTGCGGGAATTGGGCAAGCGTGTAGAAGAGCTCGGTAGTAAAGCAGCGCTTGAAAGAGCGGTAAATTACTACGAAAGAGCGCTTAAGCTCAACCCAAAAGTGGGCGCACAGACTGATTTAAATCGTGCGCGCAAAGCGCTTGAGGCGTTAAGCGAGACGAAAGACAAAGATTAACCGAACCATTAACCGAACCCCCAACCTGAGGCGGCTTGCGTGGAGCACAATTCATGCGAATCCGTGCGAAGCGCAACCCCCGCCTCAACTTAAAGATAGAGATGAGTGCAAAGAGATGAGTGCGTTTGTAGGGAAAGCCAACAACAAAAAAGAAGGCGAGATCAAAGGCATGGGCTTTTGGCCAGGCGTAAACGTTGCCGAGTTTAGAGAAGAGATGCGGATCTATACCAGTATTGAAGATGGCCGAATCTTAAACGAGCTCGAATTTGCGTTTATTGATGTTACCGACTATCTCGACACTTACGCCCAAAACAAGGAGCGAGAAGGCTACACAACGCTTGCAGAGCTCCCCAATGCTCGCCGGCAGATGATGCTCTTTAAGCGGGCGATCTTTGCAAAGGCAAAACAGAATCTTATCTCCGGGCATTTAGATGTGGATCTCACACGTAAAGCGGGGGCAGATACACGGGAATCGGTGAATGATTCGAGCCTCTTTTACAACGCTATGTATAACGAGGCGCTACGCATGTTTTTGGATCAACCTGGCGATTATGTGGGGATTGTGTGATGGCGAAAACACGCAAAATAATCATAGCAAACGGGTTTGAGACGCTCGATGGCTGTCTTGATCGACATGGTATTCCTACATCGATGCTTGAGGAGGTTATGCAGCATCCCGCCAATCGCCCGCTCGCCACACTTCCCATTATTTTACCGGCGAGAACTCAAATCGCCGTGCCGGAGATCGCCCCAGATACCCAAGAGGATATTAATTTATGGAGTTAGACAAACAGAGAGAAGCCCGCTTCCAGGCGTATACAGATGAAGTGATACGCATCGAAGGCGGCTACGTTAATGACCCCGTTGACCCCGGCGGCGAGACGAAATATGGCATTACGCTCAATACGGCTCGCAGATTTGGCTACAACGGTCGCATGATCGACCTCACAAAAGAGGAAGCAAAAGAGATCTATCGGAAAGGGTATTGGAATAACACCATTGCCCCCTATATCGCGCACGATGTGGCGTTTAATTACTACCTACTCATGATCCACGCGGGGCAGCGGCAAGCGACCAAGATTTTGCAAAGAGCCGTAGGGGTAGAGGCGGACGGCGTTGCCGGCGTAAAGACGATGAACGCCATTAGCCAAAAGAGCCCCGAGGAGATTGCCGGCTATCTCTACTTTGAGACGCTCGATTTTTATGTATCGATCAGCCCCAACACAAAATATAAGTATTTAAAGGGCTGGCGTAATCGGCTACGTGCAGCCCAAAAGATTAACTGGGAGAGGAGGATCGCAGAATATGTATAAACAAAAAAGACCGGAAGACCCCTTAAAAGGGTTGTTGATGATAGCCCTTGGCTTAATCGTGATTGCGATTGTATCGGGATGCACCAATCCCCGGCCAGAGCTAGAAGGTGGCGCATTTGCACCCGCGGGTTTTTGCGAATCATACGAGCTTAAAGAGATCTATAAAGATGATTCGCTAAAAGTGCAGCTCGAAAAGCTCGAAGAGAACACCACTTACCAGAGGCTTTGCAGATGACGAAACTGATTAAAAAAGCAGACGGCACAATCTGCCAGAACAAAGCACTCGCTTTTTTAGGTGCTCTGGTGGGTGCAGTGGTGCTTATTATCCTCGCGCTTAAAGAAGCGAGCGGCTTAGAGATTCTTTTCCCCGCTTATTTGCTTGCAACGCTCGGGCAACTGCCAAGCAAGGGCCTGCACGATTTAGGGCGCTTAAAGGTGGAAGCGCAAGGATTAAAAGGAAAGGAGCAGCCATGATGCAGGTAATTAGCAATGTTTTGGTGATGGTGTTTGGGCTTCTCTCTTTAGCGCTGGGGATTCTCTTTAAGCATGAGCGCAAAGAGCACGATAGAACCGAAAAAGCGCTTAAAAAAGCAGAAGGAAAGGCAAAAGCATTGGAGATTAAAGATGAGGTTAAAACTACTAATCGCAATGATAAGCGCGATATTCGCCACAGGATGCGCGAAAAAGGTTATCTACGAGATTGATTTTTGCGATGCATTCCCGCCGATCATGGCATCGAGCCAAGATACTAAAGAGACGCTCGAGCAGATCGAAACACGGAATGACATCTATTTTAAGTTATGCGGTGAAAGAAATGAGTGAACCAAACGCAAAGTTAATTACAACAGTATTTGGCGTTGCAGTATCGATTTTGCTTGCGATTGCGGGCTGGTACTTCAAAAGCACAAATACAAACATCGCAGTGATTGCGCAATCGCTCAATGAGCTCACCATTAGCCAGCGGGAGCTCTTTGTAAAGCTCGAGAACTTTGAGCGCCATCTTTCACGCTCGGATCAAAACATGCAGGCGCTGGGGCAACGGATTAACAAGCTCGAGATCCGCATTGAGCGGCATGATGAGATTTTAAAGGGTGGGCGATGATTAACGACTTAAAAGCCACGCTTTTGCCATACGTAAGAGACGCCACAAGCGTAGATGTGTGGATCGATGAAGGCCGGGCGAAAGTGCTCGGCAGAACGCAAATGCGGGATGAAGAGATCGTGATCGATATTTGGGATATTAACCCCGGGCAAGACCACAACATTATCGCAGCCGCTGGGCTCTGGTATGAAGAGAACGAAAAGCGCCTCCCCAAGCACGAAAAAGAGGCGGGGTTTGAGTACGACACCATCATCGCGAACGAAAGCGACGTGGGCTTACAAATTCGGCTTAAAGTGCGCCGTAAATATATTTTTGAGCAGACGGAGGAAGGGTTAATCGATGGAAGATTCTGCGATCCGTAATCCATTTTTGGGGATTTTAGAGACGGTAGAGCCCAAGAACCGCCGCAAGATTGCACGGGCGATCTCACGAGAGGTAAGGGCAAAGCAGTCCGATCGGATTCTTGCAAACGTGGATTCCGAAGGGAGCGCATACCCGCCACGGCGAAAAAGCACTCGCAGGCGGGTAAAAAAACGCCCGGCAAAGATGTTCCAAAAGCTTGGCAGGCGTAGCCGCTTACGCATGCGCAGTAATGCAAATGTAGCGGCAGTGGAGATTAACCCCAAAGATGCGCTTATCGCTAGAACGCACCATTACGGCCTAAAGGAGCGCATCGGCAGAAAGCAGGTACACCGCTTTGAGAAACGCCCGCTTTTAGGCTTTGGCAAAGAGGAAGAGAAGCTTATTGGGGATCTTGTTTTAAAGAGTATCGCAGAGGGATTTAAGTAATGTTACCAACCGACAGTACCCGCAAAATTGCAGAAGTAGTGAAGCGCGCAACGATTGTGGGCGTAAAAGAGGAGGGCGGCGAAATCTTGGTGCAAGCCGAGTATGAAGAGGGAGCACTCACCCCGTGGATGCGCTATGCAAAGCCCTTTATCGGAGGCACCAAAATCTTTACTTATCCCGCCATTGGCACAGGGGGAGAAGTCTTTAGCGAAGCGGGTGAAAACGAGGTGAACATCTTTTACCCCACCGAAGATCACACAAGCGATTTTAGCGGCTTAGGGGCAGATGATTTTTTAATCCTCTTTAAAAATGGGGACAAAATTCACCACAAAGGGGGCGAGCTCACCATCACCACCAGCGGTAAGGCAAGCGTAAACGCCCAGAGCGTAGAGGTAAACAGTACCCGCACCACCGTAAACTCAAGCCAGATCAATCTCAATGGCAATGTAAAAGTGGCGGGGAGCTTTAGCCAGGTATCGGGCGGCGCCAGAAGCCGAAGCGGATACACCGCAAGCTTTACTGCGCCCGTTACATTCCGTGCCCCCGTGTATGCAACAGCAGATATCACAATTAATGGCATTCCATTTGCCACACATAAACACGACACGCCGGCGGGCATGAGTAGCACACCAGAGTAAGGAGGGAGAATGATTAGCAGAGAAACGGGATTACCCATCTCAGAAAATGAGCATATTATCCAATCGCTCTTCGATATTGCCACCACAGAAGTGGGCACACGGGTAATGCGCAGAAATTATGGCTCGATCTTAATTCCTTCGATTGATGCGCCGCTTAACGCTATTACCCGCATGCAGATCGCAAGCTCACTCACCTTGGCTTTTGCGCAATTTGAACCGAGAGCCGAGGTGCGTGCGATTCAGCTCACGGCGGATAGAGAAGGGCGCACCGAGATTTTGATTGATGCCATCAACAAGCGCACAGCAGAGCGCTTTAAGGGGCAGATTGATAGAGAGGGAGCGAGGTTACAGTAATGATTCGCAATTTACCCATCCCCACATTTTTTAAAGAGCTCGATTTTGAGAAGGAGCTCGAAGCGATTACGCAAGATTTTTTAAAGCGCTCGCCAGAGTACGAAGAAGTTTATCTCGAGAGCGACCCCATTCGAAAAGTTTTAGAGGCGTGGGCGTATGACAGAGTAAACCTTAAAAACCAATATAACGAGGATTTGAGACAGGTGCTTTTACCCTATGCGACAAAAGAGAACCTCGATAACCTTGCGTGGAATCACCTTATTGAGCGCCGATTAATTGACGCAGGCGACCCCGAGGCAATCCCGCCCATTCCGCCCACTTATGAGAGCGATGAGGAATTACGCTACCGCGCGCAAACGGCGGACAGATTAGCACTCACGGCAGGCCCGGCATCGGCTTATGATCGCTTAACGATTGAAGCAGCGCCAGACATAAAAGAGGGTAAAACGATTCTCCCCACGCCGAAAGAGGGTGAAGTGCATATCGTGGTAAGAGCGCGCGAAGGAGTAGACGGAATGGGCACGCCATCGCAAGAGCTGATGAATAAAATTCACGATTATTTGAGTGCAGAAGATAAACGCCCGGTAAATGACAAAGTGATTGTGCATCCCTCACGCCCAAAGCGAGTAAATATCGTTTTAGAAGCGCACTACAAGCTCGGCTTTAGTAAAGCGCAGCTTGATCGGGAGATCACCGCAAAACTGATGGCGGCGAATGATGAGAAGCAATTGGGCGAAGCGCTCACACTGAACGAAATTCACGCCCGCAGCCGCATTACGGGGGTAGATAACATCATTATTCTATCGCCAAAAGCAGATATCGAACCCGAGTTTGATGAGTTTATCTATATCGAAAATTTAGAGATTACGGAGCCCGACGAAGAATGACGCAAGAGAGAGAATCGCTACTCCCAAATACAAGTACAAAGTTTGAGCGAGATTTAGAGATGACCGGCTATTTCGCTGGCCGTCCCGAGACTGCTTTTAACTTCTCAGACATCTGGTGCCCGCACCGTTGCCCGGTGGAGTTACTGCCGTGGCTCGCATGGACACGTGATGTAGAAGGCTTTGATAATACCTGGGATGAAGCGCGCAAGCGCAATACGATCGCCGCAGCGCCCGAAATCAACCGCTTAAAGGGCACAGTAGCGAGCGTAAAAAAAGCGATGAAAGCGGCAGGCTTTGGAAAGATCGTTTTAAAAGAGCGCGCGGGGCACTGGGCAGAGTATGAAGTGGAGATCGAAAACCCGCTGACAAATCAGCAATATAAAAACGCCGTGGAGATCTTAATACACACAAATCCCGCGCGAAACCGCTTAGTACGCATCGAATTTACCCGCGCGATTCTGCATAACAACAAGATTTTAAGAAATGGAGAGTATCTATATGGAACAAAATAAGCGAGCAACGAGAGAACAGCCCGCAGTAACAGCAGATCTTCATCTCGACCATAAACTAATTAAGCCTGAGGACAGGCTCGAAAAGATCCGCATCTATCGAGAGCTCCACCCCGTATTAGGGGGCCAGCCCACGGACGAGCGAGACAATCCGAATGACAACAACACCGCGCTCGATCTTGCTTGTACGATTAAGCACGACAGAGAGAAGACAGAAGAGGCGCTAAGCGGAAAGCTCGACACGCCAGAGACAATTGGCGATGGTCCTGCATATATGCTTGCGGGGGCAGGCGGTGTGATAACAGCTATTGATACAACAAAAGCATTCCATGAGTACGATGAGACAATGTTTTTTAGAGATAACACCGATAATTCTAGCCCAAATAGAATTAATATGGGGATGGTAGTAACACACCCTAGAGACCCGAGATATAAGTTTGCGATTGGGCAGACTGGTTATTCGGGAACTAGGACGTTCACCATTCGTAGAATTTGTCCTGGTGGTGATGATCACTTTGAACTTTTACATGACCAAAACACCTACCCCGACAAATCGGGCTTCCTTCGCGCTTCAGGCTCAGCAAACGCACTCACAGAATCGGATCGAACATCATCGCTCGGCACATCAACAACGCTCGTTGCAAGTCAGAAGCTTGTGAATGATGTGAGTACTCGAACAACAACTGCACAGAATAGAGCTAATGACGCATATACTCTAGCGAATTCAAAATGGTCGCCACAGTCTACAGTAGGTACAGGCAACATCGTACGCAAGAGCATTACAGACTCTCTAGATACTCGTGTGACTAGCGCTCATAATAGAGCTGATAGCGCTTATAATCTAGCGAATTCAAAATGGTCACCGCAGGATACGATCGGTAGTGGAAAGCTGATGAGAGAGGGCGCTTTTGGCGTTGGCTCTTATTTAGATTTGAGGAAAGAAACTAATAAATTCTGGAAAGCTCCATCCACTACATTTGGTAAGGGGACGTGGTTCGGGTTTGCCTCGGAGGCTGAACTCGGTTTCTCATCTAGCGGTACGTATGGTTCTGCAATTATTAATGGACAATATAGAGACAAAACTGGTGGGGCGGGTAGTGCAAACGTACTGTTCCTTTCAAACAGAATAAAATATCGCTATCAAACAGATGAATCTTCATGGAGTGCCGTACAAACCTTAGCAACTACCGCCGACTCAGATAGAGCATACGATCGGGCTAACGATGCTAGAACAAGAGCTATTAATGCACAGAGTAGAGCTGATAGTGCTTATAGCATTGCAAATAAGAAAACAGATAAGAGCGATACAGCAGCGCTCGGAAACGCGGAGTGGACAAGCTGGAAGACTCAAGAGTCGGGGGGTAATAATTTCGGATACGGCGGCTCACTGAGTTATGCGTTAAGCGATGTTCCCGCCAATGCTGTTGTTTGCAGAGCAGAGTACAGGCCGTCAGGTAGTGATAGGCAATCAAGAGTTCAATACAGAAGAATCATCAGAACGGGTAAATAATCATGAAAGATAAAAACAATCAAATTTATATCGCAGTTGCAATGAAAGATTCGGCAATCTCCTTTTACAACTTAACAGTGCATGAAGATGACATTCTCGGCATTGTGAGCGCAGAAGAGTACGAGCAATTGCAACATGAATCGCATGTGAATCAGAAAGATTTACGCGCGTACATTGATAAAGACGGTAATCGTAAAATCGGGGCATTCGATAACACGCAACCCTCTCAATTTCATTTCTGGAATGAGAAAAAAGCAGGTTGGGATATCACAGAAGAAAAAAAGGCAGAGCTCGAAGCAATCGAAAAACAACGTGAATTACAGCAGCTACACGACGATCTCGACAACATCGAACGCCAGATTACGAGGTTAGAACGCATCAGACAGCGTACGGAGACGGAAGAGCAAGAGCTCGATCGTTTGATTGATGAGTCGACAGAGATTTATCGCAAAATTAAAGCAGCAGAGGGAGAAGAGTAAATGAAGGTTTTAAAAGAGTTTAAGCTTGGCAACAGGCTTTACGGCAAAGGCGATACATTCGCCAGCAAAGATAAAGCGCAAACAGCGGCGCTTGTAAATGGGGGGTATATCGGGCAGGTAGCAGACGCCCGCACAAAAGCAAAAAAAGACGCTAACAAAGACGCAAAAGGAGCGAAGTAATGACAAAGTTTGTTCATGGCGTAAGCCTGAAAGTGGATAAGCGGGGCTATATCCCTGTGATTTCGCCAGCAATGGCGGTAATCGGCTTAATTGCCACCGCAAATGATGCAGATGAGGATTTCTACCCCCTTAATCATGGTGTATTAATCACCGATATTAACGAAGCGATTATGAAGGCGGGGGAATCGGGCACGCTTAAAGCGGCGCTTGAGGATATTAAAAAGGAATCCTCGCCAGAGATTGTGGTGATTCGTGTAGAAGAGGGCGACACCGAAGAAGACACAATCGCCAATGTGATTGGAGAAGTCACGGAAGATGGCAAACTTACAGGGATTGAAGCATTAGCCCTTGCAAGCCAACATGCGGGCAAAACGCCGCGCATTTTAGTCTGCCCGAAGTATGACGAAAATGACGCCGTTCGCCTAAAAATGGCGAATACCGCTAAGAAGATGTTTGCCTTTACCTATTTAAGTCTTAACGATGCGGAGACGATTCCTGATGCGATTAAAGCGCGGGAAAAGCTCTCAAGCGGATATGCGATGCTCTTTTATAACAACGCATTAGCGTATGACCCCGCAATTAAAGGGGAAGGCATGCGCTATTCTGTGGCGCAAATTGCGGGCTTGCGGGCACGCTTAGATATGGAGCGCGGCTGGCATAAGTCGATCTCTAATGAGGTATTGGCAGAAGCAACGGACGTAAATAAGCCGGTAACTTTCGCGAAGATTAACCCACAAGGCACAGGCGCAAACGCACTGAATGCCGAGGGAATTAGCGTTTTAGTGCATGATGGTGGCATCAAAACATGGGGTAACCGTACAGCGGCGGCAGATGATACGAGCGATTTTTTCGAAGTAGCGAACCGCACCGAGAGTTATTTTGCGATTGAGGCGGGGAACTTCCTCTCTAATCTCTTGCAAGATCAGCCGATGACGCCGGTAAATATCGAGCGCTTTGCAGCACAATATAACAATGTTTTGGGCGCACATACGCAAGCAGGGCGCATTTTGGGCGGGCAAGTCGTGCTTGACCCAAATCTCAATAGCCGTGATGACTTAATGCAGGGTAAACCGGCATGGGTGCTTGAGATTACCGCTGTTCCACCAATTGAGGGACCGCAATTAACTATCCGTTTAACGGACCGATTCATTATGACTGCAGTGGGAGCATAAATTATGGCTACATTAACGAAATTCCCCAGCATCTTGAAAAATTACGAGATGTACATCGACGGCGAGCGCTACGGACAGCGCGTAAGCATGGTGCGCTTGCCAGATAACAAAGAGAAGCATGTAGAGGTGAATGTGGGCGGTACAACCCGAATTGTCCCCGTCCCCGTTGGGTTTGAAGGCCCCATGGAAGTCACATTTACCACAGAAGGGCTCGACCTTGATCTTTTATACCCAAAAGGGTGTGGGCTTGGGCAGAGCACGATTCAATTTAAAGGCTTTGCAGAAAACCCCGCAACGTGTGAAGAAGAGGCGATCTCCGTAACGTTTACGGGGCGCTTATCTGTAACACCTGGCGAGATGACACGAGGCGAAGGCATAAACAACGAAGCCTCTTTTATGGCGATTACTGCGCTTTATGAGGTAAACGGTAAAGAGATTTACGAAGAGCGAGTGCTTGAAAACGTGCTCCGCGTAAATGGTAAAGATCTAAAAGCCGAAGAGCGCCGTGCGCTGGGCTACATGTAAGGAGTAAAACATGGCAAAACAAGTAGATGAGAAGGCGTACGAAATTACGCTTAAACGCCCCCTTACAGTGGGGGAGCAAGTGGTAGAGAAGCTCACACTCCGTGAGCCTCTCGCGGGGGATCTTCGCGGCGTGAACTTGGGGAAATATCACCAAGGGGATGTGGGTGAAGTGTTAAAGGTATTGGCCAACATTACCGATATCCCCGTGCGCTCGCTTAACTATCTGGGCTCGCTTGATGTAACGGCCATCACCAGTATTTTGCTGGGGTTTATAACTCCCGAGAGCTTACCGAGTATTCTGAAAGAATTTCAGAACTTGGGCCTCAAAATCGAGGAGGTAGCGGCTTAACGCCCACCCATTTTCTTACCGATTATGTGGCGGCCATTGGGGGAACATTCCCCTTTATCAGCTACAGCGAGATGATGGCGATGCCCTACTCTGAATTTTTAGTGTGGAACGCAAAAGCGACACTGCACAATTTAGAGCGGGCCGCCGCAATGAAAGAGAAGAGATAACAAAGGAGGAAGGGGAATCGCAAACCACACACTAAGAGGGCGATTCCCCTTTATTTTATGAGTAAGCAACTACGGTTAGAGGTGCTACTTAGCACGATTGATAGAGTAACAGCCCCCATGCGCGGGATTAACCGTGTGTTTGGGAATACGCTTAAAAATCTAAAGAACCAGCAAGGGGCGGCCAAAAGGCTTGGGAAAGAGCTGGAATCTTTAAAAATAACAATGGCGGAAAAGGGCAAAACTGCGGTTCTGGTTGAACAACAAAAAAAGCTAGAGGCGCAATTTAAAAAAACCACACAGAGTGTAGAGATACAAAGAGATAAGCTCGATAAACTTTCTAAAACGCAAGAAAGAATACGAGAGGGGCGCTCGCAAATGTGGTGGGGCTCAAAAAAATTGGCAACTGCTGGGGCATTGGGTTATGCAGGAATGCGTTTTATGCAGCCCGGCTTTGAGTTTAGCCGAACAATGAGCCGTGTTCAGGCGCTTACACGTCTTGATAAAGATTCGGAAGATTTTAAGGCGCTTCGAGATCAAGCAAATGAGCTAGGGCGGCTAACATGGGCAACCGCTTCGGAAGTCGCTGAGGGACAGGCATTTTATGCGATGGCAGGATTTAAGCCCGAAGAGATTCAAAACTCAATGAGGGCAACACTTGCGCTTGCAAGAGCAGGAAGCATGGAGATTGGGAGAGCCGCAGATATCGGCTCGAACATCTTAAGTTCTTTTGGGCTTGAGGCGAGCGAAATGGAGAGGGTGGCTAACACGTTGGCCGCAACTTTTACCCGCACAAACACGGATTTAGAGATGCTTGGCCAGTCGATGAAGTATGCGGCGAAAGTCTCTAAAGATGTGGGGCTTACGCTTGAGGAAACTTCGGCGTTTGTAGGACTTTTGGGGAACGTGGGTATCCAAGCCGACCAGAGCGGTACGGCGATTCGTAAGATTATGTCGCGCTTAGCAGATCCGCCCAAAAAGGCTCAAGATGCGCTTGAAGCGTTGAATATAGAGGTTAAGGATTTAGAGGGGAATTTAAAGAGCCCTATAAAAATCTTTGAAGAACTTTTTAATGCTGTACAAGAAATGGGAAGCGCAGACAGAATGGCGGCTCTATCTGCAATATCTGGTCTTGAGGCGTCTTCTGCGATGCTAACTTTTGTTGAGGGTGAGTTCTTTGGGCAATACCATGAATTATTAAAAGAAGTTAATGATGCGCACGCCAAAGGCGAGGTTTTTAAGATGGAAAGCATCATGGACGACAACCTCCCTGGAGATTTAAATAGACTTAAGTCGGCATTTGCCTCTATCCAGATAGCTTTTGCGCAGAATGAAGAGGGCGGCTTGCGCTCCTTAGTGCAAAGGCTTACAGAGCTTACTTCAAATATCAGTCATTTTTTACAGCAAAATCCTAAAGTAATATCAGCTATTTCAAAGATTGGAGCGGGGCTTGTTGCAGTCACGGCCATTATTGGGGGAATGGCTGTGGTTGTGGGAGCTGCCAAAATTACCGCAGCCTTTTTAAGCTTAGGGGCGATAATTACCAAAATTGGAAGTTTATTGGCTCCATTGAGCGCTGTCTTTACTGTGCTTAAAGGAGTGATGACCATAGCATTTGCCCTTAGTAAAGGACTTGCCGTGTTTTTGGTTACAAACCCGATAGGTTTAGCGATTACGGCGGTTGTTACACTAACAGGAGCGGTTTACCTCCTCTATAAAAACTGGGATAAGGTAAAGAGAGCAGTTTCGAGCGCTGGAAGGGTGATCTCCAATCTATTTAAAGGCGGGCCTTTATCTGCACTTAATCGCATTACCAGCGGATTAGGTAAGATCCCTTACATCGGCAAAGCTATTGAGGGGGTTTTTAAGTTTATAACAATACCTCTTAGAGGGGGTTTAACCCTTATTGAAGCCTTGCCCATGGCATTTACGGCTGTAAAATCTGCGGCGCTCTCTGCGTGGGGGTTAATTACCCGTGCTTTAGAAGAAGGGCCACTCAAAACACTGGGACGCATTGCGGAATGGCTGGGAGAGATCCCGCTTGTTGGTGGCCTTGTAAAGCGAGCATTTGAATCTATAACGATGCCGCTTCGGGTTATTTTTACCATTGTGGAAGCCTTGCCCATGGCATTTACGGCTGTAAAGTCGGCTGTGATGTCTGTATGGGGCGCAATTACCCGCGGCTTTGAGGAAGGCCCTACACAAACACTTAACCGCATCTCCAACTGGCTGGGAGAAATCCCCCTTGTGGGGAAGGCGATTAGCGCGGCGTTTGAAATTGCGATGATCCCGATTCGCACAATGCTGGGCACGCTTGATCTTATTAAACAATCCTTTAATTGGATTATTGGGAGAGCAGACAGCATAAAGATGCCCAAAGCCTTTACCGCCATTGGTGATTTTGCGGGTAAACTCCTCCCCGGCAGGAAAGAGGAGGGCGGCGAAGCGCCAGCGCCCACTAACGCCCCCGATAGCGTACCGCTTTTACCGCCCGCAAGCCCGGTAAGCAATAACGTGCAGAACAATAACGAGATTAAAGTAGAAGTGCATGCCAAAACAAATGCCAGCCCGCAAGCAATTGGCGGGGGCGTAGTGCAGGCGTTAACAGGCTCGGGATTGCTTGGGGATACCTATTAAGACAAGGAGAACTCAAAATGATGATGATGTGGGGATTTATCCCCTTTTCGTTAAAAGATATCGCCTACGATGAGCTCGAAAATAGCGTAGATTACAACGTAGCCTCCAACGCCCGTGTGGGTAAGCGCCCATCGCAACAGTTTACGGGCTTGGGTGATGATGTTATTACCCTTACCGGCACGCTTTTGCCCTTAGTTACCGGGGGGCGGGCAGATATTGCTATGTTAAAAGCGCAAGCGGATCTGGGCTTATCCCTCCCACTTTTAGAGGGCGGCGGCAAGGTGTATGGCTTTTATAAGGTAACGAGCTTACGCATAACAGAGCGTTTACAGATTGCCACAGGCGAGCCTAAAGAGATCGGCTTTAGCATAACGTTTATTCGCGATGGAGATGACTTTTTGGACTATTCCGCCATCGGTAATGGTATGCGGCAGGTATTATCATGGTAAATATGGATGCACTCTTTAACGATGCCCCCAGCTTTGTCATTGCGATTAATGATGCTTCTGCCCCCTATTTAAATAACCATGTGATCTCGATTCGGCTAGAGGAGCATAGGGGCTTTGAGGCCGATACTCTAAACATAGTGATTGATGATGCGGCGGGGCGTATTGCGCTCCCCCATAGAGAGGCGGAGATTACCCTTGCCATTGGATTTGGGGCGGATTTAGTCGAGAAGGGGAAGTTTATTGTGGATTCTATCGCCCACAGTGGCCCGCCCGATATCATCACTATTGGGGCGCACTCTGCCGACTTTAAAAAGGATTTTATCGAGCGTAAATCAAAACTGTATGAGGCGCACACCATCGGCGAGATTGTGGAGAAAATCGCCGGGGAGCATGGCTTCCAGTACTCTGTGGCGGATCGATATAGAGATATCCCGCTAAAAGCGAAGCAGCAGGCAGATGAATCGGACGCGAACTTTTTAACCCGCCTTGCGGAAGAGTTTGACGCTATCGCCACGATTAAGATGGGTAAGCTCCTCTTTTTAGAGCGGGGGATTGGCAAAACCGCAAGTGGCCAAAGCATGCCCACAGTAACCCACAGGCGGAGCGATGGCGACCAGCACAGCTACTCAGTGAATGATCGCAACCACTACACAGGGGTAGAGGTGCGCTATATGCCGCCCAATTCGAGCACCCGCAAATCGCTTATTATTGGGGAGGAGGAGAGGCTCTTTCGTGTGCGTAAGCTCTACAATGATGAGAGGGAAGCCGAAATCGCGGGGGAGATGAAGCTTAAACAACTTGCCCGCGATGCCGCCAGCGCTACGCTTAACATTGCCCGCGGGAATCCCCGCATTAGCCCCGAAAGCCCGCTAATTTTGCAGGGATTTAAAAAAGAGATGGATGCCCAAAAATGGATTGTAACGGGCGTAAGCCACGAGATTAACAGCCAGAGCGGCTTTACCAGTGAGCTCGCGGCGGAGGTGCTGCCGGAGTGATCATAGATGGCAACCTCCTTTATAAAAGAAACTTGCGCTTTGGATGAATTTTGGTTATCTTTTGCTTAGGTCGTCAAAAACCTAACAAAAGCGGAAACACAATCGCCCCGTCAGCGCGATATTTTTGTGCAAGCTCGAATTTACTATGTCGAGAGGGCGAGGAATACAAGACCCGTAAGGGGAATAACTCCGGCCTGTCTTTTGTGGGCTTTTGAACCTCTCGACCCCCATTCTTTGGGGATTCAAACTTCAAAAATAACAAAAGGAGTCAGCCATGACGAATCAAAGCACAAAAACCTTAAAAAACCTTAAAGCTCAACTCTTTGAGCATAATCTTCCTAAAGAGCTTGTTGAAAGCATCATTGAAACTGAACAAGTATTAAGTCAGTATAGTTTTGACCTTTTAAAGAAGGCGGAAGGCTTACAGGCATTGAGCAATATTTTAGATGCTGCGGGGGAAGAGCGAATGAACGCAAATAATGTGCATACGTTACTGCTCCCGATTGTTGATTCTCTTTTGCAAGCGGTACATAAGCTAAACGATACAATTAGCTAATAGATAGAGGAGAATAAATTATGCAATTAGCCAATGTACCTTTTTATAACGATAACTTGGTTTTAGTTAATCGCAATGAAGAGCCTTATGTACCAATGCGCCCCATTGTGGAGCAGATGGGCTTGGATTGGAGAAGCCAGCACAGAAAGATCAATGAGCGGTTCAATTCAGTCATGGTCATTATGACCACAACTGGAAGCGATGGAAAAAGATATGAAATGGTTTGTATGCCATTGCGCAAACTCCCCGCTTGGCTTTATTCTATAAGCCCGAACAGAGTAGCACCGGAATTGAAGGAAAAAATAATTCTCTACCAAGAAGAGTGCGATGATGTTTTATGGCAATATTGGACAAAGGGATTTGCTGGCAAGCAGAAAAGCACGACAAGCCTTGCGCAGAGTAAATATAGAATACAGCTAGTAAAACAGTTGGAAAAAGAGCGAAACCCCGTAATACGAGAGATGATTTATGAAGATTTAAAGATTGTATCTGCGGAGTTTGGGGCATCTGTGCCGGAGATATCCAAAATAGGGTTTGAGAACCCGCATGCAGAATTACTGCAACACTTTTGGGAGTTTTATGAAACCACAGAAGGGGGAATTAATCACGCCCATGATCCAGCACTCATTGCCATACACGTTACAGAGGCATTACCTCTTTTTGAGGAGTATATGGGTGAAAAATTCGGCAGGGCTTTGTTTGCTAAGACGCTCGCCAGTAGCCAAAACCCAAAATTCTTAAGAAACACTGCTGTAAGTAGTAGAATCAGAAAAAAATCTGTTAGGTGTTATGTATTTAATGCAAGATAAATAAGCGAAAGCCCCCTTAATTGGGGGCTTTTTTGTATTTGGGTGTTTAGTATTTGCGGCTATAAATCTCGGAGCACTGGGGCGAGCCATTGATCTTTAAGTAAAAAGGAATCGCCACTGCGCCAGAACTCAATCTTGGCCACGTTGATACCCTCTAAAAGATAGGGTACTTCCCAGAAGAAAACGCCTTTATTAACTTCTTTTTCTTCGACAAGGCTTGCAAGAATTTGCGCTGAGTACATGTGAATCATCTTAAGGCTCATTTTTGGGGAGTTTTTGACGTTCCACTTTAAATGAATAAGCGTTATTGTTTCCCCTTCTTTGGAAAGATCAGGGTTTACGCTTACGGATTTTACTTCTAATCCGTACATTTTTTTAGAAATCACGGCCTCCTCTACAGCGGCAGGGATGCCCGGAGGTTGTGTGCGCTCGATGGGTTCATCTGAGCAGGCGGCAAGCAGAGTGGTGCTGGCTAATGTGATGGCGATTAATGTTTTTCGCATTCTCTATTCTCCCGAGACTTCCCCAGTCTCTACAAAATGGAGGAACTCTTCCTCGTTCATAATCTCAACTTTTTGAGCACTATTTACGGCTCTTTCGATCTTCTTTGGTCCAGCATTATATCCACACACCAGAATCCCTAAATTTACCGTAACATCTCTGGCCACATAGAGCCGATTCTCTTGTGCAAGTTTGGTAAGGCGCTCTTTATCTGCCTTCCGAAACCCTGTAAAGCAGACCTCTAAGAGGTTACCGGGATTGTGAGGGTTGATCCCCGTTGTGCCGCCACCAGAAGGGGACTTGAAAGGCTCAATGGGATAGAGCGCCAGAACCTCCTCAGCATTATCTAAATACTCCACCACACGATCTTTACGGTAAACCTTATAACGATTGGCAATCAGATCTTGGCCAGAAAAGTGATGGGTAAAGACTTTGGCCACACCGAGTGTGTGCTCTTTAACTTCGTTACTTAAGTTTTTATATATAAAGCGAATGGTATTGCGCTTATCCATAGATCTCCCTTATTTTGTGTAACCGATTGTATTCATGAATATACACAACTTTATGATTAATCACAAAACCCCATCATTGGGGCGTTTATGTTACCGACATCTGTGTCGGAGAGATTACGGCACATTTCTCCCGTGCCAAACAACACGGCCAATGGCCTCGAAATCGGTGGGGAGATTATCGAGATTAATATCAAAACTATCGTAAGCGGGATTTGCGCTAATAATACGAATAACGCCACCCACAAGCTTTTGGATGCGCTTTACAATAAGATCCCCATTAATCCGCACGACATAAATGCCGTTATTCAGCTTTTTATCTGCAGTGTTGATTAAGATCGCATCGCCATTATTAATCTCTCCCTCCATCGAATCGCCCGCAACGCCGATCACCACCAGATCTTTTACCGCAGCGCCGATGACGTTATCCACCCAATATTTACGAAACGCCATATGATGCATGATATTTTCCGCACTAATCGCCGAGCCATCGCCCGCTGCTGCCGTAACGTTATAGCGAGGGATAAAGACAAACTCCTCGAGATCGATAATGTGGCCTTGCTCATCTTCTATGGTAGTGGCGGTGTGTAATTCTGAATCCGAGTAAAGAGATTCGATATCGATCTTATACGCCCGAGAGATATTACGGAGATTCCAGGCATTAGGCAGGCGGCTGCTCTCCTCCTCCCATGCTTGGAGTGTAGAGGGGGAAACCTCTATCAATCGGGAGGCTTCCGCTCGGGTTAGACCTAAGCTTTCCCGGATAACTCTTAAGCGCTTGCCAAAAGTACCAATAAAGAGGTTTTCTTGCTTTGGGCTCTTCTTTACTTTTTGATCTTTCATTCCTTGTATTCCTTCTGTTTCGTTGTTTGAAACCACTTCCTTTTGATTGCTTTTAGAATCCATTACTCGAAATTAATTAAATATAGTTGACATTAGAATCCTTTTGTTTAAAAATAGAATCCTGTAGTCGGATGTAGGTAAAACAACTACAACCGAATACATTTATTATAGCGCTTACTTGGAAATAGAAGAGAATAAAGATCAAAAAAGGAGTTGTTGTGCAAAAACAGAAGCAGTTAAGGAACAAAATACTTACGATCCGCTTTGATGCTCCTACATATAAGCAATTAAAAAAGCTTGCGAAAGAAGAGGGACGATCTCTAGGAGGTCAAGCGCGATTTTTTGTAGAAAGGGGCTTGATGGATCGAGATGTGCGCTGAGTTTGTTATTGCGGATCGGCGCCAAAGAATAAAGTGCGGAACGTGTGGCGAGACTGCCATCGTAAAATTCACAGAGCAGCAATCGAGAGAGACACGCATCATCTACTACCAGTGCAAAACGTGTAATTTAATGATTAAGACGATTGAGCAGATTGTAGAAGCCGCAGAGTTTAAAGCCGTTTAATTCCCCCAAATATCTTAAAGAGCAAAAAGTGCCGAATAGCCGGCAGGGGTTTTTTTAACTTAAAAAAAGAGGAATAGGAAATGAGTGAAAAAAAGTATTGCGACTGCATTGCAACCGCAGAAGAAAAAATTTTGGAGTTTTACAAAAATGAAGGGAATTTAAACAACCCCCATAAAGCAGAGTTTAAAAATAAAGCTTTTGCTCTAGGGAATACAGGCCCTGGAATACAACCTTATTTGGAAGCAGAGGTTCATTCAGAAACAAAATCGGGAAGACCCAAGAAAACCAAAGTCAGTCTTTATTTTACATATTGCCCATTTTGCGGACAAAACTGGAAAGAGATGAGCGCCGAATAGCCGGCAGGTTTTTTTAACTTAAAAAAGGAGAGGCAGAGTAATGAGCAGTTTAGTAGATATCACAAACGAGCGAAACGAGATGCGCGAAAAATTGCGTAACCCCATTGATGACCTCCAAGTGCCGTACGCCGTGGCAAAGCGCTGGATAAAGACGGAGCAGAGATACCAGATAAAGCTCGCAAATATGGAAGCCTCGCGGCTTCAAGGAATCATTAAAGAACAAGCGAAAGAAATTGAAGATTTAAAGCGGGGAATAAAAAGATGAGGGAGAGAAAACGGTGCGGAATTTGCCAAGTTTTTTTAACGCCCCAAAACCCGCGGCGGCTTGAATGCCCCGAATGCGGAACAGTTTATATACGAGAGCAACCGATTTTGGACAAGCTCATTATTGAGTTAGACGAAAAACACAATTTTGGCATGGATGAGTACTGGCGCTCTATGCACGAGCTGAAGATTAAATTCAAAACGCCAGAAGATAGAAGCCGATTTGAAGGGCACCTCCGCAATGATGGCGCTTTCAGAAAGAGCTCTAAGTACCACAAGGAATGGACCTTTATGTATCTATACAGAATGACTACCTAGACACCATAGAGATTCCTGATTGGCTCACAGAGATAAAGGGTAGTGAATTTCATAAAGCATTAGAGGAGATAGAAAAATGACGATGAACACAAAGAAAGAAGAGAGCAAAAGCATATTGATTTTTAGAGGGACGGATAAACCGCTTACACGCGTTATGCATCAAGTTGTCGGAAAGTTTACGGGAGAATCTGAAGGCGAACCCAGTGGTGAACTCGCAATCAGGTTTGACTATACACCCATCATTAAATTGAAGAACAAAGATTCTGAATATGAAGATTTTATTGTTTTCCCTTGGGAGTACCTGATAGAGCAAGCAACCCAAGCTCTCAAAAACAGTGAAAAGAAGGAGATAAAAAAATGATGTTTTTAGATCAGATAGCGCATGAACCGATACGAAGAGCCTACAGAACAGGGCATGCGATGCCTGTAAAGATGCGCCTTTACGGTAAGAAGGTGGGGCGGTGTGAAGAGTGCGGAAGGCCCTCCACGCTTCGCAAGCAGTTTAAAGCAATGCCGGAGAGAGGCGAGAGCCACGCAGAGCAAAAGAAGCTTAATGAAGCAGCCCGCCAAAAACTTATTCGAGAGCGTGAGGCGTGGCTTAAAGAGCCAATAATCCATTTGAGATGTAGCAAAGCGAGATTAAATCGCAGGCAATAAAAAACCACTCCGAAGAGTGGCTGTACATTAAGCGCCGCTTGGTTTGGACGCCGGCGGCACTCTTAACGAACATTAAAAATGTACTCCATGAGTATATCAAACAAAGGAAACGAGATGAACAATTTAACAGGTTTAAGCAGAAACGGCGCAACGTTTAGACGTGCGATTAATCGATTAGTAATGGCTGGAAAAGAGGCCGAGATTGGAGCGCTTAAGCGGGAAGAGATTGGGCGCTTATTGGTACGCATGGCGCACTTAAGCAGTAAGAGCAAGTTAAGCGAGACGGTTTCTGATGTGGCGGTGATCTCTGCAGAATTGCGCGCAATAGAGCGGGATGTCGCTTACCTTAATTTATTGGTTCGCGGCATTGAGCGGGTGGGCTTGTGGATGGTAAAGCGCCGCATTAAGCGCCTGCGCACGGAGCTGATCTCGATTGGCTCTGAGATTGTGAATCTTAACCGTATAAATCGCGCGGGGGTTAAACCTGCGGGCATATTTAAGCCAGCGGAGATGATAAGGGGTTAACGATGAAAAGAATGGACGAAGCAACCCGCCAGAACATCATCAACCTTTTGCAGAGCCATTATCAGATGCGGCCGCAAGGTGGGGGAGAGCGCTATAAATATGGCGTTTGCCCCAGCTGTGGTAAGCGCAAGCTCTGGGCTTTTGCGAATGATCCGTGGACGATTCAGTGCGATCGGGAATCGAACTGCGGGTATAAAGCATCTATGCGGGAGATTCACCCCGAGATGTTTACCACCATTACAGAGCGAGCCATAAAAGCCGCTCCCCAAGATCCCAAAGGGATTGCTAAAGCCTATTTGAGCGAGGTGCGGGGTTTAAATATTACCCGTGTTGGGGAGTTTGAGCAGGCAAGTGCATTTAATCCTCGGCTAGGGAAACACTCGGCAACTGTTCGATTTGCTCTGCCCAATGGCGGTTATTGGGAGCGGGTGATCGAAGAGATTGGCCTGCCGAAAGCGCTCTTTTCTAAGGGATGCCCTTATGCGGGATACGCTTGGCACTCCCCCGAGTTTGATCCAAAAGCACAAGAGATTTGGGTGGTGGAAGGGATATTTGATGCGCTGGCACTTCAGCAAAATGGGGTGCATGCGCTCTCGGCAATGACATGCCACAACTTCCCCCATGTAACTCTGGAGGAGATCTATAAAGAGAACCCCTTCGCCACCTTGGTGATTGCGCTCGATAGCAATAAAGCCGGGAAGGCGGGGGCTCGTAAAATGGCGCACAAAGCGGAAGAGATGGGCTTTAAGGTGCGCGCGGCGCTCACCAACGATGGAGATGATTGGAACGATAAGCACTTAAAAAAGGCGCTCTCTAAAGAGGATATTCGCCAATATCGCTACTTTGGAGCGCTGGAGATCGCCAAGACGGCGAGCGAAAAAGCGATGATTATGTGGGCTCGCAATGGCTGGAATGGCTTTATTGTGGAGCACAATAAGCGCACTTACTGGTGTGAGATGAATCTGGAAGCGCAGCGGAAAGCGGAAGAGGAGCTAACGGAATCGATGTTACAGCGGACGGGAAGAGGGAGCGCAGAGGAGCTCACCAAAGCGGAGCGCCAGGAGATTCGGGAGGAGGCCTTTCGACAAAGCGGATCGGTAACGGAGATTGGCACTTGTTTAGTCAATATACTTTATGCCGAGCGCTGCATGATTACAGACGAAACCCAGTTTTATGTGGAGATTGAAAATAGCAAAGGAAAAGCAAAAAACACTTTTACCGGTCGCCATTTTAAATCTGCCAGTGAGTTTGGGGCGAGGGTGATCGACTCTCTACCGGGGGCGAACTTTGATGGCACGGCAAAACAGATCAACACCCTTTATAACGTAAAGGCGAGCGGCGTGCATATGGTAAACACCATCGATTACATCGGCTATTGCCCAGAAGCGGGGGCATATATCTACCCCCATTTTGCGGTAAAAGATGGCGTGGTGTACACCCCAAATGCGGAGGATTACTACACCTTTGATGGCTACAACATTAAATCCACCCTGAAGGTTGCCCGCTTTAATCCATCACTTGAATACAAAAATGAGTGGACGAAGGATTATCTCACCGCTTTTGGTCCGCAGGGGTTAATTGTGTTGAGCTACTTTTTTGGCTCGCTCTTTGCGACCCAGATTCGTAATGACCGCTTTAAATCCTTCCCCTTTTTGGAGTTTACCGGGGAAGCGGGAGCAGGTAAGACCACCGTTTTAGATTTTATGTGGATGTTGATGGGGAGAAGCAATTACGAGGGGATTAACCCCGTAACTTCTACAAAAGTCGCCCGCATGCGAACGCTAATGCAGATCGCCAACATGCCCACCGTTTATTTGGAAGGGCAGGGCGATGTGCCAGACGCAAAGCAGGGTGGCCAGCAGTGGCTGCAAGAAGTTAAGCAGCTCTTTAATGGAATCTCCCCCCGCTCTCGCGGTGTGCAAAATAGCGGGAATGAGACGAGCGAAGAGCCTTTTTTGGGGTCGCTCATTGTCTCCCAAAACCGCAAGATTCACGGGGAAGAGGCGATTATCGGCCGCTTTATCTATCTCCATATGACACGAGAGCACCATACGCCAGAGGGCAGAAGAGCAGCGCAACGCTTAGCAATGCTCGAAACCGAAGATGTATCGGGCTTTTTGGTGGAGGCGATTAAGCGGGAAAAGGAGGTGCTTGCCCATCATGATGCGGTGTATGACCAATATCACGAGCAGATTATGAGCTTAGAAGGGGTGGAGACTTCCCGCCTTGGCGATAACCACGCCACCCTTTTAGCGATGCTCGATTCTGTGTGTGAGATGCTCAATATCCCCGATGCTATGCGGGAAAAGACGCGGAAATATATCTTTAAAATTGCGCAAGATCGGGAGAAAGATCTGGCGATGGATTGTGATGAAATTCAGGAGTTTTGGTATCTCTTTGAGTATCTCGAAGAGAGTAACGCACAGATTAATCATGCCCATAACTTTAGAGATCTGATCGCGCTAAATATTAATGAAATGGCAGAAGTAGCCCGCAATCGGGGATCCAACATTGCAGATCCCGCACTATTGCGAAAGCTATTACCGGATAACAAACGCTATGAATTTATAGCCAACAAGACAGTAACATCCCGCTACACGGGGAAATCAGTGCGCTGTTATGTATTTAAGAGAGGAGCGTAAGAATGGAAGATATAAATAATTTTGAAGGCATTCAGCAACTGGCTGATTTATTACTAAAGACGCTTGAGCGAAAGATAGAGATCTCGCAAGAGCCCATGCGATTACTCACCCTGCATGAAGTGGCGGAGCTGCTCTCGATATCGCACCAGCACTTAACTAAAAATGTGATGCATAATCCCGGCTTCCCCAAGCCAGTGCGACTTAATGAGCGGGGATCGCTAAGGTTTTATAAGCATGAGATTGAAGAGTATATGTGGGGATTAAAAAAGAAAGCGTGATGAAGGGGTTTGTTTTTAACTGTTTCCGTTTTGGAAACAGTTACCCACTGTTTATGAAGATTGGGAGATAGAAAAATGAAAGAGATTAGCTTTAAAGAGCTATTAAATTACATGCTCGATTCAGATAGCCAGGATGTTATCGCCATCGACAACCATACAAAAGAGAAATATAGAGTGTGCTTTTTGCCTTATTTCGGGGCTGAAGAAATATCATATGTGGTGGAGCTCTACAAAAAGAGCGGAGAGATAGAAGCGATCCTTGATAATCCTTTTGATTTAGTATGGATAAACGAGCAATACAAGTTTTATAAGAATGTTTGGGATGAAGATTAAGGAGAACAAAAATGTTTAGTCAAACCATGATTATCGGCCATCTCGGCCAAGCGCCAGATTTACGTCATACGCCAAACGGCGATGCAGTGGCCACACTTTCGGTGGCGACAAATAAACGGTGGAAAGATAGAAACACCGGGAAAGAGATGGAACACACAGAGTGGCATCGGGTAAATGTATGGGGAAGGCAAGCAGAAAACGCCGCACAATATTTAAGAAAAGGCTCGCTGGTGGGCGTTGTAGGGGAGACGCAAACCCGAAAATATACCGATAAAAACGGCATCGAAAGATGGGCGACAGAGATCCGCGCGCAGAGAGTGATGTTTTTAGATCGGCAGGGGGCAGGGGCAGCACCTCCTCACCCAGCAGAACAGGCCGCCGCTCAAAGCAGGGAGATGAATCATCCAAGCGAAGAGAGCATGCCCGATTTTGATTCCTTCGATGATGATCTTCCATTTTAAGGAGATGAAGAATGAGAAAATATAGACGAGGAACACCAGAATATGCCCAGTGCCTTACAACATATTTAAAAACAAAAGAGGGCGCAGCGTTTGCGCTGGATATTCTGAGCCAGCTTATTGAATCATTCACCGTGGATCATAAATCACGAATAAAAGATGTAACGATTGATGATGAAAAGCCGATAAAACTCCATTTTGAGTAGAAAAAAGGCGATTGTACGCAGATATTAGAGCACTATCCCCCTGTAACCTCTCTAATATTCGCGTACGTTTTGACGAACTATCTGGGAAAACTGGATAGTTCGTTTTTATTGACTTTTTTATAGTGGTGCACTATAACTAGAAACAAGATAAATAACGCTTAAAAGGAGAGGCAAAATGAAAGCATTAGATATTAAAAAGAGAGTGTTAAACAATAAAACGCAGGGCTTTGCAATTAAGATTATCTACGAGATGAAAGATGACTTTAAAGAGAGCTTCCCCTCTGCAAAGTGGAACAGTGATGAAAAAGTCTGGGAAGTGGGCCCGCGAAGCGGAAGCAGGCTTGAGGCGTGGCGAGATGCGAATGCTGAAAATTATTTAACGATAATTCAGCAAAACGAAGAGGAGATCGCGCGCACGCTTTATGAAGAATTTGGCAAAGATAGAGAAGAGATCGGCGAATATATACAAGAGAAGCGAAATCAGCTGAATAAAGAGATCTTTGAATCACAGCTTGCGGTGGGGATTCTCTCAAGAGGTGTTCGAAGAGGTAGACGCGAACTTCTTAAAAAAGCACGGGAAGCCGAAAATAAACTGACAATGAAAGAGTGGGAAGAGCAAAATCCCAATCTTATTGCGGAAAATAAAGCGCTTTATAACGCACTTGAGAAGAGCTATAAACTTGAAACTCTAAAAATGGAGATTGAGAGAGTAAAAGAGCTCTATGGCGCCAATAACAACAGTACGGATGCAAAAAAGATTAAGGAAGTAATGGGCCGCTCACTAGCAGGATTGAGTGTTGATACTTTAAAAGATCGTGAAGTAGCCAAGCTTTTTGGCGGCTATGCACTTGTGGGTAATAAGAAGGATAAAGAGCTTGGGGAGAAAGTGCGAGCGCAAAAAATTAAAGGATTTAAAAGAGCCCAATCAGCGGAGTATTTTTGCGATAAGGAAAATCAGACATTTCAGAGCGCCAAGTTTTGGATTCACAACATAAACAGACGCCCAGAAGAGTTTGAGGGGTTTATCGATACGCTTGCAAAGCTTGATAAAAAAGTAGAAAAAGCACGTAAAAGCGTTAAAACAGAGAGAAGAAAGATGGGGAAAACTCGTTACTGCCCGATTAAAAAAGAGCATGAGAGATATTTTGTAGATGTAGAGATTATCTTAGATTCTAAAGAGTATGACGCGGCGGTAAAAGAGAGAGAAGAGTTTTTGGAAGAGTGGGGGGTTTAATGAAGCTTAGGGGATATCAGCAGAGCATCTTTAATCAAGTGATTTCTTCAGAAGATAATTTGCTGATTCAGCTTGATACTGGAGCAGGAAAGACACCAATTATCGCGAAGCTTGCAGAGCATTACGAGCGAGCAATTATTGTTTGTCATCGCAATATATTAATAAAGCAAGCTAGTGAGAAGCTTGCTCTGTGCGGAATTGAGCATCGAATTGTAGCAGGGAGAGAGATAAAGCGAATTAGCGCCAATAATAACTTTGCCAAATCTGGACGGCACTTCTTAAACCCAAAGTCTAAAGTAGTCTTGCTCTCAATAGATACATTTATCAGCAGATATGAACATAATGGCCAGCCTTTTAAATATCTGCCAGAAGTCGTTCTTATTGATGAGGCGCATCATTTTGCAGAAGATAATAAGTGGGACAAGTTAAGGGAAGCCGCTAAATGCAGGTGTATTGGCTTTACAGCAACACCTGTGAGGGGCGATGGGCAGCCCTTGGTTAAGGCCGCTGGTGGGTTCTTTGATAGGATTGTGCAGGCTGAAGGGTATGAGAAGAACGGAACTGAGCGGTTAATATCGGAGGGGTATCTTGCTCAATATACAGCTTTTTATGCTAAGGGAGAGAAGGGGCAAAGTAACAGCAAGGGCGTCTTTTTGGCTGATGATGCAGTTAATGCATATCTTAAATTTGGGCAAGATAAGCAGGCACTGGTCATACACCCAAGAAAGCTTAATGCGGAGTGGTCATGTGATGCATTTAAAGAGAAAAAAATAGCGGCGGCAGTCATTCATAGTGGCATACCGCAGCATGAGATTGACCGCATACTCTCTCTATTTAAAGAGAAGGTAATACGTGTATTAATTGCAGTAGATATGGTAAGCGAAGGGTTTGATGTGCCCGATTGTGATGTTTTAATACTCGCGCGAAGAGTGGGTAGCTTTGGGCTGTATCGTCAGTTATGCGGGCGGGTATTGCGGCCAAGAGAGGGTAAAAGAGCGATCATTGTAGACTTAAATGGAGATTCTATCGCGCGACATGGACTCCCCAGCGACCCTGTAGATTGGAATGCGCATCAGGGACGGAAAAGAAGAAGGAATTTAACTGTTTGTAAGGGGTGTGGAGCTTTTTATAAGGCTACGGATAATAGATGCCCAGAATGCGGGGAAGCAGAGCGGCTATTTGGAAGCGGAACCTGCATTTATCTTAAAGAATATTTATTTACAGCAGAGATGGTGGAAGCTGCGCGAAAGCGGATTCGAATAAGTGAAGAGGAGCGACTAAAGAGAGAGCTTAAAGAGCGAGAGGTGGAGGAATTTAAAAGCAAGTATCAAGACGTCCGTATCAATTTCCCCGATGATATTGTGGGGCAGAGGCTCTCTGAGCTCTTTAATACGTTAAGAGAAGAATTAAAAAAGAAGCTCGATTGTTATCGATTTAACACTTTTTTTAAGAAAAATAGAGATCAGCTCTGTTCAATCGAGCTTTACTCATCTGTAAACCCAAGTATATGGAGAAAGAAGCCAGAAGAGGCGGCTCTGGCTATTTATAGGAGGTATCAGTAGGGATGATTTATATCAGTAATCAAGACTCACGTGAAGTGAAGCTAAATGTAGACATGGTGTTAACTGATCCCCCATTTGAGATGAGTGGGGATGAGTTTTTGTCAGTTATCGATGGGATTAATTATAACCATCTTGTGCTAATCTGCTCACTTCATCAGGCGCTAGATATATATAGGCAGAGCAACTTGATGTTTTCGTTTGATCTTGTTATTGACCAAAAGACGCCGACAAAAACGGTTACATATAAAGTCCCTAATAAGGTTCACTCAAATATTCTTTATTTTAGAAAAAGAGGAGTTGAATCTGCATTTGATCGCCGACTGGTAAGTCGGCACGATCAGTATTCAGAAGAGAGTACTGGGTATTATCCGAGCATATTTACGGCGCCGAAAGTTGATATGAAGTATAAATACCAAAAAAACCAAGCGATGATGAATGATCTGGTAGGTGCGTTTGATGTTGATAGCATCTGCGATCCCTTTGCAGGGAGCGGAACAACAGGAATTGCTTGCCTTGAGCATAAGAAAGAGGCGTATCTTATTGAAAAAAACAGAGAGGCGTTTAACATTCTTAAGCAGAATCTAAGCCTTTTCTCAAACATAAAAGAATTTTAATAAAGGATTTAAGATGAGCAAAAATAGCTACGATAATATTTCAGATCACTCTAAAAAAGTGATTGGCAAAAATGCGAATGAATGGAACAAGAAGCAAAGAGCCAAAGGCTTACGTGCTGAATTTGCAAAAGCAGCGGGGCCAGCGGAAGAGATTGAGGAGATTGAAAGACTTTTTGAAGAGGCGAAAAAGATTTCTGGCGAGAGTGTGCGCTGGCGTGTATTAAAAGAAGTATTCTCTTTTTATGTGAAAAATAATAAAAAATAGTTTGACTTTCTTATAGTGGGGCACTATAATGAGAATCATAAGATAAAGAAATAAACAAAAGGAGTACAACATGAAACATAGAGATCAACTTCAAGCGGCAATCAATCTTAATCTTGACGTTAAAGAAGAAAACGTTAGATATGATTATGAGAATCAGACAATCGTCGAGCTCTTAAATCAAAAAGATCAGTGGGAGTGGATCACTTTAGATGATTACGACGATTACACAAAAGAGATGAAAGAAGCGGCTGAGAAAGAGATCGAGATTATTAATGCTGAGCTTGTAAAAAGAGAAGAGTTTAATCCTGAATTTGCAAAGCTAACTGGACGCCAGGGGCTACATGCATTCTTTGAATCTCAAGAGACTGAAGAGGAGAAAGAGGAAGCAAAGAAGGAAGAAAGAGAGTGGTTAGAATATAGCCTCGTTATCGAGGATATTAAAAACCATGTAGAACATTGCTCAATCAGAAACGCTACTTTCAAGATGACATCTTTTGTTGTTTATAGTGATCACTATGATGAGCCACATACACACGTAATTGAGGGCCACTTTAGCAGCAAGGAAGAAATCATCAATAAAATTGTAGAAGATAATATTGTAATATAAAGAAAAGAAAGAGAGGTAGCTAAGATGAAATTAGATGGAATTACATTAGATGCGATAATTGTAAGTATTTATGAGCTCGCATCTGAATATGATGTTGAGGTGGAAGAGGTGCTATCCAATCAGGTATTTGAGTTGTCTCATAAAAAACTATCTGAAACAATCGTTGTTGGACTTATTCCGATAAACGGCAAAGTGGGAATTGAGTATGCAGACAAAGAGATAAAATTCCCGGTAGATGAAATAAAGATCTCTGAGAAGGTTGGAAGTGCCTTAAAAGAGATATTGGATAAATACCTATAAGATAACAGCCCTGCGGAAAAACCGGAGGGCTGTTTTTTATTGTTAGTTAATCTAAAAAGTCGGCGAACTCTTTGCTTACAGCGTCCCAGTTTGCCTTTATGTTATGCTTTTCAAAATATTCGTGAAGTTGCTTCCATTTTAGGTTGCCGCTAGAGGGAATATTAAAATAAGGTTTAATTTTTCTTTCGATAAGGCTAACCAAAACAAACCTATTTTTAGAGTTTCTCTCTATATCGTAGACTCTAAGAGCATAATCTATCTCATGTCCTTGACTAAGATTGATAAAATCATGATCTGATTTCATAAGCTACTCCTTATTTCAAATTGTAAAACATATGTTTCCTATCTCATTGATTTAATCAGCCCAGCCTTTTCGCAATCTCTGTGGCGGTGGGGTTGTAGTAGATCATAAGCGAACGGGGATCTCGGTGGCCAATCATCTTGGCCAGATCTAAAACATCGATTTTTTGCGCTAAGCGTGTGCAAGCTTCGTGCCGGGTATCGTGAAAACGAAGATCTTTTATCCCCGTTTGTCTTACATATTTAGCAAAGAGAGCAGAAGCACTATCGGATGATTTCGCATAATTCTTATAAAAAACAGGCATTGCCCGATAAGAATATTTGCGCCCATACTCATCCTCACCATGACGATCGTGGATAAGTGTTTTTGAATGCCCCTTAACCTTTAACAAAAGCTCGATTGCACGGCTGGAGAGCGGAATATCTCGAGAATCTCCATTTTTTGATTTAGGAATAGTGAGATATCGCTGCTTAAGATTAATATTATTCCAATCTAAATTGCATATTTCACTTAAACGCATACCGGTTTCGAGTGCGAGAAGAAACATAATGGCTAGGCGTTGCCTTGTCTGCTTTGGAGGAGTGTGCTCATCATAGCCTAGCGCTTCTAAGATTGCCTCTTCCTCGTGAGGAGAGATTCTACGATTGCGGGGTGGAGGCTCTTTTAAAAATTCCACAGATTCAAAAGGATTATGGTCGAGCCAGCGCCATTTTTGAGCCTCTCGAATGACAGAGCGCAAAAGAGTGATTTCTCTATTAACGGTTGATGTCATCACATCTTGTAGGCGGAATTTTATAAACTCTTTAAAAATATCAGGGCTAATACTCGCAAGGCGAGCTTCAACATTTAAGCCAGGGCACTTTAAAAAATATCGAAGCCGCAAAACTTCGCGCTCCCCTGAATGGCGATGTGGAATAACCTCATCTATATAACGGATAATAGCATCACGCAGAGATTTAGAAGTATCGACAGCATCTATCTGACCCAACATGATCTCTTTTTTACGACGCACACCCCAGGAAACGGCTTCGGCTTTTGTATCAAATGTGCGGGAATCATGGTACCGCTGAAAATCTTTTGTGATGTTTACTTCGGCACGCCATCTTTTCCCGCGTTTTCTTACGTAAGGCATAGCATGTACATCTAAAAATGGCGAAAGATTTGGCGAAAACAGAATACATTAAAGACGTGTAAAGGCGATTTGTATATTCAAGATAATCGCCCAATAATCAGTAGAATACACGAAACCCAGCGATTATACTAAACGCCAGATTTATAAAATATCCCAACAAGGCCCACCAGACATATACCTCAAAGCCCGCATTATTGCGGGCTTTTTGCTGTTTAAAAAAAGCCTTTGGGGGGATTTTGGCGGGATAGGACTAACATTGAAGAGCCTGAAGCCAACAGGTATACCGGAGTTTTGTGTGAATGTTGCGCAAATCGTCAAGATGGGCGGTTTTGAGTGAAAAAAGCTCAATATTTCTCCTGTTGTATTAATAAATGGCTCGATTAACACTTTGGTCGCTTTTCATGGTAAATCTATGATTAATCGCTCAGCAATAGAATGATTTTCGTAGAGCTGGCATAACCTGTAAATTTATCGATCGATCTAAATTAGGTTGAGAGGTAGCAAGTCTTCCTGATATGGGAGGAGGTAATGATGAGTGTAAAAAATAGACGTAGTCGGTTGCTCGATACTTTAGAGTGGCTTGGAAATGCTTTACCACATCCTGTGGTTCTATTTGCAATCTTAATTGCATTTATCCTTATAGCATCAGCGGTGGGCAGCTACTTTGGTTTAAGTGTTGCAGATCCAAGACCAGAAGGTGCACCGGGTAGGGCGGCCGGTGGCGTGATTGAGGTTGTGAATCTTCTAAATGCAGAAGGCATCCGCAAGATTCTCTCTAATGTAGTAACAAACTTCACCAACTTTGCGCCTTTAGGCACGGTTTTAGTAGCCATGCTTGGGGTGGGAATTGCCGATGCCGCCGGTGTTTTCTCTGCGGGTATGCGTTTAATAGTGCTTAAAGCTCCTCTTCGCTTAACAACGCCAGCAGTGATTTTTGCGGGAGTGATGTCTAATACAGCTGGAGAACTGGGGTATGTCGTTTTAATTCCTTTAGCGGCGATGGTTTTCCATGCGATTGGGCGAAACCCTTTAGCAGGATTAGCTGCAGCGTTTGCGGGTGTCTCTGGGGGATACTCTGCCAATCTTTTACTAGGCACGGTAGATCCTCTTCTTTCAGGAATTACTCAGGAAGCGGCGCGGATTATTGATCCAACTTATATCGTAGGGGCTGAGGCAAACTGGTATTTTATGGCTTTTAGTACCTTTTTAGTAACTCTTTTAGGTTGGTATGTGACCGACCGTATCGTAGAACCGCAATTAGGGCCTTATGACTCAAAAGATCTCTCTGTCGATGAGGGGGAGACATTTACCTCCGAAGTGACAGCACTCGAGAAGCGGGGGCTGATCTGGGCGGGACTCACTTTTTCACTCTTAGCATTGATTGTTGCCTTTATGGTTGTGCCCGAAGGGGCAATGCTTCGCAATCAAGAGACGGGTATGCTTGCGAATTCACCCTTTTTTCGTTCAATTGTGATCTTTATCTTTATCTTCTTTGCGGTGCCGGGGATAGTTTATGGAGTGATTACAAAGAAATTCACCAATAGCCGAGATATTATCAATGCGATGGCAGATTCCATGAGTAGCATGGGTCTTTATTTGGTGATTGTCTTCTTCGCCGCTCAATTTATCGCCTTTTTTGGCTGGACAAATCTCGGGCAGATTCTGGTGGTTCATGGGGCCAATTTTATTACTAGCTTTGAGATTAATAGTATGTTGCTCTTTATTGGATTTATTCTAATTTGTGGCTTCATTAATCTTATGATGAGCTCTGCATCCGCGCAGTGGGCAGTAACAGCACCCATTTTTGTACCGATGTTAATGCTTGCAGGTTATGCGCCTGAGGTTATTCAGGCGGCATATAGAATTGGGGATTCTACAACAAATATTATTACCCCGATGATGAGCTATTTCGGCCTTGTAGTGGCGATGGCGATTAAATATAAAAAAGATACGGGAATCGGTACGCTACTTTCGATGATGGTGCCATACTCCGTGATCTTTTTACTCGGCTGGATTGCGGCGTTTATTATCTGGGTATTTGTGCTTGGTATTCCTGTGGGCCCCGGAGCGCCAATCTATTTTACTCCGTAATGTAAGAAGTTGACTTTTAAAAAGAATGCCTGTTATTTAGTCTATTAACGAAAATAACAGGCGTTTTTATTTTAAAGTTAGTAGCTATTTACATCATGAGTAAGAGTGTGAGTAAGGGAGTTAAAAGAAGGGAGACCCTGGATGCTAATAATCTTTCAGCGGTGGCTTGTAAATTGCGCTATAATGTCGCACACATTTTTTTAGGCACTCTGAAACAAAATGGTGCGATTACTCTTTTTGGGGGACTTACCCTCTAAGGCTCATCTGAATGAAATTACTTAAAAATAGAATTCTCCAGGATGGACGGGCATTTGATGATGGAACGTTGAAGGTCGATAGCTTTATCAACCATCAGATGGACCCGATTCTTATGAAATCGATTGCGGTTGAATTTGTTCGCCGTTTCGCCAATCTTCCCATTAATAAAGTGGTGACAATTGAAGCTAGTGGAATTGCGCCGGCTATTATGCTCGGTTATCTGCTTGAATTGCCGGTGGTGTTTGTAAAGAAGAAAACCCCTAAAACAATGGAGAAGATGTTTGTTTCATCGGTCTACTCCTTCACAAAAGAGCGCCGTTACGATGTTTGTGTGAGTGAGGATTATCTCTCAAGTGGTGATAATGTAATCTTTATTGATGACTTTTTAGCAAATGGAAATGCGGCACTTGGGGTAAAGGATCTTGTAGATCAGGCGGGGGCAAATCTTTACGGAATGGGCTTTATTATTGAAAAAAGCTTCCAAGAAGGGCGCAAGCGTTTAGAAGAGGCTAATATTAATGTGCAATCTTTAGCACGCGTAAAATCCCTTAAAGGAGGGAATGTGGAGTTTGTGGAGTAACTCCCTTTACTTTGCGAGCGCCTATTTAAGCGCCGGGAATGAGTAAATAAGGAGAAAGGTTTCGGCCTCTCTCCTTTATTTTTGGGTAAAATAGCGGATATAAATGATTTATACGGCAAGTATAGGAAAGGTAAAATATTGATGGATATGCTCTTAATTACGCTAAACGCACGCTATACACACGCATCTTTAGGGTTGCGTTATCTTAAGGCGAATCTTCATGAGCTTGAGGATAGAGCTGAGATTATAGAGTTTACGATTCATCAAAATAAAGAAGAGATGCTCGAAGCGATCTATGCGCGAAAGCCGAAGATTGTCTCTTTCGGAATCTATATCTGGAACTTTGAGGAGACAACCTCGTTAATTAAAGATCTTCGAGAATTGATGCCAGAGGTGATTATTACTATCGGTGGCCCCGAGGTCTCTTATGAGTATGAAGAGACCGAGCTTTTTCCCTATGTGGATTATCTCATTACCGGTTGGGGGGATATTAGCTATTATGAACTTGCAAAATCGCTTTTAGTGCATAATCGCCCTTGGCCAACAAAGGTAATCCCAGGTATTCAGCCCCCTCTCGATCAGATTAAGCTGCCATATTATCTCTACAATGAAGAGGATATTAAGTACCGAACGGTCTATGTCGAGGCCTCCCGGGGGTGCCCCTTTAAATGTGAGTTTTGCCTTTCTAGTTTAGATAAAACTGCATGGCGCTTTCCGCTAGAGCCTTTCTTAGAGGCAATGGATGATCTCTATCAGAGGGGGCTGAGACAATATAAATTTGTAGATCGCACCTTTAATCTTAAAAAAGATTTTACACTTGCGATTTTAAATTTTTTCCTCGATAAGCTGAAGAAAAATCCTGAAGATTCCCTCTTTTTACATTTTGAGCTTGTGCCAGATTATCTTTCCGATGAGCTTAAAGAGAAGATTCTGGAATTCCCTGATGGTTCTTTACAGTTTGAGATCGGCATTCAGACTCTTAAACCTTCCACGCAGCAGTTAATCTCTCGTCGTACAAATTTAGAGAAGGCGAAGGAGAATATCTCTTGGCTCTCTAAACATACCGATGTGCATCTTCATGTGGATCTTATTGTAGGTTTGCCCGATGAAGATATTCAAAGTTTTGGGGAGGGGTTTGATGAGCTTTGGTCTTGGGAGCCTCAAGAGATTCAGGTGGGGATTTTAAAACGCTTAAAAGGGGTGCCGATTATTCGCCATAGTAATGAGTTTCAATATAAATATAGTCAAGAGCAGCCCTATTCTATTTTAGAGAACCGAGACGTTCCATTTGTGGAGATTATGGAGATGGAGCGTTTTGCTAAATATTGGGATACCATCGCTAACTCAGGTCGCTTTCAGGTGATTTTACCCAAGATCTTGGGGGCAACCCCTTTTAATAATTTTAGAGCTCTTTCAGCTTGGCTCTATCAGAAATTTGGACGAGCGCACAGTATTGCTTTAGATCGTCTCTTCCGGGCGATTTATGATTATCTGGTAGAGGTTCGGGGCGAGTCTATTGAGATTATTCGGGATCTACTGAGTCAAGATTTTCAGCGAACGGGGATTAAGGGTTGGCCGAAATATTTAGGAGAGCGACCAGAAGAGCGGTATGTTCCAGAGCTCACGGTAGATAATAGTGCATTGCCCCAAAGACAGCGGCAGCATCGAACTTCTTAAATATTGAGCTTTCTTCAAATAGAAGAACGATAAAAAGCCCTCATTCCTGTTGGGGAGGGCTTTTTTGTATGTAGGTTATCTGCTTTTTTATGGTAGGGCAGCAATCGCCTCCTGTAGGGGGGAGCGATTTAATGTTTGGAACTCAATTAATTGCCAATTGTATTGGCGGGCAAGCTGCCGGAGCTCAGCATTTTGTTGAGGATTGGGCGGCTTAATGTAGATACAAGAGCCGGTACCGGTAATATAGGGGGAGAGCCCTAAAGATTTCAGATCATCCATATAGCGCTGCATCTTCGGGTAATGATGGAAGATCGCCGGCTCGCAATCATTAAGCGCCCGCTTTTGTGTAAATACTTTCTCGATAAAGAGGGGGCTATTCCGGGGAAGATGCTCGCTCTCAAAAATGACTTTGGTACTAATGGAGAGTGGTGGCTTAATGAGAAGAAGCTCCTCTTCTGGAGGGGAGAGGGGTGTTAATTGTTCACCAATACCTTCTGCCCAAGCACTTTGACCGTAGATAAAGATCGGCACATCAGCTCCAAGATTAGCCCCCATCTCAATAAGCTCATTTTGTGTGAGCTTAAGATCAAGCAGAGCATTGAGAGCCACGAGTGTTGTCGCAGCATTGGAGCTTCCTCCTCCTAAACCAGCCCCCATAGGAAGTTGTTTTTGTAGATCGATTTCCACACTAAATTGACGTCCCGTTCTATTTTGTAGAGCCTTGATAGCGCGGTAGATAAGATCATCTTCTAATGAAAAATCGGTATGAGAGTAATGAAACTTTAACCGATGTTCAGATTCGCCAGCAAAAGGAAGGCGAGAAGCTGCAAAGCCGATCTCATCAAATAGCGAAGTAAATTGAAATACCGTTTGTAGATAGTGGTAACCATTCTCCTCTCGGCGAATAACGCGTAGCATACGATTAATCTTTGCCGGGGCAGGGAAGTAGTGTAAATGGGGGATTTTACTCGCCATGCTTAGAGTCCCTTTAACGAACGATCCAATTATCGATAAAGAGACGAATGCGAAGATCATCTCCGCGAGAGATTGTCATCCGTTTAGGAAGAGAGATGCCACTTGCCGGCATCCATTCGTTATAGACAACATTCCAGCCATCTTCCGTAAATGATTTCGGACGTTGGCGATTGTCATAGGTGACTTGAGTCATCGCACTGCTAGGAACACCTTGTAGCCAACTCCGAGTACCTGCCACAGGCCAAGTAAATCCCGTTACTTTTTCAAAGAGTTCATCGGGCGTTGCACCGGAGTAGGTTTCACCATTGGTGGTTAGAGTACTATAGGTGTCATGAATACTCATATCCACGCGACCTTGAGCAAAAGGGCCTTGGATAGTGATATTCAGCGCTTGGTTTTGATTCTTTTCAACAGAAAAACCAACCTGACCACTCTGTTCGGGGGCTTTAATCGCCGAACGACCATATGCTTTATAGCTTTGAGCCTCGGCTAACGTATTGTAGGTAGGAGCAGCACAGGATGCGACAAAGAGTGTGAAAATTGAGATTGGTATAATTTTTAATCTTTTCATAGCAAATATATTTTTCTTTGTTAGAATTGTTTCCGTTGTTTCGAGCGACACATTAAAACATAGTTCGAAACGATTATGAATAGTAAATAGGATAGTCATTAAGCGACTAAAGATTGAGCAAAATCGAGCTAGACAAACCTAAAAAACTATTTATAATAGAGGTTCTTCAAATGGGCTATAGCCAAGCGGTAAGGCAGCGGGTTTTGATCCCGCCATTCCTAGGTTCGAATCCTAGTAGCCCAGCCATTTTTCTTTTAGGTGTTGCACCTGTAAACTTCTAGATTTGTTATGCTACAACAACCCTTACATGCTCCAGCAACACTTATTATCTATCTTATATCTCCCACTTGTATCAAAATAGAGGATTCTTTGTAATGAGCAAAGAGCAGATGATGGTGTTCACAGGAAACGCCAATCCGGAGCTTGCGAAAAAAGTTGTCGAGCATTTAGGTCTTAAGTTAGGTGATGCGACAGTTGGTCGATTCTCAGACGGGGAAGTGATGATCTCCATTAATGAGAATGTCCGCGGTAAGGATGTCTTCCTCATCCAACCCACTTGTTATCCAACAAATGATAACTTAATGGAGCTTTTAGTAGCTTCGGATGCGCTAAGAAGAGCATCTGCTGGGAGAATTACAGCTGTGATTCCCTATTTTGGCTATTCTCGCCAAGATCGTCGCCCTCGTTCAGCACGGGTTCCGATCTCAGCAAAAGTGGTGGCGAATATGATTACAAGCGTGGGATGTGATCGTGTTTTGACGATCGATCTCCATGCAGATCAGATTCAAGGTTTCTTTGAAATTCCCGTTGATAATATCTATGCCTCTTCAGTTATGCAGCAAGATATTATTGCGAACTTAAGCGAAGATATTACTGTAGTTTCTCCAGATGTTGGCGGCGTGCTTCGAGCGCGTGCAGTAGCAAAACAGATTCCTGATACAGATTTAGTGATTATCGATAAACGCCGTCCTGCACCTAATGTGGCAGAGGTCATGAGTATTATCGGTGAAGTAGAAGGTCGTAACTGTGTTATCATTGATGATATTGTAGATACAGCGGGCACCTTAGCTTCTGCGGCGAAAGTGTTAAAAGAGCGGGGAGCAAAATCGGTTAGAGCGTATTGTACGCATCCAATCTTCTCCGGAAAGGCGGTAGAGAATATTCAAAACTCAGGTCTTGATGAGATGATCGTAACCGATACCATCCCCCTTCGTGATGAAGCGAAAGCTTGTGATAAGATTCGTGTAATTACGATTGCCGATATTATTGCGGATACTATTAAACGTATTCATGAAGAAGAATCGGTAAGCACGCTGTTCTCTAATTAATCACTATTAATCAAGAGAGGATAAAATGACGCGGGAAGTGTTTTGTGTGAAACTGCAAAAGAAAGCAGAAGGAATGCCGAGGCAGATGTATCCGGGCGAGTTAGGGAAGAAGATCTTTGAGAATGTCTCTAATGAAGCTTGGCAGCAATGGTTACAGACACAGACGATCTTAATCAATGAGTATCGGATTAACCCTTTAGATCCTAAGGCGCGCGAGTTTCTTGAAAATCAAATGAATGCGTTTTTCTTTGGTGAAGGGGCAGATTTACCAGAAGCCTTTAAACCAGAGTAATTCTAAAAGCGAATTATCAAACAGCTTTATAAATTATATAAACCTTGACGCAAAATTAAAAAAGCGTTAAGGTTTTTTTATGACTAAAAAATACTACTTTAAAAACCTACGACTTATTCTGCTGTAACCGCAATGGTTGCAGCTTAAACTGCTTGTTTAAAAAAAAGTCGTTCGTTAAGGTAGTATTGTGAAAACTTCATTCAATTTATATATTCCCAACAATAATAAAATTCCTCCCTTTTTTCAGCGTTATATTCGGTGGCATGCTGTGATCTTTAGCGTGCGACTCAATCTTGCGTAGCTTAAAAATAGAGCAGTTTTATATTTAAACTCTATTTTTAATAAGAGGAGATACTAAAAAGCTCGGGAGCCTAATCCTGTAATTGTTATACATCTATTTATTAATGACCAAAGAGAGAGAAAGATCATGATTAAAAATCCAGAAACAAAATATGCGCGCTTTAAAGCCCCAAATTATAGTAATCGTACTTGGCCGAGTAAGGAGATTTTAGAGGTTCCTCGCTGGTTGAGTTCAGATCTTCGGGATGGGAATCAATCGCTCATAGAACCCATGAGTGTAGAGAAGAAGTTGCGGATGTTTAATCTTTTGGTTGAATGTGGATTTAAGGAGATCGAGGTAGGTTTCCCTTCTGCTTCTGAGACGGAGTTTAACTTTGTTCGTAAGTTAATCGAGGAGGATAGAATCCCCGAAGATGTTACGATTCAGGTTTTAACACAGGCTCGACAGGATCTTATTACACGAACATTTGAGGCTTTAAAGGGAGCAAAGCAAGCAATTATTCATTATTACAATGCGGTCTCTCCAACATTTCGCCGGGTTGTATTTAAGATGGAGAAGGAGGAGATTAAAGCTTTGGCTGTAAAAGGGGGGGAGATGATTAAGGCTGAAGCAGCAAAATATCCGGAAACAGAGTGGTATTTTGAATATTCTCCCGAAATCTTTTCAGATGCGGAATTACCTTTTTCACTTGAGGTGTGTGAAGCGGTTTGTGAAGTCTTTAAGCCTACGCCTGAACGTAAGTTGATTTTAAATCTTCCCGCTACGGTGGAGGTCTCTACGCCTAATGTATATGCAGATCAGATTGAGTGGTTCTGTGATCATATTAGTTGCCGAGACTCTGTAGTGATTAGTGCCCATGTGCATAATGATCGTGGTTGTGCTGTAGCTGCTACAGAGCTAGCGTTAATGGCGGGAGCAGAGCGAGTTGAAGGTTGTCTCTTTGGGCATGGGGAGCGCACAGGAAATGTGGATTTAGTGACGGTAGCGCTCAATATGTATTCGCAAGGCTTACATCCGGGCTTAGATTTTAGCAAAATTAATACGGTGGTTCGGGAGGTTGAGTATTGTACTGATATCCCTGTCCATCCGCGTCATCCCTATGCTGGAGAGCTGGTCTTTACCGCTTTTTCCGGTTCGCATCAAGATGCTATTCGTAAAGGCTTGTCCGATCTTAAAGAGAATCCCGATCAGCTCTGGAGAGTGCCATATCTTCCTATTGATCCTTTCGATTTAGGGCGTTCGTATGAGGCAGTTATTCGCGTTAATAGCCAATCTGGAAAAGGAGGAGTTACATACCTTTTAGAAGAGGATCATGGTATCGAGCTACCGCGCCGTTTACAGATTGAGTTTAGTAAGGTTGCACAACTTTATGCTGATTCTGAAGGGGTAGAACTCACCTCTGAGAGGCTTTATGAGATCTTTAATCATGAGTATTTTGAAGCGCCTTCTCATATCTCTTTAAAGACGCCGATTGAAATAGAGGAGGATGCTGAGGGTAATACAGTCATGAGCTTAACCGTTGTGGCTAAGGGGGCAGAGCGGGTGATAAAAGCTACCGGGAATGGACCGATTGCGGCGCTAGTTAATGGGATTAATGAGCTCTTTAGCTGGAATGTGGATGTTGTGGATTATAACGAGCATGCCCGTAGTCGTGGATCTTCGGCGGAAGCTGTCTCTTATGTTGAGATGCAGATCGATAATCGCACTCTTTTTGGTGCAGCAACCCATGCTAATACTTCACGTTCTTCACTTAAAGCGGTAGTTTCAGCGCTTAATCGTGCAATTGAGCGAGGTTATTTAGCCTTTTAATCATGTTTAATGGTTGATAGAAAATATAATTTTAATAGCGCCTCGTTTATTCGAGGCGTTTTTTTAAGTTTAATAGCGAGATTAAATCGCAACTTTTAGGGGAAGATCAAGAGGATTTTTGCGGACATTTAAGAAAAATATAAATAGATTTTATTCAGCAAAAGAGCACTCAAAGTGCTAAAATCGGTGACCTATATTTAAAAGTTTACGTAGATATTTTTAATAAAACATTACGCAAAAGAAGAGAAGGTATGACATATTTATTTACCTCAGAGTCAGTATCTGAGGGACATCCAGATAAAGTTGCAGATCAGATCTCTGATGCTGTGCTCGATGCCATTATTAAGGAAGATAAGGATGCTCGTGTTGCTTGTGAAACTCTTGTTAAAACAGGGGTAGCGATTGTCGCAGGTGAAGTGAGCACCGAAGCATGGGTGGATTTAGAAGAGCTTGTTCGGGGCGTTATTGTGGATATCGGTTATGATTCCTCCCTTGTGGGCTTTGATGGTAAAACGTGTGGCGTACTGAATGTGATCGGTAAACAGAGTTCTGAGATTGCCCAAGGTGTAGATCGGGCTATCCCAGAAGAGCAGGGGGCAGGAGATCAAGGATTGATGTTTGGGTATGCCTCAAATGAGACCGATGTGCTTATGCCAGCGCCTATCACTTTTGCGCACCGATTAATGCAGTGTCAATCAGAAGCTCGCAAATCGAATCAGCTCTCATGGCTTCGCCCTGATGCGAAGAGTCAGGTCACCTTTGCTTATAATAGAGACGGTTCAATCTCCCATGTGGATGCTGTAGTGCTCTCAACACAACATGATGAAGATGTTCAGTTTAAGGAGCTTCAAGAAGCGGTGATGGAGCTGATTATTAAAAAAACTTTACCCGCAGAATGGCTCACAAAAGAGACGAAGTATCACATTAATCCAACAGGAAGTTTTACCATCGGTGGGCCGGTGGGGGATTGTGGTCTTACGGGGCGTAAAATTATTGTAGATACTTATGGGGGAATGGCACGCCATGGGGGTGGGGCGTTCTCTGGAAAAGATCCTTCGAAAGTAGATCGCTCTGCTGCATACGCTGGGCGCTATGTGGCCAAAAATATTGTGGCCGCAGGTTTGGCAGATAAGTGTGAAATTCAGGTCTCTTACGCTATTGGCGTTGCTGAGCCAACCTCGATCTCTATCACAACCTTTGGCACCCATAAAATTCCTGAAAGAAGAATTGAAGAATTGGTGCGGGAGCATTTTGATTTGCGCCCATATGCCATTACTACGATGCTAGATCTTCTGCATCCGATCTATCTACCTACGGCAAGTTATGGTCATTTTGGTCGTACGCCCTATGAGATAGAGTATGAGGGCAAGTCTGGTGAGATGATTACCGCTACCGCTTTTAGCTGGGAAAAAACAGACAAGGCAGATATTCTCCGGGAAGCTGCAGGCCTTTAAGCATTATTAAATTTAATGTGATAAGAGGCGGCATAAAATAGCGACTTGATGCTCAATAAAATGGCGTTAAGGAAAGGGAATAAGGTACTTTTCTTGCTTGACATTCCCTTGCTAAAAGCTAAAATAGTCCGTTGTCTTATCATGAATTTTTATACTCGCGACTTTTAACCTTACTGAGGGCGAGTGGTACAACTTACTAAGTAAAGGAATTAAGGTATGAAACGCACATTTCAACCAAGTAAAATTAAAAGAAAACGTAATCACGGTTTTCGCGCACGTATGGCAACTAAAAACGGTCGTAAAGTAATCAACCGTCGCCGTGCACGTGGACGTGCTCGTTTATCTGCTTAATATTAAAGCAGGCTGAGATTTTGGAGCGCTTGTTATTCTTAAATAATAGGCGCTTTTTTGTTTCTGCTTCTGGTGGATCTATTCGTGATGTTTCGATTTCAGCGTAATAAGCGATTATTAACAGCAAAAGAGTATAGTGCTGTTTTTGAAAAGAATCGTAACTCACGAGACCGTCAGTTTTTGGTATTAGCTCGTAAGCAGAAGGGGCAGGAAGTTGCTCGTTTAGGCTTAGCGATCTCTAAAAAACATCTTAAACGGGCGAATGATCGCAACCGAGTAAAACGAATTGTACGGGAATCCTTTCGGCTCCATCAGGCAGAGCTAAAAGGGCTCGATATCGTCGTGATGACTCGGCAAACTATAGAAGCAGACAATAGGGCGGAACTTCATCGTTCGCTACTGAATCATTGGAAGCGTCTGAATACATTATGCGTACAATCTTAATTTGGCTTATTAAAGGGTATAAATACTTTTTAAGTCCATTAGTAGGGAATCAGTGTCGGTTTGAGCCGACCTGTTCTACCTATGCAATGGAAGCAATTACACGATATGGCGCAATAAAAGGGAGCTGGCTTACGATCAAGCGATTGGTTCGTTGCCAGCCTTTTTGTGAAGGGGGAAAAGATCCTGTGCCTTAATATCTCATACGAAGAGTTATTAATGTTCCGGGCTTTCCATTTAGTTATCTATTTTTAAAAGAATTTGTCCATGCAGAATAATCAGCAACGTCTCTTTCTACTATTGATCTTGGGAGCGATTATCTACTTTCTTTATACAAAGTGGGATGCTCACAAGAATCCAGCGCCAGCACCGCAAACTTTAGAGCAAACAGTGCAGAGCTCTTCTTCGGCAGATGGTCAGAGCGCAAATGATCAAGGCGTTCCCACGCTCTCTTCAGGTCAGGCTGAAGGTTCAGTCCCTGGCGCAATCTCTGATTACATCACCGTATTGACCGATGTTTATGAGATTAAGATTAAAGCTGAAGGGGGAGATATCTTTGAAGTAGGGCTTCGAGATTATCCAGAGAGCCTAGAAGAGCAAGATGTGCCCTTTAAAGTGATGGCTGAAGATTCGGTGCGCTATCAAATTAGTCAAACAGGCTTAACCGGTGGCACTCATGAAAATCCCAATCATGCCAATAGCCTCTTTACGGCAGACGCGAAAGCTTTTGAAATGAAAGAGGGAGAGGATACCTTAGTGGTTCCTTTAACTTATGAGGATGAAGCTTCGGGCTTAACGGTTACAAAAACTTACCGTTTTGAGCGGGGTAGCTACACTATTGGTTTTGAGCATAGAGTAGAAAATAACTCCGATCAGATCTGGGTGGGGCGCGAGTATCGCCAAATCGCTAAAAAGCCTGAAAATAAAAAGAAAGGTGGTTTTGGAGCTTCAAGCTTTACCGGAAGTGTTTTCTCGCTCCCAGAGAATGATCATAAATATGAGAAGCTCGCCTTTGAGAAGATGACGGTAAAAGAGAAAGGCGTGGACCCTACCTCTGGAGCTACAGTTGAGCAGCGTCGTCCGAAACAGTTTGTGGGAGAGGCGGGTTGGATCTCAATGATTGAGCAATACTTCGTCACTGCTTGGATTCCGGGTAAGGATAAAGAAGATACACGTTCAACGCTTAATATTGTGGAGACTCTCCAGTTAGGAACGTATAAAGACCCAAGCTTAAATACCTACATTATTCGCATGTATGGGCAGAATGATGTTGTGGTTCAGCCAGGGGAAAGTCACACTTTTGAGAGTCGTCTCTTTGCAGGGCCAAAACTGAAAGAGCAACTTGCAGCTGCGGCTGATCGTTTAGAGCTTACCCTCGATTATGGTTGGTTTAGCCCAATCTCCAACATCATGCTTTGGGTGTTGAAGTTCTTCCACTCCTTTGTAGGTAACTGGGGTTGGTCTATTGTTCTCTTGACTGTTACGGTGAAGATTGCGCTTCTCTACTTCGCGAATAAAGGTTATACGTCTATGGCGCGGATGCGCAATGTCGCGCCGAAGTTAGAGCTGATTAGGGAGCAATATGGTGAGGATCGCCAAAAGCTTTCTGAAGAGATGATGAAGCTATATCGTAAAGAGAAGATTAATCCTTTAGGTGGATGTTGGCCGATTATCATTCAGATCCCGATCTTTATTTCGCTCTTCTGGATGCTTATGGAGAGTGTGGAATTGCGTCAAGCGCCCTGGATCTTATGGATTAAGGATTTATCAAAGATGGATCCCTACTTCATCTTGCCGCTAATTATGGGGGCGACGATGTTCTTCCAGCAACGTTTAAATCCAGCACCCACGGATCCTACGCAAGCGAAGATCATTAAATGGATGCCAGTAGTCTTTACCTTTATGTTTATGTGGTTTGCCTCAGGTATTGTGCTTTACTGGATTACCAACAACTTACTTACGATTTTGCAGCAATCGATTATTATGCGTCGTGTTGAGAGAGAGCATGCGAAAGAGTAAGAGTTCTTTTCCATAAAAAATAGATTTATAACAATCCCCTTTATTGGGGATTGTTTTTCTTTAAGGAGAAAAAAGTGTTAAAGGATAGAACCATTAGTGCTATTGCCACAAGCACAGGTATCGGGGGAATTGGGATTGTGCGCCTTTCGGGAAGCGATGCGCTCACGATCGCTAAAAAGATGACCAATATTCAACAGTTCAAACCTCGTTATGCCCACTTTAGCCCTTTTTTAGGGGAGGATGGTGTCGCTATTGATGAGGGGGTGGTGATCTATTATCAGGGGCCCAATTCTTTTACTGGCGAAGATGTGATTGAGTTGCAAGGTCATGGGGGATTAACTGTACTTAGTCGGGTACTGGCGCGAACTATAGAGCTAGGTGCTGAGCAAGCGCGACGGGGGGAATTCTCGGAGCGGGCCTTCTTAAATGGAAAGTTGGATTTAGTGCAAGCGGAAGCCATTCATGATCTCATCGTCAGTCAGAGCGAGGCGCAAGCAAAAGCGGCGATGAATTCATTGAGCGGGAATTTTTCAAAACGGGTTAAAACACTGCTCGAAACATTGATTCAACTTCGTGTTTATATTGAAGCTGCCATCGATTTTAGTGAAGAGGATATCGATTTTATTTCGGATGGCAATGTGTTGGTAGGTCTTAATGATCTTAATGAGAAGGTATCGCAGTTATTAGCCAGTGCCGGTAGTGGGAAATTGCTCACGGATGGTTTAAATGTAGTCATTGCCGGTAAACCTAATGCGGGAAAGTCGAGTTTGCTTAATGCACTTTCAGGTGAAGAGACCGCCATTGTGACCGATATTGAGGGGACAACGCGCGATGTCTTGCGAGAGCAGATTGTTATTGAGGGCGTGCCCATTCATATTATCGACACGGCAGGTTTGCGTGAGACAGACGATAAGATCGAAGCCGAAGGCATTAAACGAGCAAAACGAGAGATGGAGAGCGCAGATCTTGTACTTTGGATGCATGATGATGGCTCTGAAGAGGAGAGGGTAGATGATGAAATTTTAGCGCTCAATTTACCGATCATCTATATTCACAACAAGATCGATCTTTCAGGAAAAGCTGCTGGAATCTATGAAGATCATATTGCGATGAGTGCAAAAACAGGAGAGGGCTTAGAGCTTGTACAGTCCGCGATTTTAGAGCGCGCAGGCTATGATGCACAGGAAGGTCTATTTAGTGCTCGTGAGCGGCATCTTTTCTCACTAAAAAGGGTCTTAGAGCATTTTGAAGTGGCGCTTTCACTTATCAAAAGTGAGCACTCTATCGAGCTTGTGGCGGAAGAGTTGCGCTTAGCGCAAATTGCACTAGGAGAAATTACAGGTGAATTTAGTTCAGATGCATTACTCGGGGAGATCTTCTCAAGTTTCTGTGTTGGGAAATAGGGGGAGGGGGGGAATGCTCACCAAAGAGAATCTTGTAAAATTAACTACCGTGACCATGCCTTTTGGTCGTTATGAGGGTAGGGTGCTGATTGATCTGCCAGAAGAGTATCTCCTTTGGTTCAACCGTGATGATAAGGGTTTTCCCAATGGGGAACTTGGTGAATTGATGCAGTTAGCCTTAATGTTAAAGGCGGATGGAACAGATGGTTTAATTAAAGCGCTAAAACGGTCATAGAGATCATTTTTAATCTTTGTTTATAATCATTTTATTTTTTAGGTAAAGAAAAAAGGGGCTAAATTGTATTAGCCCCTTTTTATCACCGCACATAAAGTGCGATCTTTATCTTTACTTTTTTACGCTAAATTATTTGAGAGCGTCTTTAAGGTCATCGATTTTATCAGCCGCTTGCTCTTTGATAGCATCTACTTTTGCATCAACAGCTTCTTTGGCTTCTTCTGTACCGTCAGCTGCTTTCTCTTTAAGATCTTGGATCTTATCTGCAGCATCTTGCTCAATTTGCTCTACTTTGTCTTTAGCTTCTTGAACTTTATTATCTGCTTTGATTTTGTCAGCTTCTGCTTTAGCGTCTTCCTTAAGGTCTGCAGCTTTCTCTTTGGCTTCTTCTTGGAGATCTGCCGCTTTTTCTTTAGTCTCTTGAACAGGATCTTTCTCTTTTAGTTTTTCAACTTCTGCTTTTGCATCTTCTTTGATTTCAGTAGCTTTGTCTGCGGCATCCTCTTTGAGCTCTTTAGCTTCTTGCTTTAATTCCTCTGCTTTTTTCGAGGGGTCAGCTTTATCAGCTTCCGCTTTAGCTTTCTCTTTAAGCTCATCTACTTTTTCTTGTGCATTTTCTTTTACTTCAGCTGCTTTTTCTTTAGCCTCTTCAGTTAATTCTTTCGCTTTATCAGCACTTTTGTCAGCAGCTTCTTCTACTTTATCTTTAGCCTCATCTGCTTTATCTGTGAATTTTTCTTTTAATTCACGGGCTTCTTCTTTAGCTTTTTCTGCAGCATTTTTAGTAGCTTCTTTAGCATCTTCATATGCTTTTTGAGTTGCATCTGCGCTCTTATCTGCAAGCTCTTTAGCTTTATCTTTAAGCACGGTGCCTTTTTCTACTGCGGAATCTTTAAGCTCTTTAGCTTTTTCTGCCGCAGAGTCTTTTAACTCAGTAGCTTCTTGAACGAGCTTGTTTTTCTCGTCAGCAATTTTGGTTTCTGTCTCTTCAGAACATGCTGCTAAGCCCACAAAAGCGATTGAGCTGATAAGAAATAATTTTGTTAATTTATTCATAATTTTATCCCTTTACTTTTCAAGTAAGTTTACTTTTAAATATTTGATATTTTTTCAAATTATATTATTAAGTACTATTTAAATTTTATTATTACTTTAATTGAATGCCTTTATCTTGTTGATATAGAGTCCTAATCAAAATCCTATTTTAACATCATTTTCAGAAAAACTTTCATCTTTCTCGTCCGTATTATTATCAAGTGCATCATAATCACTATTAATGGCCAGTTTAAGGATGCTATAAAGACTTGTGACTACCTGTTTAGCATAGCTCATATCGTTTAAAAGAGAGCTAGTAATAAAGCCATCAAACTGATTGCTTCGTAAAGAGTAGTAGAGCTGGGCTCGGAAAGCCTCTTCAAAGCTCTTGGAGGCTAAAAGAATACTCTCTAGTTTCTCATCAGAGATCGCCACATGGGGCAGGGACTTCTCCTCTAAATTGAGGCGATAGAACGTTCGTAAATTTTTTAAGATATAGCGACGAAGCTGAGTATATGCACTTCTTGCAGGTCCTGCTTCTCCGGCGAGATAGGCTTTTAAATTGACTTGTAGATGTTTGCTGTTTTTAACAGCAGCTGCGAGCTTTAGGGCGATAATTTGGCAATTCATTAAGACTTGCTGATATTCTTCATCCTCTTCGGAGTATTCAATACGACTGATGAAGGTTAAAATTTCGCTATAGATCCCTTTAATATGGTGGCGATAGAGTTTTTCAGCATCGATAAAGCCCTCTTCATGGAACTCTTCAAGCGCTTTTTCATCCATCTTGTCAGAGGAGAGTTCGCTGATGGGTAGATAAAGCGCATGGCAGATCACCTCTAGGCTCATGCGCGCTAAATGCTCAAGCTCTTGAAAAACAGCTTGTGTTGCCGTTTTTGTGGAGGAAAGGGCACTATCCTTAAGATATCGAGCATGAAGGGGTTCATCTTTCTCTTCGGGAAGCAGGGGGGCTTCGGGCTCTTTATCGATAAGGACTTTCGGTTCTTCAAGTTCTGGAATCCAATCTTTAAGTTTTTGTGCTAGACGATCTTGTAGTAGCCAAAAGAGTGAGACTCCAATCACATTAAAAATAGTGTAAAAGAGTGCGAGCTGAATTAAGGTATTGAGTGAAAGTGTTTCAGCAATGGTGGTGACAAGCCATGTAAGGGGCGTTAACAAAATAATAGAGATCGTGCCCGTCACGACATTAAAGATGACATGGGCTGCAGCAAGGCGCATTCCACTCCGCTCTCCTCCTAGAAAACCCACAACGCCCGTGGCAACAGCGCTGCCGATAATCGAGCCGATCGCTAAAGCAAAGGCTTGCTCAATCTCGATCTGATTGAGACTAAGAGCCGTTAAAATGAGCATTAAGGTGGCATGGCTTGATTGCAAAATAACTGTAAGAAGTAGCCCAATTCCGGCAAAAATCAGAGTGCCGATAATGCCGCTGCTCTGATATGCGGTAAAGTCTAATCCTTCTGTAAAGCCTGAGAAACCATTTTTAATTAGATCAATAGCTAGCAAAATAAAGGCAATTCCTAGCAAGACACGCCCAAGTGCTTTGGCTTTTTTACCGGCAAAAGAGGCTAAAATCCCTAGCACAATCATGGGATAAGCAAAGGGCCCTAGGCTGATATTTTGTCCGGCTAATGCCAATAACCAAATTCCGCCGCTAGCGCCAAGATTCGCTCCTAAAATAATGGAGATCCCCGCAGTGAGTGTGATTAAACCGGTACCAATAAAAGCGATGGTTAAGAGCGAGACCACGGTGGTCGATTGCAAAATGAGAGAGGCGCTGGTCCCAAAGAGTAGGCTTTTAAAGGGAGTAGAGGTGCTACGAGCGAGCACTCGTTCTAGCTTTCCGCCGGCTAATTGCTGAAGACCATCTTGCATACATTGCATACCAAAGAGAAAGAATGCGAGCCCGGAGCAGAGCTCTAGCCAGCTCGGATGGCCTCTAAAAGAGAAGAGAAGGGCGATAGCAATCAGTGTAAAAATCGTAATTTTTAGATTCTTCTTGGTCATAAGCGCTCTGCTATACAATTGTTTATGGGCTAAAAATTATACCAAAAAGTGGGGCTAAGGTTTGATTAAGTGGGGAGATGACAGGCTTATGTTAAAATTAGATATAAATTAGATAACAGCTGGCTAAATTTAAAGAAGAGTAAGAGAAATCATGCAGGATAAGAGAGCAGAGCAATATCAATTACGTTTGACCTCTTCGGGGCTCTATTTAGAACGAATAGTGATCGAAGAAGCACAGGAGATTGTGGCTGAGAGCCGTTCGTTAGATGAGCTTCATAAAAGGCCTACGGATCGCCTATTCTCCGGGGAATATCGTTCTGAGCGGGGTGAGTTTACGGTGGAAAACCTAGCGGATAAGCCTTACATCTCCGCTCATTGTGATCTCTTTATTTTCTAAGTTTTATTGGCAACATTTGGGAAAGGCGAAAATAGATGAGTAATAGGGATGAGATCAGCTCTGAAAATGAGGCAATGGTAGAGCGCTTTCAGGAGTCCCTCTGGTTTCATAAAGGGGCAAGTGAAAAGACGCTCGATTCCTATCGGGCAGATTTAGAAAAGTTAGCGCTTTTTTTATCTGAGCATGCACCTGAGGAGCGATTAACTACCCTTGTTGCGCCAAAATTACAAAGTTTTTTTGATGCGGAGCTCAAAAAAGGGATAAGCCCCCGGAGTTTGGCCCGTTACCTCTCCTGTTATAAACATTTCTATACCTTTTTAATCGTAGAGAAAATTCGCCAAGATAATCCTGCCGAGAAGATTAAGCTTCCTAAATTTCATGCTGCATTACCCACTTCGCTTTCAGAGTCTGATGTGGAGGCGCTACTCTCTGCGCCAGATCTTTCGACCCCCTTAGGGCTTAGAGATAGTGCAATGTTGGAGATGCTCTACTCTTGCGGATTTCGGGTTTCAGAGTTAATTACTTTAACTTTTTCACAGATTAATTTTAATGCAGGTTATGTGCGCGTAGTGGGGAAGGGGGATCGAGAGCGACTAATTCCGATTGGCGAGGTGGCTTTAGAGGCGCTAGAAGAGTATGTCTCTCGAGGACGAGAAGCGCTTTTAAAGGGAAGAACGAGTGATGCGCTTTTTGTAAGCAATCGAGGCACATTTATGACGCGGCAAACCTTTTGGCATATTATTAAAAAATATGTGAAGGAGCAGGGGATCGATGCAGAGATCTCGCCCCATACACTTCGCCACGCTTTTGCGACACATCTTGTTAATAATGGAGCAGATCTTCGGGCTGTTCAGCTGCTTTTAGGGCATAGCAGCCTTTCAACCACTCAAATTTATACCCATGTGGCTACAGAACGTTTAAAGCGGCTTCATGAAAAAAATCATCCCCGGGGTTAGGAATTTTGGGGCGAGGAGAAATTCCATTTACTTTAGGAATGATTCCGTTAAACTTTACAGAACAAAATTTTAAAATAGATTGAGGAAATTATGCATAAAAAATTACTCTTAACGGGTGCACTTCTAGGTTTAAGCGCCGGCACAATGGCACTTGCTGAGCCAAACTTAGATTATTTTAAGGATCTTATTCGGGGGGCGAGTATTGAGAGTGTTGAGCCTTCGGTGATTGAAGGTCTCTATGAGATCTCAGTAAAAGAGAGCCCTTATCCTATCTTTATCTCAAAAGATGGGAAGTATATGCTCGAAGGAAATGCGGTGGATCTTGTACGGGGCATCAACCTCACAGAGCAGCATCTTAATAAAAAGAATAAGGCTTTAATCGAGGCGCTCGATGAAAAAGAGATGATCATTTATAAAGCAGAGAAGGAAGAGCATGTGGTAACGATCTTTACCGATATCGATTGCCCTTTCTGCCAGATGTTGCATAAAGAGATGGAGGGCTACAATAAAGAGGGAATTACCGTTCGTTATTTAGCTTTCCCACGTATGGGTCTGAAATCACAAGCCTATACTGATTTAGTCTCGGTGTGGTGTGCAAAAGATCCTACTGCGGCATTAACGGATGCTAAAGCAGGCAAAAAGATTCCGGCAGCAAGTTGTGAAAATCCTGTAAAAGCGCAATATGAGCTCGGTATTCAGATGGGCATTCAAGGTACCCCCGCGATTGTGTTAGAAGATGGTTCGATTATCGGTGGTTATGTGCCCCCTAAAGAGCTTAAACGATCCATTAAATCTAAAGGGCTCTAACGTTAAATAGAGGTTAGAGTTTAAAATTTATCGGCCTCTTTTCTTCTTTTAGAAGGGAGCGTTAATTTTAGATGGATGCAGAATAAAAAAGAGATACCGCTTGCGTGGTATCTCTTTCATTCTCTTTAGGGAAAGTATCTACTGCTTCCCGGTTTTACTCTAAATTCTAAATTTTTAGTTCTTACTGACCTGAGTAAGTTATTTAAAATTAAAGAAGATCTTAGGTTCCTCATGGTTGCGCTTGAAGAGAATCACCATCGCACCGATCTTTTGGATCAAGGTTGCATCGAGCGCCTCGACCATTTCGGTTGTGATAGACTCTCTCTCATCGCGATCCCGACCAGCGAGCTTAATTTTAATCAGCTCGTGATGGGCAAGCGCTTTAGAAGCTTCTTCAAAAAAGGCTTCAGAAAGCCCATTATCCCCGAGAATTAACACCGGTTTTAGATGATGCGCTTTTGCTTTGAGGAATTTAATATGTTCGATTGTGAGTTTAATTTGCGTCATGAATAATGAAAAATGCTCTAAAAATAAAGAAGACAGCGTATCACAAAAGGCCCAGCTCCGTCATCTTTTTGCGGGGCTGAAGATGGTGGCCTTCGGAATGTTTGTGGGGGCTATTGCGCTTCTAATCACACTCCATTTTCTCGATGTGAGTAAGAGTGTGGAGTTTTTTACGCTGCTCTTTTTTGGATTGGCCAGTGGGGCATTTTTGCTAGGAAGAGGGCGTTCTATTCTGCTCTCATACGAAGAGGCGGTCACCCAAACTAAAAGGGCGCGTTATCATTCAGATATTCAAAACGTAGATGCAAAGCAGAGAGAAGGAGAGATCAATGAGCCGTAAAAAGAGAACAGCGAGCAGTCAGCGTTGGCTTAAAGAGCATATGGAAGATGAGTTTGTGCTTCGCTCGAAACGGGAAGGATGGCGTTCCCGGGCGATCTATAAGCTCGATGAGATTAATGAGAAAGATAATCTTCTTCGCCCAGGAATGACGGTGGTGGATCTAGGGGCTGCTCCCGGCAGTTGGTCTCAGTTTGCGATGCATAAAGTAGGCCATAATGGGAAGGTGATCGGGCTCGATATTTTGCCGATGGATCCTATTGCAGGGGTGGACTTTATTCAGGGTGACTTTCGGGATGATGAGGTGCTCGAGCAGCTTTTAGAGACTCTCGATGGACGCATGGTGGATCTTGTATTATCCGATATGGCACCGAATATGAGTGGTATTAAGGGGGTCGACCAGCCACGCATGATGTATCTGTTAGAGCTCGCCCTCCACTTTGTGCAAGGGAATTTAAAGCCTGGTGGAAATTTTTTAATGAAGATTTTCCAAGGTGAAGGATTTCAGGAATACTTTAAAGAATTACAAGCCAATTTTGATAAAGTGATTACCCGTAAACCTAAAGCTTCCCGTACACGTAGTGCGGAGATCTACCTTTTGGCACGAGGCTTTAAAGGATAGGGCGGTTCTTAGAGTTATGGGGCTAAAAATTGAGCCTTTGCCGAGTAACAAATGCCCATTTTCTTGAATTCCTAAATTTCATCTACACTATTAAGGTATGCATGTTAAAAGCATGGTAAACTTACCGACGATAATCTAATAAGATAGAGAGTTTTAACGGCTATTTAAGGCCGCTCAACACAACAAAATTGAGGTTAATCTTTTGAAGTACAATGGACGAGATATTGCCCTCTGGCTTGGAATCGGAATCTTTGTATTCATGCTATTCCAAGGCTTTGGTGGGAGCGGGGGGCGAGAAATCCCCTATTCGGAGTTTCTCAACCGTGTCGAAAACGGACAGGTTAGAGAAGTACAGATCAGTGGTGCTAATGGTGCGAACATCGAAGGTGTAACAAGCGATAATATCCGCTTTTCAACCTTCAGCCCAGAGACCAATAATGGGCCGATGATTCAGAGCCTAATGGACAATAATGTCCGTTTTACGGGGCGCTCTTTGAGAACACAAAGCCTCTTTGTATCGGTGATCTTAAATCTTCTACCGATCATGCTCCTTTTAGGCTTCTTCCTCTTTATGATGCGTCAATCAGGCGGAGGTGGAAAAGGGGGGCCGATGAGTTTTGGTAAATCAAAAGCTCGCATGCTCTCTGCAGATCAGATCAAAACCACCTTTGCAGATGTTGCTGGGGCAGATGAAGCTAAACAAGAAGTTGGCGAGATTGTTGATTTCTTGCGCAATCCAGGACGTTTCCAGAAGCTAGGCGGAAAGATTCCGCGCGGTATTTTGATGGTGGGATCGCCCGGTACAGGAAAGACGCTCCTTGCAAAAGCGATTGCAGGAGAGGCTAAAGTTCCCTTCTTTACGATCTCCGGTTCAGACTTTATGGAGATGTTTGTAGGGGTGGGGGCTTCCCGTGTGCGAGATATGTTCGAACAAGCGAAAAAACACTCACCCTGTATCATCTTTATTGATGAGATTGATGCGGTAGGGCGCCATCGTGGCTCGGGCATGGGCGGTGGTCATGATGAGCGTGAACAGACTTTAAACCAGCTTCTAGTAGAGATGGATGGGTTCGATGATAATGAAGGTATTATCATTATCGCAGCAACCAATAGGCCCGATGTTCTCGACCCAGCCCTTTTGCGTCCCGGTCGTTTTGATCGTCAAGTAGTGGTTCCGCTTCCAGATGTGAAGGGAAGAATCGCTATTTTAAAGGTTCATTTACGGAATGTTCCAGCAAATGAGGATGTGAATATTGAGCATATTGCTCGTGGAACACCTGGATTCTCTGGGGCTGATCTTGCAAACCTTGTGAATGAAGCTGCTCTTTTTGCAGCCCGTAAAAATCAGAGCCAAGTCTATATGAAAGATATGGAAGAGGCGAAAGATAAGATCATGATGGGTGCAGAGCGAAGCTCCATGGTAATGACAGAAGATGATAAGCGTTTAACGGCTTATCATGAAGCGGGGCATGCGATTGTAGGGTACCGCTTAAAATCGGATCCTGTCTATAAGGTGACTATTATTCCCCGAGGTCGAGCATTAGGCGTTACGATGACTTTGCCTGAGCGGGATCATGTGAGTGTTCCTCGTAAATGGTTAGAGAATAAGTTAGCGATGGTCTTTGGGGGTCGTATTGCTGAAGAGTTAATTTTTGGTTACGACGCAGTTACTACTGGTGCAGCAAGTGATATTCAGCATGCGACAAGTTTAGCAAAGAGCATGGTTACTGAATGGGGATTGTCTGACAAGATGGGTTTCCGCTCATATGCAGCACAAAATAATGACTCCTTCTTAGGAGGGGGCGGAGGTAACCCGGCAGGCATTTCGGATGAGACTGCTCGCCAAGTGGATAATGAAATTCGCGCGATTATTGATCGAAACTATGCTCGGGCAGAGCAGGTTTTGAAAGAGGATATCGATAAGTTACACAAGATGGCAGAAGTTCTGCTTGAGGTGGAGACAATCGATGCGAAGCAGGTAGAAGATATTATGGAGGGCCGAGAGGTTCGGGGATTAGAGAAAGAGAATCCCGAGGATGAGCCTCCAACTTTAGGTTCTGCGCTGCCCCCTAAATTAGATACCATTATCTAATTCGCAAATTACCATTTACCAACGCCCTTACTCTTATAATAGAACGCTATAGATGAAGGGTGTTGCAGATGGTTGAATAGAGCCCCTTCTTTGGAAGGGGCTTTTTTATGCCTGTTTTATTGTTTATTCAAGGTTTATTTTTTTTAAAAAAAGAGTGTATAAAGAGAGGGGCTATTTAAAAATATTGTGGAGAAGCGTATGGAAAGATGGGCCGATTATGATCGAGTTTGGCAAGATATCGAGCATTTAAAACGGATAACCGAACCTCATATTCCGTTGACACGTCGCGCATTTACGGAGCGATATTTAGAGGGGCGGGCGTGGATTACTCAAAGATTAAAAGACCTCGGGCTTTCGCCTTATCTCGATTCAATGGCTAATTTAAGGGCTCATTATCCCGGAGAGAAAATGCCAAATTCTATCATCGCCTTGGGTTCTCATAGTGATACTGTAATCGGTGGAGGTGCGTTTGATGGAATTTTGGGGGTTGTTGCGGGGCTAGAGCTTTTTAGGCAGATAAAGGAGCGGGATTTAACACTGGACCTCTCCTTAGAGTTTATCGATTTTCTCGCAGAAGAGACGACCGACTGGGGAATCTCCTGTATCGGTAGTAGGGGGCTAAGTGGGCAACTTACTGAAGCAGATTTGGCAGCACTTCATCCAGAAAATAAGGAGAGCTTACAGGACGCAATAGTGCGAATGGGAGGCCAGCCGGAAGCTCGGCATAAAGATGAAGCAATAGCTCGGCAACAATTTATAGCTTTTCTGGAGTTACATATTGAGCAAGGACCGCTATTAGAAAGTCTCTCTTCAAACGATAAACCTGTATTGGGATTAGTAACTGATCTTGTGGGGATCACTCGTTTACAGATTACTCTATCTGGGCAGAGCAATCACTCCGGCACAACGCCTATGCATATGCGACAGGATGCCTTAATAACAGCTGCTCATCTAATAGTAGAGGTGGAGAAAATTGCCCAATCTTTAGCAAATATGGGGGAGGGGCATTTTGTCGCTACTGTAGGGAAAATCGATAACTTTCCCAACTCGATTAATGTTGTGCCCGGTAGAACAGAGCTGTTTATAGATCTTCGGACAACAAATACCCATTTAAAGCAGCTCTTTAAAAAGAGGCTTGCCGACTTTTTAGAGACTCTACGGATCTCCCATCAAGTGCGTACAATTACCGATACTTCCCCGGTAAAGTTTAATGAGGATCTCCTTTCAACTATGGAAAAGATTGCAAAAAATAGGACCTTTATAACAAAGCGATTAGCCAGCGGTGCGGGGCATGATGCCGCTTTTATGGCGCAAATCACCAAAACGGCAATGCTCTTTATTCCGAGCCGGAATGGGTTGAGCCATCATCCCGAGGAGTGGAGCTCAAAAGAGGCCGTGGGGCAGGGAGTAGAGCTCTTTATTCAATCGATTTTAGAGCTTGCAGGGGCTAGCGGGGTATAAAGCAATGGGGCTTATTGAAATAGAAATGGATAAATATTGCTCGTCTTGTTTGCAAAATGGGCATAATTAGCGAATAAATAGAAAGATACTCTAAAAACAGAAAAACAGAAAAACAGAAAAACAGAAAAACAGAAAAACAGAATCTTAACGTTCATCGGGATGGCGTAAAGGAGAAGCTATGCCACTAAAGCGAAAAGAATGGACAAGCCGGGAGATCTTGCAGGAGATCGAGAGTTGGCAATCGGAGGCAACGGCCATTCGCCGGACAATTCATCAAAACCCTGAGATAGGCTTTGAAGAGGCTGCCACACAGCAAAAAGTTGCGCAGCTCTTAACCGAGTATGGGGTGGATTGCGTTGATACTTCATTTGCGAAGACAGGCGTTGTTGCGGTGATTGAGGGGAATCGGGAAGGGCCTTCGATTGGATTGCGAGCAGATATGGATGCGCTTCCGATTAAGGAGGAGAATGATTTTGCTCATCGTTCACAAAAAGAGAGTGTGATGCATGCTTGCGGGCATGATGGACACACAACAATGCTTTTGATGGCGGCAAAATATTTAGCGAACAATCGGGATTTTGATGGTCGTGCAGTACTCTTTTTTCAGCCAGCAGAAGAGGGGCTCGGGGGCGCTGAAACGATGGTGAAGAAGGAGCGGGTTCTCGATAAGTATCCCGTTGATGCGATCTATGCAATGCATAATTGGCCCGGTATTCCTGCTGGAAACTTTGCTGTACGCGTAGGGAATATTATGGCAAGTTCAGATCGCCTCTTTATCGATATTGAAGGGAAGAGTGGGCATGCAGGGTTGCCCCATTTAACAGAAGATCCTCTCTTAGTGGCGACCCATATCTATCAAGCTATTCAAGGATTTGTCGCCCGCACGTTCGATCCTCTCTCCCCAGTGGTGATCTCTGTGACTCAGATCCATGGCGGGGAGACAAATAACGCCATTGCCGGCAGTGCAAGAATGTCGGGTACGATTCGCACCCACTCTAATCGTGTGCGGGAGGATCTGATTCAGCGCTTAGAGCATCTTGTCACCCACGTGGGGGAGGCATTTGGAATGAAAGCGACTTTCCGTTTAGGGGAGATCAGCCATCCGGTAACTGTGAATACCGAGGCTGAGACTTTAAGAGCGATCACCATAGCTGAGGAGCTTGTAGGAGAGGAGCGTGTAGAAAGGCGAGTAAAAGAGATGATGACCAGTGAGGATTTTGCCTACTTTTTGACGGAAGTTCCCGGCTGTTACCTCTTTATAGGGAATGGGGATCACGAGGCGCACCACAGTATCGGCCTGCATAATTCTACATATGATTTTAACGATGGGATTATCCCAGTAGGTGCAGCCTATTTTGCTTCTATGGTCTATTCTTATCGAGAAAAGAGCTAAGTTTGAACTTAAAGGGGTTTAAGCTCTACGAAGTTTTATCACAAAAATGGCTCCCATCTTTAGGGGATCGTAAAGAAATGGGGGTTTTTTAATCATTATTCTTTATTCTGCGCGAGGAAATGCGTAGACTCTTTTGCTTTCGTCTCACAAAAAATGTGAGTGTGTATTGTTTTGATCTCTTTTATAAAAGAGAAAAGGCGTCTATCGAGTAATTTTATTGAGGGGTTACCTACTAGGAGGGGTAATATGGTTAATAAGAAAAAAAGCTGGTTCGACAGAATCGAAGCATTTGGAAACAAAATTCCGCACCCGCTCTATCTCTTTATTGTGCTATGTGGATTGATAGCACTTTTATCGTGGATGATGAGCTTAACGGGACAATCGGTGACACATCCTGTATCGAATGAGGTTGTGCCGATTAAAAATCTCATCAGCGGTGAAGGGTTGGTCTATATTTTACAATCAACGGTCAATAACTTTATAAACTTTAAGCCGTTGGGTTTAGTTTTATCAATGATGATCGCAGTAGGGCTCGTGCAGGAGGTGGGGCTTGCTGATGCAACCATTAAATCACTCCTCTTAAATGCCCCTAAGCGATTTGTTACGGCCTCGATCTTTCTTGTGGGAATTGTGGGGAACTTGGCATCAGATGCTGCATTTGTATTAGTTCCGCCTCTTGCAGGCATCATCTTTGCGGCGACTAAGCGTAATCCCATTATCGGTATTTGTGCCGGTTTTGTGGCTGTAGCGGCAGGTTTTACGGCTAATATTTTTATCGCAGGAACGGATGTGTTGCTCTCGGGGATTACTAATGAAGCCTCTGCAACTGTAGGGGGAGAAGAGATCACCCCGGCGGCCAACTGGTATTTTATGTTGCTGTCTGTCCCTTTCTTAACCATTGTCGGGACATTTATTACCGAAAAGATGATTGAACCCCGTTTTGAAAAGCGGGAAGAGATTGCGGAGAAGATCTCCGGAGCGCGGGATAAATATCTGGTCTCTGATCGGGAGAAACGTGCGCTTAAGTTAACCGGACTCTATGCGCTCTTATTTAATATTGCACTCATTGCGATTCTCTATCCTGAAAGCTCCCCCCTTCGAGGACCTACGGGCGGGTTAGTGCCTTCTCCCTTTTTAAGCGGGATGATTCCCATCATTATGAGCTTTTTTATTAGCTCAGCTTTAGTCTATGGGATTGCAGCGGGGCGGATTAAAAAATTGGATGATTTTCCAAATCTTATGGTGCAATCGCTAGCTAATGTTGGGGGATATATTGTTTTAGTCTTCTTTATTGCACAATTTATTGGCTGGTTTAACTGGACCAATCTCTCTGTTTGGTTAGCAGTGACAGGAGCAGATTTTCTTGCGGGGCTCGCATTACCAAATGTTGTGATGCTTGGGGGATTGATGTTATTAGCCGCTCTAATCAACCTTGTGGTCTTTAGTGGATCTGCACAGTGGGCAATGATGGCGCCGGTATTTGTCCCTCTACTGATTCTATTAGGCATTGAGCCCGATGCGATTCAGATGGCCTATCGTGTAGGGGACTCCACTACTAATATTATTTCACCTACCAATCCTTATCTCCCGATGGTGTTAGCGCTTATTGCACAATATGACCCAAAAGTGAGATTTGGAACATTCCTCTCTATTATGTTCCCTTATGCGGTGATTCTTTTTACCACTTGGGGGGCGCTCTATTTAGCCTATTATTCTTTAGGCTTACCCTTGGGGCCGGCATAAAGTTAGTAATTAAAAATGAACATAAATTTAAAGCGCTCCTTTTGGAGCGCTTTTTTATTTTTACGATCTTAAATAAACCCTCTTTTACCTCATTTTTAAGAAGCCTAATATTTATTAATCCATATATTAATCATAAATTCAAAGGGTTAAATCGCTTTATTTGATCTAGGGAAAGTTAGCAGCAGATAGAGGGGAAAGCTCCTTTTAAACTGGTTACATTAAATATAGTTGATTGGAAACGATATGATTCTATGTAGATAAAGGAGAGTTCAAATGAATCGTACTCATCGATTAAAACGACGTTTTTCCCATACACTCTTAGCAAGTGCGGTGGCATTATCGTTAGGTGTTTTTTCAACAGCAGGCGCAGAGGCGATTCGCAAGGAACCGATCGCTCCTCTTCCGCAACATGTTGAGGTTGATCCTAAAAAAGCAGAGTTAGGTAAAAAGCTCTGGTTTGATCCGCGCCTCTCCAAATCAGGATTTATCTCCTGTAACTCTTGCCATAACTTAAGTATGGGTGGCTCAGATAATCTGCCGACCTCTATTGGGCATAAATGGCAAGAAGGGCCGATTAACTCTCCGACCGTATTAAATGCGAGTTTAAACTTTGTTCAATTTTGGGATGGCCGTGCGGAAACCCTAAAAGAGCAAGCGGGCGGTCCCATTGAAAATCCTAAAGAGATGGCCTCTAATCACGATCTTGTGGTGAATGTGATCGCCTCTATTCCGGAGTATGTGGAAGAATTTAAAGAAGCCTACGGGGATGATGAGGTGAATATCGATAAGATCACCGACGCCATAGCGACTTTTGAAAAGACCTTGATTACGCCAAATTCCCGTTTTGATCAGTGGCTTCGAGGCGATGATGATGCGATTACCGCTTATGAGCGCGAAGGTTATGAGATCTTTAGAAATAGTGGCTGTGTTGCCTGTCACCATGGTGAAGGAATTGGAGGCTCATCTTTCCAAAAGATGGGGCTTTTAGAAGAGTATGAGACGGAGAATCTTGCACAAGGGTTGGCAGATTTTACGGGTAAAGATTCCGATAGAATGTTCTTTAAAGTTCCAACTTTACGGAATATTGAATTAACTTACCCCTACTTCCACGATGGTGCTGTGAATACGATGGAAGAGGCCACAGAAATTATGGGCCGCTTACAGTTAGGGCGTGATTTTACCGAGGAAGAGGTGGATAAGATCGTTGCTTTCTATCGAACCTTAACCGGAGAACAACCAAAGATTGTATTACCGATCTTGCCTCCTTCAAATAAAAATACTCCCTTACCGAAGCCTTTTAGTGAAGAAGAGGCAGAAAAATCTGAAGAGTAAGTATCTGCTGCCCGATCAGTAGGGTAGATAATAAAAAAGCCTTTCCATGAGAGACTCTCTGGAAAGGCTTTTTTGCTCTTCTCTTTACCCCTATGGATAAATGCTAAGCCCCTTAAATAAGATAAAAGGGCATAGATAAATTAGGATTGATCTTATTAAATTTGGGTTTTATTAAAAGGGATCTGCCCCATAAGATCTTTAGCGCTATGCTTTTGATCGGTAGAGATAATATCTGTTGTCCATTCTACACGGTCGATAAACTTTTCTTGCCGATGAACGCAATCCTCAATGGAGCAGATTTCACAAGAGTAGGGTTGGCAATCATCGGTATGAATATACATCTCGTAACGATCCCCAAATTTCTTCTCTAAAACCTCTGTCATCTTATCGAGCTCTACATGAGCATCCCGTAGATTCATATACCAAGGTAGAGTGAGATGGGCATCTAAGTGAACATGATTGCCATATTTAATAAAACGCACTTTGTGGAGATCCACCCAATAGGGGGAGCGATCTTCATTTACAGCAGAAACAAAGTTCTCGAGTAGTTCTTCATCCGCCTCATCCATGATGCCGGCAATTGCTTCTCGAATAATCCCCACGCCTGAGCTAATAATAATGCCCCCAAAAATGAGCGCAACGACACCATCAATCCATTGCCAGTCGGTTAAGATCACTAAACCTAAACCGATCATAATGCCCACGGTTGAGTAAGCATCCGATTGTAGATGTTTTCCTCCAGCCACTAAAGGAAGAACGTTATGCTTGCGTCCCCGCTTAATAGCGATATATCCCACTGTATAGTTAATAATCCCGGTAATCCCGATCAGTAAGAGACCAAAATCGAGTTTCTCTAAGCTACCATCTTTGGAAATAAGTCGTTTTACAGCCTCAAAAAGGATAATAATTCCGGCAATAAAGATCAGTGTGCCCTCAATGCCGGCGGAGACAAACTCAATCTTGCCATGGCCATGGGGGTGATTATCATCTTTTGGTTTTGCCGATAGATAGAGACTGTAGAGGGTAAAGCTTCCGGCTAATACGTTGGTTACACTCTCAAGGGCGTCTGTAAGAATCGCAACGGAGTGAGTGAGATACCAAGCTGTAATTTTGATAAAAAAGAGTAGGATCGCAACGGCGACCACGATTTTCTGAAAATTGTAATTAGAACGATCTTCATGCGTCATGGGAGTTCTCCTTTGCTCATACGCGTGAGGATTCTAGGAATCTCTCGGGTTATTCGATTTTTACTAAGCTGTAGACCACCTGATCTACAAAGTCGCCACATAAGTTTTTAGTGTGATGCAAAATACCTTCTTGCTTCATGCCGATTTTATCCATCACACGGCCAGATGCGGGATTGCCCGCTGCAAATTTTGCCCAAAGGCGTTCGATCTTGAGAGTCTCAAAAGCAAAATCACGCAGTTTTGCGGCAGCTTCTGGAGCATAACCATTCCCCCAATATTTTTTATTAATTGCATAGGCAAGCTCGGCAGATCGCTCCTCTTCATTGATCCGTAGATCGCAGGTGCCGATCATTTTTCCATTCTCTTTCAGTTCGATGGCAAAATTTCCAAGGGGAGAGCGCATAAAAAGATTTGCAATAAGCCATTCCGTCTCTTCTAAAGAGCGATGAGGGGGAAAGGTATGTTTGGTATTTTCAGGATCGCTTGCATATTCATAGAGATCATCTCGATCTTCTAAAGTGATGGGGCGAAGAATAAGTCGCTCTGTTTCAAGCACACGATTTTTAGCTAACTGTAAGTACATCTATGATTCCTCTCTTATGAGATTCATGAGAAGTGAGTGATATTGTGATTATTTTTATGGTTGAAGGGCTTATCATACACCTTAAAAAGGGGGATGAACATTGGGAGTAAACAATGTGAGAAAAAGTAGGAGTAAAAGCCTCTTTCATGAAGTTTATGTAATTTATTGTGAGTTTATGTGAATAAAAGCGAATAAATAAAAAAGCCACCGCTATCTATAGAGATAACGATGGCCTTTAAGTTTTATAGCGTTTTTAAAGCGTGTTGATTTTAGTTTCTGTTAATTTTGCTTAAATCAATATTCATCGCTTTGGCAACACCTTCACCATATGCAGGGTCTGCTTTGTAACAGTTGTTGATATGGCGAAGTTTGATGCGCTCTTCTACACCTTCCATATTGCGGGCAGTATTATCAAAGAGAACCTGCTGCTGCTCAGGGGTCATAAGGCGGAAAAGCTTACCCGGTTGCTCATAGTAGTTGTCGTCATCTTCTCTAAAGTCCCAACGTGATGCAGGGCCAGTAATATTTAAAGGTGGCTCTTCAAATTGGGGAGACTCATCCCAAACACCGTAGCTGTTTGGTTCGTAGGCGATTGTGCTACCTTGGTTGCCATCGACACGCATTAAACCATCACGGTGGAAGCTGTTCACAGGGCATTTAGGCTTGTTAACAGGAATCTGATGATGGTTGACACCTAAGCGATAGCGCTGAGCATCACCATAGGAGAAGAGGCGGCCTTGAAGCATTCTATCGGGTGAAAAACCAATTCCAGGAACGATATGTGCTGGGTTGAATGCCGCTTGCTCTACATCTTGGAAGTAGTTTTCAGCATTGCGGTTAAGCTCAAAAGTACCCACAGGAATTAAGGGGAAATCTTTCTTGTACCAAACTTTTGTAAGGTCAAATGGGTTGTAAGGCATATTTTCTGCCTCTTCTTCAGTCATCACCTGAATGAACATATCCCATTTAGGATAATCGCCTCGCTCAATCGCTTCATAAAGATCCCGTTGATTCGCTTCGCGGTCTTGACCTACTACAGACATCGCTTCCTCATCGCTGGTATTCTTAATGCCTTGGCGTGTATGGAAGTGGAATTTCACCCAGAAACGCTCATGATCTTTATTGATCATGCTAAATGTGTGGCTACCAAATCCGTGCATATGGCGGAATGATTTTGGAATACCGCGCTCACTCATTGTAATTGTGATCTGGTGTAGCGCTTCAGGGAGCGAGCTCCAGAAATCCCAGTTACTGTTGGGACAGCGCAAGTTTGTGCGTGGGTCCCGTTTAATCGCATGATTAAGGTCGGGGAATTTTAGTGGATCTCTAAAGAAGAAGACGGGGGTGTTGTTACCCACTAAGTCCCAGTTACCTCGCTCAGTGTAGAAGCGAAGTGCAAAACCACGAATATCGCGCTCTGTATCAGCCGCTCCACGCTCACCCGCTACAGTAGAGAAACGAGCAAACATCTCAGTTTTTTTACCTACTTCAGAGAAAAGGCTCGCAGCGGTATATTTAGTAATATCATGCGTAACAGTAAAGGTACCAAAAGCACCTGAACCTTTAGCATGCATACGGCGCTCTGGAATCACTTCACGATCAAAGTGAGCTAACTTCTCTAAAAACCATACATCTTGAAGAAGCATGGGGCCACGGCGGCCTGCGGTTAAAGAGTCTTGGTTATTGCTAACAGGCGCACCTGCAGCGGTTGTTAGGGGTTTGTTATTATCATATGACATGATCTAATACTCCTGTTGTTGAATGGAATGTGTGTAAGGATAGGAGTATCTTCAGGAAGTGTGAGCTTTTCAGCAAATGAATTATATAAACAGCTCTCATTTATAGGGAATAAAAGGGTTAGATTAAAATTCTAAATAATTTCTGTTTTGCTATTTAGTTTGCTGAATTTTAAAAAGTATTTTTGGCAAAGAGAACGAAGGAAGAGGTGCGGCGCACTTTCATGATGCTGCGTAAAAAAGATAGTAATATTAGTCGGCTACGGAATGCTTCCAGTTCTTGCCAACAAAATTTCGTAAAGAGCTAGAGCTGCTTTAAAAATTCACAAAGAAGAGAGGATGAATGGAGCTGATCGATAAATGTACAGATAAAAGCATAAAAAACATTTGCGCTTTCTTTTTTGGGTGGTAAGATTGTTTTCCTGTTTCGGCAGGGCAGAAAACTTTTAGAGTATTGACTTTTAGAGTATTGTTTACTGTTTAGCCCTTTTTAAATTGAATTTGTTAATTTGTTATTAGTTAATTTTCAGTTTTTAAGTTTTAAGCAAATTGGCTAAAAGTTTTACTTGCAAAGAGTCGGGTTGGTTTGTAATATATGCAACCTGATTTGGCAGCGAACCCTTAGGGGTCAGATCTTATCAGCTAGTCGTTTTTGATTTGAGTTAGTTTGGTTTTTCTTCTCTTGGT
>JASLFU010000016.1 GCA_030150405.1 Ignatzschineria sp.
AGGTGTAGAGATGGTTATGCCTGGTGACAACGTTAAGATGGTTGTTGAGTTAATCAACCCAATCGCAATGGCTGATGGTTTACGCTTCGCGATCCGCGAAGGTGGTCGTACAGTTGGTGCGGGCGTTGTTTCTAAAGTAATCGAATAATCACGATTGCTGCTTAAAAACAACTGGGTCAATAGCTCAATTGGCAGAGCGACGGTCTCCAAAACCGTAGGTTGAGGGTTCGATTCCTTCTTGGCCCGCCATATAAAAAGCAGTCAGGTTCTGACTGCTTTTATTTTATGTTTTAGAAAAAACTTGTATAATAGCAAGGTTCAGACTAAGCATTTTTGAGAGCGCGGTAATGAGTGTTAGAAAGAAAAAGAAGAACGAGGTCGTTGAATCGGCAAAGGTTGATAAGGTACCTAAGAAGAGAGGTGCTGATAAAAAGCAGAAGCAGATGCCTGAAAAAAACAGTAAAGGAATGGTGTTGTTGGCTATTGCTATCGCCGTGTTAGGGGTTGTGGGTTACTACTATTGGGGTGACTATAATCTTCTTTACGGATTTGGATCACTGATTGCGGGGCTTGGATTAGGGGCGGTTGTTTTCTTTCTTTCTAGCACTGGTCGGCAGTTTGTAACATTTACTAAAGAGGCTCGTATTGAGTTGCGGAGAGTGTTTTGGCCTACAATGGATGAAACTCGCCGTATGACGATTCTGGTCTTGATTGTTATGGCTGTGGTTATGCTCTTTTTGATGTTTGTGGACTTTATTCTCAAGCATCTTATTTCTTGGATCTTATCGTTTTCATAAGGGGAAAAGATGCAGTGGTATGTAATACAGGCCTATTCAGGTTATGAGGCTCACGTTGTAAGAACGCTTCATGAGTATATTGCTCGCGAAGGTTTTGAGAGTCGCTTTGGCGAGATCTTAGTGCCGACAGAAGAAGTGGTTGAGGTAAAAGATGGTAAGCGCCGTAAAAGTGAGCGCAAGTTTTTCCCTGGCTACGTTTTAATTCAAGCAGATATGGATGAGGATGTTTGGCACTTGGTTAATAGTGTTCCTCGTGTGATCGGGTTTGTTGGGGGAAGAAGTGATCGCCCAAGCCCTATCTCTCAAAAAGAGGCGGACCTTATTCTTAACCGTATTGCTGAGGCAGAAGAGGGTCCAAGACTTAAAGTACTTTATGAAGTGGGTGAAGAAGTACGAGTTATTGATGGGCCTTTCAATGAATTTAATGGCACTGTATCTGATGTTGATGCGGAGAAGGGGCGTCTAAAGGTATCTGTGATGATCTTTGGTCGTGCTACACCTGTTGATCTTGAATTTAGTCAGGTCGAAAAAGTTTAAAATCTTGAGCACGATAAGGAATTATGCTATCTTATCGTGTCTTTTTCACAATTGGGGAGCAGAAATGCGTTTTACCCATATTAGGAGTAATTAAAAATGGCAAAAAAAGTGATGTCATACATCAACCTGCAAGTTCCTGCAGGTAAGGCAAATCCGTCGCCACCGATCGGTCCAGCGCTTGGTCAGCACGGAGTAAATATTATGGAATTCTGTAAGGCTTTCAATGCTGAAACACAGCAGATGGAAGCGGGAATGCCAATTCCAGTAGTAATTACAGTGTATAACGATAGATCGTTTACCTTTATTACTAAAACCCCTCCGGCGGCTTATCTTCTTAAGAAAGCAGCTGGCATCAAATCAGGTAGTGCAACACCTAACACTGTTAAGGTAGGTAAGGTGACGCGTGCGCAATTAGAAGAGATTGCAAAAACTAAAGAGCCCGACTTATCGGCAGCAGATTTAGATGCAGCAGTTAAGATTATTGCGGGTAGCGCTCGCTCAATGGGTATTGATGTGGAGGGTGTGTAATGGCTAAGTTAACTAAAAAGAGAAAAGCGATCCTTGAATTAGTTGAGGAAGGCAAAATCTACACACTCGAAGAGGCGGTAGAGATCTTAAAAAAGGTTCCTGCAGCAAAGTTTGAGGAGTCTTTTGAGGTTGCATTAAACTTAGGTATTGATCCCCGTAAATCAGACCAAGTTGTTCGTGGTGCAACCGTTATGCCACACGGCACCGGTCAGGATGTCCGTGTTGCTGTATTTGCTCAAGGCCCAAATGCTGAAGCAGCGAAAGAAGCTGGTGCAGATGTTGTTGGTTTTGAGGATCTTGCAGAGAGCATTAAAGGTGGAAACTTAGACTTTGATGTTGTAATTGCAACGCCAGATGCGATGCGTGTTGTTGGGCAGCTCGGTCAAGTATTAGGTCCACGTGGTTTAATGCCTAACCCGCGTGTGGGAACTGTGACGCCGGATGTGGCAACAGCAGTTGCAAATGCTAAATCAGGCCAAGTACGTTTTAGAGCGGATAAGGCGGGTATCGTGCATTGTGCAATTGGTAAAGCATCATTTAGCCTTGAAGAGATCAAAGGCAACTTAAAAGCGTTAATCGCAGAGATTACTCGCTTGAAGCCTGCATCTTCTAAAGGGGTGTATCTGCGTAAGTTAACTGTATCTACAACAATGGGCCCTGGCCTTACTGTTGATTTAGCTTCAGTATAAACTCGCAAAAAATTGAACTTATCTTTTAATATTTTTATTAAAGGTGAGTCTTAGACCGTAGATGCAATGTCATTGCTTAATTGAGTAATATCGATCTACGTAGACGGTGGTTCTAGATTAGGGTTACCGTAGGGCCAAGTCATTAGGCTTGGGTGTTTAATCTGGTAATAAATACCAACAATGTAAAGGTGAAAAATGAGTACTTTGCAAAGTAAAAAAGCAGTGGTATCAGAAGTCGCTGAATTAGCGAATAGCGCTCATTCATTAGTGCTTTCTGAATATCATGGGCTTACGGTAGCTCAGCTCACATCGCTTCGTAACGAGGCACGTCAACATAATGTTGATGTCCGCGTAGTGAAGAATACCTTAGCAAGACGCGCTTTTGATGGCACTCAATATGAGGCCGTGATTGAGCACCTTGTAGGGCCATTAATTATGGCATTCTCACTTGATGAGGAAGATCCTGTTGCGGGTGTACGTATCATCCACAACTTCCTCAAAGATAAAGCGAATGAGAAGCTTGTTGTTAAAACAATTGCTCATGATGGTGAAGTTCACGATGCGTCAGCATTGAAGGCGATTGCAACGCTCCCAACGAAGGACGAAGCAATCTCAATGTTACTCGCAGTATTGAAAGCACCAGTTCAGAAGCTTGCAGCAACATTAGCCTCTGTACGAGACAAGAAAGAGTCAGAAGCAGCGTAAATTCTGTTTTTGAGCTTATTCAAAATTTAGAACGATATATCAAAAATATTAAGATAATATTAGGAGTTTATTATGGCAATCTCACAAGAAGATATCCTTAATGCGATTGAAGAAATGAAAACAGCAGAAGTTATGGAATTAATTTCTGCAATCGAAGAGAAGTTCGGCGTAACTGCAGCGGTAGCTGTAGCTGCTGGTGGTGCTGGCGGTGATGCTGGCGGCGGTGCTGATGCTCAGAGCGAATTCGATGTTGTAATGACTTCATTCGGAGATAAGAAAATCAACGTTATCAAGGCTGTTCGCGGAATCGCAGGTCTTGGTCTTGGTGAAGCAAAAGCGCTTGTTGAAGGCGTACCTGCAACCATCAAAGAAGGCGTTGATAAAGAAGAAGCAGACAAAATCAAAGCTGAGCTTGAAGAAGCTGGCGCAACTGTTGAGCTTAAATAAGAAAGATGTAGTTAAAGGGGAGCTGTTGCAAATTGCAGCATAATTACTCTCTTTTGATTAGAACTTACACGGTAAAGGCTAGGGTTTCGACCCTGGCCTTTACTAGCTTATAATTAAATTAATTTAAGGCATATAAATTAGGTTTTTTGGCCAAAGATTTAATTTATATGACATCTTAATTCCCCTAGTTTCTATTGAGGAAAATAACGCATGGTCTACTCTTTTACAGAAAAAAAACGAATTCGCAAAGACTTTGGGCAGCAGACTGAAGTCCAAGAAGTTCCTTTTTTACTCTCCACCCAATTAGATTCTTATCGGACCTTTCTCCAAGATGACGTAGCGCGTAAAGATCGCAAAGATCAAGGATTACACGCGGCATTTAAATCCATTTTCCCCATAGAGGCAATTAAAGCAAAAACGGCAACATCGCCAGGTTTTCGCTTAGCTTTAGAGTATGTGGATTACCATATTGGTGAGCCAGAGTTTGACGTGCGTGAATGTCAGATGCGGGGGATTACATACGCAGCCTCTCTTCGTGTGGGGATGCGCTTAAAAATTAGCGACCTAGAAACAGGTGAAATTAAGGAGATCCGAGAAGCAGATATTGACCAATTTGGTCGGGGGGGTGTCTATTTAGGGGAGATTCCCCTTATGACGGAGAATGGTACCTTTATTATTAATGGTACTGAGCGAGTGATTGTCTCCCAGCTTCATCGTTCTCCAGGAGTCTTTTTTGATCATGATAAGGGGAAGGGGCACTCATCTGGAAAGCTTCTTTTCTCGGCGCGCATTATTCCTTATCGTGGATCGTGGATCGACTTTGAATTTGATGCGAAAGATCTTGTTTTCGCACGTATTGACCGTCGCCGTAAACTTCATGCAACCATTATCCTAAAAGCTCTGGGTTTAAGTGATCAAGAGATTCTTGCAGAGTTTTTTGAGAATAATATTTTCCGCATTAAGGATGGAAAGCTCTTCTTAGAGTTGATTCCAGCTCGTTTACGCGGAGAGATGGCGGCATTTGATATTATTTTAGATGGCGAAGTCTTAGTAGAGAAGGGCCGTCGAGTGACAGCGCGTCATATTCGTACCCTTGAAAAATCAGAGGTTAAGGAGCTTGAAGTTCCTTTTGAGTATCTCGTAGGTAAAGTGCTCGCAACCGATGTTTTAGATGAAAGCACAGGGGAATTGTTAGCGCTAGCGAATGATGAGATCACCTCGGAGCTTCTTGAAACATTTGTAGCAAATGGTATCGCAGAATTCCCTGTGCTCTTTACAAATGATGTAGATCGGGGTTCTTATATCTCTGATACGCTTCGCGCGGATACAACTAAGAGCCAGCTTGAAGCGCAAATTGAGATCTATCGTATGATGCGCCCAGGTGAGCCACCTACAAAAGAAGCGGCAGAGAACCTTTTTGCGAGCCTCTTCTTCTCTAGCGATCGTTACGACCTTTCAGCGGTAGGACGCATGAAGTTCAATCGCCGTTTAGGTCGTGACTCAGATACGGGTGAAGGCACGCTCTCAAATCAGGATATTATCGATGTTGTTAAAGAGCTTGTCTCTATTCGTAACGGCCATGGAACTGTGGATGACGTTGACCATCTAGGAAATCGTCGTGTACGTTCTGTCGGTGAAATGGCGGAAAACGTTTACCGTATTGGTTTGGTGCGTATTGAGCGTGCGGTAAAAGATCGTCTCCTTATTGCTGAAGCAGAAGGATTAACGCCACACGATCTTATTAATGCTAAGCCGGTTGCAGCTGCGATTAAAGAGTTTTTTGGTTCATCTCAGCTTTCACAGTTTATGGACCAAAATAATCCGCTTTCAGAAGTGACCCATAAGCGTCGTATCTCCGCCTTAGGCCCAGGTGGACTTACCCGTGAGCGTGCTGGATTTGAAGTTCGCGACGTTCACGCAACGCACTATGGCCGTGTCTGTCCTATCGAGACACCGGAAGGACCGAATATCGGTCTTATTAACTCGCTTGCAAGCTACGCAAGAACGAATAGCTACGGCTTTTTAGAAACGCCTTATCGCAAGGTGGTTGATGGTCGTGTAACCGACGAAGTGGAATACCTCTCGGCGTATGAAGAGGCTGATTATGGAATTGCTCAGGCAAACGCAAAGCTTGATGAGAATGGGGAGTTTGTTGATGATCTTATCGCTTCTCGTGTAGAGGGTGAGTTTACACTCTTAACGAAAGATCAGATCGACTATATCGATATCTCTCCTAAGCAGATTGTTTCAATTGCTGCGGCGTTAATTCCTTTCCTAGAGCATGATGATGCGAACCGTGCTTTGATGGGTTCGAACATGCAACGTCAAGCAGTCCCTACTTTGATTGCGGATCGCCCATTAGTGGGTACAGGAATGGAGCGTATTGTAGCTCGTGACTCCGGGGTCTGTGTGGTTGCTCGCCGCGGAGGTGTGGTGGATTATGTAGATGCCACAAGAATCATTATCCGTGTGAATGATGATGAGACTGTAGTAGGTGAATCTGGGGTAGATATTTATAACCTTACGAAATATCAGCGCTCTAACCATAACACCTGTATTAACCAGAAGGTGCTGGTAAAAGAAGGGGATGTTGTTTCGAAGCAAGACATTTTAGCGGATGGCCCTTCAACAGACCTAGGGGAGCTTGCGCTAGGACAAAACATGTTTGTGGCGTTTATGCCCTGGAATGGTTACAACTACGAAGACTCGATCTTAATTTCCGAGCGAGTAGTGAAAGAGGAGCGCTTTACTACGATCCATATCGAAGAGTTAACCTGTGTTGCCCGAGATACTAAGTTAGGCCCAGAAGAGATTACAGCGGATATTCCTAATGTTTCGGAATCAGCACTCTCTAAGCTTGATGAGGCAGGAATTGCTTTTATCGGTGCGGAAGTGAAGTCAGGTGATATCTTAGTAGGTAAAGTTTCTCCTAAAGGCGAGACGACTTTAACGCCAGAAGAGAAGCTCTTAAGAGCAATTTTTGGTGAGAAAGCATCTGATGTGAAGGATAACTCGCTTCGAGTACCTTCAGGTATGGATGGAACGGTATTAGATGTTCGCGTCTTTACCCGTGATGGTATCGAAAAGGATAGCCGCGCTAAAGAGATTGAAGATCGTGAGCTTCGCGGAATTCGTAAAGACTTAAATGACCAGCTTCGTATTCTTGAAGATGACCTCTTTGAGCGTGTAGAGAAGAACCTTATTGGCTTGGAAGTTGCCGGCGGAAATAAAGGTTTGAAGTCAGGCGATAAGATTACAAAAGAGTATCTTGAAGGTCTTGAGCGTGAAAAATGGCTCGATCTTAAACTTAAGGATGAGGCCTCTGTAGAAGAGCTCGCTAAACTTAAGAAGCTTCTTGAGCAGCAGCGTAAAGATTCAAATCGTAAATTTGAAGAGCAGCGTGAAAAACTTACTCAAGGGGACGAGCTTGCGCCTGGTGTATTGAAGATGGTGAAGGTTTATCTTGCAGTTAAACGCCGTATTCAACCTGGGGATAAGATGGCAGGACGTCATGGGAACAAAGGGGTTATTTCGATGATTGTTCCCGAAGAGGATATGCCCTACATGGAAGATGGTACGCCTGTGGATATCTGCATGAACCCGTTAGGTGTTCCTTCCCGTATGAATATTGGTCAGATTCTTGAGACTCACTTAGGTTGGGCAGCGCACGGTCTTGGGCAAAAGATCGATAAAATGCTTAAACAGCAAGCGAAGATCAAAGAACTGCGAGATTTCTTAGATGAAATTTATAATAAAGATGAGAGTGCACAGCGTGTAGATCTCGATAAATTCAGTGATGTTGAGATTATTGAGCTCTGTAGCAACCTTAGAAAAGGGGTGCCGATGGCAAGCCCAGTGTTTGATGGAGCATCAGAAGAAGAGATGCGCCGTATGTTCCGTTTAGCAGATCTCCCGGAGTCTGGGCAGATCACTCTCTATGACGGACGGACAGGGGATGCGTTTGATCGCCCAGTAACCGTAGGTTACATGTATATGCTCAAACTCAACCACTTAGTGGATGATAAGATGCACGCCCGTTCAACAGGTCCTTACTCACTCGTTACTCAGCAACCTCTCGGCGGTAAAGCGCAGTTTGGTGGTCAGCGTTTCGGGGAGATGGAAGTGTGGGCACTCGAAGCTTATGGTGCAGCACATACGTTGCAGGAGATGTTAACTGTTAAGTCGGATGATGTGACCGGTAGAACTGCCGTGTATAAAAACATCGTCAATGGAGAGCACAATATTGAGGCGGGAATGCCGGAGTCCTTTAACGTACTTGTTAAAGAGATCCGTTCTCTCGGTATCGATATTACGCTTGAGAAGGATGAGTAAGCCCTTTTCGATCCTTAACTGTTAGCCATTTCTTAAAAATATAAATTGGAAGAAAACAATGAACTTATTAAATTTATTTAAGAATCCAGACGATCAAAGCGAATTTGATGCGATTCGAATCGGTCTTGCATCTCCTGAAATGATTAAAGAGTGGTCCTTTGGTGAGGTAAAGAAGCCAGAGACCATTAATTACCGTACATTTAGACCTGAGCGTGATGGTCTCTTCTGTGCGAAAATTTTTGGTCCACCAAAAGATTATGAGTGCTTATGTGGTAAATATAAGCGCTTAAAGCACCGTGGGGTTGTGTGTGAGAAGTGTGGCGTTGAAGTCACACTCTCAAAAGTACGCCGTGAGCGCATGGGGCATATTGAGCTTGCTTCACCAGTTGCGCATATCTGGTATTTAAAATCACTCCCTAGCCGTATCGGGTTACTCCTCGATATGACGTTGCGTGATATTGAAAAAATCCTCTATTTTGAATCGTTTGTGGTGATTGAACCCGGTTTAACACCGCTTGAGCATGGACAAATTCTTTCGGATGAGGAGTTTTTAGATACCATCGAAGAGTATGGTGATGAGTTTGATGCCCGCATGGGAGCGGAGGCTATTTTAGAGCTTCTTAAGGCATTAGACCTTGAAGAGGAAGCCTCTAAACTTCGTGAAGAGTTGGCAGAGACACGTTCAGAGACTAAGTTTAAACGAATCTCTAACCGCCTTAAATTGGTGGAGTCATTTATCGCATCGGGGAATAAACCTGAGTGGATGGTATTGACTCGTCTTCCTGTTTTGCCGCCTGATTTGCGTCCTTTAGTTCCGCTTGATGGTGGACGTTTTGCAACGTCAGATCTTAATGATCTCTATCGCCGTGTTATTAATCGTAATAACCGCTTGCAGCGCCTTTTAGAGTTAAATGCGCCCGATATTATCGTTCGTAACGAGAAGCGTATGCTTCAGGAGTCTGTAGACTCGTTACTCGATAATGGTCGTCGTGGCCGTGCGATTACGGGGGCTAATAAGCGTCCTCTTAAATCGCTTGCAGATATGATTAAAGGTAAGCAGGGGCGTTTCCGTCAAAACTTATTAGGTAAGCGTGTGGACTATTCGGGCCGTTCTGTAATCGTTGTAGGTCCGACGCTTCGCCTCCATCAGTGTGGATTACCGAAGTTAATGGCGCTTGAGCTCTTTAAGCCCTTTATCTTCTCTCAATTAATTCAGCGGGGTATTGCTACAACTATTAAAGCTGCAAAGCGGATGGTTGAGCGTGAAGTGCCTGAAGTTTGGGATATCTTAGAGAATGTGATCACGGAGCACCCAGTACTTCTTAACCGTGCGCCGACCCTTCATAGATTGGGAATTCAAGCTTTTGAGCCCGTGCTTATCGAAGGTAAAGCGATCCAGCTTCATCCCTTAGTCTGTACTGCGTTTAACGCGGACTTTGACGGGGACCAGATGGCGGTTCACGTACCTTTATCGATTGAATCTCAGCTTGAAGCGCGTGCGCTCATGATGTCTTCAAATAACATCCTTTCGCCCGCAAATGGTGAGCCGATCATCGTTCCTTCTCAGGACGTTGTTCTTGGGCTTTACTATATGACCCGTGAAAAAGTGAATGCTAAGGGTGAAGGACGAATTTTTGCTGATGCCAATGAGGTTCATCGTGCTTATGCGTTAAAACAGCTCGATGTTCACGCGAAGATTCAAGTGCGTCTTCCCATCTCCATGTTTGAAGATGCAGAAGAGGGCGAAGAGTATCGTCGCGTGGAGACCACGGTAGGTCGTGTGCTTTTAGCGGAACTTCTTCCCGAAGGGCTTCCTTTCTCATTAGTGGATAAGGTTCTTGCAAAGCGTGAAATCTCGACCTTAATTAATGTCTGCTATCGCCGTTTAGGCCTTAAAGAGACGGTCGTCTTTGCGGATAAATTGATGTATACCGGTTTCTATTACGCAATGCGTTCGGGAACCTCAATCAGCTACGAAGATATGGTGATTCCAGAAGAGAAAGACGCCATTATCGAAGCTGCAGAAGCAGAGGTAAAAGAGGTTCAGGCACAATACTCGCAAGGTTTAGTTACCAATGGTGAGCGTTACAATAAGGTAATCGATATCTGGTCTCGTACTAACGAAGAGGTCGCGAAGACTATGATGGATAACCTTGGTACTGAAAAGGTGATTGATGAAGAGACGGGAGAAGAGACGGAGCAAGATTCCTTTAACTCGATCTTCATGATGGCCGATTCAGGGGCGCGAGGTAGTGCAGCGCAGATTCGTCAGCTAGCGGGAATGCGTGGTTTGATGGCAAAACCTGATGGTTCGATTATCGAAACACCTATTACTGCAAACTTCCGTGAAGGTCTTGACGTTCTTCAGTACTTCGTTTCTACGCATGGTGCACGTAAAGGTCTTGCGGATACCGCACTTAAGACGGCAAACTCAGGTTACTTAACCCGCCGTCTTGTAGATGTTGCTCAGGACTTAGTGATCACATCGGAAGATTGTGGCACGAAAGATGGTCTCTTAATGACGCCTATCGTAGAGGGTGGAGATATTGTTGAGCCACTTCGTGAGCGTGTATTAGGGCTTGTTGTTGCGGAAGATGTCTTTGTTCCCGGTACCGATGAAGTGCTTTTCGAAGCAGGAACATTACTGGATGAAGCGGCGGTTGAGCTCTTAGATGAAAAGGGTGTGGATGAGCTGATTACCCGTTCACCTATTACCTGTGAGAATCGTTACGGCCTCTGTGCGAAATGTTACGGCCGAGATCTTGGTCGCGGTCACTTAGTGAATCCGGGTGAAGCGGTGGGCGTTATTGCGGCGCAATCGATCGGTGAGCCGGGAACACAGTTGACGATGCGTACGTTCCATATCGGGGGTGCGGCCTCGGGGTCAGCAGCGGTCTCTAACGTCCAGGTGAAGACTAAGGGTACGCTTAAACTCTTCCGTGTGAAGACAGTACGTAATAAAGATAATCATTTAGTTTCGACCTCTCGTTCGGGTGAGTTAATCATCATGGATGACTTTGGCCGTAACCGTGAGCGCTATAAGATCCCTTATGGTGCAGTGATCACAGTGGATGAAGGTGGCCAGGTGGATGTGGGCGATATTGTGGCAACATGGGATCCCCATACAATCCCGGTTATCGTTGAAGTTTCGGGCTATATCAAGTTTGTAGATTTTGAAGAGAATATTAACGTTCAGAAGCAGACGGATGATATTACCGGTCTTTCAAACCTTATTGTGCTCGACTCGAAACAGCGTAGCGCAAGTGGAAAACGCCCAACGATCTATGTGGTAGATGAGGCAGGCAATGAGCTCAATATTCCCGGAACAGATGTAACGGCGATGTATACACTCCCTGTGGGTGCGATTGTCACACTCGATAACGGAGATGAGGTGAATGTTGGAGATGCGTTAGCGCGTATTCCGCAAGAATCCTCGAAGACTCGAGATATTACCGGGGGTCTCCCAAGAGTTGCGGATCTTTTCGAGGCGAGAAAGCCCAAAGAGGCTGCTATCCTTGCAGAGACAACAGGTATCGTAAGCTTTGGTCGCGAAACGATGAGCAAACAGCGTCTTGTGATTACGGATGCAGATGGCGTTGCGCATGAAGAGCTCATTCCAAAATGGCGTCATGTTAACGTCTTTGAGGGAGAAACCGTTGAGAAAGGGGAGATCGTTGTTGATGGTGAGTTAAGTGCACACGACATCCTTCGCTTACTTGGGGTGAAAGAGCTTGCTGAGTATCTTGTAAAAGAGATTCAGGACGTTTATCGCCTCCAGGGGGTGAAGATCTCCGATAAGCATATTGAGGTTATTATTCGTCAAATGCTCCGTAAAGTGGAGATTCTTGAATCGAATGATAGTAGCTTTATCAAAGGCGAGCAGCCTGAGTATGTGGCGGTTCTCGAAGAGAATGAGCGTTTAGAAGCAGAAGGTAAAGTGCCGGCGAAATATCAGCCTGTTCTTCTTGGAATTACCAAAGCATCACTTGCGACAGATAGCTTTATCTCCGCAGCTTCGTTCCAGGAGACAACACGCGTACTTACAGATGCTTCAGTTCGTGGCTTACGTGATAATTTACGTGGCCTTAAAGAGAACGTTATTGTTGGTCGTTTAATCCCGGCAGGAACAGGATTAATCCATCATCAAGAGCGTCGTAACGCAGGCCAATAATTGTTATTTTTATAGCGGTTAAGTGGAATTATAGTTAGAAGAGCGCTCCACATCTGTGGGGCGTTTTTTATATCAGACATACGCTAAGCAAAAGAGGAGAAATAGAGTGTCTATTTCTAAAAAGGCTAAATATAAATTTATTGCATCGCGAAAATCTGCACGGTTTTTCTTAGTTCAGGCGCTCTATGAGTGGCAAATCTCGCAAACCGATATCTTTCAGATTGCGCAATCCTTAGCAGATAAGAATTATGTTTGGGATGATGAAGAGATGGATGAAAAGCGCAAAGAGGGAGCAAGTGGGGCTAATAGCGAATATTTTCATGAGCTATTGCAATATATTACGATCCATAGTGAGGAGCTTAATGGCATGATTGAGCCCTTTTTAGATCGTAATATTAATGATGTAGACCCTATCGAAAAAGCGATCCTATGGCTTGGAACTTATGAGCTAAAATATCAGTATGATATTCCTTACCGAGTGGTGATTAATGAATCGGTAGAGTTAGCTAAGCAGTTTGGTGCCGAGGGAAGTCATCGGTATGTCAATAGTATTTTGGATAAAGTTGGCAAAACTATCGATTGGCGTCAGGCGGAAAAATAGTTTACTGATTGTTTTATCGGGATTGTAAAGAGCGATTGCAACCTCTAAAGAGGGCGCAATATTTAACAGCCCCCCATGCTATTAAAGGTGCTGCCTTACTCCCAGGGAATCTGCGATTAACTTGAGTTAGTGCAAGAATCCCACTAAAATTAAGGTTGAGTATTATATTGTTTTACAATTAATGGAGGACTATATGTCATTTGAATTACCTAAATTACCTTATGCGCTCGACGCATTAGAGCCACATATCTCTAAAGAGACTTTAGAGTATCACTACGGTAAGCACCATCAAACTTACGTAAACACCTTAAATACACTTATTGAAGGTACAGAGTTTGAGAAGGCAACGCTTGAAGAGATTATCTTAAAATCTTCAGGTCCAATCTTTAATAACGCAGCGCAAGTTTGGAACCACACATTTTACTGGGAGTCGCTTAAACCTCAAGGTGGTGGCGAAGCAACAGGTAAAATTGCGGAAGAGATCAATAAAAAATGGGGTTCATTCGAAGCTTTCCAAAAAGAGTTCGATAAATGTGCAGCGGGTACTTTCGGTGCAGGTTGGGCATGGCTTGTAAAGAATAAAGATGGCTCGCTTGAGCTTGTGTCCACTTCAAACGCAGGCAACCCAATGACAGAGGGTCAAACACCTCTTTTAACCTGTGATGTTTGGGAGCATGCTTACTATATCGATTATCGTAATAGCCGCCCCAATTATCTTGAGAACTTCTGGAATCTCATTAACTGGGATAAAGTAAACGAGCGTTTAGGTTAATCCCTTTTAAAAGAGCTTATTAACATTTTCGGCATTGCCGAGCTGTTAAAAATTGATAAAATCTGGAAGGTGCTTCGGCACCTTCTTTTTTGTGTGCAGAAATATTTTATGGCTGTAGAGCAGTGATAAAGTTCCCTTAACCCCCTATAGAGGAAGAGATAATGAATACTCCCCAAGATTATGATCGCCGATTTTCAAGCTTAAATCGTCTCTATGGAGATCAAATATTAGAAAAGTTTCATCAGAGCCATGTGGTGGTGGCTGGCATTGGGGGGGTAGGCTCATGGGCGGTGGAGGCGTTAGCCCGCTCTGGGATAGGAAAGCTTACTTTGATCGACCTTGATAATGTGGCAGAGAGCAATATTAATCGGCAGATTCACGCTCTAAGCTCAACTGTAGGGGAGTCAAAGGTAGAAGCGATGAAGCGTCGTATTGCGGAGATTAATGATCGCTGTAAGGTGGTGGTTATTGAGGATTTTTTAACTTTAGAGAATCTCGCAACGATGCCTTGGGGGGATCGTAAAGAGAGCTGGATTTTAGATGCGATTGATGAGGTAAAGGTTAAAGCGGGGCTGATCGCTTGGGCCAAAAAAAATCGTTATAAAATTATTACCACAGGAGCGGCAGGGGGGAAGCGGGATGCTGGCGCCTTATTGATTGATGATCTTAACCTAACTTATCATGACCCTTTATCGGCAAGGCTTAAAGCGAGATTAAAAAAGGAGTATGGCTTTCCTTCTAAGCCTAAGCGTTTTGGAGTGCCGGCTGTCTTTAGCAGTGAAAATAGTCAGGCTAAGAGTCGCTCTGGGGGGCTAGATTGTTCCGGCTATGGTTCTGTGATTACAGTTACCGCCACCATGGGAATGATGGCGGCAAGTTTTATCCTTAATAAAATCAGTGAGCAAAAATAGGAGTATTCCCTTTTATAGGAGTGTTCCCCCATTATCTAAAAGTGGTTGCACAACATATTGATCAAAATATTTTGGCACAATATATTGCACTACAGAGCGCCGTTTTTTAGTGGGATCTAGGGCGATATCCACCCCTTTTTCTGGGTAGAGATAGTGAATAACGGAGTTTTCAGCCTCCTCTATCTTCATGCTAGGTGTGCCAAAGTGATGAAAAACAATCGATTCATCTAGAGTCACCGCCATAGGGATAAAAGCGAGGCTCTGCACAATATTCTGCATAAAATGGAAGTGTTGATCTTGGGGGACTTCATAAATTGTGCGTTTTGATGTGGAGCGTTTATGGGGCTTAAGTTCAGTACTAATACTCTCTAAAAGGGACTGCTCCGCTTCTAGTGTAAAGGGGATTCTAGCAGACAAGCCTCCCACAAGGGTTTCCCGGATATAGCCTTCAAGCTGATACTCCCCCTCTTCTTCAAAGATAGAGAGGCTTAGGCGATTACCCAGCATAAAGAGCAACTCTTCAAGGGTGGACTCTTCGAGCGTAAGATTAAATACAGAGAGCCGATCTTGATCCGCTTCAATCACCCAAAAGGGTTCTGTTTCCATATTGCTCTCAATTTGCGGCGTAAAGAGGGGGCGAGCAAAATAGGCAAAGAGGGTGATAAATATTAGCGTACCAAGAATGCCTAGGAGATTTTTTTTCATAGTATGAACTCTGTTTAGCGGAGATAGGTTGTTTAAAGAAAAATAAAAGGCTACTTAAAATAAGCAGCCTTTTCTGTTTTCAATAGAACTTTGCAAGCGTAGAGCTCGACTTGTGCTACGTAAGCTTAGTCGTTAGTAGGCAAGGGGCTCAAGAGCTTCAAAGATATTTTGGCTGATCTCTTCGATTTCGCCAGTGCCTTCAATGGTTTGAAGTTTGCCTTGGCGGATAAAATAATCCACTAAGGGGAAAGTCTCTTCTTCATACACTTTACGGCGCTTACGAATTGTCTCTTCCGTATCATCGGAACGACCGCGGGAAGCTAAGCGCTCTTTGATCACTTCAAAAGGAACATCGAAGTAGATCACTTTTTGAATTGGTTGCCCCATCTCTTCTAAGAGCTCATCGAGCTGCTCTGCTTGATTAATATTGCGGGGAAATCCATCGAGAAGAAAGCCCTTATCCGCTTTTTCAATCTGGCCCTTAATCATGCCAAGAACAATATCGTCAGAGACTAATTGGCCTTCATCCATAATCTTTTTAGCTTCGAGACCCAGAGGGGTGCCAGCGCTCACTTCTGCTCTGAGCATATCACCTGTAGAGAGGTGAGTGACACCAAATTTTTTAACAATATTTTCCGCCTGAGTGCCTTTGCCAGACCCAGGTGCGCCAAGTAATACAATACGCATAATTGATCGTCTCCTAATTAGATATTCCGCCATGTGCGGGAAGGCTATAAATATAGGCTTCCCATGATACACAGAAATTTACTCCCACTCAATTGTTGCAGGGGGTTTGTTTGAAATATCATACACAACCCGAGAAACGCCTTTCACTTCGCGAATAATTCGGTTTGAGACATGTTCTATAAAGTCATGGGGGAGATGCGCGGCTCTTGCTGTCATAAAGTCGATGGTTTCAATGGCGCGAAGAGCAATAACATAATCATATACTCGCTTATCATCCACTACACCCACCGATTTTACAGGCACAAAAACAGCAAAGGCTTGTGAGGTTTTATCATAAAGATCGGCTTTGTAGAGCTCCTCGATAAAGATATGATCGGCATAACGTAGAATATCTGCATACTCTTTTTTGATTTCACCGAGAATACGCACCCCTAAACCAGGGCCGGGGAAGGGGTGGCGATAGACCATCTCTCGTGGTAAACCAAGCTTTACGCCAAGTTCTCTTACCTCGTGTTTAAAGAGAGATTTAATCGGCTCTAAGAGCTCAAGATCCATATCTTCCGGTAAGCCACCAACATTATGATGGGACTTTACGGCAACGCCATCTTTCGTATTTAAGGATTCCAAAATATCGGGGTAGATCGTGCCTTGTGCTAGCCATTTTGCACTTGAAAGCTTGCGGGACTCCTCTTCAAAAATGCGCACGAAGAGCTCGCCGATAATCTTTCGCTTCTTCTCCGGATCCGCTTCTCCTTTAAGAGCTTCTAAAAAGCGCTCTTCAGCATCTACCCGAATAATTTTAACGCCCATATTATCTGCAAAGGTCTTCATTACATTATCTCCCTCATGGAGACGAAGAAGCCCTGTATCTACAAATACACAGGTTAACTGCTTACCAATGGCGCGGTGGATAAGTGCGGCGACTACGGATGAATCCACCCCCCCTGAGAGCCCAAGAATAACCTCTTCATCGCCCACTTGGTTGCGAATCTCTTCAATGTGATAATCGATAAAAGCATCTAAAGTCCACACCGCTTCAACGCCAGTGGCTTTTGCAAAATCGAGAAGAGCCTCTCTATTTTCGGCGTCACCCGGTGTTAATTCCCAGAGCGGAATAGAGAGTGAATGTTCGCAAAGAGCATTATTCACCTCATTCGGTAAGTTGGTTAAGATCCCTTTTGGCGGAGCATTTTTTAGCTGATTGGGAAGATCGCTAAGTGTGGTGATTTCAGAGTAGAGCGAAAGATCGCGCAAAACTCGTCCAATTTTTTGGGCGTCTTGCTGATTTGAGTGTACAATTAATAACTTATTCTGTTGGTGCTTCGCCATAAGATTATCCTTTTTGAGATAAGCGTGAAATCGAAGCCTAAATTATAGCAAAGTCGCCCATTTCCTGGAATAAGCGGGGTGGAAAAGTTTTTGTTAAGTCATTCATCACCCTAACCATTAGGGTGTAAATGGTTTTGCGGCTTATAAGAAAGTAAGGGATATTAATGGGTATCCTCCCTATTTTTGCGGGTGAATAACCCATTGAAGTTAAAAAAATTTAAGGAGCTATTGTGGAAGGTTTAAAGTCTATTCTTCGCCGTTATACCACGCTAAGTAGTCTCATCGGTCTGTTTTTATTGAGCTTGAGTTCAGCCCATGCGCAGATGACAGATGAACAGAAGCGGGAAGCGATTCAAATTGCGATTAAACAGATCGGTACACCCTATAAGCTAGGGGGTTCTGCCCCTCATCAGGGTTTTGATTGCAGTGGTTTAATTCAGTATGCCTATCAGAAAGTTGGGCTCGATATTCCTCGGATTACAAGGGAGCAATCGAAGTTTTTCTCCCCGACGAGCCGCCCGCAGCCGGGAGATGTTGTCTTTTTTAAGATCAACGGACGCACAGTTTCCCATGCGGGGATCTATCTCGGCAACAATAAGATGGTTCATGCCCCAAGCAGTGGAAAGCGGGTGGAGATCACCAGTATTGATCAGCCCTATTGGCGTAAACGTCTCTATAAATTTGGACGAATGTAGCGCGTTATAGGCATTGTTCGTCTAAATTTTGGGGAAATCATGACAACCTTGTTGTCAATTGCTATACTAACTTCCTTATAAAAATTCGCGTGTAGAGTCACCATCAGCCAACATTACGGCTATGTGTGTGGAGTATTGAATCTCATTATGAAAAAGAAATTATTATATATTGGAGCGCCCTTTATTTTAGCGGCTTGCTCTATGGCGCCAGAATATGTTCGTCCGGAGCTTCCAGTTTTAGATACCTTCCCAACAGAGGCGGTGGCTCCTGGAGTGCAATATTTTGCCCACGACATTAGTTGGCGAGAGTATTTTAAGGATGATCGTCTGATTCGTTATATCGATACCGCACTTCTCAATAATAAGGATATGAAGTTAGCTCTGCTAAATGTTGAGGCGGCGCGTTTAGCGTATGGTATTACCGATGCAGATCGCTATCCCGGCATTAATGCAGGGGGGCAGAGCTCACGAAGCAAAACAGGCAGCGCGAATACTCAACCTGGTATGGGCAGCCAAATTACCGAGCGCCATACCGTGAATTTAGGAGTGAGTAATTTCGAGCTCGACTTTTTTGGTCGGGTAAAATCGATGAGCGATGCAGCGCTCAATGAGTATTTTGCAACGGTTGAAGGGCAGAAGGCGGTGCGAATTGCGTTAATTGCCCAAGTTGCTCGGAGTTATGTAGCGGAGCGCTTAGCCGGCGAGCAGTTGCAATTAGCACGGGAGACGTTAAGTGCAAACCAGGCCTCTTACAACTTAGTTAAACAGCAAGTTGATGCAGGAATTGCAAACGATCTCGATCTTGCGCAAGCATTAGGGCAAGTTCATTCTGCCCGTGTACAAGTGGCAAAATTTGAGCGTGAGCAGGCAACGGCACTCAACGCATTAAATGAGTTAGTGGGCGGTGAGCCACTCTCACTACCCCGTGGACTCTCATTACGTAACCAGTTTTTTGATGATCTACCTGTAGGTTTACCTTCAGAGGTACTTTTAGTTCGTCCCGATGTGGCAGAGGCCGAGTATAAACTTAAAGCAGCGAATGCCAATATTGGTGCCGCACGAGCAGCCTTTTTCCCAAGTATCTCTTTAACGGCTACAGCTAATCGGATGTCGAGTAGTTTTTCTGATCTCTTCTCTTCAGGCACAAGTGGTTGGACATTCTCGCCAGCGATCTCATTGCCGATCTTTAACTGGGGCAAGACCAAAGCTAATCTCGATTTAGCCCATGTTCGTACCAATATGGCAGTGGTTAATTATGAGAAGGCCATTCAGCAAGCTTTCAGAGAAGTGGCTGATGGTTTAGTTTCTCGAGCGCCGTTAGAAAAGCAGCTCCGAGCGCAACGTAATCTTGTGGCGACAACTTCTGAGCAGTTACGTTTAGCTAATCTTCTCTATACTAATGGTATTGCAAGCTATCTCGATGTGCTTGATGCTCAACGAACCCTCTTTAATGCACGTCAGGCCTTATTAGGCACCTATTTTGAGAAGATTATGAATGGTATCTCTCTCTATGCTGCTTTAGGAGGTGGCCTTGAGCGCACAGAAGTGTCTGATTTTGTCGCTGTAGAGGAATAGGGCTTGCTAAGTCAGAAATTGTTTGATACTATCTAGTTCGATTTGTCGGGGCATGGCGCAGTCTGGTAGCGCACTTGCATGGGGTGCAAGGGGTCGCAGGTTCAAATCCTGCTGTCCCGACCAACTTATATTTTTATATCTTAGAAGAGTTTATGTCGAAAGAAGATCATATCGAAATGGAAGGAACGGTTATTGAAACCCTTCCATATACACAATTTAGAGTTGAGCTCGATAACGGTCATGTTATTACTGCTCATATTTCAGGTAAAATGCGTAAAAATTACATCCGCATTTTAATGGGAGATAGAGTTAAAGTAGAGCTCACTCCTTATGACCTCTCTAAAGGCCGCATCGTTTATCGCGGTAAATAACATAAACCTAAGAAAACCTTCTTAGGTTTTTTTTATATGTAAATTTTATATATAAACTATTCTATTTATGAGAGAAGCGCTCCCGACTGTTGTTGAGCGCTTTTTGTTTTTGCGAATACTATTTATTTAAAAGTGAGAAGAGATGAGACCATCTGGCCGTGCGCATAATGAGATGCGTGAATTAACTTTTATTCCTGAGTTTACTATGCATGCTGAAGGCTCTGTTCTTGCGTGTTTTGGAAATACTAAAGTGCTCTGCACTGCAAGCGTTGAAGAGCGTGTTCCCCCATTTTTACGGGGGCAGGGTTCAGGTTGGGTGACGGCGGAGTATGGTATGTTGCCACGCTCAACCCATACCCGTTCTGGGCGAGAAGCGGCTCGTGGAAAGCAGAGTGGTAGAACACAAGAGATCCAACGTTTAATTGGGCGTTCTTTGCGGGCAGCTGTGGATCTTGAAAAGCTGGGTGAGCGTACCATTACCCTCGATTGTGATGTTCTTCAAGCAGATGGAGGCACGCGAACGGCGGCGATTTCGGGGGCTTATATTGCTTTAGTTGCGGCGATAAATCACCTTCTCTCTAAAGGTGAGATTACAGAAAATCCGTTAATTGAGCAGATCGCAGCGATCTCTGTAGGTGTTTATCAGGGGCAGCCAGTGCTTGATCTGGATTACCTTGAAGATAGTAATGCAGATACTGATATGAACGTTATTATGACGGGTGCTGGAAAAATTATTGAGGTGCAAGCTACAGCAGAACAGGCTGCTTTTGCAAAAGAGGAGCTTTTAATAATGCTTGAACTTGCAGAGAAGGGCATTGCCGAGATTGTTAGTGCGCAAAATGAAATTTTGAGCCAAAAATAAGGCAAAGGCTGTTGTCAGTTGTGCGGTTTTTTAATGCTCTTTCCGAATAGTTAGAGAATAAAGAGTGTTTGATTAGCAAAATGCCGAAGGGAGTTTACCTTCGGCATTTTTATATGTGCTGATTAATTTCAAACTCCCATTTAATTAGAGAGTTGGAGAAGAGGTTAGGGCTTCTCTATTTTTTGTAGGAATATTTTAGTTTGAGAGATGAGATTATCAGGCGTTAAACCATAATCGCTGAGAATCTCTTCCCGCTCTCCATGCTCGGGGTAGCGATCCGTGATCCCAAAATGTTTCATGGGTGTGTAGATCCCCTCTTTTGAAAGAAGCTCTTGTACTGCAGATCCAGCTCCCCCCATAATTGCGCCATCTTCTATGGTAATAATGGCGTCATGAGATTGGGCTAGCTCTGTTAAAAGTGCTTGATCGAGAGGCTTAACAAAGCGCAGGTCTATTAAAGTCCCTTTAAAGTGTTTATTGACCTCTTTTGCAAGGGGGAGCATGGCGCCTACGCTGATAACGAGCAGCTTTTCTCCTTGTTCGATAAGATTGGCCTTTCCAAAGGGTAGGGGTTCATAGAGAGTCTCCCCCGTTAAAGAAGCGCCTATCCCTTTACCGCGAGGATAACGCACAGCTGCAGGTCCTGAGTATTGATAGGCAGTAGTAAGCATGCGATAGCTCTCTAATTCATCGCTAGGCGCCATAATCACCATGTTGGGAATACAGCGCATAAAGGCAAGATCGAAAGTACCCGCGTGGGTTGCGCCGTCAGGCCCTACAATCCCTGCGCGGTCGATCGCAAAAGTCACATCAAGATTCTGAATAGCCACATCATGAAGTAGCTGATCGTAGGCGCGTTGGAGGAAGGTGGAGTAGATGGCGACCACAGGCTTTAAGCCATTTAAGCTCATGCCAGCGCCAAGCGTTACGGCATGTTGCTCGGCAATGGCGACATCGTAAAACCGCTCAGGAAAGCGCTGGCTAAATTGTACAAGTCCAGAGCCTTCGCACATTGCCGGGGTAATCGCCACTAAATTAGGCTCTTTTTCTGCAGTATCGCAGAGCCATTGGGAGAAGACTTCTGTGTAACTTAAGGCATTTGAGGTTTCTGTAGGGCGTTTTTCTTCAGGCTTGTCGCTCTTTTTAGCGGCGGAGACTGCATGAAATGTGACAGGCTCAGCCTCTGCTTTTGCATAGCCTTTCCCCTTTTGGGTAGTGATATGGAGAAACTTAGGCCCATGCTTATGTTTAAGATTCTCTAAAGTATCGATAAGCGTGGGAAGATCATGCCCATCAATAGGGCCGAAGTATTGAAAGCCAAACTCTTCAAAGATAGTGCTCTCCCCGGTGATGCTATTTTTAATCTGGCTCTCTGCTCGTTTTGCTAAATCAAGAGCGTGACTGAAGGGGAGGTTTTCGAGAATTTTTGCGCCGCTTGCCCGCACATTTTGCAAAAGGGGTTTAGAGAGCGTGCGGGTGAGCATTGTGCTTAATGCTCCCACATTAGGGGAGATCGACATATTGTTATCATTGAGGATAACTAACATATTTGCCTTAAGATCACCCGCATGATTAAGGGCCTCAAAGGCTTGCCCTGCTGTGAGTGCGCCATCCCCAATTACTGCAATAAGCTGCTGAGAATCATCCCCTTTAAGTTTTGCCGCTGCGGCCATCCCTAATGCTGCGCTAATCGAGGTTGATGAGTGGCCTACGCCAAAAGCGTCGTGAGGGCTCTCAAAGATCGAAGGGAAAGGGCCTAGTCCCCCTTTTTTGCGAATGGTGTGAATCTCATCTTTCCGTCCAGTGAGTATTTTATGGGGGTAAGCTTGGTGGCCTACATCCCAGACAATCTTATCGTGGGGGGAGTTAAAGATATAGTGAAGGGCAACAGTGAGCTCGATTACGCCAAGGCCAGAGGCAAAATGTCCGCCCGAATTGAGTACGCTCTCAATAAGATATTGGCGCAACTCTTTCGCGACCCTCTTTAGCTCATTTAGAGAGAGCGATTTAAGATCAGCGGGGGAGTGAATCTGCTTCAAAAGGGTGTAGGAGTCCATGTTGCTATCCTTAGTGGTTACGATTGAGGATGTAATCGGCAAGATCAACGAGGGGAGTGGCTTTTTCCCCAAAGGGGGCGAGGAGTGCTTTTGCCTCTGTGGTTAAAGCCTCTAGTCGTTTTTGCGACTCTTCTAAACCTAATAGTGTAATGTAGGTAGATTTCTCTTGTAAAAGATCGCTTCCTGCTGCCTTTCCAAGCTCCTCGGTAGTACCGGTTACATCCAAAATATCATCTTTAATCTGAAAGGCGAGGCCTACATTATCCGCATATTGAGTCAGCGGCGTTAAAATCGCATCATTATCCGACCCCGCCATTGCCCCGGAGAGAATCGCAGCCTTAATTAAGGCACCTGTTTTATGGCGATGAATACTCTCTAATTGGCTTAAGGAGATTGTGCGGTTTTCTGAGGCTAGGTCAAGAGATTGTCCACCAACCATGCCATTTGCTCCGGCAGAAGTGGCGTAGAGTTGTATGAGCTCGAGCCGTGTTTTAATGGGGAGCTCCTCAATCTTCGCTAGAACTTCAAAGGCGTAGGTGAGTAGGGCATCGCCTGCTAAAATAGCGGTTGCCTCATCAAAGGCTTTGTGGCAAGTGGGTTTGCCTCGGCGAATATCATCATCATCCATAGCGGGAAGATCATCATGAATAAGGGAGTAGGCGTGAATAGCCTCGATGGCAGTTCCAATTTTATGGAGCGCAGAAAGTTTTGCGCCACTAAGTTCCCCTGCAGCCACAACTAAGAGAGCTCGAAGGCGTTTCCCACCATTGAGCGTGCTATATAAGATGGCCTCTTTTAAGCGTGCATCTGGGGCTTTAAGCTCTGAAAGCTGTTGCTGAAAAGCGGTCTCAAATGCGCTTAATTGCGAGGAGAACCAAGGTGTTGGCATAATGATCTATCTCAGTAATATATAAATTATAAAATGATAAATATAGGGGGCAAAGAGTGTCGCTATTCTCTATCTCTTCAAAATAGCGAAGCAGACAAATTTCGTTCTTTTAAATTTTAGTCTTTTCTTAGCCTGCTAGCTAGAGAGTTCCTCGCCAGAGCTTATTTGGCAATGGTTAATTGCTGGAGTTTTGTTTCTGCCGCTTCTAGTGTCTTTTGGCACTTTTTAGTTAAAGCGATCCCCTCTTCAAATTTTTTCATCGAATCTTCGAGAGAGAGATCCCCCTTTTCGAGCAACTCTACAATTTCTGCAAGGGCTTTAAGCTGCGCTTCAATGCTTGCAATATTATTTCCTTTTTCTGCCACAAAAATCCCCTTAAAACTAGTATAATGCGATGCTCCATTTTAGATTGCCAAGAGACGATATGCAAAAATATTAGGTTCACGCTTTCGGTTTGTAGTAATCTAAGGGGGTTTAAGAGTCAAGCTTGGTAAGTTCGGGGGTTATGAGTGTTTAACATACAGCGGATGATTGCGATTTTTCTGCTCATTTTTATGAGTTGTGGCGTCGCTTTGCCCCAAACTCATCCCCTTGGCAACATTATTCAAGAGGGCTTTAATCCTCAAACCCAACAACCTTCGGAAGAAAAGCTCCCCGACCCTATGAATTTGCCAGCCTCTTGGTGGCAATATTTTGAGAGTAAAGAGGGCAGCGAGCTTCAGGAGAGGATTCAAGCTTTTGTTGAGCGTGTAGAAGAGCAGCTCGAAGTGCTCGATAGTGAGCAGCAAAAAGAGTATCTCCCCAAAATCTCCCATGTAAAGGCAAACTTCGCCGCTTATGCCTCCTTAAAAGAGAAGAAAGCGCCTCTAGCTGCGCCTAAGGAGATCCCGCAAGAGAGCTACAATATTCGGGAGTTGATGACGGTTATTCACCGAGAGCGCGATCTCTCGGCGCAGGTGAGTAATGTTGAGCAGGATATCTTCGATCAAGAGAAACAATCACGAAACCTTGTGCGCCAGCTCGATAATCAGATGGTGATCTTTTTAGAGATGGGTGCAACAGATCCGACCCGATTTAGCACGGCGCTTAATCTTATACTTATTCAAACTGAGCTCGGGCTATTAACTGAGCGTCTTCGCCTGCAACGCCGCAATTTAGAGAACCTTGAGGCGGAAGTAGCCGATATGAATCGTGTGCGGGATCTGGCTATTGAGCGTTTAACCTTTACAGAAGAGGAGCGCTCCACCATTAGTACTCGCCTACAAGATGCGACAAATCGTCTGCAAGAGGCCAATATTAAGCTCCTACGGGAGCAATCGCAGCTCCTTTTAACGCCGGAAGAGACGGCGGAAGATCGCGCTGTAGCAAGACTTCGCCATCAACGTGTTTTGCGAGAGAAGATCAACATCGCAGTCTTAGAGGCGCGTCTTGCAATGCGAGAGAGCGAATGGGATTCCTTGCAGATTCTCTCTGATGAGGAGGAGTACCTCGATCTTGAGCGGATCCAGAAACGGCATGCCGATCGCCAACGTGCGATGCAAGAGTTATTAGGCAAAGCTAAAGATTGGTTTAATCAAAACGAAGTGGAGCGAGGGCATTCCAACAGCTTTTTAGCCGATGTTGAATCCCGAGGGGGCAGTGAGCAAAACAGCTTTTTAGCCGGCATTGCCCGGGATCGTCTCTCATTAATTCAGGAGACTTCGGTTCTGCTGCAAAAATTACAGATCGAGATTGCTGACGTGCAATTTATGGGGCGCATCTTAGAGAAGCAGCTGCTGCAGTATCAGGGGGTGATTCTCAACTCCATTAACCGCACTAAGAGCACCTTAAGTTACACCTGGCGTCATGTGAAGCAATCGTTAAGAACGGCGCTCTTTAAAGTGGGGGATACTCCTGTTACCGCCCTGAGCTTTGCACAGTTTTTGGTGATTGTACTGGCCTGTTGGTGGGTGGCATTCTGGTTAAATCGTCTCCTTTATCGCATTGGTAATAAGCGGGGGGATGAGAAGCTGCCGGCTTACTATATTGTTGGGCGCTTAGTCTATTATGGCATTATCCTGTTTGGTTTCCTCTATGCGCTTACAGCGGTAGGGATCGATTTTACTAACTTTGCGTTAGTGGCGGGGGCGTTAGCGATTGGTCTGGGTTTTGGCTTGCAATCGATCGTGAATAACTTTGTCTCCGGGCTAATCCTTCTCTTTGAGCGTTCTATTAAAGTAGGGGACTTTATTGAGTTGCAGGATCAAGTAAAAGGGCGCTCTCTTTGGGGAGAGGTGAAAGAGATCAACGTTCGAGCCACGATTATTAGCGATAATGATAATGTCGATATCGTGATCCCTAACTCCGAGTTTATCAATACAAAAATGATGAACTGGACGCTCAAAGAGCCCCAGCGCCGGATGCGTTACCCCTTTAGAGTGGCGTACGGAACCGATAAAGAGCTCGTGCGAGAGGCCGTTTTAGAGGCGGCAGAGGCTCTCCCACATACCCTAAAAGGAATCCCAGGGCGAAACCCTGCGGTTTGGCTCACCGATTTTAAAGAGTTCTATTACGAATTTGAGTTAGTGGTTTGGCTCACGGCTCGGGCAGTTAAGCGCCCCAATGGTGTAAGAGCAGCTTATATGTGGGCGATCGATACAGCTCTGCGTGAGAATAATATCGAGATCCCCGTGCCTCAGCGAGAGCACCGCTTTAGGAAGGGAGAGATTTTGCCCATCGAGCGTTTTGAGGGGGACAAAAAGGTTGAGCCAGATGATATTTTTGAAGATTATCAAGAGCAGCTCTTTGAAGATGATCGCCCCTAATCTAAGGGTATGGGGTATAGCGCTCGGTTTATGCTTAGATCAATTTTTAGAAGCTGCAAAAAAGAGTAAAAGTAAAAAGATGGAGTCGGGTGCGGTAATGGTAAGATCGCGAAAATGAGCGATCGATCTCGCCCCAAAGTTGAGTTCATTAGAAGGTTTTAGAAAGATTAGAACGATGAAGAAAATGACGTTTCAAGAGATTATTTTAACCCTCCAAAAATATTGGGCAGAGCAGGGCTGTGCTGTTTTACAGCCTTACGATATGGAGGTAGGGGCCGGGACATTCCACTCCGCTACTTTTTTACGGGCGCTTGGGCCAGAGCCTTGGGCGGCGGCTTATGTTCAACCCTCTCGCCGTCCAACAGATGGTCGCTATGGAGAGAACCCCAACCGTTTGCAGCACTATTACCAGTTTCAGGTGGTGATTAAACCCTCACCTGAAAATATGCAGGAGCTCTATTTAGGCTCGCTAGAAGCACTCGGAATCGATACAGAGAAGCATGATATTCGCTTTGTTGAAGATGACTGGGAGTCCCCCACCTTAGGCGCATGGGGCTTAGGCTGGGAGGTTTGGCTTAATGGAATGGAGGTAACGCAATTTACCTATTTCCAGCAGGCGGGAGGTTTAGAGTGTAAACCTGTAATGGGGGAGATTACCTACGGTTTAGAGCGCTTTGCAATGTATGTTCAGGAAGTAGAGAGCGTTTATGATCTTGTCTGGTCAGATGGGCCTTTCGGTACAATCACCTATGGCGATGTCTTCCATCAGAATGAGGTGGAGCAATCGGATTATAACTTTAATCACGCCGATACCGATTTCCTCTTCACCTCTTTCGATTTTTATGAAAAAGAGGTGGCGCGTCTACTTAAAGAGGATCTTGCGCTTCCAAGTTATGAGATGGTGCTAAAGGCCTCCCATCTCTTTAACTTGCTCGATGCCCGTAAGGCGATCTCGGTTACAGAGCGTCAGGGTTATATTTTACGAGTACGTAAAATGGCAAGTGCCGTGGCGGAGAGCTACTACGCCTCTCGAGAAAAGCTTGGCTTCCCCATGTTAAATCGAGAGGGGAAATAAGCTTAAAGCCCGGTAAAGCAATGGATAAAGAAACTAGTGAAGTCACTAATAAAGCAGATCAAGTAGAGTAAATAGCCGATTCATTTGGAGATTAACTCGCAGATAAATAGTAAAGAGAGAAGAGCATGCAACAATTTTTAGAGTGCGCCCTAGAAGCCTCCCGCATTGGAGAGGAGATTATCGCCACTGAGTTTAAACAAAATGCGTTTAAAATCGAGATTAAAGAGGACCAAACCCCGGTAACAGAAGTGGATGTAGCGGTGGAAAAGGCGATCTATGCGCATATCTCTAAAAACTTCCCCGACCATGGTTTTTACGGGGAGGAGGAGGGTCAGCGCAATATGGATGCTGATTATATTTGGTTGATTGATCCCATCGATGGCACTAAAGCTTTTGTGCGGGGGCGCCCGTTTTTCTCGTGTCAGATCGCTTTAATGCATAAAGGGGAGCTTGTGCTTGGCGTCTCTGTTGCTCCGAGCTTTAATGGGGGCGAACGCATCTACGCCGTGAAAGGGCAAGGGGCTTTTAAAGAGGGTAAGCGCCTCTCTGTAAGTGATATTGCCGATTTTTCGCAGGCGGTCTTCTCTTCTGGCAATCTTAAAAAACTTGCGCTCGATCGTGAGAAGTGGCTCAACTACGGTAAGTTAATTGCCGAGGTAAATTCTACCCGTGGGTTTGGGGATTTCCTCCATTACCATCTTTTAGCCGAAGGTAAGCTCGATATTATTGTGGAGTCCGATGTCAATATTTTAGATGTTGCGGCTTTAGCCGTCATTGTGGAGGAGGCTGGCGGTGTGGTTACAACGCTCGATAATAAGCCTCTTTCACTCGATAGCACCACGATTTTAGCGGCTACGCCGGCGCTTCATCCTCAAGTGGTAAAAGTGCTCGATTATTAATGGCGAATACTCATTATTCAAGATTCATCATAGCTTAGGTAATTTGATCTCTAATTAACGAGGAATCTCAGTGTTAAAGAAAATTCATTGGTTGCGGGGGCTCTTTATTGGTTTTCTTGCCCTTATTATTGCTAGCTGTAGTTCTGGCGGGGCACCCTCCTATATCTCTGGCGGGCCGCTCGAGAGCCGTTTGGCGCACTATAATTTGTCGATGGGGGATAATGTCTTTATTCGTATTTTTAAAGAGGAAGCGCTTTTAGAGCTCTGGATGAAAGATCCTAAAAGTCGTAAATATACCCATTTTGCTAATTATCCCATCTGTAACTACTCCGGCACATTGGGCCCTAAATTCTTCGAAGGGGATCTACAAGCGCCAGAGGGTTTTTACCGTGTAGATCTTGGGGCACTTAATCCCCATAGCCGTTTTTATCGCTCATTTAACTTAGGGTTCCCCAATACGTTTGACCGATTCTATAATCGCACGGGAAGCCATTTAATGGTGCACGGAAAGTGTGACTCTGTAGGCTGCTACGCCATGACAGACGAACAGATGGATGAGATCTATCGTTTAGTGGAAGGGGCGCTGCGGAATGGTCAGCGCTATGTTGAGGTACACGCCTTTCCCTTTAAGATGGAGCGTAAGCGCCTAGCGCGGGAGAAGCATTCCAGACATTACGACTTCTGGAAGAACCTTAAAGAAGGTTACGATTATTTCGAAAAACATCACACCCCCGGGAATTTTACGGTGGTGAATGGTCGTTACCACTTTTAGTGCGTTTGATGCGCTTGTTAAATTCCCATAAATAGGGTATCTTATTGCTCTTCTAGTGATAACTAGTTTCGGAAAAGTGGCCGAGTGGTTGAAGGCGCTCGCCTGGAAAGCGGGTATACGTTAGTAGCGTATCGAGGGTTCGAATCCCTCCTTTTCCGCCAGATATAAAGCCCTTGCAGCGAAATGTTGCAAGGGCTTTTTTGTGAGTTTATAAAGGTAAATGTTTTATAAGAGCATGATTGGCTTCTTAGTGTGTCAAAGAGTGTTAGACTTAACATAAAACATAAGCTTATAAAATAATGTAATGAGTCGTTATTTTTTGATCAAAAAGGCAAGTAAATAAGAGTATGGTTAAAAAACCACAAAACTGTCTGTTCTACAACGAAAACGCCCACGATTTTATCGAGCGCACCTGGGCGGTGGATATGTCCCCCCTTTATGTTGAGTTTCTCCCCTTTCTTCCAGAAGGGGGCGCTGTATTAGATGCAGGATGTGGCTCGGGAAGAGATGCTTACTATTTTGCAAAGCAGGGGTTCCATGTCTCGGCGTTTGATAGTGCCGAAGAGATTGTAAAGATTGCTCGCACTAAAACAGGCTTACCTGTGGAGCATCGCTCATTTGAGGAGGTCGATGAGGTAGAGCGTTATGATGGAATCTGGTGCTGTGCTTCATTACTCCATATCTTACCCGAGGCGCTGCCGGAAATCCTGAATAAATTGATCAACGCATTAAAACCAAATGGGGTGATTTACCTCTCCTTTAAATATGGGGAGGGGGTACGAGAGAAAGATGGACGAATTTTTACGGATCTCAATGAAGTTGCTTTAAAGGCGTTATTAGAACTTTTTGCCGAAGAGATAACATTAGAAAAAATGTGGCTGACAGGCGATCAAAGAGCCGATTCTCAGGATACTTGGTTAAATGCGATTATTAAAAAGGGGTAAGGAATGAGACCAAGTGCAGAAGAGCAGATAGAGTTTCTTAAAAATATTCAATTAATTATTAACTCAGGCTCATTCACCTCTACCTATAAATTCGCTCTATTAATAAGCCTAGTAAACATTGCGATTGAGAGCCAAGTTACTGGGCGAGAAAGACTCGAAATTCATTATCGGGAGTTAGCCGAGCAATTTCTGTTTCTCTATTGGCAGCAAGCATTACCCTATTCTGAAGAGAGTGGGGAGCCGGTAATTTTGCATCAAAATAATGGACCTCAAGCTGCGGTCATTAATCATGTACAGAGCCTGCAAATAGCTCACGGCACCCTCGCTCGAGCAAGGGCTTCGCAAGATTGGCGCAGTATTGTGGGAAAAGTGGCGCAGATGATTAAGCGTTATCCAGCGCAATATCTACAAAATGTAGGAGGCGCCAGTTTAGAGTTTTTATATCAATGGAGTAGCACCGGTATGACAATAACGCTTAAGCCCGGTGTTGCCTATATTTTGCGACAATTTAATGGCATTATTCGCCAATTAAGTGAACAAGCTTGGCTTGAGTTTGTGCGAGTGAATCGTCAAAACATTGAGCTTTTTGCAAATGAGCATGATCTCTATAACTTCATGTTTGCCACCGAAAGACAAGTATTGGGCAAGCTTGTACCAGTTTTAGAAGAGCTACAAAAAGGGCTCTGTTTCTACTGTAATAAGCGAGTAACGACAAGCGCGGCAGAGGTAGATCATTTTATCCCTTGGTCTTTATATAGCGTGGATACCGGGCATAACTTTGTGTTGGCAGATCGGGGATGTAACAGTAAAAAGAGTAATCATCTTGCAGAAGCTTCATTTTTAGAGAGCTGGCTAGAGAGAAATGAAGTGCATGACTCTGTGATTCAAACAGAATTTACTAAGATAGGATTTTTATGTAGTCGTGAGCGCTCAAATAGCATTGCGAAATGGGCTTATCAAAACGCAAAGGAAAATAATTTTTTAGTTTGGACTCCAATGGAGAAAGAGCTCGTTATCTTAAGGGATTTTGAGTATTTATTTGAAAATAATCCCCTTTAATCTTTAAGGAAAGTAGAATGATTTTGAAATTCGTTAGATTAAATCAGCGGGCTTACACTTCCCGTTATTATGGAGCTTTAAGCATTCCAGATTTACAAAAGATCAAGATATTATGCGAGTAAAGGAGATCAGCATGAAAAAGGTAGGCATTATCGGCAAAAGTGGCCGAATGGGGCAGGAGCTTACAAAAGTTTTTACAAATAAGCCCGGGTATGAAGTGGGGACTTCCTATAGTAAGGAGAGCGCCAAAGAGGTGACGTTAGATGCCGTTTTTAAAGAGAATGATATTGTCGTGGATTTCTCTAACGCCGCATTAGTTGGGAAGATCTTAGAGGCGGGTATTAAAAATCCTAAGCCCCTTATTATTTGCACAACTGGCTGGGATCAAACAGCCTTAAAAGCGCAACTAGAAGAGTTTACGATAAAAGCTCCTTTAATTATCGCAACCAATACCAGCATCGGGGCGGCGGTACAGCGTTATGTTGTGCGTAAAGTGGCCGAAGTATTGGGGGAGGAGTTTGATATTGATCTTCATGAAAAGCATCACCGTTTTAAGGTCGATAGCCCTTCCGGTACGGCGGTGACGCTGGTGAATGATCTTCTTTTGGCGAAAAAAAATGCGCAAAATTTAGAATATGAGACCTATATTGTAGGTCAAGAGGCGCGTCCAGAGCGTAAAGTTGGTGTTTCTGTACAGCGCAGTGGCTCTATTGTGGGGGAGCATGAGGTCTCTTTTACAAGTTTAGAAGAGCAGATCACTATTAAACATACCGCTTTTGATCGTGCGCTCTTTGCAAAAGGGGCGGCAAAAGCGGTGGAGTGGCTGCTAGAGAAGAAGATCTCTCCCGGTAGCTACACAATGTTTGATCTATTGCAGCTTAAGGATTAGGAGTTGTAGAATCCTTAGCGGGCAGCGGAGGAGAAGATGCAAAATCAATATTATCTTAATGGTAAGCCAGCAACCTTCTTACAAAAGCTTTTTGGGGCAATTGTAGGTTTAGGATCGCTTATCCTCTTTTTTATGTTTGGCGCTATAGCTTTAGTGATAGGGCTTGGCGTAGCTGTTGTTGGCGGAGCTCTCCTCTGGTGGCGTACCCGCAGTTTTCGCAAAGCGTTTCGGGAGCAGATGGCAAGGGCAGAAGCAGAGGCAAGAATGCAGAGCGATGCCATGCGCAATATCTATGGTGATGCCTACAAGCCACAGAATGGCTCTTCTAATGGTGAAGCTAGAAGCCAGAAGGGTGAGCTTTTAGAGGGGGAGTTTAAAGAGCTTTAAGCGTAATATCGATCCCTTAATGATTTAAACTTAGCCACAAATCTTTACAAGAAAGCTCCTTTTAGGAGCTTTTACTATTTTTATGACAATCATTGAAAAAATAACACTAAAAACAAGAGATTAAAGTTCAAAAAAGTTGCAAAAAAAGGAAAACTGATTAATATTGTGGCAGTTAAATTTTGAGGCTTGGGTTTACGCTAGGTTTTGTGAGGTAAAAATTGTGAATTCTTGCTTAACCAGCCCCAGGAAAAGGGGTTCACTATAGCGAAAGAGGCCTCAAAATAGCTTGACAAGAATCGGGTTTTAGAAGAGATTATCTCATTGACTATCTTGGATAGAACTTCAGACAAAGGAAACTTTTATGAAAATTCAACAGTTTGGCAATTTTACACCCTATACTCCAGAAGAGAATGAGGAGTATATGAATGAGAAACAGCGTGAGCACTTTAAAAATATTTTAGAGGGCTGGCGTGCTGCTTTAATGCGTGAGAGTGAAAAAACTGTCAACAACATGCAAGATGAGGCCTTAAATCTCCCTGATCCTAATGATCGGGCAACTCAAGAAGAGGGCTTCTCTTTAGAGCTTCGCACCCGTGACCGTGAGCGTAAGCTTCTTGCGAAAATTGAAAAGACCCTTCGTCGTTTAGGTTTAGATGATTATGGTTATTGTGATACCTGCGGGATTGAGATCGGCATCCGCCGTTTAGAGGCTCGTCCTACCGCTGAGCTCTGTATCGACTGTAAAGAGGTAGAAGAGCAGAAAGAGAAGGCACGGGTAAATTAAATTTTAAACCCTAAATAAACTCTAAATCTCTAAAAGATAAAATGAAGTTTTTATAGATAGAGAAACGCACAAAAAGTTATAAAAAGGAAAGAGATTCACCATAAAAAGAGGGATGTTTATAAAGAGGTTGCCAACGCTTAAGTCTTGCAACTTATAGTGGGCTCTTTTTGAGCACAAAGTTCGTTGACAGAAAGAGGGGCATTCAGTATTATAAACATCCTCAGACAAGGTCTGGGGCTATAGCTCAGTTGGTAGAGCGCTTGCATGGCATGCAAGAGGCCGTCGGTTCGATTCCGTCTAGCTCCACCAAATTCATTTGTCCCTATCGTCTAGAGGCCTAGGACACCGCCCTTTCACGGCGGCAACCGGGGTTCGAATCCCCGTAGGGACGCCAAGTTTTAAAGCCTGCACAAGTTGCAGGCTTTTTTTATCCCTAAAGTTAGGGGTAGGCCTTTATAAAAAGAGAATAGGTAAGCAGAGAATAGGGGCAAATAGAGAGCTTTTAAAAATTAGCTCCACAGCCTGAAAAGCGGGAGAAAATCCCCCATAATGGTTAAGCCGACTCTTTAAAGATAAAACCGCCGGTTCGTAGAGAGTATGGTAAAATCAGAGCTAAATTTAGAAAGTATTTAGCGGCTTTAAGTAGGGAGGGGAGATGGCGATAAAATTCGATAGAGTTGGGAAGCAGGCCTTTCCGTCCGCTCTTTTACTACTTCTATTAGCGCTCATCGCTTTGGGCTCGATTGCAGTAGCGCTCTTCTATTTTGAAAACTATCTCCTGCTTGAGCCTTGTCCCTACTGTATGTTGCAGCGGGGGATTATTCTGCTTTTAGCTTTACTATTGTTGGTAAATAGTCTGCTGCTATGGGGGGATCGTGGGGCGTTTGCCGCTCGACTCTTTCCGCTACTGATTACAATCGTGGTAGGATTTGGCCTTTTTGTCTCCGGTAAGCATAGTTGGTTACAGCTAAAGCCCGGGCCTAATTTAGGTTATTGCGAGCAGACAACATTGGCAATTACAGAGGTTTTTGATTATCAGATTATTAAGGATCTGCTCTCAGTGGAGGGGGATTGCAGCGTGATCGATTGGAGCTTTCTAGGGCTCTCGATTCCGATGTGGACCTTTCTTCTCTTTCTCTTTTTAGGTGTGGCGGGGATCTATGCTAACTGGCAGAAACTCCACGCACTTAAGAGAATAGAGCGGCTCTGGTAAGCGTAAGCTTGGTGAATGATCAAGAGATATTAAATGTATGATTTAAGGGTTTAGAGGTAAAGGGAGAGCAGTGTGCAAGAAGAAATATTACGCTTAGAGAAGATTAATCTAAGCTTTGGTGCGCGCAGGATCTTTAAAGATCTCTCAATTTCGATCCCCCGTGGAAAGATTACCGCGGTGATGGGGCCATCGGGAAGCGGTAAAACAACACTCTTAAAAACGATGTGTGGCCAAGTGACGCCCCAAACAGGCTTAGTCCGTTTAATGGGGGAGGACCTCTCTAAAGTCTCTAGTGCAAAACTTTATGAGTTGCGGACGAAGATGGGGGTTCTTTTCCAATCGGGCGCACTTTTTACGGATATGTCGGTGTTTGATAATGTCGCCTTCTCATTGCGTGAGCATACAGATTTAAACGAATCCCTTATCGAAACCTTAGTATTGCTGAAGCTTGAGGCGGTAGGCTTACGAGCACTAAAAGATTATATGCCCAATCAACTTTCTGGCGGACAGGCAAGAAGAGCCGCTTTAGCACGGGCGATTGCACTCGATCCGCAGCTGCTCTTTTATGATGAGCCCTTTACTGGGCAAGACCCTATTTCGATGGGTGTTTTAATCCGCCTTATTAAAAATCTGAACGATGCGTTGAACATTACCTCTATTGTAATCTCGCACGATGTCGAAGAGGTGATGTCTATTGCGGATAATGTCTGTATTTTAGGGGAGGGGCGTATTATCACCCATGGTACTCCCGATGAGATTCGCAACACTACAGATCCTTGGGTAAAACAATTTATTCAAGGGCATGCCGATGGGCCGGTCCCCTTCCATATTCCCGGAAAGCCATTAAAGGAGACACTATTTTGAGTAATGTGATCGAATCAACAGGCCGACGTACGCGGGAGATGATCGCTGTTTTAGGCAGTAGTACCCGCCTTTTAGGTCAGATTTTGGCCAATTCTTGGTACCTATTTAAAAAGCCCTTTCTCTTTACACGGCAGATCTATCAGCTGGGTATCTTATCGTTGCCGATTATTCTGCTTTCAGGCCTTTTTGTGGGGATGGTGCTCTGCTTTCAGGCATTTGTAAACCTAATTAATTTTGGTGCTGAAGCCTCAGTCGGGACGATTGTCGCGTTAGCGCTCTTTAGAGAACTTGGCTCGGTATTAACGGGGCTACTCTATACCGGGCGGGCAAGCTCCTCCTTAACTGCAGAGATTGGCCTAATGCGGGCTACCGAGCAGTGGGCAAGTTACGAATTAATGGCGATTAACCCAATTCAATATATTTTAACGCCCCGTTTCTGGGCGGGCGTGGTGGCGGTTCCTGTATTGGCACTTCTATTTAGTACAATAGGGATTTTAGGGGGCTACGGCGTTGCAACCATCTCTTTAGGGGTGGATGGAGGCGCTTACTGGTCGCAGATGAAATCTGGCGTTAATTTAGGAACAGATATCGGGCTGGGTGTAGTTTTAAAAAGTCTGGTATTCGGTATAATAAGCAACCTTGTCGCGCTCTATGTGGGCCTTAATGGTCGAGCCACGGCAAGCGGCATTGCCCGCTCAACAACAAGCACCGTAGTGATTGCTTCGTTACTTATTTTAGTTGCGGACTTTATCCTTACGGCCTTGATGTTTGGGTAGTCCTTATTTGCGCTATACGCACTATCGGGAGCGAGCCCGAGCCCAATCTCGCAACCACCGTTTTGTCAACGTTTTAGATTAGAGCCTTACATTTATGATTGAATTTAGTTGGGATAATTGCCTAGAATTTCTTGCGGAGCGCCTGTCTGAAGATGAATTCAGCATGTGGATTTCACCGCTTGAAGTTGTTTATAAGGCAGATCACGTCATGATTCTCGCACCAAATGAGATTGTACTTCGTGGTGTCCAAACTAAATTTAAAGCGCTGTTAGAGGCCTCCATTATTGGGGAAAATGGTGGCGATATTGAGATCCGTTACGGTCTTGGTACAGAGTCCGACTATGAGGATCATCAGGTAAAAAAGAGAACCCGCCGCACCAGCCGCAAAACGGGAAAGTCACGGGCTGTCACTAAAGATTCTATTCGTGAGCAATCGATCGAAACGAGTAATCTCAATAAAGATTTTAATTTCGATAATTTTGTGGAAGGGAAGTCTAACCAATTTGCATTAGCGGCCTGTGCGCAAGTCTCTAAAAATCCAGGAACATCGCATAACCCTCTCTTTATCTATGGGAATACCGGGCTAGGGAAGACGCACTTAATGCATGCCGTAGGGAATGCGATTAAAGAGCAATATCCCGATGCACGGCTGATCTATCAACATTGTGATGGCTTTATTGAGGATATTGTTCGCTCTATGCGAAACAACACCATTAATGAGTTGCGCCACTTCTATCGTACTCTCGATGCGCTTTTAATCGATGATATCCAGCTCCTTTCGGGGAAGGGGGGCTCGCAAGAGGTCTTCTTCCACACCTTTAATACCCTGCTTGATGGGGGGCATCAGGTGATTTTAACGTGTGACCGTTATCCAAAAGAGCTTGAAGCGATGGAAGAGCGTTTAAAATCTCGCTTTGCTTCCGGTTTAACGGTCGATATCCGTCCCCCTGATTTTGAGCACCGTGTGGCTATTTTAGAGCAGAAGGCGGATGCTTGGGGCATTGAGCTACCGAAAGATACGAAATTCTTTATTGGAGAGACGGTTCGGGCGAATGTGCGTGAATTAGAGGGAGCGCTAAAGCAGGTGAATGCTATGGCTTCCTTTAAAGGTGTGCCACTTTCATTAGAGGTTGCGCAAGAGGCGCTTCGCCATCTTATGGAGATTCAAGATCGGCAGATCACACTGGCGAATATTCAACGCACAGTGGCCAGCTATTTCGATCTTGAGGTGAGTGATCTTACCGGCAAATCTCGTAAGGCGAATATTGTGCGCCCCCGTCAATTAGCGATGTATATCTCCCGGGAGCTTACAGAGCATAGTCTTCCAGAGATTGGGCGGGAATTTAGCCGCGACCATTCAACGGTTATGCATGCCCATCGTAAAATGGAAGAGGAGCTCGATACCAATATTCGCCTTAAGCGAGATTTTGAGGCCATTAAAGCCTCTCTGTTGGTGTAAGGTTTTAGAGTTTCTAGAGCTTCTATTTCAAGAAAGATCTCATATCCCATACCATAACGCCTAAGGTCACAGTGCCTTAGGCGTTTTTATTAGGGGTTTAAAAAGCATTTTTTACCCATTCGATTTTGGGATCTGTATAGCCTGTAATCCCAATGACATCGATGCGTAAAGGGGCATCGGTGGGGCTTTTTTGTAGATATTCCTCCACTGTTTTTAAAAAGCGCGCTTGCTTTTGTGGAGTGACCGATTCTAGCGGAGAGCCAAATTGCGCAGATTTGCGAAATTTAACCTCGATAAAGAGAAGCGTCTCCCCCTCTTTGCCGATAAGATCGATCTCCCCAAAGCGGGAGTGAACATTACGGGCGATAATCTCTATCCCCTGTTGCTCTAAAAAGGCTTCTGCCAATTGCTCTCCTCGAGCACCAATCGCAATGGAATCGACCATTTTTTTCCTCTGCTTGCTATAATCTTCTTTTAGAGTAAACCAGAGCGATTTTATGTCAACTTGCTACATCGTTGCGACGCCGATCGGGAATCTTGATGATCTCTCCTCCCGCGCAATTCAGACTTTACAGAATGTTTCTCGCGTTTTTGCGGAGGATACTCGTGTCTCGAGCCGATTATTTGCCCATTTTGGCATTCATACGCCATTAACCTCTTTGCATGAGCATAATGAGTATGGGCGTATTGAGCAGCTCGCTTCGCTCTTAAGTGAGGGGCAATCGGTGGCGATCATCTCCGATGCTGGAACGCCGCTCATTTCAGATCCGGGTTACCCGGTGGTGGTGGCTTTACGAGAGCGGGGCTTTAAGGTTATTCCTATTCCTGGGCCAAGTGCGCTCATTACAGCGCTCTCTGTGGCAGGAATCCCGACCGATCGATTCGCTTTTGAGGGGTTTCTGCCAGCAAAATCAGGGCAGCGACGAGCAACACTCACAGAACTGATTTTTGAAGAGCGTACGCTTATCTTTTATGAATCGAGCCATAGGATTGTGGCGATGCTCGAAGATTTAGCAGAGCTTTTTGGTGAAGAGCGAACTGCTTTTGTCGGCCGGGAGATGACAAAGCGGTTTGAAGATTATCGTACAGCGACTTTAGGGGAGTTGCGGAACCACTATCGCAAGGAGAGCGGAGAGGTTCGTGGAGAATTTGTCGTAGTGACAAAGGGGGCTGATCGTAAGCTTGCAGAAAAGGGGGTAGATGGAGAGCAATTGCTCGCTATTCTACTAGCAGAAGGACTCCCCTTAAAGCAGATCAGCACCGTGGCTCATAAAATTTTAGGGCAGCCTAAAAATGAGCTCTATCAACAACTATTAACCATGAGAGAAAAGGATTTATCATGATAGAAAGAGCAGTGGACGCTCCTGAAGATAGCGCAACTCCCCAGAGCGAAGCGCATAAATTTACCCGGAAAGATTTTAACTTAAGCGCAAAACTTGCCGGCCTCTTTTCCATTCGTATGCTCGGCATCTTTATTATTTTGCCGATCTACTCCCTCTATACTCAAGAGTTTCTCGATTCTACCCCCCTTCTTGCCGGGCTCTTTATTAGTAGCTATGCGATGACGCAGATTCTACTGCAACCCCTCTTTGGAACGATCTCCGACTATTTCGGACGAAAAAAGACGATCGTAGTAGGGATGCTGCTCTTTATTATCGGAAGCTTGGTGATCGCCTTTTCAAGCTCGATTTATGTGGCGATTCTCGGGCGCGTTATTCAGGGGACGGGGGCTGTCTCTGCGGTTGTTTTAGCGCTTACAAGCGACTTAACACGAGAAGAGATCCGCGGCAAAGCGATGGCCTTAATCGGTATAAGTATCGGTCTTACCTTCGGGGTAGCGATCTTCCTATCGCCCCTTATTTTTGGTTATTTCGGGGGCTTTGGAATCTTCCTTTTTTGTGCGCTTTTGGGTGTGCTAGCGATCTATATAACGTTGATTAAGATCCCCACTCCGAAAAAGATGGTCCGTACAGAAAAGAGTGCGCTTCCGTTATCGGCGGCAATTCGGGCGGCCTTTAATAACGCCGATATTAATCGCCTCTACTTTGGGGGATTTATGGTGCATTTAACCTTAACCTTAGGGTTTACAGCCTTTCCTTGGTTGCTAAATGATGCAGGCTTTGGCCCTAAAGAGTCCTGGAAGATCTATCTCCCAAGCTTTATTTTTGCCATTGTGGTGATGTTTCCCGCTGTGGGGATGGCAGAGCGTTTACGCCGTCATCGTCCGCTCTTTTTAGCGGCGATTCTCTGCTTAGTGCTTGGGCTTTTAGGGTTATCACAAGGGGAGAGTTATCGCCTTATCTTATTATCGATGATGATCTTCTTTTTAGGATTTAATCTATTGGAGGCGACACAACCCTCTTTAATGTCTCGCTTTGCCCCCCAATATAATCGGGGGATGGTGATGGGGCTCTTCTCCTCGAGCCAATTTATTGGCGCCGCAGTGGGCGGTATTGTAGGAAGCCTCCTCCATGGGCATTTTGAAGGCTATAATGCTGTTTTTTATACCGCCATTATATTATTATTAATCTGGTTTATAATTGCATTCCCCATGAAGAATCCCGTAAAAAAGGTTGCCAAAGTTAGCTCGGAAGAGGCGGCATAATCTATTTAGATAGGCGCTCACAGGCTGGCAAAAGGGCAATAAAGGGGCATTAAATAGTGGGCAATGGGTTTTGTATCGCCAATTTTAGATAAATGGGAGAGTTTGATGAGTGAGTTAAGCCCCATCGTGGCAAGAAAGATAATAGAGATTATGGATCTAACGGTGTTAGATCTCTTTCTCGATGTAACTGATCTAATAAACCGAGCCCATTCCCCTTATGGTAATGTCGCTGCGGTCTGTATCTACCCAGATCATGTGGAGATGGTGCGTGCCGAGCTCGATCGCCGTCATTCCTCTGTTAAATTGGCCACTGTGGCGAACTTTCCCGAAGGGGAGCTGAATCGTTACCGTGCCATTCGCGAGGTAAAAAAGGCGATTGAAGCAGGGGCAGATGAGGTGGATGTGGTCTTTCCTTATCGTGCACTATTGCAAAATCAGGGGCGACTCTGTTTAGACTTTTTAATGGCGATCCGGCAAGAGATTCCAGAGACAGCGGTTTTTAAAGTGATTATTGAAACGGGCCGTTTAGAGACGGAAGATAAGATCAAAGAGGCTACTCGATTAGCCGCTAAAGCGGGGGCGGATTTTGTGAAAACGTCCACTGGGCGGAAAAAGCCGGGGGCATCTTTAAAGGCGGCCCGCTGGATGATGGAGACTCTGCTTGCAGGTGATTATGAGCATCAAACCGGAATAAAGATCTCCGGTGGTGTTCGGGAGTATAGAGATGCGGTACAATATCTCGATCTTGCCATTGAGATGATGGGCATCGACTGGGTAACGCCGGAACACTTTAGAATTGGCTCATCTCAGCTTTATGACAATCTTATAGAAATTATTGAGACTGCCGAGCGGTCTTAATTCGTTAATCTTTAACAACTGAAGAGAATCTGATGAATTCATACACACAAGTTGCCCAACAAGTGGCGATTGATGCGGGGCGTTCTATTCGCTCAATTTTTTACCGTCTTGAGAGACTTAATCCAGAGCAACAAGCAGATGATGCGCTCTACAAGCGTTTTTACGAGCAGATTGAAGCGGAGCTTGTGGAGGGGATTTTAAAGCTTTATCCCAATCACACCATCTACGCGAGCAATCTCTCGACCTTAAAAAATGATTCCCGTTTTGAGTGGTTTATCAGTCTAAGTGGAGAGGAGAACTTCCGGGCGCGTAATCCTCACTTTTCTGTTACATTAGCGCTCGATATGGATGGGGAGACCCATGCCGCCGTAATTTATGATCCTATAGCCGATAAGGTGACGACTGCTTCCCGCACAGAAGGGGCGTTACAGGAGGATCAGCGTTTACGGATTGAAAAGAGCGATGGTAAGATCGCCAATGCCAATATCCTCACTCAATTTTCCCGAGATGAAGCACAGCTCTCACGGATCGCTTATCTTCATAAAATCAGCCGTTCCGTGCGGGTATTAGGGGATATTGCGCAAGATACCATCTTGGTGGCGAAGGGTGTCTATTCAGGCTTTTTTGCAGATGAGTTTGATCATAATGCGTTAAAGGCGGCGGCTTTAGTGGCGAAAGAGGCGGGGCTTTTAGTTACAGATTTTAGAGGCGCCGAAGATGTGGAGAAGAGCGGAAAAGTGGTGATTGCCCATCCTCGCTTATTAAAAGAGTTTTTAAAATCTTTAAATCAAGCGGGCATTCATTAATTTTAATCAGTGATTTAATAGCAGATTAAGGAATAATAGAGAGAATTAAGGAGAATCCTTAAATCGATGTAAAGGCTAAGCTATCTCCAGAGGTTTAGCCTTCTTTTATTTTAGAGTGTGAGTTTTCGAGTATCAGCGCATATTGAGCGTATGATTAAGATCGATAAGGAGAGAAGCCATGCGGCAGGGGTGCGTTAAAAAATCCCGAATAGCGAATCTGAAAGGAAGAGTTCAAGATAGCTTACGTAGAGCAAAACGCTGGATACGTCCAGGGGGATATCTCTGCCTGCCTCTTTTAGGGCTCTTCTCTTCATCCTTAGGGGTGGCTAAACCGATTGAGGGGATCGATTTTTCTCGGGTACTCTTTCAGCAGCATCGCTACGTTACCACAACGCTCGATCTTACCCAGCATGAACTGGAGCATTTCTGGATTAATGAAAAAACAGGGCAGAACTTCCATACCTTAAGTGCTTTAAGAAGAGCGATTAACGATGAGGGGGATCGCCTTATCTTTGCGGTCAACTCCGGCATCTACACTAAAGAGAATCGCCCCTTAGGCCTCCATATTGAAGATGGTGAGGAGCTTATCCCTCTAAATAGAGTGAAGTTTAATGAGGGGCAGGGTAATTTCTCGCTCTTGCCAAATGGTGTCTTCTATCTGGATCGAAAAGGGCGGGCCCACGTGGTGGAGACCGATCGCTTTGCAGAGCTCCAAAAGCAGTTTAAAGCAGGTGATGTGACGGCGGCAACCCAATCTGGACCAATGCTCTTAATTAATGGGCGCTATAATCCCCATCTTATTGAGGGTTCTGATAGCTTGCGCTTACGCAGCGGTGTATGTGCGCAAGATGAGGGGCAAACGGTCCATTTTGTGGTGACGGAAGATGATGTAAGTTTCCATGAGTTTGCCTCCTTCTTTAAAGAGGAGCTGGCCTGTGAGAATGCTCTCTACCTCGATGGTACTTTAGCCCGTTTTTATGTGAATAATCGTCTCTATGGGGCGCCTTTCTGGCGCTCTAAACCACTGGTGGGAATTTGGGGCGTACGTCAAAAAGGGGAGCAGGGGGAGTAGGGCTGAGTTTAGTCGCCTACATTTTAGTTATCTGAACTTTGCTTCCTTCAGTTTTTTTTCAGTCTGACTTCCCTAATAATCTTTCTTCTCTATCAGGGAGGCTATTTTGCCATGTCCATTACTTATTACCGTTACTATTATTATCTTTTAAGGTATGGGGCTTAAGGGCAAAATAATGGTGATGGAGAGGCCATTATCATTTTTAGCATGGATCTCTCCATAGTGAGCATTAACCATCTGCTGAGCGATGGCAAGCCCTAAACCAGAGCCCCCATAATCGATCATTCCCTCGGGGCGCTCTCCTCGGAAAAAGGCCTTAAAGAGCTCTTCGAGCTCGCTTTCCGCAACTCCCGGGCCATCATCATGCACATTAATATAGAGCTTTCTATTTCGCTGGGTGAGCGTAACTTCGATTTTGCTCTTAGCGTAGTAGATGGCGTTACGGAGAATATTCTCCAGCCCACTATGAAAGAGCTCGGCATTGAGATTCATCGAGAGTGTAGGAATATCGTTATAGATCAGTTTTTTTCCATTCTCATTCGCTTCAAAGGCGGCATCATCAAGCAGAGGAAGAAGGATCTCTTCAATCTCCAAGGGCTCGGAAAGATCCCGATGGAGAATCATCTGCCGAGAAAGGGAGAGCATCGCCTGAATACGATCTTCAAGCTGCCCGAGGTTATCATCAATCCGCTGAATATTTTCAGGATCGGCCGTTTTGCGTAGGCGCATTAAACTATTGGCTAACCGAATGCGGGTAAGCGGAGTTCTGAGCTCGTGGGAGAGGTTGGCAAAGAGCCTATTCTTCTCATCTTCAGCTTCAGAGAGCGCATTTAACATCTGGTTAAATGTGCGGGCAAGGGTGCGGTACTCTATCGGGCCTCGCTCTAAGGTGCGATCTTCCGTCCAATCGCCTCGGGCGACACGGAGTGCCGCTTTTCGGAGATTATCCATCGGGCGGGAGAGGGTAATGGTCAGATAGATCACAAAGGGAAGACTAATCAGGCTAATAAGTAGGCTGAGCATCAAGGGTGAACTATAGAGCCGAGAGAGATAGTACGATTGCGGAGGTGAGTGGGTAACATAGTAGTAAAAGCCACTATTTCCCTTAATACGAAAAGGGCCTACAATCAATTTTCGCCCAACGGCTTGCTGGTAGATCTGATTAGAGGAGAGCGTGTTGATAATAAAACTCACAAATTGCTCATTAGGAATCTGATGGATCGCATTGTAGCGGGCATCGGTATCTTCCGGAACAATAATAAGGTAGGAGTTTTGCGTCTGATCGAGATAGAACTCGGGCGGAGTACTCAAAAGCCGTTTAACAATCTGCGTAGCGTAGAGTACTTGCTCTTTTTCGGTCACATCCAGAATCCGCCGCTGATCGAGCCGGGAAAGGAGTACCGTTAAGGTGATCATCAGCGCCATACTGAGCCAAACCACAATAAACACCCGCACACTTAGGCGGTTAAAGAGCATAAAGGAGTTTTTGAGCTTCATAGAGTGTTGGGCATCCTTATTCTATAAAGCAACAGGGCAAGCTAAAGCCCTAAACCGCAAAAGATGTTTAGTCCAGCCTATAGCTTGCGCCTGAATGGGCTCTAAATTGTTTGTGGCAGTTCGCATAATGATAGGTGTGATATCTCTATTCCTTCCCCAATTTTTCACTTAATCTCTACAGAATAGCTTTAAGCGCTCAAAGGGTAAAATTAGTAATCGAGGAAGAGATAGCCCAGCCCATGTACTGTCTTAAACCAAGGTAAACCATTTTCCCGTTTGGGGAGTTTTTTGCGGATATTACTAAGATGCATATCGATCACTCGGTCAAAGGTTTGGTGCCGTTTACCAAGGACATTTTTGCTCAACTCTTCTCGGCTAATGGTTTCGCCTTTATGGTCGGCCATATAGTAAAGAAGGGAGAACTCCGTGCTCGTTAGATTGATGGGCTCGCCTTCATAGGTGGCCGAAAACTGCGCCTGATTAAGGACTAACCCCCCGCTCTCTATAATGGGGCTCTTATCTTGCGTGCTTTCCGTATTGTTCTGTTTCTGAATACGGATACGGGTACGAATGCGGGCAATGAGCTCCCGGTCATCAAAAGGTTTGGGAATATAATCATCAGCCCCAAGTTCTAAGCCTAAAACACGGTCGATACTATCGGCTTTTGCAGAGAGCATTAAAACCGGGAGGTGGGGGAGCTTTTTACGAATCTCTTTAAGCGTATCCCAGCCATTTTTCTTAGGCATCATGACATCTAAAATAACAATATCGGGTACGGTGTGTTCGAGGTACTTTAAGCACTCAACACCATTATTGCAGACGGAGACCTTAAAGCCTTCAATCGTCAAAAGTTCCGATACTAATGTCTGTAATTCTAAGTCATCATCAACAAATAAAACTTTTGGCATCTAACGCCCTCCTTTTATCCCATTATACTCCAATCATCTTTTCAAAATCAGGGGTAAGCCTATGATTTACGTAACTTTACAAAGGATCATTCTGTTTCTTGCTGCCTCTTGTATAATGAAGACTCTACTGAGTAACTCAAAAGGAGTTCAAAATGAAGAAACGTATTTTAATCACTGCAGCGGCCCTTGTGGCTCTCTCAGCGCCGGCTATGGCAGAGAAGATGGAGCAAAGAGGGGGGAACGGGGGGCAAAATAAGATCTCAACGTCCCAAAAAGTAAAGCAGGGAGAGAAGAAGTTTCCTAAAACTCATTCAGAAACCCATGGTTTTTACACCCCAGAGCGTGCAGAGCTGCGGGAAGATATGCGCCGTTTAATGAGTGGCGATACCTTTGATGAAGCGCTAGCTAAAGAGATTATCGAAAAGAGTAAACTCACCGATGAGGAGCGCTTAGAGATGCTCCGCACCCAGTTTGAAGCTCGTAAAGAGCGCCGCTTAGAGCGTATGAAAGCTAATGCCGAAGGGCGTGCAGAGCGTTTAGAGCAGAGAGCGGAGCGAGAGAAGGCGCGTCAGGAAGGGCGTTTGCCAGAAAAGAATTCACGCAAAGGTGAGCGGGGGGATAAAAATAGCGCCAAAGGAAATAAGGGTGATAGAGCCAATTCCCCCAAAGGGGAGCGAGGCCCTAAAGAGGGAAATAAACCCGGGAGAGGGCAGAATAACTCCTAAAAGTTAAGGCTCCCTAAGATGGCGATAGATGATTAAGGTGATTAATGTTTAATGAATTAATCAATAGTCATAAATCTCTACCTTAAAGCGCTGGTAAAGTGAGGGTAAAATCTTTACGAAATCTTTACGAAAGCTCTCTAAAACGCTTTATATAAGAGTTTTAAGAGGAATTATTCGCACTGAGATTTGATCGCCATCATTTAAAGGCTTAAAAAATAAACCGCAAGCTTAAGGCTAAAAATCGCTTGGGCTTGCGGTTTTTTTAATTGTTTCTGTAATGCTTTTGCTGCTTTTTATAGGCGATATTTTGTATCCCGTATTATCTATGCCGAATTCTACTTAGTTACGCCAGAAGCTCGGGGTTATTAGCACAAAGAGTGTAAAGATCTCTAGCCGCCCTAAAATCATGGTAAAGACTAAGGTCGAGAGGGAAGCAGGGGAGAGTGAGCTGTAATTACTGGCGACCTCCCCTAAGCCAGGGCCTGTAATATTTAAGCAGGCAGCAACGGCGGAAAAAGCATCTAAAGGGGTGAGACCAAAGGCGGTCATAACGAGGGTTAAAATAGCTGTAGAGAGCGCATAGAGCCCTAAAAAAGCCCAAACACTCCCTAAAATATTGGGGGGAATAATACGCTTATTTAAACGAACAGGAAAGCGAGCATGGGGATGGATTAAGAGCTTAACCTCCCGCAAGGCTTGTTTGGTAAGAAGGAGAACCCGAATCACCTTCATTCCTCCCGAGGTTGAGCCAGAGCAGCCCCCAATAAAGGTGATAAAGACGATTAAAATGGGGATGTAGCTCGGCCAATCATTAAAGTTCGAGATGGAGAGCCCTGTGGTGGTAATCATGGAGATAACAGCAAACGCCGCCTCATGGAGAGCTCTGCCGATGGTGGCAAACTCCTGATGATAGTAGAGCCCCATCGCCACTAAAAGGATCGCCGTAATGCAGATAAAGAAAAAGGCCTGAAACTCTGTATTTTCCAGGTAATAGCGGAAGCTTCGTTTACGAAAGGCTAAGAAGTGAGCGGTAAAATTTACGCCCCCTAAAAACATAAAGAGAATAGCGGTACTTTCGATAAAGCGGCTCTCAAAATGGCCAAGGCTGGCATCGTAATTCGAAAAGCCCGCAGTGGCCACTGTGGTAAAACCGTGGGTAATGGCATCAAAAAGATCCATCCCCCCAATGAGGTAAGCAATAATACATAAAAAGAGCAATACCAGATAAACCGACCAAAGATTACGGGCTGTCTGGGCGATTCTTGGGGTGAGCTTATCCTCCTTGATCGGGCCGGAGGCCTCCACTTTAAAGAGTGCCATGCCCCCCATGCCTAAAAGCGGCATAATCGCCACAGCGAGAATAACGATCCCCATCCCGCCAAAAAAATGGAGCTGAGTGCGGTACCAGAGGAGTGATTTGGGCAGTAGTTCAAGTTCCGAGAGCACCGTCGCCCCTGTGGTGGTAAAGCCTGAAGTTGCCTCAAAAAGCGCATGGCTAAAGGGGAGCGATAAGATGGGGGAGATCATAAAGGGGAGCGCACTAATTAAGCTTAAACTGGTCCAGAAGAGGGCAACAATCAAGAAGCCATCTCGTGTTTTTAGCCGATTTTTTACCGAGTAGAAGGGCACCCATAATAAGAGCCCAAGAGAGAGGCTAACTAAAAAGGTCATAATAAAGTAGGGTGCTTGCTTATCGTCATAGATCCAAGAGACAAGCGCAGGGATAAGATAGGTAAAGCTAAAGCTGCTTATAAATATCCCCATAATTTTAAAAATAATCGCCACTTGAGTGCGCATTGCTGATTCTCTCTTATCGATATTGGTGATCGGTCATCTTATCGGCAGAGGCTCTACTTTTGCCCTTTTCTGCGCGAGCCTAAAATTATAACGATTTATAATGTTTTAGGAGGAAAAAAATAGAATATTGGGATCGTGCTCTTTAAATACCCGCTCTTTAAAGCTTTGCTAGCAGCGGGCGGGCTCTCCCTTTTCTTATTAAAAGAGTATGGAAAAGGTGAGCTTTTAGGGCATTTAGGTAAAAGGGGCAAAGGAAAAGCGCACCCCTATAAAGGTTAAATAATTGAGATTGATATAAAAAAGGCAGTTAATTTTTCATAAACTCTTGCATTCTAACCGGTTATGCTACAGAATATTAGGTGTGTCTCAGAGGGTATTCAACGAGACTACACATCTTTTAAATTAATTTAATTTAAGGAAATAACAATGAAAAACTTAGTAAAAATCACTGCAATCGCAGCTTTAGGCGCGATCACTGTTGGTTGTGCATCAACAGCTACTTCAGAAACTAAAGCAGACGAAGCTTTAAGAACAGCTAACGAAGCGAAAAGCATTGCAATCGCTACACAAGCTCAGTTCGACAAATACTTCACTAAAACACGTTACAAATAATAACGGGTTTTAATTGAATATAAAAAAGGGTTCCTTCGGGAGCCCTTTTCTTTTGCTTAGGATTTTTTATTAACCTTTCAAAAATATTTTAAAGTTTCTTCTAGCCCTCACAGCCCTCTCAGCGCTCCACCCCCCTTAAAGAGCCCTTAGCGAAGGTGTAAAGATCAATATAAAACGAGATCTATGCTAAAGGACATATTTTAACAAGCGGATAAATAGCGATTATTCCCATTAATGCTTTTATCTTTTTTAATATTGAGAGAGTTACTTAAAGATTAATTCCAAAATTAACTGCCAAATTAACCTTCCCCTTAATAGGGCGCGGGGGGATTCAATAATCCAAAGGGATAATCAATATCGTTAAATATTTCTCAATTTTCTTAAATAAGGGGCATAAAAAAGCCGCCTCTCTCTTTATATTCCTAATATAAAAAGAGGGCGACATTCTCGCTATTTCTCATCTATCTTATTTTGATGAGCCGAATGAATAGATAGCCTTTAATCCTCTTTTAACCAGGTGGCCACATCTTTAGCAAAGTAGGTTAAGATCGCATCGGCGCCAGCCCGTTTAAAGCAGATCATCGTCTCCATAACGGTGTTTTTCTCCGCTAGCCAGCCATGATTAAAGGCGGCTTTCATCATCGCATATTCGCCCGATACATGGTAAGCCATTGTCGGGAGGAGAAAGTTATCCTTCACCTCTCGAATAACATCGAGATAGGGCATCCCCGGCTTAATCATCACCATATCTGCGCCCTCTTGAATATCGAGCGCAACTTCATAGAGTGCCTCTCGGCGATTAGCAGGGTCCATCTGGTAGCTCTTTTTATCGGCTTCGCCCAATAACTCTCGGGAGCCTACAGCATCTCGAAACGGCCCATAATATTCAGAAGCATATTTTGCCGCGTAGCTTAAAATTTTAGTATTAATATAGCCCGACTCTTCAAACGCCTCTCGTATAGCGCCAATTCGGCCATCCATCATATCGGAAGGAGCGACAATATCCACCCCCGCTTCGGCATGGCTGAGCGCCTGTTTTACCAATACCTCTTTCGTCTCCTCATTAAGAATATAGCCGGTGCGATCGGTTAGCCCATCTTGCCCGTGGAGCGTATAAGGGTCGAGCGCAACATCGGTAATAATGCCTAATTGGGGGAGGGCAGCCTTTAACTCCCGCACGGCGGTTTGGACTAAGCCGTTGGGGTTGTAAGCCTCTTTGGCATCATCGGAGCGGATATCATTGCTTAAATTTGGAAAAAGAGCGATGGCGGGGATGCCGAGCTCATAGAGTGTTTTCGCTTCTTCGATTAAAAGATCAATGGAGAGCCGCTCAATCCCCGGCATCGATTCCACCGCCTCCCGCCTATTCTCCCCTTCAATTACAAAAAGGGGCTGAATAAGGTCTGCGCTCTGAAGATGGTTTTCTGCCATTAAGCGGCGAGAGAATGCATCTTTACGCATTCTGCGGGGGCGAGTATGGGGATATTTACCGGTAAAGATATTCATGCTAAATCCTTTAAATGATGATGGGTTAAGAGTAAAGAGCTGAGTATTTAGCCTGCTTACCCTTATAGAGTAAGGGGTAGAGCAGGCGTAAAAGCTAAGAAAAAGTTCTTAAGACAAAGATCTAACTGCTGGGGCGATCGTTTACTCCTCTAATTTTTGCTCCCGGGCGAGAAGCTGTTTTAACGAGGTCATCGGGAGCACATTATGATGAAGAATCTGATAGACCTGATTCGCAATAGGAAGATCAATCTCCAGAGACTTTCCTAATTCGTAGATATTCCCCACCACATTTGCCCCCTCTACCACTTGGCCAATCTCTTTAAAGGCATCGGCGGCTTTTGTTCCCTTCCCGAGCAGAAGGCCAAAGCGGCGATTTCGGGATTGGTTATCGGTAGCGGTTAATACAAGATCCCCCATGCCCGCTAAGCCCATAAAGGTTTTAATATCTCCCCCAAGGGCGACGCCTAAGCGGCTCATCTCTGCTAATCCCCGGGTAATAAGGGCTGCACGGGCATTTGCGCCAAAGCCTAAGCCATCGGAGATCCCTGTGGCAATGGCGATCACATTTTTATAAGCGCCCGCTAATTGCACCCCTTTAATGTCGTGGTTGCCATAAACCCGCATGGTATTGTGATGAAAGTAGGGGATCACCTCATTAATCTCATCTAAGCTATTACCGGCAATGGCAATAGCGGTGGGGTGTTGTTTAGCCACTTCTAGGGCAAAACTTGGGCCAGAGAGAATGGTAAACCGCCCATCGGGAAAGTGGCGATAGAAGGTATCGCTTAAAAAACCGTTATCGTCATGGTCGATCCCTTTTGTAGCGGAGATAAAGGGGGGCCATTGATCGATATCGAGCACCCGTAGCTTAGCGAGGGTCTCATTAAAAGCGGTGGAAGGAATCGCCAGTAAAATGGCATCGGCCTCTTTTACGGCGGCCATTAAAGAGCTGGTTACGCTCAATTTCTCGGGGAAGGGGATTGCGGGGAGGTAATCCTCATTCATGCGGAGTTTTTGCATCTCTTCTACATGATCCGCCTTGTGGCTCCAAAGCGTGGTATTAAACTCTTGCGCCAGATGAATGGCTAATGCAGTCCCCCAAGATCCGGCACCAATAACGGCAATGGATTTTGCATTGCTCATAAATGACTCCTTCTAGCTGTAAATGATTCAATAGAGAGATTATATCATAGGGCTTATTTTTAGCGCTTTAGAAGGGTGGGGCGGGGATCTTTTTATTAAGAGTAAGAGTTAAGGGGGCAGATAGTTACAAGCAGTAAGGGCAGGCAATAAAAAAGCCCACATTCCGAAGAATGTAGGCCTTTTTTAAAGTTTCTGAGTAGTTCACTCGTTCTAATTATGCCGTTAGGCGTAAATTAGAAGTCGTGACGCATACCGATAGATACTTTGTTGTCTTTAAGTTTTGGATCAGCATCTTCGCCGTAGAATTTCGCTCTATCTTCGCCGTACTCAACCCATGCACGTGTACGTTGTGAGAGCTTTTGCTCAAAACCTACCGCCCATGACTTAACTTTGTCCTGTTTAACGCCAGCTAATTTCTCGCGGTTTTCGCCGTATGCTACGCGGATAGTGCTGTAGTTGTTAGGACCGAATGAAGAGCTGATACCAACATCCCAACCCTTGTGCTTCTCTTTCTCGCCTTCTGCAGGGTTGTAACGACCTTCAGTGTAACCTGCTGTGAAGCGAACGTTGTCGTGTGAGTAACCTAAGTTAAGACCCCACGCTTTAGAGTTAACAGCATTATCAGTTTCATCAGCCTGTAAATCTAAACCACGTGTTTTACCTTGGAGGTAACCTGCTTTCGCGAAGAGTGCACCGTTGTCACCCATGTCGAAAGTGTAGTGTGCGTTGATTGTCCAGAGGTCTAAGTGCTTCTCACCGTTAAGCTCTTCGTCCATAACTACAGCTGCGTTGAAGCCGAAGCCGTTGAAATCAGGAGATACGTATGCAAGTGATTTACCTACACGATCAAGGCTTGTTTTGGTCATGTTACCGCCATCAAGCGCTTCTTTATCTGAGAACGCTCTGTGCATTACACGTTGTGCTGCAGTTGAGCCAACACCGTTGAAGTCGTCCATTACTGAACCGTCAACGATGGTTACTTTGAATGGGTTGTCTTGACGACCCATAGCAACTGTACCCCAGTCACCAGTGAAGCCCATGTACGCTAAACGTGTGCTGAAGTTGTTGTCTTTTTCAGCTGTAGCGTTAGAAGCCATACCGTCGAAGCCCCACTCTAAGTGGTAGATAACTGCGTTGCCGTTACCTAAATCTTCAGAACCTTTAAGACCGATACGTGAACCTAAGTCGTTAAAGTTAGATACGCGGTTTTTAAGGTTGTTTTTAAGGCTGCCTTCGTTGTTCCAGCTTTCTGTTTTCTTGTTTTCGTAATCGAAACGAACAGAACCGTAAAGAACAGTTTCAGCTTGTGCTGCACCTAAAGTAAGAGCAGATGCTACTGCTACTGCAAAGATACTCTTTTTCATGTTATCTCCATCGAGTTAAATAAAAATATAAGCGTTAAGACTCTTTAAAAGTCTATGGAGCGTATTTAAACGCATTTTTATCCTTTCTGCAACTTTATTTGTATTTTTAATACATTTTTTGACGTTTATTATCATATTTACAACAGCAGAAGTGGCGAAGGGTGAAATTCGGAGGGGCTGTAATCCGCTATTTAAGCGCTATTTGGGGCTTTATCAAAAATGATACATCTATTTGGGTGGGGAAAATAATTTTTTTATAAAAAAGGAGACTTTTCTCAAAATTTATAAAAAAGCGTATTAAAAAGGATACTTTTTGTGCTTTTATTAGCCACTTTTGGAGTGGGTGGCGGGGGCTTTCATCATATTGACGATTTTAAAATCTTACTCATTAAGGTTTAAAGCTTTAGATGGGGGGAGGTTTTGGGCTGAATATTAAAGATAGAAAGATCGCCCTCTATTTAAACGCTATCGCCAGTAAGAAGGGCTCAATAATAAAAGGAGATAAAAGAGCAGGGAAGAGGCAAGGGAATAAGGGGAGAGAATAGAGGTAGGAATAGGGGAGAATAAAGAGCCATAAAAAAAGCCCACATCTAAGATGTGGGCCTGTAACATTCTCTTTCGTGCTACACGATTCTAAATTATGCCGTTAGGCGTAAATTAGAAGTCGTGACGCATACCGATAGATACTTTGTTGTCTTTAAGTTTGTCGAGATCTTGGTTTGCGAATTTAGACTCTTCTTGACCATACTCAACCCATGCGCGTGTACGTTGTGAGAGCTTTTGCTCAAAACCTACTGCCCATGATTTCACTTTATCTTTGTCGCCTTCTACTTTCACGTGGTTCTCACCATATGCTAAGCGAACAGTGCTGTAGTAGTTAGGACCAAACGAGAAGCTTGTACCTACGTCCCAACCTTTTGATTTCTCTTTAACGTTGGTTTGTTCGTCTGTGTGGCGACCATCAGCGTATGCTGCAGTAAGGCCAAATGCGTCTTGTTTATAACCTAAGTTCACACCCCAAACTTTAGCGTTGTTATCGTCGGTTGTTTTACCTTGGATATAACCTGCTTTCGCATAGAGGTTGCCGTTTGCGCCCATATCGTAGTTATAGCTTGCGTTTACAGTCCAGAGGTCAACATGTTTGTTAGGTTTAAGATCTTCGTCCATGATTACGGCAGCGTTAAAGCCAAAGCCGTTAAAATCAGGCGAAACATACGCAAGTGCCTTACCTACGCGAGTAAGTGCAGTGCTTGTATGTTTTACTGAAGGAGCTGTGCCGACTACTTTATTATCTACAGTTACATCTGTTACAGATGCAAGGCCTGATTGAGTCATAAGGGTAGAAGTCATAGCGCGTTGAGTTGCTGCAGAACCTACGCCGTTGAAGTCATCGATAATAGAATCGTCAACGATGGTTTGTTTAAATGGGTTGTTTTGGCGACCCATTGCAACTGTACCCCAGTCACCAGTAAAGCCCATGTACGCTAAACGAGTGCTGAAGCTGTTGTCTTTTTCTTTAGTTGCGTTAGAACCCATACCGTTGAAGCCCCACTCTAAGTGGTAGATAACCGCGTTACCGTTACCTAAATCTTCAGAACCTTTAAGACCGATACGTGAACCTAAGTCGTTAAAGTTAGATACGCGCTCTTTGAGGTTTGTGCGAAGGCTTGAACCGTTATCCCAACCTTGCTCATCTTTCTTGTTTTCGTAATCAAAACGAACAGAACCGTAAAGAACAGTTTCTGCTTGTGCTGCACCTAAAGTAAGTGCTGAAGCTACTGCTACTGCAAAGATACTCTTTTTCATAATAGTCTCCGTTAGTGGATTGTGGCGGATTAATCATTAATCCTGGTTAAAATTTATATTTACTTTTAATGTCAGTGGCGATTGCCAACCTACAACTGCATTACATGCTATTTTTTGTAGCGGCGCAACAACTAATTGTGTTTTTTGATACAACACCCCTCAAATGTTGCAAAAAAACAACTTAAAAGGAGCTTTGGGTAAAATTTAGATGGGGTTAAAACGCTTTACTCCCCTGTAAATATGGGTTTTTTGAGCTTCTTGTTGCAAAAATGATACTACGACAAACAGGTGTGCGCAATTATTGCTCAAAATAGCAATATTGAGAAATCTTTACATAAAAGTTAGTCAATTTTGGCATCTATAAGTGAGGAAAAGGCTTAAAAAGTAGGGAAAAGGTGAAGCATCCCCAAAGCGGGGAAGAAAGAAAAGGCACGGGGTTGATATTTAAGGGGGATAAAAAAGCGCCTATGGTGCTTTATCTCTCTAGGAGTTCCATAGGCGCTTGTGTGATAGCCCTATATTAAATAGGGCATTCTCTACTTAAAGTTTAGCTGAAAGCTTATAAGTGCCCCAGCTGTTTGGGAAAGAGCAGCTTCGCAACCTCGAAGTAATCTTCCACAAAATGGAGGGTTAAGCCCTCTTTAAGATAGTCGGGGAGCTCGTCGCAATCTCTCTTATTCGCTTTAGGGAAGATGATCTCCGTAATGCCGACCCGTTTTGCGGCAATGAGCTTTTCTTTTACCCCGCCGATCGGTAAGACTTGCCCCGTAAGGGTGAGCTCGCCCGTCATCGCGATATTTTGCGGAACTTCATTGAGCGCTAGCGAAACCAAGCTCGATGCAATGGTAATTCCGGCGCTTGGGCCATCTTTGGGTGTTGCGCCTTCGGGGGCGTGAAGATGAATAAAGCCCTTTTCAAAAAAGCTCTCCTGTAGATTTAAGGCTTTGGCATTAGCCATTACATAACTATAAGCGATATTTGCCGATTCCTGCATAACCTCCCCCAGTTGCCCAGTAATTTTAAAGCCCCGTTGATGGTCATGAATCTTAATCGCTTCCACAGGTAGTGTTACGCCGCCCATCGCCGTCCAGGCAAGGCCGGTAATCATACCGACTTTAAGGCTCGGCTTCTCGCGGGAAAAATGGGGATTCCCCAGCAGGGACTGAATATCCTTTACCCCAATGCTTAAAGTGGTCAGCCCCTCCTCTTCAAACTTCACGGCGGCTTTACGCACAATTTTGGCAAGATATTTCTCCAACTGCCGAACACCCGCCTCCCGAGCATAATCATCGATCACTTTCTCAATGGCTGCATTACTGATGCGAAGCTCCGAACGCTTAAATCCGGCACGCTCTAACTGGCGAGGCCAGAGATATTGGCGTGCGATTTTGCTCTTCTCTTCGAGGATATAGCCCGAAAGGCGGATAACATCCATACGATCTAAAAGCGCTGCGGGGATAGTGTCGAGCGTATTAGCGGTACAGACAAAAAGCACATTGGATAGATCGTAACGTACATCTAAGTAGTGATCTAAAAAGTCGCTATTTTGTGCAGGATCGAGCACCTCTAAGAGAGCCGATGCCGGATCACCCTGAAAGGATTGCCCCATCTTGTCGATCTCATCGAGCATAATGACGGGGTTATCTGTTTGGGTCTCTTTTAACGCTTGAATCAATTTCCCTGGCATTGCACCAATATAGGTGCGGCGATGCCCTTTAATCTCCGCTTCATCCCGTGCGCCCCCTAAACTAAAGCGGTAAAACTCCCGGCCTAAACTCTCCGCAATGGAGCGACCGATAGAGGTCTTTCCTACCCCAGGTGGCCCCACAAGAAGAATAATAGAGCCTTTAATCTCCCCTTTACGCTTTCCTACAGCTAGGGTTTCGATAATGCGTGATTTTACATCATCAAGCCCAAAGTGGTCCCGATCGAGCACACGGCGAGCATGTTTAAGATTGTAATTATCTTCTGAGCGATTCCCCCAGGGGAGATCGGTAATGAGATCGAGATAGTTACGGGTAACGCCATATTCAGGGGAGCCTGTTTCTAAGATCTGGAGTTTTTCGATCTCCTCATCGATGCGCTCTGCCGCATGTGCGGGGAGCTCTTTATCCTGAATGCGCTCTAAAAACTTCTCGATATCGGCGGTTTTATCATCCTTAGCCAGGCCGAGCTCTTGCTGAATAACTTTAAGCTGCTCTCTTAAGAAGAATTGGCGCTGCTGATCGGAGATCTTATCTTCCACCTCTTCCCGAATCTGGTTGTGGAGTTTGGCGACCTCAAGCTCTTTATGGATAAGGGCCACCACCTTCTGCATTCTTGGAATCAGAGGCACAGTGGAGAGAATCTCCTGCATATCCTCTTTTGAGCTAGTGGTTAAACTGGCGGCAAAATCGGTAAAAGGGGAAGGGTCGTTACTGTTAAAGCGGGTCATAAAATGTTTAAGCTCTTCGGAAAAGAGCGGGTTAAGGGGCATAAGCTCCTTTAAAGCATTGACCACCGCCATAGAGTAGGCGCGTACCTCTTCGGTTTTTTCTACCTGTACCTCGTCGAAGTACTCCACCTGCGCAACAAAGGGAATCTCTTTAGAGATCCACTTCTTAATACGAAAACGCTGAATCCCTTGGGCGATAAATTGCACTCGGCCATCTTCCCGATGGGGATGATGAATACGCACTAAAGTGCCATATTCGTAAAAATCATCGGTATTGACGGCAGTGCGTGTGTCGGTTTTCGTTAAAATTAGCCCCACCACTTGCGTGCGATTATCCATAATAGAATCGAGCGTGGTTAGCCATGGCTGCTCATTTAAGATTAGTGGCGCAACCTGAGGGGGAAAGAAGGGGTGATCATTGAGCGGCAATATATGAATAATATTGGAGATCGTATCCCCTTCGATAATGATCTCTTGACTGCCCTCATATCCGTTGTCGTTACTCTTTTCGTCTTTATCGACGATTAATGGGGTCTTCTTTTTATCACTCATGGAGTTCGCTCCTCATCTTTTCGGCATTAAAAAGGGCGGGCAGAGTCCTGCTCTCCCGCAATTTTTGCCGTCTGGTTTATCTCTATTGCCAAGAGTATGGGGGCGCTTTTTACTTTATCAAATGGGAATCTGCACAATTTATAAAATTAAAGGGGAATTGTATAAATTGTGGCTTTTATGTTTAAGGGGTTTTACGCTCTAAAATTAGCGCTCCCTTTCGTGGGCGAAAAAGGTTCGTGCGATCTGCAGGCCGATCTCTTCGAGATTTTGAGCCGTTGCGTCCATCGCTTCTGGCAAGGATTGAGGGGCAAAATTGGTGCTAAACAGCGCCGTAAAGCCCGCCTCTAAAAGGGGGAGGGTGGGGGTTTCAATCGCGCCGCCAATGGCGATGATGGGGATATTTCCCGCTTTCGCAATGGCTAAAACGCCCATCGGTGTCTTACCAAATAGGGTTTGATGATCGAGCTGACCTTCTCCGGTAATGAGAAGATCCGCCCCCTGAGCTATCGCTTGAAGCCCGACAGTTTCGGCAATAAGCGTGACGCCGGGGATGAGCTTAGCATCTAAAAATCCAAGTAGCGCTGCTCCCATACCGCCCGCAGCCCCAGAGCCGGGATATTGGTAAAAAGGTTTGCCGGCGAGCTCTTTACGGGGGATCTCACTCTCCATTGCGCAATGGGCAAAGGTGGTGAGGATGCTATCTAAACTCTTGACCATCTCAGGATCTGCCCCTTTTTGCGGGCCAAAGATATAGGAGGCGCCATTCACCCCTAAAAGGGGGTTATCTACATCGCACGCTACCTCAATTTCGCACGCTTTAAGGCGGGGGTCGAGCCCGCTAAGGTCGATCTTTTTTAGATGTCGTAGGGCCTCGGGAATGGGCTCGAGAGGGGTGTGGTTATGATCGAGAAATTTTGCCCCTAAGGCGGCCAACATTCCGGCGCCAGCGTCATTTGTTGCACTGCCGCCAATGCCTAAGATAAATTTTCGAGCGCCCCGTTCTAAGGCGTCAAGAATCATTTCGCCCGTGCCAAACGAGGAGGTGAGAAGCGGATTACGTTCTGCCTCTGTTAAGAGCGGAAGCCCACTAGCAGCTGCCATCTCCATTACAGCGACGCCCTCTTTAGAGAGCGCATAGTGCGTCATATGAGGCTTATTACGCGGCCCTTTTACCTCCAGAGTGATGGAGCGGGCATCTAAAGCATCGAGCATGGCATCGACAGTCCCCTCGCCCCCATCGGCCATCGGGATAAGGTGAAACTCCCCCTGGGGAAGAGCCTTCTCCATTCCTCGGCATATCGCTTCGGCAACCTCTAGGGCGGAGAGCGCCCCCTTAAAAGAGTCGGGGGCGATCACAATCTTAGGGCGTTGAGGGGTAGGGGCTTTCGGCTTATTCATCATTCTTCCTCTGTTTAGTTCATGATTTATGGATCGATCTCGGTATAAAGTGCTGTGAGTAGCTTTTATTAAAAGAGATGGAATACACCAAAAATAAGGGTGGAGGTGATCGCTAAGCTAAGTCCGATAAGGGTTTCATAGGGGATCACTTTTAAGCGTTCTTGAATCGACATATTCACCGCACCCCCTGTGGCATGGAAGAAACTACCGTGAGGCATATGGTCGAGCACTGTGGCGCCCGAGTGAAGCATAGCCGCCGCAGCTAAAGGAGCTAAACCTAAGCCTAAAAGAACATCCCCAAAGGTTTGCGAGGCGATCGCTGTACCGGCTGTGGTGGAGGCTGTGGCAAAAGACATTAAAGCACCGGCAATGGGGGCTAAGATAAAGTCCGAAGCGCCGAGAGCGTTGAGAGAATGGATCATCACCTCTTTTAATTCCGACTTGCCAATAATCCCCGCCAGTGTCCCCGTGCCGAGTAACATGATGGCCACAGGGGCCATTCGTGCAAGCCCGTTACTGGCAAAGTGATTAATCTCTTTAACTCGACCCATTAAGATCGCACCCACTAACCCCCCTAAGGGAAGGGCGATAAGGGGATCGATGGCAATATCTGCAAGAGGGCGTAGCGCTAAAAGGAAGATCGCCACAAGAGGTCCAGCGAGCGCGGCTAAGAAAGGGGGAAGCGAGTGCCCTTCATCCACCGAGAGCTCACCTGCGGAGACAAAGGAGCCTTTTTGCGTTAAGCGACGAGCAATAAAGAAGGTTACGATCACACCCACCACCGCCGGGAGAATCCCTGCCGCCATTAAGCTTGTGAGTTCTAAATTAAACGCATCTGCCGCAGCAATGGTATTGGGATTAGGGGACATAATATTGCCCGCCTTGCCGCCACCGACCATCGCCACTAAAATCGCAGTTTTCGAGATCTTAGATTGATGGGCAATCGCTAGCGCAATAGGGGCGACGGTAATCACAGCAATATCGATAAAAACACCCACTGTGGTTAAGAGCAAAGTGGCGAAGATCAGTGCCAAAAGGGCCCGGGAGTTGCCGAGCTTCTCAATAATGGTGGTGGCGATCACCTTTGCTGCGCCCGATTCAATTAAGACGCCAGCTAAGACACCCGCAGCAAGAATCCGCAGCACAGCGGGAATAATGCCTTGAGCGCCGCTTACCATCAGCGAAACAGTCTCTATTAAGGGTAATCCCCCCACTAAACCGCCCACAAGGGCGCCAATCATCATGCCGTATACCGGCGCAACTTTACGTAAAATTAAACCAATGGCGAGTATGAGCGCAATCAGTGCGCCCCAAATTGAGACTGTCATCTAAACCTCCTGTTCTCTCTTTTATTTTTATTAAATGACGGATAAATATGCTGCTTTGAATGCTGTTTTTATAATTTCTAGTTTTAGAGCTCGTTTATTTCTCTTTTTATGCCGCTGTTGTTTTTATTGTTAAAAGGAGTGTAAAGTCATTGGGTTATCTTGTAAGTACCTTTGAATCCTTCATATTATCGGGGTTATAAGCGTTTTAAGATATTTCTTTTGCGCTCTTTTTGGACTATAGCACGAATTTTCCGCACGCTATAAGTTGCTCAAAAATTCACCAAAGGTAAAGGGGTGAGAGAGCCGATAAGCTCCTCTATTATCCTGTGGATAACTCTGTGAATAGCTGTGCATATAACTCTGCCTATAACCGTGTTTACAACCTCTGTATACAAGTTTTACAAAAGATATGAGCGATTTATCTTATGGATCATAGAGATACTTTAGCCGATCGTTTCTATTTATGGGCAGAAGGGGCGAGTAAAAGTTTATAAAGCTCTAAAAGAGCTCTGTAGCTTTAATAAAAAGCCCTCAAAAGTTGCCTTATAAAAAGTAGAGAAGGGGGTGGAATAACATTCGCTAAATTTACCCTTTTTTGGTAATAATAGAGTGTTGATTTGGGGAAGCTTGCAAGCGCGATAAAGGGGTTTGTCCTGCTTGCAACAGGGAATAAGAGAAGAAGAATAAAATGAGAAGAGAGAATAGAGATCTGCAGATGCATGATCGCGCGCTCGATACTGCGCACCTTAATTTTGCTATTGATGCCCAAAAGGTACTTTCGCCCGAGCAAGTCTATACCGATTATCTCCACCGTTTTGCCTATGGTACAGATGCGAGCCTTTATCGCTATGTGCCGGAGGTGGTGGTGCGGGCCCATAATGAGGAAGAGGTGGTGAAGCTGATGAAGATCGCCACGGAGCACAATGTTGCGTTAACTTTCCGGGCGGCAGGGACTTCACTTTCGGGGCAGACATCGAGTGAGTCGGTGTTAGTCTTGATGGGGGATGGCTTTCATAATTTAGAGGTTGGGGAGAAGGGGGAGAGCATCACCTTAGGCCCAATGGTGATCGGGGCAGATGCCAATCGGGCACTTAAACCGTATGGCCGCAAAATTGGGCCCGATCCCGCTTCTATCAATGCGGCGCGTATTGGCGGGATTGTGGCGAATAATAGTAGCGGCATGTGTTGCGGTACAAAAGATAATAGTTACCACACGCTGCAAGATATCCGCCTTGTGCTTTTTGATGGCACGATTTTAGATACACGAGACGCCCAAAGTGTGGCCGATTTCCGAAAATCCCATGCCGATCTTTTAGCTTCTCTATTAGATTTGCGGGTGCAGCTTATTCTCAATCCAGCTTTAAAAGAGCGCATCGAGACTAAATATCGCTTAAAAAATACCACCGGTTACGGCGTGAATGCCTTAATCGATTTTGAGGATCCTGTTGAAATTTTAACCCATCTATTGGTGGGCTCCGAGGGGACGCTCGGCTTTGTAAGTGAAGTGGTTTATCGCACTGTGCCGGAGTATGAGCATAAAGCTTCGGCTTTTATCTACTTTAATTCTTTAGCGGAATGTTGCGAGGCAGTGAAAGCGCTGCGGAAGGGTGCGCCGGTTGAGGCTGTTGAGCTTCTTGATGGTAAGAGCGTTCATTTTGTCGGCGCAGAAATTGAGAATCTACCCTCCTTTTTCTATCGGGAGCTTAAGGTCGATTCCGCCGCGCTCCTTATTGAAACAATGGCTGAAAATAGTGCAGCGCTGGAGCAAAATATCGCCCAGATTGAGCATGTACTTGCACCCTTTAAGATTGAGGAGAGCACAGGTTTTCAGAAAGAGAGAGCGATCACCCAACGTTATTGGGATGTGCGTAAAGGGTTGCTGCCGATTATCTCTAAGGGACGCAAAAATGGGGCCAATATCATCACTGAGGATGTGGTTTTCCCCATGGAGCATTTAGTTGAAGGGGTCGAAGCACTCACCAAACTTTTTGAGAAGCACCATTATCCCGAAGGGATGATTATGGGGCATGCGTTAGAGGGAAATCTCCATTTTGTGCTGGCCCCAGAGATGGATAGCGCAGAAAAATTGCAGCAATTTGATGCTTTTATGCAGGAGCTCACCGACCTTGTGGCCGTACGTTTTGAAGGGTCTCTTAAAGGGGAGCATGGTACTGGGCGAAATGTTGCGCCTTTTGTGCGTAAAGAGTGGGGGGATGAGATCTACGCCATTATGCAGCAGATTAAAGCGCTGTTCGATCCTCACAAAATTCTCAACCCCGATGTGGTGATCTCCGATAATGCCGAGCTCCATATTCAGTCGGTAAAGCCGATGCCGGTCACCGATGATCTCATTAATGCCTGTATGGAGTGTGGATTTTGTGAGCCTGCTTGCCCATCGGATGGACTCTCATTAACGCCTCGTCAGCGGATTTCGCTCTATCGCAATATGCAGACGCTGCCTAAGAGCGGGGAGGGGGGAAGGCTTCTTAAAAAGTTGGAGAAGGGGTATCAATTTGCTGGAATTGAGAGCTGTGTAGAAACAGGTATGTGCGCCCTTCGTTGTCCGGTGGGCATTAATACCGGGGAGTTTATTAAATCCTTGCGCCCCTTAAATCGTAGCCGGCTCTTAAAACTTGCTGGAACTCAATTTGCGATGGCGGAGAAACGAGTACGCACGGGGCTCGATCTTATCGAAAAGATCGGGACTGAGCGGGTCAGTAAAATGACCCAGAGCGCCCATAAACTTTTTAAAGGGATTCCAGTTGTTCCAGAAGCTTTACCAAAACGAGCAGATAGCCTGCCTCAGTTGATGGATCCCCCTAAAATAGAGAATTCAGTGGTCTACTTTACCACCTGTGTGAATCGTAATCTGCAGGAGGTGGGGGCTCGAAAAGCACCAAATTCCAATACTTTTGACCATACCATTAGCCTCTTTTTAAAGGCGGGCTTACACCCTTATTTCCCCGATAATATTGAAGGGTTATGTTGCGGGCAGCCCTTTATCTCGGCTAAAGCGCCTGTTGAGGCCGCTAAGGTGGTTAAGAATCTGAATGAAGCGTTATTAAAGGCCTCTCAATATGGGGAGATCCCTATCTATATTGATAACTCGCCCTGTGCGTTGCAGATTCATCAAGCTCAGCGGGAGGGGCTGCTCGATGAGCGGCTGATTATCCATCACTCGGCGCAATTTTTATTGCATGAGGTGGTGCCGCGGCTCGATATTACGCCTAAATTTGAGCGCCTTGCTCTACATACACCTTGCTCTATTACTAAAGAGGGTATGGCTTCGGAGCTGGCGGAGCTCGCTACGTTTTGCGCCAAAGAGGTGACGCCCACAGAGATCGATTGCTGTGGATTTGGGGGAGTAAAAGGATTTACAACACCAGAGATCAATCAAAACAGTCTTCGCCAATTAGGTGAAAAGATCGAAGGGCACTGTGAAATTGGCGCGTCAATGAGCAAGAGCTGTCAGATCGGATTAACGACTCACACCGGGGTGGAATTTAAGAGCATTGAAGCGCTTTTAGATGAGTGCTCCATTTAATTAAATATTATAAAATTGCGCAGGGCGGGAGGGATCTCGCCCTTTTATCTTAAAAAAATAGGAAAGAGAGATTCATTTATGCCAAAAATTAAGGTGACTACATGGATTATTATCGCCCTCTTTTTAGGGGTGGCGGTAGGGTTTACCCTTGATCAATATATCTTACCAGAGCCCTCAGGGACGATGGGTGAAATCGCAGCTGCCGAGAAGTTGCGCTCGCAGGTGGCGGGTTATTTTTCGCTTTTAAGCACCACCTTTTTACGCATGATTAAGATGATTATCGCCCCCTTGGTATTTTCCACTTTAGTGGTGGGAATTGCAGGGATGGGATCGATGCAAGCGGTGGGGCGTATCGGCTTTAAGACATTTATCTGGTTTGTGGGGGCTTCGGTGGTTTCCATCTTTGTGGGGCTTTTCTTTGTTAATCTCTTAAAACCAGGACAATATTTTGATCCTTCTATTCTCCATAGCGTAGGCGATAGCGGGGCAATAGCGCCGATGAGCTTTACCTTAGAGGGCTTTATGGCGGAGATTATCCCCCAAAGTATTGCCGAAGCGATGAGTAAAAATGCGATTTTGCAGATTGTGGTATTTGCGCTCTTTTTCGGTATTGCCTGTGCCTCAGTAGGGCAGCGAGCCCGGCGCTTGGTGGCGATTATTGAAGATCTCTCCCATGTGATGATTAAGATGACAAGCTTTGTGATGAACTTTGCGCCATTAGCCGTTTTTGGGGCGATTGCTGCATTGGTTGTGAAAGAGGGTGTCTCTCCGCTCTTAAGTTTAGGGATCTTTATTGGGGAGTTCTATTTCTCTTTAGCGATGCTCTGGATCTTAATGGGGGTTGTGGCCTTCTTATTTGTGGGGAAACGGGTCTTTCGTTTGGTAGAGCTGCTTAAAGGACCCTTGCTTCTTGCATTTGGTACTGCAAGTAGTGAGGCGGCTTACCCCAAAACATTAGAAGCGGTGAACCGTTTTGGTGTAAATAAGAAGATCTCCAGCTTTGTCTTGCCGATCGGTTACTCCTTTAATCTCGATGGCTCGATGATGTATTGCGCCTTTGCCGTGATTTTTATTGCACAGATTGCGGGGATCGACCTCTCTTTTGGTACGCAAGTGACTATGCTTCTTCTTTTAATGGTGACTTCCAAAGGTATTGCCGGCGTGCCAAGGGCGGCACTTGTGGTTATTGCTGCAACATTAAGCACCTTTAATCTTCCCGAAGCGGGAATTGCGCTTCTTCTGGCGGTGGATCAATTCTTAGATATGGGACGCTCTGCCACTAATGTTGTGGGGAATGGTTTAGCCTCTGTGGCCATTGCAAAGTGGGAGGGAGAGCTTGGAGAAGAACTGACTGAAGAGGAGTATCTCGCGCTTTCAGAGGTAGAGCTTGAAGAGGAGTTTTTTACCGATCAGGAGAAGGGGACTCAAGGGTCATAATTATCTTATAAAAACGGTGATTTAAGAGGGGTTTATGAAATCATTAGAAGTCGATAAAGAGCAGGTAAGGATCTGGTGGCAAGCGATTCGGCCCGGGACGCTCTTTATCTCTTTTTCTACGATTATGGCGAGCGCTGCAGTTGCGCAAAAGCTGGGAGATTGGAGTTTTGGACTCTTTCTCTCTACCTCTTTAGTCACCCTTTTATTACAGATCGCTTCGAATCTTGCCAATGATCTTGGTGATGATGAGAAAGGAGTGGATAAGACACGCAAGCTAGGCAGCGAGCGCTTAATTGCCAGTGGGAAGTTGAGCCGATCTGCTGTAAAACGTATGTTACAGGGCGTGCTGCTTATGGTGGTTTTGGTGGGAGCAGGGCTTCTCTACCGAATCTATCAAACGATCGATTTTACGGGAATGCTGCTCTTTTTTATTGTGGGTATAGGGGCGATGGTGGCGGCTATTACTTATACCATGGGTAAGACTCCTTATGGCTATCGGGGATTTGGCGATTTTTTTGCCTTTCTCTTTTTTGGCCCGGTGGCTGTCTGGGGGAGTGGTTTTCTCTATTCAGAAAGCTTTGAGAGCGCTTATCTTCTGCCGGGAATTGTCGCTGGAATTCTTTCGGCAAGTATCCTAAATCTTAATAATATGCGTGATATTGAGAATGATCGAGCTTATGGGAAGATCACCTTCGCCGGAATTTTAGGAGGCGAGCGGGCGCGGCTCTATCATCTTTTTATCAATGGTTTTGGACTCTTATTATTAATATTGCAAAGCGCTCTTTTTGGTGGGGAGGGAGTATCGATCGATCATTTTCTCTTTATACTTCTCTTCCCGTTCTATATTGCACTGCTTTTAAAGATTAGAAAGAGCGCTAGCTCCGAGCTTCAACCCTATTTTAAAAAGAGTACGTTATGGGGGTTTTTAGTAATTGCCGCTTGGGGGTTAAATTTTATCTGGGCATAATGAAGTCTTCTAAGTTTAACGATCATTAGGGCTTTTGCTTTATTGCGATAAAAGAGATATAAACAGATAAGAGATATCGAAAGATATCCGCACTAGGGGTGTCCGAGCGATCGGGCTGAGAATAGCGTTAAGGCACGCTTAAACCCTCAGGACCTGATCTGGCTCATACCAGCGTAGGGAAGTATGAACGCCGCCACTCTATTTTAGAATAGGTGGGGTGAAGATTGAGGCCTGAGTAAATCCTTTATAGATAAAGGGGCATCTACTCGGGCTTTTTTATGCATAAATTACGCCAACGCCAGAATCTCGTCTTTTATTTCGATCAATTCGATCGGTTTCTTTAAAGATTCATAAAGGAGAGGTTTTAATGTCTATCAACAAACATGGCTCAATCACTTTGATGGAGCAGTTCCCGAGAAGTAAAAAAGTCTATGTAGAGGGGAGCCGCCCCGATATTCAAGTGCCGATGCGGGAGATCACCTTGCACGATACCCTTGGGCCCAAAGGGGAGGTGATTGAGAAGAATCCCCCATTTCGTGTTTACGACACTAGCGGGCCATACACCGATGAGAATTACGAGGTAGATCTTACAAAAGGTCTTCCCCCATTAAAGCGCAACTGGGTTTTAGAGCGGGGAGATGTGGAAGAGTATAAAGGGCGTGAGCGTAAAGCAGAGGATGATGGTTATAAACGCGAAGATGATCCCCGAATTAATGAGGGCGTATTCCCAGGGCTAAAGCGTAAGCCTCTTCGTGCAAAGCCGGGCAAGAATGTGACGCAGATGCATTATGCTCGCCAAGGCATTATTACGCCCGAGATGGAGTTTATCGCAATCCGTGAAGGGGTCGAGCCTGAGTTTGTACGCTCTGAAGTTGCGCGCGGTGCAGCGATTATCCCATCTAATATTAATCACCCCGAAGCAGAACCCATGATTATTGGTAAAAACTTCCATGTAAAGATTAATGCCAATATCGGAAACTCAGCGATCACCTCCTCGATTGAAGAAGAGGTCGAAAAGATGACGTGGGCAACCCGCTGGGGTGCAGATAACGTTATGGATCTCTCTACGGGTAAAGATATTCACAAAACTCGTGAGTGGATTATCCGTAACTCTGCTGTGCCGATCGGAACAGTACCAATCTACCAAGCGCTCGAAAAAGTAAATGGCATTGCTGAAGATCTCACGTGGGAAGTCTTCCGCGATACCTTAATTGAGCAGGCAGAACAGGGAGTGGATTACTTCACCATTCATGCCGGTGTTCTTCTTCGCTATATCCCGATGACGGCAAAACGTGTAACGGGAATTGTCTCTCGTGGGGGCTCTATTATGGCGCAGTGGTGTTTAGCGCACCATAAAGAGAATTTCATCTATGAAAATTTTGAAGAGATCTGCGAAATCATGAAGCAGTACGATATCGCATTCTCACTTGGGGATGGATTACGTCCAGGCTCGATCGCCGATGCAAACGATGAGGCGCAATTTGCGGAGCTCAAAACATTGGGTGAACTCACTAAGATTGCATGGGAACATGATGTTCAAACCATGATCGAAGGACCAGGTCATGTGCCGATGCATAAGATTAAAGAGAATATGGAGATGCAGGAGAAGTATTGTGGAGATGCACCTTTCTACACGCTTGGCCCGCTCACAACTGATATTGCTCCGGGGTATGACCATATAACATCGGCCATCGGTGCGGCGCAGATCGCATGGTACGGCACGGCGATGCTCTGCTATGTAACGCCGAAAGAGCATTTAGGTCTGCCGAATCGTGATGATGTTCGCGCAGGTGTAATTACCTATAAGCTTGCAGCTCATGCGGCGGATTTAGCGAAAGGTCACCCAAATGCGCAAAAACGGGATGATGCATTATCGAAAGCGCGTTTTGAGTTTAGATGGGAAGATCAATTCAACTTAGGTTTAGACCCAGAACTTGCACGGGAATATCACGATGAAACATTGCCGCAAGAGGGAGCGAAGGTAGCCCACTTCTGTTCGATGTGTGGTCCTAAATTCTGCTCCATGAGAATTTCGCAAGATATTCGAAACTCTGCCAATCAGGCAACCGAAGTGAAAGTAGCAATTGAGGGTATGAAGCAGAAATCAAAAGAGTTCCGCGAAAATGATTCGCAGATCTATAGCTAAACCTAGAGTGATAGATAATAGTCCTTATAAAAAGGGAAGGGCATTCTCCCCCTTCTTATAGATATATATAAATATATGGGGATAAAATTATCGCTCTAAATAAAAAGGGTCTTGGGCGCGTTTTTAAAGAGTGCTCAAGACCTTTTTCTTTTATTATCGTTTTTATGGGGTAGATACACGTTGAGTATTAAATATTTCATAAGTTTTTCTGGGCTAATAGATTGATATAGCGAGCACTAAATTGGTTTGCGCAACAGTTGTGCAACAAGTTCATTAAAAAATATTTGCGCTTTCTTTTTTGGGTGGTAAGATTGTTTTCCTGTTTCGGCAGGGCAGAAAACTTTTAGAGTATTGTTTACTGTTTAACTCTTTTTAAATTGAATTTATTAATTTGTTATTAGTTAATTTTCAGTTTTTAGGTTTTAAGTAAATTGGCTAAAAGTTTTACTTGCAAAGAGTCGGGTTGGTTTGTAATATATGCAACCTGATTTGGCAGCGAACCCTTAGGGGTCAGATCTTATCAGCTAGTCGTTTTTGATTTGAGTTAGTTTGGTTTTTCTTCTCTTGGT
>JASLFU010000024.1 GCA_030150405.1 Ignatzschineria sp.
GCTCGGTTTTGCTACTGCCTATTTTGGCTCTAAAGCGATCTCAAAGAGCCGTATCCCCACCCTCGCTACCAGTGAGGTTGATATTACTGATGAGAAATTGATTGCGCGCGGGGAGTATGTGGCTCACCTATCCGATTGTGCAGCTTGCCATACAGCGCCCAATAACCCTCTTTACTCTGGCGGTCTTGCGATGCAGACGCCCATTGGTGCGATCTACTCAACCAACATCACCCCCGATAAAGAGACAGGAATTGGAAATTACACCCTCCAAGATTTTGCAGCAGCGGTACAACATGGGGTGAGAAAAGATGGAGCGGCGCTCTATCCTGCAATGCCCTACCCCTCTTATGTGATTATCCCTGATGAAGATATCGCAGCGATGTACGCCTACTTTATGACCAAAGTAGAGCCAGTAAAATTTGAGAATGCAGAGAGCACCATCCCCCCTGTGATGAATTGGCGCTGGCCTCTTGCGTGGTGGCAACTCCTCTTCTCTCCTGATCGTCAATTTGTGAAAGATGAATCAAAATCGGAAGAGATCAATCATGGAGCTTATCTTGTTGAAGGACCAGGTCACTGTGGCGCTTGTCACACACCTCGTGGCATCGCATATCAAGAGAAAGCACTCTCAATGAAGGGGGATAATGCGTTCCTCTCAGGAGCGGTTATTGATGGCTGGCGTGCAAAGAGCTTAAGAGGCGAAGCGCGCGGGTTAGCGACATGGTCTGAAGATGAGATTGCAGAGTTCCTCAAAACGGGTCGTACCGATAAAGTCTCCGCTTTTGGTGCGATGACTGATGTCATTCAACACTCCACCCAATTTTGGAGCGATGAAGATCTTAGAGCGACTGCAAAATATCTTAAGTCCCTCCCCCCTGCAAAAGGGAGAGAGCTTCAGCTCCCCCCTAAAGAGGATACAACCACAGAGATGCTCCTCTCTGGTAATTACTTAAATAATCGTGGTGCGCTTCTCTATATGGATAACTGCGTTACCTGTCACCGAGTAGATGGAAAAGGGGTTCCACGCGTCATTCCTGCTTTAGCAGAGAATACTGCCATTACGGCACGAAATGCAGACTCCATCATCCAAATTACACTGGAAGGGGGCGCAATGCCTGACACACCAGCCGATAGAATGGCATTTACGATGCCTGGCTTTAAACAGTTAAGTGATAAAGATATGGCGGAAGTGATTAACTTCATCCGCAACGGCTGGACCAACCAAGCACCAGAGATTGATGCGGTTGATGTTGCAAAAACACGCCACTTCCTCACAACAAAATCACCCAATATCGAATATAAGGGAGGCAAATAATGAAACATGCTGGAAAACTGACCCTCTTAGCCCTTGCGGTCGTTGTTGGAGGTGCGGCGTATAGCTTTACTCGCCCCCCAGCGCTGACAGAAGCGAATCCCATCACCTACGATATTGTGGATAAAGATCAGAATGTGATTGGAAAATATCAGCTCCCTAACGATGCGGATATCGCAAAAGAGCCAAATGCTGAACTGATTCTCTTAGGTAAACGCCTCAATAATGAGACCAAGCGCCTTCTGCCCGATAATGTGGGGGCGATGATGAATTGTAACAGCTGCCATATCGCTGGGGGCAAAGAGATCTACGGCGCACACTATATCAATACCGTGCAACGCTACCCCCGCTTTATGCCCCGAGCACAAGAGACGCTCGACCTTAAAGCTCGAATTAATGGCTGCTTTCAGCGCTCTATGAATGGTAAACCGCTCGATCCCGATTCTCGGGAGATGGAGGCCTTTATCGCCTATATGGAGTGGCTTAATAAAGGCGTTCCTGAAGGGGCGATGGTGAAAGTACCCATTGCCGGCCCCATTAATGAGGACCTTGTCGCCGATACTGAACGAGGGGCAACTCTCTATGTAGAAAAATGTGCTTCTTGCCACGGCTATGCCGGTGAAGGGCTTAAAGATGAGCGGGGGGATATTGTCTTCCCACCACTTTGGGGCGAAGAATCCTTTAATATTGGCGCGGGAATGGCTCGAACCTATAAAGCCGCCGCCTTTATTAAGTATGCCATGCCGATGAGCGTGAGCCACCAAGGCTTATGGGGGCAAGGGGGAAAATTAGATGATCAGGAGGCTGTGGACCTTGCGGAGTTCTTCTCCCATATGCCGCGCCCCGACTTTCCCCCTAAAGTTAACGATTGGCCCAATGCCAAGAAACCTAAAGATGCTCGTTATTAACAGTCGTTTCTGAGGCGCTAATCTATAAAAATTATGGCTTTGAAGTTCTCAGGACTTCATGCCATAAACGATAAGGGATTCTCTCTTCACTCCATTTAAATGAACAGAATGTAACGAAGAGGAATCCCTTAATTTTTACTTTTTGACTTAGGATTTAATTTAAATATTCTTGCAAAATCTGATCTAAACAAGCTATAGAGCGGGAATCATCGGCTCTCCACCCCCATTTGCAAGATAGAACTGATTAAAGTGCTCAAACTCCTCTTCCGGCGAAGCTTCATCCATTAAAGCATAAAAGAGAAAGCTCTCCGCTTTAGGGATCTCTGCAAAATTCTCCCCTTCAGATACATTTAAAAGTGCTTCATAGATCACTGTACGAAGCGCCCTATAATATTGCTCACTATCGAGCATTGTGCTGCCATCTAGCCCCTCTTCTGCATAATCTGAGTTCTGATCTGCATTGCTTTCAAAGTCGTTATCACTCTCTCTAAAGAGTTCCCCCTCCTCTTCTAATCGCAGCTGCTCTTCGGCAAAATCGAGTACCTCATTTAAATTAAAAAAGGCGATGTTGTGATAGTCCCAATTACCTGGATTATAGGCAAGATCAAAACGTAGCGAGTCTTCCATAGGTGAATCTGCCTGAGCCTCGTACTCCGCTAAATCTCGCTCAAAAGCGGCCTCACTATTTAAAGAGAGATAGAGTAACCCTTCCGTTAAACTCCCCTCTAAAGCGAGCGCATAAAAACGCTCATCTTGCTCATTTTCTAAAAATTCTTCGAGCGATTCATTAAGCCACTCCTCTAAACGAGCCATTAACTCGCTTCGTTCTAATTCCGTCATACTGCACTCCTTTTATTATTGTTATGGATATTGCAAAACATGATCTGGGCATCACTTACCCTAAAAACACCATCCATAGGCTAAGCATAGTGCATCTTTTCGCAGAGGCGTTTATCAGCTACATGAAATGACGAAAAGAGATTTATCCCCAAAGAAGATTTGAGAGTGGGTTTCCCGGCTCTAAAAGGAGCTTAATCGCCATTAGGGTGCTCATAATAATCAAGAGCGGACGAACCACTCTCCCACCATATTTTACAGCAAAACGCGCCCCTAAATGTGCCCCCACAAAAGCCCCGAAAGCCATGGAGATTCCTAGTAGAACCTCTGTCTCACCGCTAAAAATAAAGATCAGAAGAGAACCAAAGTTAGAAGAGAAGTTAGCAAGCTTCGTATTTGCAATGGCATTCACAAGAGTTTTCCCCAGTAAAAGCACAAAGGCCACCATAAAGAAGGAGCCTGTTCCGGGGCCAAAAATACCATCGTAGAAACCAATTAAAGGGACGACAGTTAAGAGAAAGAGGAGCTCGCTCATCTTCGCTCGGCGTGTTGCGGCATCTAAACTGGGAGAGAAGAGAAAGTAGAGCGCAACCCCTAAAAGCAGAATAGGCACTGCCACTTGTAATACCGTTGCGGGTAAGCGAGTCGCTAATAAAGCACCCATCATCCCCCCGGTAAAAGCGAGCAGTGCAATCCATTTTCCCCGTCGCCAATCGATCAATCCTCGGCGAAAAAAGGCGATGGTTGCGGAAAATGAGCCCGCCGAAGCTTGAAGCTTATTCGTCGCAAGCGCAGCTACAGGGTTTAATCCCGACAAAAAGAGCGCAGGTAGCGTGATCAGCCCCCCGCCGCCCGCAATTGTATCAATAAATCCAGCCACCACCGCTACAAGCGTTAATAACGCAATCAGATCCAAACCCATGGATTCCCCTCCCAAAGTGAGCCTCCATTGTTGAGGATATTTCCCCTTTGCGCAATGGTGATGGCCAGAATTTTATTCTCTAAAGAGGCTACGCCTCCTCCTCATTTAAACCGTGTGATTGAATCGAATCTCGCTTTGCTAAGCCGATATCAATACCATGGTATTTCGCCATAAAGGGGAGGTTATCGGTAATTACAGCATCAACGCCTCTTGCTAAAAGGGCTTCAAGATCCGCCTCCTCATTAGGGGTATAGACCATCACAAACCTCTCTTTTGCATGCTGCTCTTTAAGTAATGCATCGGTGAGGATCGTATAATTTGTGATTAAACCTGCACATTTAAGAGAATCTAAAAGTGTGGGGACTTCCTCATACCACTCATCTACCAATAATCCTCGGGGGATCTCTGGTGCTACGCTTAATGCCCCTTTAAGCGCATCGGGCTCAAATGAGGAGAAGAAGATCAGCCTCTTCTTACCCTCATTTCCACTGCTCTTAGAGGTCATCTTTAAGATGAGTTCCGCCATTTTCGCCCCTGTTTCAAAAGCCTCGCCCGAATTGGGTTTAAGCTCAATATCGAGATAGAGACCATTTTCAAAACAGTATTCAATAAGGGGCTCAATCCGCATTAAAGGCTCCCCCTTATATTCAGCAGAATGCCATCCGCCAGCATCAAGCTTAGAGAGCTCAAGCCAGGTTTTCTCCCCGGCTAAGCCCTCTCCATTTGTCGTTCTTGGAAGCGTTGCATCGTGATGGAGAAAAAGCTCCCCATCGGCAGAAAGCTTTACATCACACTCAAAACCTTCCGCCCCGTGGAGCGCCCCTAACCGAAAAGCTGCTAAGGTATTCTCCGGCGCATAGGTTCCTCCCCCGCGGTGAGCCATCACTTTAGGATAGGTAACCTTTGCATTTTGTTTGATCGTTGCCATGAATTTGCCTCGTTAAATAAAGTCGATCAAGAGAGATCGATTAAAGATCATGAAGGTCGGCAATGCGCTGGCGAGTCTCGCGATCAAACCAATGCATATCCCGCTTATCAAAGGAGACTTCAAACTCCGTTCCCGGTACAAGCTCAGCTAACTTTCGCCCAGATGTACGGATCGTAACAGCTGTTCCCGCAAAATCACTATAGAGAAGCTGCTCAGAGCCTAATGTCTCGGCCATGGTGAGTTTAACCTTCCAGGTGGGGCTAAAGGAGTCCACTAATCCCTCTGCCGCTCTCTTTGGTTCTAAGCGGAAATGTTCAGGCCGTACGCCTAAAATAACCTCATTATTGTGGCGCGCCATAATGCTATCGAGGCTCTCTCGATCTGCATCCTCTGCACCTCGCCAAAGCGCCGCTAAACCTTTAAGCATCTGATCTTCACACCAGAACTCTCCCTCTCGATAGTGCAGCGGGATAAGATTCATCGCTGGGGAGCCCATAAAGCTTGCCACAAAGGTTGTTTGAGGGGAGTGGAAGATCTCTTCTGGAGTGCCAAATTGCTCCACAACTCCACCATTCATCACAATGATGCGATCGGCAAGAGTCATTGCTTCGGTCTGATCGTGAGTCACATAAAGAGAGGTTACCTGGATCTCTTCATGACGACGACGGATCTCTAAACGTGTGGTTGTCCGCAATTTAGCATCGAGGTTAGAGAGAGGCTCATCAAAGAGGAAGAGCTTAGGTTTACGCATAATCGCACGCCCCATCGCCACACGCTGACGCTGTCCTCCAGAGAGTTGATTCGGTTTCTTATCGAGCAGTGCTTCGATCTCTAACATCTTCGCCGTGCTCTTAATACGGCTCTCGATCTCCTCTTTCGGCATCTTTGCAAGCTTTGCGCCGTAGCTCATATTTTGACGCACCGTCATATGGGGGTAGAGCGCATAGTTTTGGAAAACCATCGCAATATTTCGCTCCGCAGGCTCCCGATGGGTTACATCCTCGCCGCCGATCTCAATCTTACCCGAGGTGGGAGCTTCTAATCCCGCAATAATTCGTAAAAGTGTTGATTTCCCACAACCTGAAGGGCCTACAACCACCACAAACTCACCCTCTTTAAAGGATAAATTCAGCCCTTTTAAAATCATCGGTCCGGGACGTTTTTCGGTGCCGTAATGTTTTGTAATATTTTCTAATTGAACCGTTGCCATACCTGGCACTCCTTTATTGAACTTTTAAAATCCTAAACTATTTTTCTGTATCAATTAAACCGCTTACAAGCCAGCGTTGCATGCCCAAAATAACGAGCATAGGCGGGATTAACATGAGAATCACCATCGCCATCACAACACCCCATTCAACAGTGGAATCCCCGCCACCCATCATCTGACGTAGACCGACAGCTAGGGGGAACATCTCCTCTTTCGTCGTCATCAAAAGAGGCCAGAGGTATTGATTCCAACCGTAGATAAACTGAATCACAAAGAGTGAGCAGATACTCGGAATCGAGAGCGGGAGCAAAATATCCTTTAAAAAGGTGAGCGCTCCTGCGCCATCAATTCGAGATGCTTCCACCAGTTCATCGGGCACGGTGTAGAAAAACTGTCTAAAAAGAAAGGTGGCTGTTGCCGAAGCGATAAGAGGAATGGTTAATCCTGCATAGCTGTTAATCATATTGAGGCTCGTTACCACATCAAATGTGGGAATAATACGCACCTCAACCGGCAACATTAAAGTGATAAAGATGAGCCAAAAAAGCAACATCCTAAAGGGAAAGCGAAAATAGACAATCGCAAAAGCAGAGAGAAAAGAGATAATGATCTTTCCGATCGCGATAACTAAGGTCATCACCAATGTTACCCAGATCATCCGCGTTGCAGAGAGCGTTCCCCGGGGGCTATCGCCACCAAAGAGGGCTGTTGTGTAGTTTTCTACAAATTGATCTCCCGGTAATAGAGAGATCGCTCCCCCCACAATATCGGATGTGCTCTGCGTAGAAGCCACAATCGCAAGATAGATCGGGAAACAGACAGCAATAAACATCACAATAAGGGAAAGGTGTGAGAAAAAGGTTAACCAAGGGCGTTTCTCAATCATTACGCTTGCCCTCCTTTACGATCAATATAACGGAATTGAATCACAGTAAGTACCAATACAAAGCTCATCAACACCACCGATTGAGCAGCAGAGCCGCCATAATCCATCGCTTTAAATCCATCGATATAGATTCGGTAGACCAACGTTGAGGTTGAACGTCCTGGGCCCCCGTAAGTTAAGGCATCGATAATCGCAAAGGTGTCGAAAAAGACATAGATAATATTAATCACCCCAAGGAAGAAGGTGGTCGGCCAAAGTAGGGGAAATTGAATGGAGAAGAAACGTCTCCAAGGGCCTGCGCCATCAATGGCTGCCGCTTCAATTAATGAGCGGGGGATAGCTAATATTCCCACATAGAAGAAGAGGAAGTTATAGGAGAGCTGTTTCCAAATTGAGGCCATAATCACCAGCCACATCGCCTGTCCTTCATTTAAAAGGTGATTCCAGTCGATCCCTAATTTACTTAAAAAGAGGCTCACCACACCAAAAGAGGGTGCGAACATAAAGGTCCATAAAACCCCCACTATAATTGGGGAAACCGCATAGGGAAGGATTAAAATCGTCCGATAAAAGAGCGCTCCCCGAGTCACATGCTGCACAAAAAAGGCTAAAAAGAGTGAAAGTGTTAAGCCTAAAAGCGTCACCCAGAAAGAGAAATAGAGCGTAACCTTAATCGATTCATAATAGGTCGGATCCGCAAAGAGTTCGCGGAAGTTATCGAGCCCCACCCAGTAACGAGTCGCCCCAAAGATATCTTCCATCTGGAAACTCTGGAGCATTGCTTGCACTGTGGGCCAATAGAAAAAGATGCCAATAATGAGCAACTGCGGCAGAAGCAGTAACCACGGCAGAAGCCGGTATTGCCGGTAATATAGTTTCATATGTAACCTTAAATTTACCAAACCTTTAAAACAAGGATGGACAAGCGGGAATGAGCTTAATGCATTCCAGGCTTGTCCATTAAATTTACAGCGCTTAGAGGTTAACGGATCTTTTTGCGTAAAATCTCATCCCTGAAAAGCGCCGATCCTTCATCTAAACCTCAATCAAATTTGATCGATTTTCCATACAATTTTCCGTGAAAAAAAGAGGAGAGTAGAAGCAAAAACTCTACTCTCCTAAAGATTTATTTATTCATCTTTTCAAAACGGCGAAGGAGGGCATTACCCCGTTTTACAGCGCTATCGAGTGCTTCTTTCGCAGATTTACGACCACTCCAGATCTGCTCGGTCTCTTCATCGACAATGGTGCGAATCTGCAACATATTGCCTAAACGGATACCGCGCGTACGATCTGTGGTTTTACGAATCATCTGCTCAACAGGAACATCTGTTCCGGGGTTCTTCTCATAAAAACCTGACTCTTCTGTAAGCTTGTAAGCTTCGAGCGTTACCGGTAAATAACCTGTGCGCTGATGGCTGGCTGCTTGGATTTCAGGCTGAGAGATAAAGTTAAAGAACTCCGCAATTCCGCGATAATGCTTCTCCGGCTTACCCGCCATAACCCAAAGGCTTGCGCCGCCGATCATGGTGTTTTTCGGTGCTGCTTCTACATCATCGTAGTAAGGGAGGGTGGTTTCACCAAACTCAAACTTTGCATCACGTTTAAAGCCAGCATAAGAGGCTGAAGAACCGAAGATAATCGCACACTCACCATTGGTAAAGCTAGAGATAGAGTCTGTCGCACGCCCTTTATATACAAAGAGTTTATCTTCAGACATCTTCTGTAAATTCTCAAAATGGCGAACATGGAGCGGAGAGTTGAATTGAAGCTCAGCATCGAGACCATCAAATCCATTATTTTGGCTTGCATAAGGTACATCGTGCCATGAAGAGAAGCTCTCAAGCTGTGTCCAACCCATCCAGGAGATCGTCATCGGACAGCTGCTTCCCGATGCTTTTAAGCTCTCAGTAGCGGCCCGTACTTCATCCCACGTTTTAGGGGGTTGCTCTGGATCTAAACCTGCCTTTTTAAAAGCATCTTTGTTGTAATACATAACCGTTGTAGAGCTATTAAAGGGTAGGGACATCATCTCCCCATTAGGAGCGGTATAGTAACCGGCAACAGCGGGAATGTAGGTTTCTGGATCGAACTCGATACCATTTTCTTCCATAATTTTCGAAACTGATTTCGTCGCTCCCTTAGAGTAGGTCATCGATGCAGTGCCCACTTCATAAACCTGAAGAATATCGGGCGCACTTCCGGCTCTTACAGCGGCAACGCCCGCTGTCATCGACTGCTCGTATCCCCCTTTATAGATCGGTACAACCTTAAATTCATCTTGGGAGGCGTTATATTCATTCGCAAGATCATTCACCCATTCAGAGAGTGAACCATCCATTGAGTGCCACCACTCAATTTCTGTCTGCGCCTGCGCCATCATCAAGCTTCCTGCCCCTAATAATGCTGCGATGGAGTAACGTTTTAGTTTCGTTTTCATTGCCATTTCCTTTTTAAAAATAAAAGAATCTAAAATTCTTTATTAACTTTGATAGTGCTTTTAACTCTTCGACCTTCTCTCTACTATTATCCCTCCCTAAAGGAGAGTAGAGATCGCTTCTCATTGAGCACTGATTTTATAAAAATCTTAAAACAGCGGCGATAATCAACAGACAACTTGTATCAATATCGCTTTCGCTATTTCATCAAAATGCGCTTCTTTATTGATCTTTTTATGCGCTTAGATGCACCAATTAATTTTGGCGACTTCTACTTCTATAGAAACACTTCTGTATGACAACTTATTAACAAGCGTCAACTTTGCTCTAAAGAGCTACGTTTAGTTTTTGCACAAGCGGGGGAATTCTTCAACTCTTTTATTTTTATAAAAACTAAATTGATCCGCCGACTTATGGAAAAATCGCTATAATTGTCCCCTATTTCGCCCTCAATTGGGGGAAATTGATGCATAATTCCGCAATTTTAAACCGTCTCCCCAAAGTAAAAAAAGATTTTAAGCCGATGCAACAGAACAGAAAAAAGATGCAACTATTTGATCTCATTATTATTGGTGCTGGTGCTGCGGGGATGATGTGTGCAGCAAAAGCAGGGCAAGCGGGGTTCTCTGTTTTGTTAATTGATCATGCAAAACGGATCGGCGAAAAGATACGGATCTCAGGCGGGGGGTTTTGTAACTTCACCAATCTTAATATTGATGGCTTTGATGCCTCCCCCTTCTATGTCTCCGAAAATCCACGATTTGTACGCTACGCACTCTCACAATATCGGGCGCAAGATTTTATTAAACTTGTGGAGAAATATGGCATCCCCTATACCGAAAAGCATCGAGGCCAGCTCTTTTGTGATCGTGAGGCGAAAGCTTCGGCAAGAGATATTATCGAAATGCTTCAAAAAGAGTGT
>JASLFU010000017.1 GCA_030150405.1 Ignatzschineria sp.
AAGGTAGTAAAACTCCTCCTCTAATGCATATTTAAGATCCTCATAAATTTCAGGATCGGCATAATTTTTGGCATAGATCGCCTGCGCCTCTTCGAGAGTATTTGCCTCCTCCTCAAGAAGCTCCGCTGCGTGGTAGAGCATTCGGTCAGAGAGATATTTATAAAAAATAATCCCTAATAGGTAGTTTTTATACTCGTTGGCATCCATCTTCGAGCGTAAAATATCCGCCGATGCCCAAAGAGCTGAGTAGAGTTTTTTACTATTGCCACTATTTGCAATCGTGCCTTCAGCCATTGTTATCTCCTTCTTGAGTGCCTTGCAAAGCGCCATCAGCTCGCAAGGCTCACTATTATTCACTTAAATTTAAATAAGATTGACCGTAATTGATTAAGAATCATAACAAAATATTGCACTAAGAGCCCTGACTTAAGCATAGAAGAGACGATACACAGCCAAAACAGAAAGAATAGGCAAATCAGGGAGAAAAGAAAGAGAAGATAAAAAGCTTGAACTAAACCTAGAAGAATCTTTAAAACACTAAAAAGCCCTCGAAAGATAAAACTTCGAGGGCTTAATGTATGGTGGACATAGGTAGAGTCGAACTACCGACCCCAGCATTATGAGTGCTGTGCTCTAACCAACTGAGCTATATGTCCAAATTTTGTAAGACTTTAGACGTTGCATCTAAAGCCTTTAATATGGTGGACATAGGTAGATTCGAACTACCGACCCCAGCATTATGAGTGCTGTGCTCTAACCAACTGAGCTATATGTCCAAAGAAAATGGGAGTTTATAGAGTTTAGCAAGAAGTGTCAAGCATAAATGGCACCTTTGTTTAGTAATTAGCCCCTAAAGAGAAGGGGAGCGAATTCATCCCCCGCCCCAACAGCTAATGGGAGTATCCCCCATCATCATTCATCACCGAAAGCCATCACCAAACATCATCCTAAAGAATAATTTAATCAACGATAATATCCTCTGCCGAACGGATAGAGATCTGATAACGACCTCGGTAAGATTCCACTTCCCCTTTTGCGCAGCTATCTCTCCCCACTAAGGTCGCCACGCGCCCCACTTTATGCTCAATCTCCCTAAGGTTGCGATCCCACAATACAAAAGAGACGCTCTGATGGGGGAAAGGTTTATCTATATTTAAATAGACCCCTTTCGCAAACGCCTTATAGCCAGAAATAACGCCACAAGCGGTTACCACTTCCCCCACATGGTCCGAAACGCCACGGGCGGCAATAATAGTGCCCTCGTTATCGCTTAAAAACTTCTGCACCGCCACCATATGGGCAACCCTTGCGGCATCGGTATCCATCTCCTCACCTTTGGGGAGGTTTAAGCTATTTATAGGCGCTTGAGCTTTGGGGGAGGTTTTACTCATTGAGTTGTAGAGAATCCCCCCCATAAAGAGCAGAATAATCGCTGCAAAAATCAGAAGCGTGCGCAACTGTTTCTGCCCGTTTTTGCTCTCTTCCAGTGCGTTTAGTGTGCTATTTTGCGCCGCGGTTAATTGGGCAAGCCGTGCCTCGGTAATGGAGCGCTCGAGCGCCTGCTCTTGCTCTTCTGCTGCTTTGTGGGCTTCTTGCAACTTTTGGAGTGTCGCTTCATATTCCTCAGGCTTACCCTCTTCTGCCCCGCTATTGGCCGCCCTTTGGAGCTCTGCCATCTCTTGCTCTATTTTGCGCATTTTGCTCTTTAAGCTGGCCTCTTCCCGCTGAAGAAGGAGGCGCTCTTTATGCCGAGTGGCTTGGGTGTTAAGGGTTTGGGTAATGCGCTCTACAATCGCCGATGAGTTTTTAAACATCTGACTATTAGAAAAGCGCAATAGAGGGCCTACTAGCTCTAAGAGATCATTCTGCCGCTGAAGAAAGTCCGCCCATTGGGCTTGGAGCTCATCCTCCCCCCGGCGAGCGCCATCGAGCTCAAGGGCTAAAAAGAGCCCTCGGGCGTGATTTTGAATCACAAAATCGATCCGCCGTTCCCGTCCGGTATGATCTTTAAAACGGTATTGAGGGATCACCTCTTCGGGCATAATAATGGGGATTTTAGATAATACCCGCACTACGAAATCATACTCAAATCCATCTGAAATCGCCTGCCGATGCTGATGTGCCCACTTTGCCCATGCGGGATTTAACCCCGCACCAAATGCTCTTTTTGTTTGCAATTTTTCACTCCAAATCTCGTCTGTTGCTCTTCGTCTGTTACTCTTCGTCTATTGCTCTTTATTAACCTTTCTGATTTTGGCGCAAGCCCAAAAGGGGCTTCCCTCTTTCCGCGAGTATGCAGAATTTAACAGGAAGTTACCAATTATTTTTTTAAAAGAGGAGAGAAATCTATACACAGCGAGAGCACCGAAAAGCGCTTTTAGGCGCTTAAAATCGGTTTACCCTAAAATCAGTTTACGAGTTTACAAGTTGATGCGATAGGCTTTGCGCTATTTAAGTAAACGATACATTAAAACCCCCGCCGCTACCCCCACATTAAGCGACTCTGCCCGCCCCGGCATGGGGAGCTTTACCTTTGTTGTGGCTTGCGCTAAAAGCTGCTGAGAGACCCCCTGCCCCTCATTTCCCATAATTAATGCACAGCGCTCAGGGGGGTTGAGTGCCTGAAAATCGGTTGCGCCCCCTAAAGTGGTCACCCAAGATTCAAACCCCAATCCGTGCAATTGGGGGAGGAGCTTTGTTAAATCGGCCTCAATAATCGGAAGATGAAAGAGCGAGCCCTGTGTAGCCCGTAAGGTTTTATCATTAAAGAGATCCGCCGTGCCCTCCCCTAAAATCACGCCATCGAAGGCGGTGGCATCGGCAGTGCGGATCATCGTCCCTACGTTGCCTGGGTCCTGCACATTATCTAAAAGGAGCAGGCGAAGGGGCTTGCTCTGCCCTTGGGCAAAATTCTCTAAAAGCTCGTTTAACGCACTCTCCATATCGGGAAGCGCCACCAGCGCTAAAATTCCCTGGGGCGTTGGCGTTTGGGATAGTAATTTAAAGAGATTTTCCGGCAGTTGGTAGAGCGAAATCGCCCCTTTTTTGGGCTGCTTTAATAGTTGTAAAAGCGCCGTAAGCTCGGGGTGATCTAAGGGGAGTGCATCGCTAAGGATAATCGCCCTTACCCCCGCTTTAGAGAGTAAGGCCTCCTCCACAAGGTGAAAGCCTTCGATCATATATTGCCCCTGCTTTCGCCGCTCCCGACGATGCGTTAGCTTGCGCCACTCCTTAAATTTAGGATTCTGTAAGGATTCGATAGTCAAAAGGGAGGAAGGTATCTGCATCATAATATCGGGTAGAAAAGTTTAAAAGCGGAGAAGCCATCGGCAATCGCCAGAATTAAGCGGGGATTATACCCCTTATTGGGGGTAAGCTAAAATCTCCCCCAAAAACGCCCATAAAAAAGACCAGCCCGAAGGCTGGCCAAACTCACATTGCGCCTCAATAGGAGGAAAAGACGCAAGCGATCACCCACAAGGAGTTTATTTAAATAGGCATCTAAAAGAGTTAAAACCGAAATTAAGAGAGATTGCCAAAGAGCTCATCTTCAATGGAGCGCTCAAGATCATGATCGATCCCCAGCGCCTTACGGAGCCGCTCTAAATAGGCCATCTCCGCCGCATTGTTGCGATCCGCTGCGGCTAAGCTCGCCAGAAAGATCTCTGTTTTAAGTTGCTCTGTAGTAGCTAAATCCACCAGCTCTTGCATATTGAGCGGCTTTTGGATCTCCTCTCTTACCCAAGCCATAGTATTTGGATCGGTGGAGAAATTTTTCACCTGTGCGGTGATATTGGCGCGATCATCCTCGCTAAAGATACCATCGGCCTTACCGATATTCACTAATGCCATAATAATTGCTCGGGAGCGCTCCTCTTCTGAGATCTGGGCATCAGTACTCTGCTCATCCTCTACATAGCTATATTCAGCATCGATCGGCTCTCCTTTACGCTTACGATTGCGGTAACGGTTATACGCCTTAAAGGCTAACGAAGCTAAAAGTGCTCCGCCCCCTGCCCGAGCGAGTTTATTCCCCCGCTGACCAAGTAGCGTCCCGAGAAGTGCACCGCCTAAACCGGTTAAAATCTTCTCTACAATGGGATTCATCTGATCTGAATATTCGGGGCGTTGTTGGGTTTTATTGCCTTTCTTTTTCACGTGAGGCTCCTCAAAAATATTGACTGCTAAATTTAAAATGTTGTCTAAAAGTGTGCCAAGCGGCGGAAGTCGTTTCTGCATGCTCTGCTCCTTTCGCTATTAGAGGGGGTGCGCCATCCTAGCGGCCTCTCTAAATATGTTTTCCTAAAGATAAAGTGTAGTAGTCTCTTCTCAATACGGGGGTTATAAAAGATTTAGGGTTTGGGAATCTGTTTAAATCGTTGGGTAAAGTTTAAGGGTAAAATTTAAAGGTAAAATCTAAAGATAAAGCTCTATTGGCTAAAGGGGTTGCTAAAGAGATTGTTAAAGGCCTTACTAAATGAATTTATAAAATGGTGACCTTTGCTAAAAATTCAAGCAACGCGCCTCTTTTTTCTATTTTTATTATTCTTATGACTCGTTATTACCCGTTATTGCTCACTTTAGAGGGGAGAACGCTTAAAACAGAGAGCTTTTACTCGCTCTAACTAAAGAGCCCAAAAACTTAAAGTAAAACCTTAAGTAACTTAATTAAAGTGTAGTCTTCCCACCTGTTTTTACGCAGAATTTACAAATGGATGGCCAAAATGGGGGTGGAAAAATAGAATGCATAAAGAGGATGAAACAAAGAAGATGCACAAAGAGGAATATAGATATAGAGATGGGGATACGCAGATAAAAATAGCAAAAGAAGGGCTATAAAAGCCCCTCTTCATCTCTAACTGCTCAATGTTTTTGAATAGTTTTGAATAGTTTAAATAACTTAAAATTTTCCAACAGCAAGGCGCTATTCAGAGAATGCCATCGCCTCTTCTAGGTTCACCGATACCAAGCGGGAGACGCCAGGCTCTGCCATCGTCACGCCGATTAAAGCATCGGAGATGGTCATCGTAGCTTTATTGTGAGTAATAAAGATAAATTGCACCTTTTCACTCATCTCCCCGATAAGTTCCCCTAAGCGACCTACGTTAGCCTCATCGAGAGGGGCGTCCACCTCATCGAGCATACAGAAAGGCGCAGGATTAAGATTAAAGATCGAAAAGACCAACGCCATCGCTGTCAGCGCCTTCTCCCCGCCAGAAAGTAGGTGGATAGTGCCCGGCTTTTTGCCCGGAGGGTGGGCAATAATATTCACGCCGCTCGTTAACGCATCGTTTTCGGTAAGCTCAAGATACGCCTTTCCACCACCAAAGAGCCTTGGGAAGAGCTTGGAGAAATCCTCATTCACCTGATTAAAGGTCTCCATAAAGCGCTCTCGAGTTTCGTTGTCGATCTCCGCCATTGCCCGCTCTAATGTGGCCAAGGCTTCATTAAGGTCGTGATCTTGCTCGTCTAAATACTCTTTACGCTCCCGAAGCTCTTCGCTCTCGGCAATGGCGACTAAGTTTACCGCGCCAATTTTCGTCAGCTCCGAACGTACCGCTTTAAGATCACTCTGTAGACGCTTAATCTCTTCTTGGCCGATGCTCTCTCGGGTGGCCTCTATCTCTTCGGGCGAAAGATCCTCATTAATCTCCCCCCATGCCTCTTCTAAGTGCCGTTTTTGGGTGGTAAATTCCGCCTCTTTTACCGCAAAGGCTTGAATCGCCTCCCGTAACTTTTGCACCTCCGCCTCTTTGGCGGTTTTGCTCTCTTCTAGCGTACGGATCTCACTTCGCTCGCTCTCGTAAGCATTTTTAAGGGCGGCGGTCTCCTCCTCTTTTGCGGCAAGCGCTTCCTCTGCCAGAATTAAAGCCTCATGACTTTCGGCGATCTTATCATCATAATCTGTAGAGATATCGGCGCTCTCCATCCGCTCTTGTAGCCGTTTAAGCTCATTTTCTGCCCGTGTTTTCGCTTCGGTTTGGCTCTTGAGCTCATGCTGGAGCTGGTCGGTTCGGCGTTGCTTCTCTAAATATTGCCCTTTAGCCCCTTCAAGCAACGTTCGTTGAGCACGTAATTCCGCCTCTAACTCCGCCACCTGCTCGCCCACGCCTGAAAACTGCTCGCCAAAACTCTCCTGCGCCATCTCCGACTCTAAAAGAGTCTGCTCTGTTTCGGCGATAATGGTCTCTGCAAGTTGCTGCTCTTCTTTTAATTGGGTAAAGCGATTTTCTAAACGGGTGTGTGCTTCCCGCTGGTGTGCTTCCGCCTGCATCGCAAGGCTAAGGTTTTTTTCCAGCTCAAATTTTTGCTGTTTATGTTGCTCTAAATTTTGGGAGAGGCGATCTATTTTCTCGCGGTGATTCTCTATCTTCTCTAACCGCAAGGTTCGCTCCTCCTCTAGGGAGATGAGCTCTGTTTCAAGCTCTAAAAGCCGATTTTCAGCCGCCTCTAAAGCATTTTGCTGGGCAAATAAGCCACCGGCATTTTGCACTTTATTGGCAAGCTTCCAATCAACGCCGTAAAGATCCCCATTTTTGGTAACCAATATTTCGTGTAACTTTAAAGCCGCCCGCTTTTCTAAAAAATCGGGGGCATCGCTCGACTCCACAATATAGACATGGCTCAAAAGGCTGCCGAGTTTAAGATCGCTCTGAATATAAAAACCTAAATGCTCCGGCGTAAAGGTAAAATCCCGCTCCCCAAGGGCATAACTGCCCGCCGTTAAATCCTCTGGGCGCTCGGTACTCACCTTTAACCAATGGGCAAGGAGATGGTCCAACGCAAGATCCCACCCCTCTTTTACCTCAAGCTGCTCAAAAAGGGGCTTTTCGGCGGCACTCTCTTGCTCTGCTAAGAGCAGATTTTGCAAGGTGGTGATCTCCCCTTCTCGCTGATTCTTCTCCGCACTTAAGGTGCGTATTTTACGCTCAAGCTCACTTAAATTTTGCTGAAGATGGTTTAACTCCGCCGCTAAACTCTGCTTCTCCCCTTGTAGATTAAGGTCCGCCTCTTCTAAAAGGATGCGCTCCTCCTCAAGGAGCACAACTTCGCTCGATTCTTCAAATTGGGGGAGTGCATTTCGCTCTGCCTCTAGGTTTGTCAGCTCCTTTTCAATCGCAAAAAGACGCTCCTTTTGGTGAGCTAAGGTGTTTTTATCCAGGCTCATCTTCTGCTCAAGGCGGCTCTTTTCCCGCAGGTAGTTCTGCTCCTTTGCAGAATGCTCCTCAAAGGATTGTTGCAAGTGATTATATTTCTCCTCAAGCTCTGCTACCTGCTCCTCTTGAGTAATAAGCAGAAGGTTCTCCTCCTCAAAAAGCGTAGCAATCGACTCTAAGGCGAGCGTTAAGGTGGTGATCTCTTCTGTTAATCGAGCGCTATTTTGGTTCCACTCCTCGAGCGTTTGCGAATCCCGATATTTGAGCTCATTTAACATTTTTAGCTCATGCTGAAGGCGGTCAACCTGCTGTTTATATTGGTAGAGCGTCTCATTAGCGGCGCTCATCGCCTCTTCTAAGCTCTCAAAATTCTGCTTTTTATCAAAGAGCGTGACCGTAAGGGTGTTAAATTCTTCCACTAAGTTTTGAAAGGTTTCGCTCTCTGTTTTGTGGGCATCCGCCAGATTATTTAGAGCAAGATCGATCGCTTCTCGCTCTTTATAGAGGCGCCAATAATCTAAAATGCGCTCCTCTTTTTTAAGCTTTTGATAGCGCCGTGCAGTGGCGGCTTGCTTCTCTAAACGACTAAGCTGCTTGCCAAGTTCGGTACGGATATCGGTTAATCTTGCAAGGTTATCCCGTGTATGACCGATGCGAAGCTCTGTCTCTCGGCGGCGCTCTTTATATTTGGAGATATTGGCCGCCTCTTCAAAAAAGATGCGCAGCTCATCGGGCTTAGATTCTACAATCCGGGAGATCATCCCCTGCTCAATAATGGCGTAAGAGCGCGGACCAAGCCCAGTTCCTAGAAAGATATCTGTAATATCTCGGCGGCGGCAACGGGTACCATTAAGAAAATATTGGCTCTTCCCTTCCCGATCTAAAAGGCGGCGGACGCTAATCTCGTTAAATTTAGCCCATTCGCCCCCAAGCTTGCCCTCTTCATTATTAAAGATCAGCTCAATGGAGGCCATGCCAGCAGGTTTACGATGCTCAGAGCCATTAAAGATCACATCGCTCATCGATTCGCCACGAAGCTGCTTTGCCGAAGATTCTCCCATCACCCAGCGCACAGCATCGATAATATTCGATTTCCCACAACCATTTGGCCCTACAATCCCCGTTAAATGGCCGGTAAGGACAAATGTGGTTGGATCTACAAAGGATTTAAATCCCGATAATTTAACTTTGCTTAATCGCACCTGAGCTTCCAAATCTAACGTAAAAAACGAGCTATAAAATACCACATTTCTCTACGGGGGACATTTTTAAGCATCTTCCAAAAAGCGCTTTAAAATCTCCAGCTACCGGGATAAATGGGAAAAATAGCGCCTTTAAAGCAGAGCATTTGCCAATAAGCGGGAGACTCCCCATACTTAATGAGGATAAATTCGCCCCAAATTGTATAAACCCTCTAAAATAGAAGAGGAGTAAAATATTTTACAGCACAAGCCTAAATATTTAGGGCAAAATAGCGTGAAACTGAGTTCCATTAAGATGCTGTATGAGATTACTATGGGCCTTAGGCTTGAGCTTTCGAGCCCATTTAACATTAAGCTCAAGATCACGCTAATAAGATTATTGTTTTAGACATTTTTTAATATAAATAGGAGAGAAAGCCATGGAAACAGCGCTTTCAGAATCGCTTACCCCGGCTAGCCGACCCATCTTTACCGGCACATTTTTTGAAAACTTTCTAGCCATTACCCACTATCAGAGCATTATCGGCATTTTACTGCTCTTTGGGGCGTTCTATATTATTCGCACCCTTCATAAGCAGAAAAAGAGCTTCTTTATGCGCATGCTCGTTGGCCTTATTTTAGGGGCGCTCCTCGGTTTAGGGATGCAGGCGTATCAGGGCTTTCCCGCAGAAGCAACGGTGATCTTAAAAGAGACTAGCACTTGGTATGGGCTCTTTGGGCGGATCTTTATTGCGCTCATTCGGATGTTAGTTATCCCGCTGATCTTTGTCTCTATCGTGAAGGTGATTATCGACTTTGCGGGGGATAAGTATCTCTCTAAAGTGGCCACTCGTGGCATCTTCTGGCTGCTCTTTACGACAGGATTAGCGGCTATTTTAGGGATGGTTTTAGGCTCTCTTATGGGGCTTGGTAAAGGTGAAGAAGCGATTGTAACGGAAGCTGCCGCTCGGGAATACACCACCTTAGTCGATACCTTTGTAAACCTTGTGCCTAACAATATTATTGCGGCAATGAATAGCAATAACATTATTGGATTGGTGATTTTTTCGGCGCTTATCGGTTTAGCTACAAATCGTATGGAGAAAAAAGCCCCCGAAGCGATCGGCATTTTTAAGCGCTTTATTGAGGCCCTTCATCAGATTGTGATGAGCATCACCATGACGATCATCAGCTTTATGCCCTATGCCATTATCGCCCTACTTGCGGGAACGATTATCTCTAACGGTATTCCGGCAGTGGTAAAAGTCTCTAACTTTGTGTTAGCAATCTATATCGCCACTATTTTGATGATTATTATCCATCTCATTTTAATTGCGCTCCATGGTCTATCGCCTCTCACCTTTATGCGAAAATCACGAGATACTTGGGTAATGGCCTTCTCAAGCCGCTCCTCTATGGGAACTCTCCCTATGACGATCTCCACCCTTACAGAGCGCTTAGGCGTAAGCCGAGGAACTGCAAACCTTATCCCCTCTTTAGGTACAACCATGGGGATGAATGGTTGTGCGGGCTTTTTCCCGGCGCTCTTAGTGGTAATGGTGGCGCAGATGGTGGGAATTGAGATGAATCTGCAATTTTACATTATGCTGCTTATTGTGGTGATTATTGGTTCAATCGGGATTGCCGGCATCCCCGGGACAGCTACCATTGCGGCGACTATCGCCCTTTCGGGAATGGGAATGGGACAATACTTCCCCCTGATTGGTATGGTTTTAGCCATCGATCCCATCATCGATATGGCACGAACCTTAGCCAATATCTCCGGCGCAATGACGGCCTCAGTAGTAACCGATAAAGAGCTTGGGCTTTTAGATCAAGCCCAGTTTAATGATCCTAATGCCGCGCTCGAGGTGGCGGATAATAGCCACTAAAAAGGGGGTATGGGTTGGATTATCGGCTCTAATAAGGCTTATTAATAAGCCCTAAATCTGTATAAAATAGCTAAAAGCAGAAAACTCAAATGCCCCTACCCAAATTGGGTGAGGGGCATTTTTATAGCAACTACTTTAATAAGTTTAAGATCACAAATATATTGACGATCACAACTTCAAATTAACGCAGAGTCGCCACCTGCTTTCGGGTAAATTCACAGATGGGTAAAATTTCGGAATAGCGCTCTTCACAGATTAACTTCTGTTTAGAGTCTTTAGGGGTGTAGCCACGAGCAAGCATGCAGATCTCCGTTGTGGCACGAAGATGCACTGTCTGAATAGGATAACGTTCCCCCAGTTCTGCACTAATCCCCTCTTCAAGTGAGCCTGCCGTTTGTAAGCACTGCGCATAATCTTGTAGACGCATCTCATCAGTACGGTTTTTTTGCTCCCAGAGCGCATCATTAAACCAGAGCTCATTTTGCGCAAGAATCTCCCGCGCTTCGAGAGGAAGCTCCGCCTCCCGCGCTAAATTTTGGTGATGATAGGCGTAACTCTCATCATAGAGTTGCTCCATCGACTGACAACCCAACAAGACCCCGCAAAGTAACAGAGCACCTAATCTTTTCATCTCATTTCCTTATTGTTTGTTTTATCTTTATCGTTGATTTTTATCATATATCTCTCTATTCAGGATTTATGGGGCCATCGATCTTTTGAACGATCAAGCTTTTATAGCCGCAACTTATATCCCCGCTTTTATCCTTTTCGTTTTCTCTTTTGCATTATTGCATATCCTTTCCCCCTTTTACGGGATAAAAAATCCGCCCCCTGCCCCGCCTTTCTTAAATTTATGCCAAATTGGGAATAACTTGGAAGAAATCGCCATTTTCGTATATAATACCGAACTAATTTTCACTATATTTTAAGGATAGAATCGTGATTGATCCACGCCGACTAAGACAGGATATTGAGACCATTGCCGCAGAACTAAAAAAGCGCGGCTACAGCCTAAATACTGCCCGTTTTAACGAACTTGAAGAGCAGCGAAAAGCGCTTCAGATTGAGGTACAAGAGCTCCAGAGCGAGCGCAACAATACCTCAAAAAAGATTGGCCAAGCAAAAGCTAAAGGGGAAGATACCTCGGCCATTATGGCGTCCGTTGCGGATCTTGGTAAGCGCTTAGGCGAGGCTGAAGGGAAATTAAATACCATCAGCGAAGCTTTAGAAGAGATTCTGTTAGATATGCCCAATGTTCCCCATTCATCAGTACCCGTAGGGAAAGATGAAAATGAGAATGTTGAGGTAAAAAAATGGGGCGAACCCACTCAGTTTGAGTTTGAGCCCAAAGATCATGTGGATCTTGGCGATCCTTTAGGGATGGATTTTGAAGCCGCTGCAAAGATCAGTGGTGCCCGCTTTGTGGTATTAAAATCGAATATGGCTCGTCTTCATCGTGCATTAGCCCAATTTATGCTCGATACCCATACCGCAGAACATGGCTATACAGAGGTGAATGTTCCGGTAGTGGTGAATAGCAGAAGCCTCTATGGTACGGCGCAATTACCCAAGTTTTCGGAAGATCTCTTTAAACTCGATGATGAGCGCGATTTCTACCTTATTCCCACCGCTGAGGTGCCTGTGACGAACCTAGCACAAGATGCAATCTTTGATGAAGCAGAGCTCCCGGCGCAATTTGTCGCCCATAGTAACTGTTTCCGCTCTGAAGCTGGCAGTTACGGCCGTGACACCCGAGGGATGATTCGCCAACACCAATTTGAGAAGGTAGAGCTTGTTCATTTTGTAAAACCGGAAGATTCCTACGATGCTCTTGAGCGCCTTACACGCCATGCGGAGATCATTTTAGAAAAGTTAGAGCTCCCCTACCGCCGTGTAACACTCTGTACCGGAGATATGGGTTTTGCCGCAGCTAAAACATATGATTTAGAAGTGTGGCTCCCAGGACAGCAGAAATATCGGGAGATCTCCTCCTGCTCTAACTGTGAGGATTTCCAAGCACGCCGTTTAAAAGCTCGTTTTAGAAATAGCGAAACAGGCAAACCTGAATTAATGCATACCTTAAATGGCTCAGGCCTTGCTGTGGGCAGAACGCTTGTGGCAGTACTTGAAAACTACCAAGAAGCCGATGGCAGAATCCGCATTCCTGAGGTACTCAAACCTTATATGAATAATGCGGAGTACTTAGAAGTTTAAGCGCTAAGCACCTTTATAGGCAGACCTTAGAAGGCTTAAAAGGCAGAATAAGCTGAAGCGGGAAATTTGCACTATCCTAAAACTGCCTAAGCTGCAAAGTGCAAGAAGATGCAGAACAATTACAAAAGCTATAGAATCAGAATAATTTTATTACTTAATGAGTAAGGAGAAAGAAGATGGCATTAATGATTACTGACGAATGCATCAACTGCGATGTATGCGAACCAGAATGCCCTAATGAAGCAATCTACATGGGCCCTGAAATCTATGTGATTGATCCTGATAAATGCACTGAATGTGTTGGCCACTTTGATACACCCCAATGTGTTGAGGTCTGCCCTGTTGAGTGTATTCCGAAAAACCCCGATCGCGTAGAGACAGAAGATGAGCTCATGGAGAAATTCCATAGGCTTCAGGCGGAAAGCTAATTATTCATAGAGTGAAAATGGCAAGCCTCTTTTAAATTTAAAAGCCCTTGCCTTCTACTCTATCGACTTCTGCGCAATTCACATTTTAAATAATGAGAATGTTATGAGAAAAAAGTTTACTCTTTTATTAACCCTTCTCCCAGCCTTAGCGTTTGGCCAGAAGGATGTTGAGTACCGCATGCCAAAACCTGGCAATGATGTTGTTGGTGAGATTAAAGTTGTCTACCCCCAAAAACATGAGTCATTAGTGGATTTAAGTATTCGCTATGAGGCGGGATATGACGAACTTCGCTGGGCAAATCCTAATTTAAATGCTTGGATGTTAAGTGAAGATTCACCGGTTATTCTTCCCTTTAAATTTATTCTTCCTTCAGGCAAGCGCTCAGGCATTGTGTCTAACATTCCTGAAATGCGCACCTACTACTACTTAAAAGGGACTGATAAAGTCTATATCTACCCTGTAAGTGTGGGAAGAATGGATTGGAAAACGCCTTTAGGCTCTTGGCCGATTACACGTAAACAGAAGAATCCACCATGGTATCCGCCAGAAAGTATTCGCCGTGAGCACGTAGAGATGGGCCGTGGTGAATTGCCGAGAGTTGTACCCCCCGGCCCGGATAACCCCATGGGAACCCGTGTATTACGTCTTTCGCTCCCAAGCTACTTACTTCATGGTACGAATGATGAAACAGGGATCGGCATGCGTGTAACTCACGGTTGTATGCGCTTCTTCCCACAACATATTGAGCACCTTTACGATATTGTGCCAACCAATACGCAGGTAACCTTTGTAAATCAGCCTGTAAAATTTGGTTGGGATAATGGCACGCTCTTAATTGAGGTTCACCCTCCCCTTGAGGAAGATAATCTCGATGTTAATGGTCTACGTGCAAAAGCACGGGAAGAGCTTCAGAAGATCTTACGGGATGCTCCTAATGCATTTGTAAATCACGATCTTATTGATATTGCTGTTCAGCAACAAAGTGGACTCCCGGTGGAGGTGGGCTCTAAACATGGGCCAGAAGCTTTTAAAACAGCCACCCCTACAACTTTTGAAGGTGTCCCCCAAAGCTCGGGCGGCATTAATACAGGCGCCCCTGTCTCAAGTGGCTTCTCTTTTGAGCACAATCGCTCAAAAGCCTCTTCAAATCAGCCAGATGGACCGACAAGTGCTATCGGAGTTGATTGGGAGAAAAACTCAAAACGTTAAAGGATAAGAGTTCAATAAGGCATGGCAAATCGCTCGCTTTATTGAACTCTAACTTTTATGGGCCTTTAATAATTTTATAGATAAACCGATATTAAAAATTAGGATAGAGAAAAGATATATGGCAACAATCGAAGAGAGTTTAGAGTTAATTAAACGCGGCACGGATGAGATCATCTCTATTGAGGATTTAACAGAAAAGTTAAAAGAGAATCGCCAGCTCCGCATTAAAGTAGGTTTTGACCCTACAGCTCCAGACTTGCACCTCGGGCATACCGTTGTAATCAACAAAATGCGTCACTTTCAGGATCTTGGCCACGAAGTAAACTTTCTGATTGGGGATTTTACCGGCATGATCGGCGATCCTTCTGGCAAAGATATTACCCGTAAACCCCTTACCCGGGAGCAGGTTCTTGAAAATGCGCGCACTTATGAAGAGCAGATCTTTAAAGTTCTCGATCCTGATTTAACCAAGGTAGTCTTTAACTCCCACTGGTTAGGAGAGTTAGGCACAAGCGGGATGATTCAGCTTGCTTCTCGCCATACCGTAGCTCGTATGCTTGAGCGGGATGATTTTGAGAAGCGCTATAAGGCTCAGCAACCTATCGCCATTCATGAATTTATCTATCCTCTCTTACAAGGGTATGATTCTGTACATCTTAAAACAGATGTGGAGATCGGGGGAACTGACCAAAAGTTTAACCTCTTAATGGGTCGTGATCTTCAGCGTGCTTATGAGATTAAAAAGCCACAATGTGCGATCACCATGCCGCTCTTAGAGGGGCTAGATGGCGTGAATAAGATGTCTAAATCTTTAGGCAACTATATCGGTGTTGATGATACGCCCGATGATATGTTTGGAAAATTGATGTCAATTTCAGATACCTTAATGTGGCGCTATTTTGAGCTCTTAAGCTTCCGCCCCACCAGCGAAATTGAAGCATTACAAAAAGCTGTGGAAGAGGGACGCAACCCCCGGGATGTGAAATTTGAGCTCTGTGAAGAGATTATTACTCGCTATCATTCAAGTAAAGATGCAGAAGCTGCACAGCGTAACTTTATTGAGCGCTTCCAAAAAGGAAATTTACCTGAAAATATTGAAGAGAAGATCGTTCAATCTGAAGGGGGCGAGATCGGCATTGCCGCAGCTATGCGTGAAGCGGGCTTAGTAGCTTCAAACTCTGAAGGTTTCCGAATGATTAACGAGGGCGCCGTTCGCCTTGATCAAGAGCGCATCGATGATCGCAGCCTTATGCTTAAAGCAGGCACGGAAGTGATTATTCAGGTCGGTCGCCGCCGTATTGCAAAGGTGATTGTTAAGTAGCTCTAAAACAGGAATCATCAATAGAGCGCAAGATGCGATGAGGAGATCCTCTTCCCCTTGCGCTCTTTTATTGAAGCGATAAAATCCTATAAATACGTTACCCTTTACCTTATTCCCCATTTTCTCTACCCATTTAACCCTTCTTAAGAGCGCTCTTAAGATTGTAGAATGATCTATTTCAGATATAAGGAGAATCTATGACCTTTGTTGTGACTGATAACTGCATTCTCTGCAAATATACCGATTGTGTTGAGGTCTGCCCTGTGGATTGTTTTCACGAAGGGCCGAACTTTTTAGTGATTGACCCTGATGAGTGTATCGATTGCACCCTATGCGAGCCTGAGTGCCCCGCTGGCGCAATTGTAGCCGATGATGATCTTAGCGAGGATCAGATGGTTTTTCTTGAGCTCAACGCAGAGCTTTCTCGTAAATGGCCTGTTTTAACCGAGCAGAAAGCCCCCCTTGAAGATGCCGAAAAGTGGGATGGCGTGCCCAATAAACTACAATATCTTGAAAAGTAGCCTTTCCCGGATAGTGAATATTTTCTCATGAGCAGACGTTTAACCAAGCAGCAGCAACGTATTTTAGAAGCTAGAAGACAAGAGCAGCTGAATGCTGATCCCTCTAAAAATATCTTTGAAGGTCGTGTGATTGCTCAACATGGGCAGCATGTTACCTTAGAAGATCGTGATCTCAATCTACATAAAGCCTCTGTCCGCCAAAGCTTAGGCTCGATCGTCTGCGGAGATTTTGTCTATTATGCGTTAGAGCAGAATGCCCCGGTGGTGACCACGCGCCTTCCACGGATGAATGTCTTCTCCCGTCTGGCTTTTGGTGGCAAAGAACGGATCTTAGCGGCCAATATTGATCAGCTCTTTATCGTGATCTGCCCCACCCCGGAGCCTAGCCCTTCGCTGATTGATCGTTATCTTATTGCTACCGAATATCTTGAGATCCCCACAGCCTTTATCGTCAATAAAAAAGATGAGATTCAATCCCCCGAGCAATTTGCCTTTCTGCAAGATTATGAAGCGTTAGGATTGCCGGTAGAGTACACCTCGATTTTTGATCCTGAATCGATCAAAGCGCTTCAAAAAATTCTACGGGGCAAGACCTCTATTCTCGTTGGGCAATCCGGTGTTGGGAAATCCTCTTTAACCAATGCGCTAATCCCGGAGCTTGAATTGCAGACCCAAAAAATTAACGCCTCTACCGGGCTTGGCAATCATACCACCTCCACAACTACGCTCTACCATCTCCCGGAAGAGGAGAGTTACCTTATCGATTCCCCCGGAGTTCGAAGCTTTAATATAGAGCATCTCCCTTTAGAAGCGATTGATGAAGGTTTCCCCGATGTTGCACCTTTAACGCAGCAGTGTAAATTTAGTAACTGCCGACATCTACAAGATCCTCACTGCGCTGTGCAGGCAGCGGTTGAAGCGGGCACGCTCTCTACCCGTAGAGTTGAAAGTTACATGCAGATAAAATCGAGTGTGGAAGCAATGCAAAAACGCCTTAAAAAGCGTTAATGATGTGGGCTCTCGACCCTTTGCACTAAAGAGGATCTAACCTAGAAGGGAAATAGATTAGAGATAGCGAATAAGCAGCCCCCGTACGTCTTTACGATGAACTCATTACTAATGACTCTTCTTTGCGGACTCTTCTAAATCCACTTGTTGGGTAATCGTTAAACCTTCCACCTTCTCTAAGCGCTCTAACAGTGCGGGATAATCACTCTTTCTTACTTCAAGCGTCATCTCACAAAAGAGCCCATAAGCCTCATCTCGCTTAACTGCATTAAGATCGTTAATTAAATGATTCACATCATTGGTGACGCTGTAATCAAATTGAAAAGAGACTGGGCAACCGATGGTTTTTAACACCACCTCCGCATTACTAAGTGCATTTTTTGCCCCATCTTGATAGGCGGTCACTAACCCCCCCGTTCCTAATTTAATCCCCCCGTAATAACGCACCACAATTACCAAAACATTTGTAAGCTCGAAGGAGCGAATCTGCCCCAAAATCGGGCGTCCTGCAGTGCCGGAAGGCTCACCATCATCATTAGCTCGGTAATGCTCATAATTCTCACCAATGACATAAGCCCAACAGACATGGCGTGCATCATTATATTGTTTACGATACCCCTCAAGCTTCTCCATCGCTTCAGCTTCTGAGCTTACGGGCTCCGCATAAGAGATAAAGCGGCTGCGCTGAATAACAAATTCATCCTCTGCCCGTGCTCGAATCGTTTTATATTGGTCGCTCTGCATCTTTATATCTGTTCTATCCTTTACTTAAATCGTTAGCTTAAATGATTAACTTAAATGGTGAAAACTTCATAGAGCAGAAGTTCTACATTCGGCGCTCTTCCTATGAAAAAGCCACTCTTTCGAGTGGCTCTATTATACAGATACCGATTTAAAAAGAGATCTCCGTAAACCCAATCGCTAGGTAAACTCCTACCTGATCTCTTCTATTTAAGCCTTCCTTTCTCTTTTAAGAATCGGCGCGATATCTCTCAAAGGCGATGGCTAAGCGGCGCCCTGCTTCATCGGCATCCTTCTCACTAATTGTGGCAAAAGAGAGGCGCAAGGTCTCACTTTTGGGATTTTCCACATAAAAGGCAGAACCCGGCACAAACACCACCTCTGCCTCAATTCCATAGTGAAGAAGTTTTTCCGCACTCATCCCCTTAGGCAGCTCTGCCCAGAGGAACATCCCCCCTTCGGGAGCGCTAAACTGCAGCTGATCCCCAAGATGTTTTTTAAGAGCATTCATTAACATCTCACAACGCTCTTCATACGCTCGGGAGATCTCCTCAATGCGCCCAGGTAAACGGCCGCTTTTAAGATAATTTGTCACAATTAATTGCGAAAGCACTGGCGTATGGAGATCCACCGATTGCTTACAGATCACTATCTTTTCACAAATGCTTTCCGCCGTAATAATAAAGCCTAAACGTAATCCCGGCACTAATACCTTCGAAAAAGAGGAGAGATAGACCACATGGGCCTTCTCTTCAGGACTCTTTGCTAAAGCATGGATCGGAGGTACACGCTCACCACTAAAACGGATCTCACCGTAAGGATCATCCTCAAAGATGACAAAGTTATATTTTACCGCCAGCTCTAAAAGACGCTGACGATTTTCAAGTGGCATAGTTGAGCCTGTAGGGTTAGCAAAAGTTGGCACCACATAGAGCGCTTTTACCCGATTTTTTTCAAGATAACGCTCTAACTGATCGACATCGAGCCCCTTCTCCCCGCCCTCAATATCCTTTACAAGTGCGCCAGACATCTTAAAACTCTGAATAGCCGCTAAATAGGTGGGGCGCTCAACTAAGATCATATCCCCTTCATTTAAAAAGGTGCGGGAGATAAGATCTAATCCTTGCTGAGAACCGCTAGTGACCACAATCTCTTCTAAAGAGCTCTGAATGCCTCGATCCTCCACAAGCTTTATAATCTCGGCCTTAAGCTCGGGCTCACCATCGGTAGTACTATATTGGTATGCCCCCACCTCATTAGAATCGATCACCTCTTTAAGCGCAGCATTAATGCCCTCCATATCGAACATATCCGCCGCCGGAATCCCCCCCGCAAGGGAGATAATATTGGGCATTTTGCTATATTTTAAAAGATCTCGGACAACCGAGCTTTGTGACCCTTGAATTCGATTTGCGAACAGACTCTCTAAATTCGCCATTTTGCGCCTCTTCTCCTACATACCTAATATAATAATGGGCTATGCTTTTAAAATAGCCCGCTTTTAAAGTTTACATCCCCGAAAATAGATGCTTCGGGAGATCGCGTTTTTTACGCCTTATTTGTTATACTACAGTAGCAAAATTTACCCGTCTACATCGCTTTATCTCTCTGTCGGTTTAGAATCTAATTATCGGATATTCATTCTGTTATGAGCCTAAATATCTACTACTCCAATCATCTCGATAGCCTGCAATATATCTCGGGGCATATTATTCAAAACTATCCCCTAGAGAACCCCTTTGAAAAGGAGTATTTCCTTGTTCAAAACTTTGGAATGGCACGCTGGATGCAGATTAAACTCGCCTCTCAGCTCGGGATCTTAACGCAGGCGGAGTTTCTTCTTCCCTCAAAGATGTTAAGTAATCTCTTAGAGATTCTCTTTGAAGGGAAAAGACCCGAAAAATTAACCTTAGATTCTAAAAAAGAGGCCTACTTTGAGCACGATTCTGTAGTAAAACTCTCTCAAGATCAGCTCTACTGGCCTTTAGTAAAGATCATTAATGACGAGCGTAAATCAGCCACACCCAACCCCCTTTTAACCCCTATTTATGATTATATTCACGCTCCTACTAAAGAGGAGTCCATTAGTAAAATTATGGGGCTGGCTCAGGAATTAGCGGCGATTTTTGATAAATATATTGTCTATCGTCATGATTGGATTAATGCCTGGAGCGAAGGGAAAGAAGCTCCCCCAGAACCTTTTGAAGATGCTCAGATCCCTAAGAATTTTGAAATATGGCAAGCAGAACTCTGGCGCTTACTCTATAACGCCATCGGCAAACCGCTACATTTTGGGAATATTCAGCCTCTTATTCAGGAGCGTTTAAAGAATCCTAAAATTACTCAAAAACTTCCTAAACGGCTCTTTATTATTGGCTTAAACTCTCTTCCTCCGCTCTTTTTAGAGTTGCTCGCTCAATTCTCCGAAGTGCTCGATATCCATCTCTTTTTTAATAATCCTTCCCAATATTATTGGGGGGATCTTACTCGAAATGCAGCCTTCCCCCGTATTGAGCTTAAAAACTTTGAGCGACAAGCCCCAGCAGATTTTGATCCCATCTCCCCTTATGCTCCCAAAAATCCCGATGAACTCTGGCAAAACAGTTATGGTAATCCGCTCCTTGCCTCCCTTGGGAAAGTTGGCCGAGATCACCTCTACCTTATTCAGCAATATGATGAAGAGCGCTTTGGCTACAATGTAACCGAAGCCTTTGCTGCGCCCGAAGAGCGCCATCTTTTAGGTAAAATTCAGAGCGAGATCTTCCATCTTCGCCCACTTTCGGAAAGTGAGCCTTACATTCTTGATCCTAAAGATCGCTCCGTGCAGATTCATCGAGTCTACAGCCCTATGCGGGAAGTCGAAGCACTTTACGACCAGCTTTTGCACCTCTTTAACCAAGATCCAGAACTCCGCCCAAGCGATATTGTGGTGATGACCCCTAAGATTGAGGAGTACGCCCCCCTGATTCATGCCCTCTTTGGTAATGCTCCAAAAGAGCGCTATATCCCCTATTCGATCTCTGATGTTAGCTTAAAAGAGAGTGAGCCTATCTTTGAAGGGATCATCTCCCTTCTCAATCTTCCCGAGAGCCAATTTAAAGCCAATGATCTCATTGCTCTTCTGCAGATTCCCGAGATGATGGAGCGCTTTGAGCTTGATGAGCACCAACTTAACCTCATCCGTTTCTGGATACAAGATAGCGATATTCGGCAAGGGCTAGATGGCGAGCATTTGCAAACACTCCATGCAGAGGAAAAGCCCCATAATCCACAGGATACCCATGGGGAAAAATCCTCCGATTTTGATTGGCATATTAATAGCTGGCGCTGGGGGCTTGAGCGCATGCTATTAGGCTACGCCACTGCAGAGAGCCCGCTTCTCTATCCCTCTACAGAGAGCAAAAGAGTAGATGCCCTTGCACCCTACCCCCATATTGAGGGGCTCGATGCCTTAATTATCGGCAAACTCTGCCATTTTTTAGATCTCTTAGCCAAATGGCATCAACGCCTAAATGGGGCTAAAAAGGTGGCTGATTGGTGGCCGATATTAGCAGAAATTTGGCACGACTTTTTCCTCCCCACTCCCGAAAATAGTGAAAAACTCGCTTTTGTCCTCCGTTTTTGGCAAGAGATTTTAGAAGGAGGCATAGGAATTGGATTTAAAGAGGAGATCCCCCTAAAAAATATCGCTTCTCTCTTAGAGTTTAAACTTTTAGAGGAGAAGCCTGATCAGAACTTTATTCAAGGTAAGGTCACCTTCTGCTCCTTTATCCCCATGCGGGCAATTCCCTTTAAAGTGGTGGCGATGATTGGACTTAATCAAGCGGATTTCCCCACAACGGCGAATTATCATAATTTTGATCTTATGCAATACTCCCATCGCCGAGGAGATAGAACTCGCAATAGTGATGATCGCTACCTCTTTTTAGAGGCGATTATCTCCGCGAAAGAATATCTCTATCTTAGCTATATTGGGCGCTCTATTATCGATAATACGGAGCTTTTCCCGTCGCTTTTAATTGATGAGTTTTGCCGCTATATTGAAGATCTTGCAACCACACAAGAGGGGGATTCCCCTCTTAAATTGATCACGACCGATCACCCCATGGCGGCCTATAATCCGCAACTCTTTCAGCCAGGAACGGCGCTACAAACTTTTCAAAATGAGTGGCTCAATCTTAAAGAGGTCTCCACCCATTATGAGAGCCCCTACTCCCGGGAAAAGTTGATTCAGCATTTTAATGAATCGCCCGAATTCAAGAATATAAGCGAGATTCATCTTCATGATCTCATTCGTTTTTATGAAGATCCCATCACCTATTTTGCGCAATTTAGACTCGATATTCGGCTCTTTAATATTGATGATGCCACTTTAGATGATGATGAAGCCTTTATCATTGCCAATGGACTCGATAAATACCAATTCCATCACGATATTACGGCTCAAATCTTAACTCACAAAACAGAAACGGGACTGACTCACAGCTCCTCTCTTACCCTTCTTGAGGAGGAGCTCTACCCCCATTACCGGCTACAGGGAAAGCTACCTAAATTTGCCTTCTCTAAAATCGCTTGGGATGAGATAACAAAGCTCCCCATTACACTCACCGAGACTCTATTTAATGCAGGCTATTCTGATCCGCAATTTATCGATACGCTCTTTCTTCCACCTTTAAAAAGCGAAGAAACGCTCCCCGTTCGAGGTCGTATTCCTGCACCGAATAACGGAAACAATATTCTGCTCTGGGAGGCTGGAAAACTCAATCATAAGCGACAAGTACGAGCGGCGTTTATTAATCTCTTTTATCACGCCACAAAACCTATAGAGGAAGAAACCCATGTGGAGACACACCTCTACACTGCGCCCGATAAAGGGCCTGAACCTCTTTTAACCCGCTTTCCCCATTACAGTTCTGCCGAAGCAAAGGTGATTTTGCTCCATCTTATAGGAGGGTACTTAGAGGGAATTAAAGCTCCCTTCATCGGTACTCCCGAAGCGATTTATGAAGATAAAGGATTTAAACGCGCCCTCGAAAGCTGCTTAGAGAATCCAAGCCTTGCATCCCTCTTTAATCTCGAAGATAGCCCCGCTACCCCCCCTTGGCAGCACCACAAAATGCATGAGATTTTAACAAAAGATCCTGAGCTTTTATCTCAACTTGAGCCTATACGAAACCACTTAAATAAGGTAGAATCCCTGTTTGGAAAGCGCGAAATTGAGCGTCGCCTTTTCCCCAATATTGGGCCGCAGGAATCATTTGCTTATCTCCTTTTTTATCATCACTATCTAACACTTTTAATAGCACAATGACACAAGAGAAGAGTAATTTTTTCAAAGAGATTCGTCATCGACATCCCCTTAGGAATTATGATTACGATGGCATTACTGGCGTCTGGCTTCGGCTCCCCTACAAAATTCATCTCCTTATTGGTCTTCTCTCGCTTCCTATAATCTACTGGGCGCTCCCCAATATTCCCTTTAGAAATGCAGGCGTGCGCTACTTCTTTTACGATTACCGACTCCACTTAATGATCGCAGCCACTATTTTTTGTCTAAGTTCTGCGCTCCTTAGTCTACTGAAACGGTTACAAGTTCAAGGAAGTGTGCGTCCATTGCAACAAAATGAGCCTCAGGTCCACCCTAATCCTCTACTCTCTTTTAAACGGCGCCCGGCACAAGTACAGCCAAAAGGTGAAGGAAAAAGGATTCCCAGTAATATTCCCCCAAAAAGCGCTCCCTCTAAACCCAAAAAATCTCAAGTTATTCCTAAAGTAAAGACAGAAATCTCTAAAAAGAGCACAAAAACAGACGCAAAAGCGCAGCCCAATCGCTCACCAAAGAGTGAGAAAGCAAAGGCGGCTAATAATGATAATGCTGCCCCAAAAAAGAAAAGCAGCAGTGTAAAGAGCCATTCTGTAGCTCCACAGGCTAAAGAAAGAAGAGCAAAAACAGCAGAAAAGGACGCCGCTCAACCTAAAACAGAAGTCGCCCTAGCAAAGTCAGAGAGGCCATCTGTAGCAAAATCCACTTCTAAAGCTGCGGTTAAAACCTCTTCAAAGCCAGCGGCGAAGAAAGTTCGCTCAAAAACAAAATCCACCTCTAAAAAACGTGCGAAAAGCTCGCAAAAAGTGGCTAAAAAGAGCGCTCCCCAAGAACAGCTTAAATTAGATCTATAATTAGGCCTATAATGGATTGAGTGATTAAAAATTTAACAGTTTGCGATTTTCGAAAAATAGGCGCATACCGCCTCACTTCACGCTTAACCATGCAAGGATATCGAAGACGATAAAATCAAGATGCAACAACTTGTGATTATTAGCGGGCTCTCCGGCTCTGGGAAGTCCATCGCCCTACAGACACTTGAGGATGAGGGCTTTTTCTGTGTCGATAATCTCCCTTTAACATTTGTCCCCCAATTTTTAGAAAAATTTTGCCAACAAGAGAGGCTACAAAAATTAGCCATTGGCATTGATGCTCGGGGCTTTCCTGAAGATTTCTCAGAAGCGGATACCCTACTGCAAGATATTCAATCTCGTTTTAATATCATGCCTCAGCTCATCTTTCTCGAAGCTTCTAATGAGGTTTTAATCAAGCGCTACAGCCATACGCGCCGAAAACACCCCCTCTCATTAATTAAGCAGAATCTTGCAGATTCGATTCTCTATGAGCGGGAATTGATCGCACCCCTTAAAGATTATGTCAATATTCAGATCGACACCTCGAATCTTAATGTTCATGAACTTCGCTCCTTGATTAAAGAGCGTCTCTTTGGAACACGCGAAAACTCTGTTAGCCTGCAGATTATCTCCTTTGGTTATCGTAATGGTCTTCCCTTAAATGCTGATTTCGTCTTTGATGCTCGGGCACTGACCAACCCCCATTGGGAGCCTGCTCTCCGGGACTTTAATGGCATGGATCCCGAGATTAAAGAGTATTTTAAGGAGATGGAGGATATCCAAAGTTACTATCAAGATATCTCAAGCTTTATAAAAAAGTGGCTGCCTAAATTTAAAGAAGGCACTCGCTCCTATCTCACCATTGCCATTGGCTGCACTGGGGGGCAACACCGCTCTGTCTATTTAGCCCAACGCTTGTTTGACGAGCTAGAGAAAGAGGAGCCTAATCTCTATCTAAAACATCGGGAGATCTCCCGCTAGTAGAGGAGACTTTTAAAGCTTATCGCTACCCAAACACCACTATTTCATTATCTATACTTAGGAGAGAGCATGTCTAAAATCATCGATGGCAAAATGTTTGCTAAAAATCTACGGGATACTTTAACCACTCAAGCAGCTGAAATAGAGCAGAAACACCAGATTCGCCCCGGCCTTGCGGTAATTCTTGTAGGAGAAGATCCCGCAAGCCAAGTCTATGTGCGTAATAAAGAGAAGTTTGCGAAAGAGTGTGGTTTTAAATCAGTGACCTATCGTTTAGAGGCGGATATCACGGAAGCAGAACTGCTTCAGCTAATCGAAAAACTTAATCAGGATGAGACAATTCACGGCATTTTAGTGCAATTGCCAATCCCGAAACATCTTAATGAAGAGCGTGTATTAAATGCGATCAATCCCCTTAAAGATGTAGATGGCTTTCACCCCGTAAATATTGGTCAGCTCTCTATCGGCAAGCCCTACCTTATTCCCTGTACTCCCCTGGGCTCCTTGCTTCTACTGCAAGATAAATTAGGCGATCTTTCAGGAAAACATGCGGTAATTGTTGGGCGCTCCAATATTGTAGGTAAACCGATGATGCAGCTGCTCTTATCCCAAAACTGCACAGTAACCGTTGCCCATTCCCGAACGAAAGATGTTGCTGCTCTCTGCCGAGAAGCCGATATTGTTGTCGCGGCGGTTGGCGTACCGAAGATGATTAAGGGGGATTGGATCAAAGAGGGAGCCACTGTAATTGATGTAGGTATCAATCGTATTGAAGAGGGGGATAAGCGTTACCTTGTGGGTGATGTGGATTTTGAAGAGGCGAGCAAACGAGCAGCTTATATTACTCCTGTTCCTGGTGGTGTTGGGCCAATGACCATTGCCTGCTTACTTCGCAATACAGTGACAGCGATGTGCTTGCAAAATGGTATTGAAGACCCTAATGCTCTTTAGAATAGCCTTCCCTATTTAAATTTCTTCTCTTAAGGGGGAAGAGTTGCGGCTTAGCTCTCTAGTTTCAACAATAGAAACAATAGAGCTAAGCTCACGCTAAACTCTACATCACTCGATGAGATAAAAGCACTCCAAAATCTGGCACAAATTTTTTGGAGTGCTTCTCTTTTTTTTTACATTCACTCTATTTTCCTATCCTGCCCTAACCTCCTCAATTGATCGAAAAACCTCTGTAAATGATATAAATTTTCTCTCAAAAAATATTTTTCCTACTACTCTACAAAGGATGGATGAGATGGATTTCATCTAAATATTAGGAGAAAATTATGAATGTACAGTTTGAGATATTTTTAAGCAAAGATGAGGAGTTCTACTTTAGACTGCGTGACAGTAAAGGCAGCATTATGCTGGTGAGTGAGGGATACACCACTAAAGCAAATGCCATTAAAGGAATTCACTCCATTAAGAAGAATATTGGGAAGTTCGATAAGATCCTCCCAAAAGAGAGTGAAAATGGGAAGTTTTTCTACCTGATTAAAGCAGGTAATGGGCAGATTATCGCCAAAAGCTCGCTCTATAATAGTGAAAATATTCGCAATAGAGCGGTACGCAAAGTGCAAAAAGAGATTCCCGAAAGTGAGATTATCGATCTCATCCGTGGGGGAAGAAAGATCCCCCCTACTAAAAAATAGTGATCGGTGTTCATCAGATAATCTCTCGGGTAACCCATCAAACAGGCAATTGGCATGCCCCTTTACTCATCAGTTAATAATGTCTGCGCTAAACATTAAGGGATAAACTCCGCTCAACAAAAAGCCCGCGCTCAAAAGTGCGGGCTTTTTTATGGATCTTTTTTATGGATTCTTGATTCGATGAATCAATCTTAATCTCTTAAAACTTAGACTCGGGCATAGGGTTCTAAACCTAATGCCATACGACCATTCTTCGTTGCGATATTAATTGCCTCTTCGAGGTCAGTATAACGACAACCTGTAATCAGTAACTTTAACTCTTCCCACATATCACCATCACTAAAGGGGAGCATATAGTCGGCGATATTATCTGTCCCTACAGCTACAGGCACTCCAGCTTTT
>JASLFU010000001.1 GCA_030150405.1 Ignatzschineria sp.
ATTTCCACGAACAGGGCCATCTAAGCGCTGTAAGTTACAGTTAATGACGAAGATAAGGTTATCGAGCTTCTCACGCCCTGCAAGAGAGATTGCGCCTAAAGATTCCGGCTCATCCATCTCACCATCGCCACAGAAACACCATACTTTACGGTTTTCAGTATCTGCTAAACCACGAGAATGGAGATACTTTAAGAAACGTGCCTGATAGATCGCTTGAATAGGACCTAATCCCATAGAAACAGTGGGGAATTGCCAAAAATCCTTCATCAACCAGGGGTGCGGATAGGAGGAGAGCCCTTTACCCTCCACCTCACGGCGGAAGTTAATCATCTCCTCTTCTGTAATTCGCCCTTCGATAAATGCACGGGCATAGATACCAGGACTTGAGTGCCCTTGGAAGAAGATAAGATCCCCTTCTTGGTTCTCATCTGTCCCTTTCCAGAAGTGGTTAAAACCCACCTCCCACATAGTGGCTAATGAGGCATAACTTGCAATATGGCCTCCTAACGAGGAATCTTCCATATTACAGCGAACAATCATCGCCATCGCATTCCAACGAATATAGGAGCGAATCTTATGCTCAAGCTCAGAGTTGCCGGGATAACGGGGCTGCTTATCTGCAGGAATCGTGTTGATATACTCCGTTGTGCCTGAAAATGGGATCTGAACGCCGTCACGATGAGCTCGCTCAATCACCTTCTCAATTAGATAGTGGGCACGCTCTTCGCCATCTACTTCCAGTACACTTTCGATTGACTCGACCCAATCTTGGGTTTCAAGGGGGTCAATATCATTCAATAACTTTTGGTCTGACATAAATTTATCCTCTTATTTCTAAAAGTTTTAGGTAGAAATAAAGAAGTACTTCTACCGCTGTTTATTACACTTATCCCGACTTCATTTTTCTTTATTCTTCTTATTATCGAAGTCTAAAGATAATGTGAGGAATCTAGCGATAGCCAGGGATCTCCCAGCTCATCGGCCTATCGTTTCCTGCTTTAAGCCATCACTTTGATCGCTTTAAAATCTCTATTTAAAACAGTATAGCGCACATTTTGCGCAGTAATTATGATGAAATCTGACTATTCAAAAGACGAAAAAAGGGCGAATTTACACGCCCTTCTCTTCTCTTAACTCTGCTAAATACTCTTCGTACATCTCAAGTTTTAAACGGCTCTTCTCAAGAATCTGCTCTTTTTCCATAATCTTTTGAACATCCCCCTCAAGCTTTGCCTTTTTTAGAGCATATTCAGCCTCGAACACCTCCTCTTTTGCTAAAAAGAGTTTCTCCTGCACCTTGAAGAGCCAACGATACTCAAGCTCCCCAGCCCCACTTTGCGAAGAGTTATCTGTAACTGCACTTCGCTTGCCGCCACAATAAGATTCAATCTTCTCTAAAGCTCGCTCTAAACCGCGTAAACGAGCATGATCTCCCTGCTTACGGGCATGAATAATCTGTCGCTCTAAAGCGATAATCTTCTTATCACAGCCCTCAATTGCCATAGCGGGCAGAGAAGTTGCTCCAAAAAGGGAGAGTGAAAATAGGACAATAGTTCGATATCTCATACAGTTTCTCAACTTAGCTCATATCTCTCCTAATATAACACCTCGCAAGGGGTTCGTGTGCGTAATTTACGCCATTTTTATTATGCAGAGAGCCTCTGGAGATTTCTCACCTTAAAACTAAACCCAATTTTAGCTCTGCTTACCTAAAGATTGTACCGCTTAAATCTCTACAAAAGCCGCCATATTTGATACCCTATGCCCTACTTAAGTTTTCAGCAGGCAGCGACTCTTTACAGCCTCTGCCCTGCGACTATTGCATAGATAAGGCAACTTCATGATCAAGATAGAAAATCTGCGTAAATCTTACCCTGCTGAAAAGGGAAGAGTTACCGCCCTTGATAATATTTCACTCACTATTCCAGAGCGAGAGATCTATGGCGTTATAGGTCACTCTGGCGCGGGAAAGAGTACGCTCATCCGCTGCTTAAATCTTCTTGAACGTCCAGATAGCGGAGCCATTAAGATCGATGGCGTAGACATTACCCAGCTCTCTACCAAGGAGCTTATGCAAGCGCGCCGCCGTATCGGCATGATCTTTCAGCACTTTAATCTGCTCTCTAGTCAAACAGTATTTGAGAATATCGCCTTTCCCTTAAGACTTGAAAAGATGCCGGAAAAAGCTATCGAAGCGCGTGTAGATGAACTTCTTACGTTGGTGGGGCTTAAAACCCATCGGGATAAATACCCAGCCCAGCTCTCCGGTGGACAAAAACAGCGGGTAGGCATTGCGCGGGCCATTGCTAATCGCCCCAAAGTCCTCTTATGTGATGAGGCTACCTCCGCCCTTGATCCCCAGACCACTCAATCCATTTTAGAGCTTTTAGTCGATATTAATCAGAAGCTAAAACTCACCATCGTGATGATCACCCATGAAATGGAGGTGATTCGCTCAATCTGCCACCAGGTTGCCGTTATCCACGATAGCAAAATTATTGAACACGGTCCGGTGGAAGAGGTCTTTCTACACCCCAAATCGCCCGTAACGCAGGAGTTTATTCTCGACAAGACGGAGCAGAACGAGCTTAAAAAATATCTCCAAAATCGTCCCGATGCATGCCAACATCTCTATCAGCTCACCTATTCAGGGGATGAAGCGTTCGAGCCCCATTTAAGCCAGATTATTAAAGAGAGCAATATTGATCTCTCCATTCTATCTGGATCGATCAGTTATATCCGCAGCCTCCCCTATGGGCAATTGATTGTAGCGCTCAATGGCAGTGAATCTGAAAGAGCTGCTGCACTCTCTCTCTTTAACGATCGCGGCATCTTTACTCATCACCTTCAATCTCTACCTGGAAATTAATCATGTCTGCATTTATCGAGGCTTTAGGCAACACTACTTACTGGACGCTGATCTGGGATAACACCTTAGTCACCCTCATTATGCTTGGGTTTACTTGGTTATTTACTATTTTAGTGGGGCTACCTTGGGGAGTATTACTCTTTTTAACAGCCCCCCATCAGCTCTTAGCTTCTCCAAACTTTTATCGGGGATTCTCTTTTATCACCAATATTTTGCGTTCGATCCCCTTCCTAATACTTATTGTAGTGCTCCTTCCCCTCACCTTTACCTTAATGGGCACAAAAATGGGGGTAAAAGGCGCTATCTTCCCGCTTGTAGTAGGATCTGCCCCCTTCTTTGCCCGTCTTACAGAGACTGCACTACGTGAGATCGACCGCGGTGTGATTGAAGCAGCCCAAAGTATGGGAACGCCTCTAAAAACGATTATCTTTAAAGTTCTCCTCCCCGAGGCTCGCCCAAGTCTTATTGCTGGCATTACAGTTACGGGGATTTTAATCCTCTCCTACACGGCAATGGCAGGTGTGGTTGGCGCTGGCGGGCTGGGAGATATCGCCGTGCGTTATGGATTCCACCGCAATATGTCGGAATTGATGTATCTGATTGTGATTGTCTTAATTGTGATGGTACAGCTGATGCAATGGGTGGGAGATAAGCTGGTACAGCACTATACTCGCAAGTAAAGCGATCAAAAAGATCAACGGGAGCGAAAAACTCCCGTTTTTTATTTTCCAAATTCGTATAATTACCCCATAGATTCTCAAGATCCTAAAGGAGTATTCATGAAAAAGATAAATGCCGCCGTTGTGGGTTACGGCAATATTGGCCGATATGTGATTGAAGCCTTAGAAGCCTCGAATGACTTTACAGTTGCGGGAATTGTACGCCGTACGGCAACCCCTATTGAAGGTTTAAGCTATCCTGTAGTCACCGATATTGAGCAGCTTTCACAAGTGGATGTGGCGATTCTTTGTGTGCCTAGCCGCCATATTGAAGCCTATGCAAGCAATATCTTAGCTAAAGGTATCGCCACTGTAGATAGTTTCGATATTCACCCTGAGATTGCGGCCTTGCGCCAACGTTTAAATAAAATTGGCAAAGCCCATAATAGCGCGGCGATTGTCTCTGCAGGATGGGACCCCGGCACAGACTCCATCTTCAGAACAGTATTTTTAGCGGCTGCACCCAAGGGGATCACCTATACAAACTTTGGGCCAGGAATGAGTATGGGCCACTCTACAGCAGTAAAAGCGATCGATGGTGTAAAAGATGCACTCTCCATGACGATCCCCATCGGCACAGGCCAGCATCGCCGCTTGGTCTATATTGAAATCGAAGAGGGAAGAGATTTTGAAGAGGTGAAAAATAGCATCTTAAATGATGATTACTTTAAAAATGATGACACCACAATTCAGCATGTAGAATCGATCGAGCCCCTTAAAGATGCTGGTCATGGTGTTTCGATCACTCGCAAAGGGGTCTCAGGTAAGACTGATAATCAGCTCTTTGAGTTTGATATGCGCGTTAATAACCCCGCGCTTACGGCGCAAATCTTAGTCTCCTCAGCAAGAGCCGCTGTACGCCAAGCACCGGGCGCTTATACCTTAATTGAGATTCCGCTCATCGATCTTCTTCCCGGGGAGCGAGATAAATTGATCTCTGAACTTGTATAAATGAGCTTTAGCCCTCTTCTCGATCCTTTAAAGAAGAGGGCTTTTTAAATTTTATCCTTCTCTTCCTTCCCCTCTTTACCGCAACCTTTCCTCTGCTTTCTGGGCAGCATTTTAAAATTTAATTGATTTTCCCCATTTCTTTAATATATAACTAGTTGAGGGGCTCGATTCCCCATTATGTCAATAGATAAAAAGGAAGAGATAATCATGCGTAAATTACTAACCATTGCCACCCTTGCGCTGGCACCCTTTATTACCCTAGCCGATGAGAAACTTAAAGTGGTTGCAACCCCCGTGCCTCATGCGGAGATTCTTGAATTTGCTAAGCCCCTCCTAAAAGAGCGGGAGATCGACCTTGATGTGATGGTGGTCACCGATTATGTGCTTCCGAATATGATGCTCGATGAGAAAGAAGCAGATGCTAACTTCTTTCAGCATCAACCTTATCTTGATGAATTTAATCAAAATCATAACCTTAATTTAGAATCTATCGCAGCTATTCATGTTGAACCTTTTGGTGCTTATTCAAATAAGATCAAATCGAAAGAGGAGCTTAAAAAAGGTGCGAAAGTAAGCATTCCCAATGATGCTGCCAATGGAGGCCGAGCGCTTATCCTTCTCCATAACGAAGGCATTATTACCCTTAACGATCCTGAAAATATCTTAGCCACCGTTATGGATATTAAAGAGAACCCTCTTAAACTTAAGTTTACCGAGCTTGAAGCTCCTATGTTAGCGCGCACATTAGATGAGGTAGACCTTGCACTCATTAATACGAACTTTGCACTCGATGCGGGGCTAAATCCTGTAAAAGATGCGCTCTTCATTGAGGGTACAAACTCACCATATGCGAACGTTATTGCGGTACGCCCCGACAACAAAGACGAGGAAAAGATTCAAGCATTTATTGAAGTGATGACCTCCGATGCGGTACGTGAGTTTATTGAAGAGAAATATGAAGGCAGCGTTGCCCCAGCTTTTTAATTTTAAACTTATTCTGCTACCCATAACGCTTGGGCACTCTCTTAAAAGAGAGCTATAAATACTCCCCCTCTTCTAAGCCCACCTTAGTTGAGGGGGATTTCACGAGATTATGATTGACAAAAGCATTAAAAAAGTTAATCATATGTGATTATGCAAAATTGGATGTTAGCTTGATTGGCTTGGCCGATAGCTAATCCGCTATTGAAGAAGTAATTTAAACCTAATTTGGAGTAGAACCTTGGCAAATACAGCACAAGCACGTAAAAGAGTTCGTCAAGCTCAGAAGCATCATGCAGCTAACGCTTCATATCGCTCAATGACAAGAACTTATATCAAAAAGACGATTTATGCGATCAACGATAACAATCGTGAAGAAGCGCAAAAAGCATTTGTTAAAGCACAAAGCGCTCTTGACCGTTCAGTAAAACGCGGCCTTATTCACAAGAATAAAGTAGCCCGTCTTTTAAGCCGCTTAAATGCGCAGATCAAAGCGATCGCTTAAATCTTAAATATCTACTAACAAGATTTAGTAGCATTGAATAGATTAAGAAACAAAAACCTCGCAGATAGCGAGGTTTTTTTATTGTTTCTGTTTTTTAGAATCTCTCTTTAGGCAATTGTAAAAGATTAATCCCGAATCACTCGACCACTCTTAAGCTCCACAATACGTGTTGGAGTGCTTAGCCCACCTACTTCACCCTCCATCACCCCTGCAAGTGATTTCCCAAAAAGCGCATCGATCTCCTCTGGGCTCTGTAATGGCGGGCCATTATGGATATTAGCACTGGTGGAGACAATCGCACTTCCCATCAGTTCACACAACTTTTTAGCATCGGGATGATTGGTAATACGAATAGCTAAAGAATGAAATTCCCCCCGAAGATAAGAGGGACATTTAGAAGAAGCTGGAACAATCCAAGTGTAACGAAATCCCCCCCTATACTCCCCTAAAATCTTGGCTTTCTCCGCCTCGGTGAGGGGTAAAATAAAGGGCATAAGCTGCTCAAAGTTAGCAGCCATAACAATAAAACCTTTGGATTCTGGGCGCTCTTTTAACGCCATTACTCTCTTAACAGCCTCCGGATTATGCGCATCTGCAGATAATCCATAAACCCCTTCCGTAGGATAAGCAATAAGCGCACCCAATTTGAGTGCGCTTGCTGCCGCTTCATGCGTTAACAACTTCACTTTAACTCCCTATTTTACAAAGAGCCAAGTGCCGAGAACATAGAGCCCAAACGACATCCCCATCGAAGCAGGGAGCGTAAGCACCCAAGCGATTAGAATATTTTTAACGGTGGACTTCTGCAAGCCAGATTTATTCGCCACCATCGTCCCCGCTACCGAACTCGATAAGATATGGGTAGTAGAAACAGGGAAACCCAAATGGCTCGCCCCCGCAATCGCAATTCCTGAAACAACCTGCGCACTTAAGCCTTGCGCATAGGTCATATCCTTCTTACCAATTTTTCCACCCACCGTATCCACTACACGGCGCCAGCCGATCATCGTCCCCATGCCTAGAGCAAGCGCAACCGCTACAATAACCCAGAAAGGGGCATATTGTGTGGTTTTAGTGAGATCTCGAGAAATTGTCTTATACGATTTACGATATGAAGCGGGCAGCTCTTCTACACGCTCGAGAGTTTTAGAGATACTCGCTAAGCACATCACCTCATTACGCACAGACCAGCGATCATCCACCGATAATTTCTCATAATCATCCACCCCTTCTAAAAGAGAGATTAGACGAGTCGCATGCTCTTTCATCTCGCTATATTCACAGCTAAAAAGCCCAGCTTCCTTCTCTTCGCTCTTGCCGCCTGCGGGGTAGAGCTTTGAAAGTACAGCCTCATTTTTATCGTAATAAGAGATAACATGCTCTGCGGCAACCCGTGTCTGCTCTATCTCAAAGGTGCTTGAGTTCATATCTAAAACAAACTTCGCCGGCACAATGCTAAAGAGCACTAGCATCACAAGGCCAATCCCCTTCTGTCCATCATTCTGACCGTGGGCGTAACTCATTCCTAAAGCCGAAGTAATCAACCAGAAGCGGGGCCAAAAAGGAGGGCGCTTCTTCTTTTCTACCACATGCCGCTGATACGGCGTTTTATGAATATAGCTTTTAGGACGTAATTTAATTAATAAGAGCAGCAGTAATCCTGCTAATCCTCCCCCAATAAAGGGCGAGAAGAGTAACGACTCAAAGACATCGAGCGCTTTAGACCAGTTAACGCCCGCAAAGATTGAGCGCCCGGTTAAAAGGGCATTGGCCAAGCCTACCCCCAAAATAGAGCCGATGAGCGTATGGGAGCTTGATGCAGGAATTCCAAAATACCAAGTCCCTAAGTTCCACACGAGCGCTGAAATCAGAAGCGAAAAGACCATCACTAAGCCTTTTGCTGAACTGGCACTTGCTAGGAGATCCATCGGCAATAGATTCACAATGGCATACGCAACACCAAGCCCCCCGAGCATAACCCCCAGGAAGTTAAAGATCCCGGAGAGAAAAACAGCCATTCGAGGCTTCATGGACTTTGTGTAGATCACCGTTGCTACAGCGTTTGCCGTATCATGGAAACCATTAACAAATTCAAACGCGAGTACTAAACCCACGGAAAATATTAACGTGAGAAAAACAAAAGGATCGAGCCCATTTAAAAATTCAAACATCTGTCGTTATCTCTTATTAAAAGGAAATATGCGCGCCATAGGTTGGGAATTAAAAGCAGCACTCCTCTCCCTATAGCGCACCTTGTGCGTTATTAACGCATGGTCACGAGCTCTTCTGCCGCTGTAGGATGGAGAGCTACCGTATCATCAAAATCACGCTTACGAGCGCCCATCTGTACCGCTACTGCAAATCCTTGAAGCATCTCATCGACTGTAGGACCAAAAAGATGAACACCTACAATCTTCTCCTCTTCCCCTACGGTTACCATCTTCATCGCTGTTTTTACAGGCTTTTCACTAAAGTTGGAGTACATAGAGGTAAATGAAGCGGTGTAACACTTCACATTCTCTTTGCCATATTGTTCGATTGCCTCTTTCTCTGTAATTCCCGTCGTTCCAATGGGAGGATGAGTAAAGACAATGCTAGGAATCTCTTCATAGGGGAGATGGCGCCCCTCCATTCCGTTATGTAAACGATCTGCCAAACGACGCCCTGCTGCAATAGCGACCGGCGTTAACTGGAAGTTGCCGCCAATAATATCGCCGATCACATAAAATCCGGGAATATTGGTCTCCTGATATTTATCTACATTGATCGTGCCATCAGGGTTAGGTTTAATCGCTGTATTTTCTAATCCAATATTATGAGTGTTATAACCGCGACCGATCGCCCAAACCAAAATATCCACTTCGATCTCTTCAGTTTCGGTCTTCACTAAGAGAGAGCCATCTTCCTGCTTAATCACCTCCTGCACATGGGAGTTATTATGCAGCGTTAAGGTATCGCTCGCCTCTAAAACTTCTCGCAAATGATCGGTAACATAGCTATCAAATGAACGGAGTACCATATCGCCCCGGCAAATGAGGTGCGCATGCGAACCAAGGGCTGAAAGTACCTGCGCAAGCTCTACCGCAATATAACCTCCCCCTACAACTGCCGCTCGTTTGGGCGCTTCTTCCATTGAGAAAAACTCATCCGAAGTGATGCCAAACTCTGCCCCAGGAATCTCCGGTACTAAAGGATACCCTCCTGTAGAGACTACGATAATATCTGCCGAATACTCCTCGCCATTAACGCTCACTCGTTTATCATCCACAAACTTCGCCTCGCCATGGATCACATCCACGCCAGCATCGGGCATATAGCTTTCGTTATACCAGTTAACAATATTGCGGATATAGGTATCGCTCTTCTCTTTGAGGGTTTTCCAAGAGAACTCCGGCTTACCAAATGTAAAGCCATACCCTTTTGCATCATCAAACATATGCGCAATATTTGCTGCGTTCCAGAGGATTTTCTTCGGCACACACCCTACGTTCACACAGGTACCACCCAGCTTATTTTTCTCAATTAAGAGACACTTTACGCCGTAACTTGCTGCGCGCTCTGCATAGGAGAGTCCACCTGAACCACCGCCAATGACAATTGCGTCATACTGTTTACTCATTTTTTACCCTTTTAAATTCTTTATTAAAACAAACACTAAAAATAAAATTGTAGATCTAATCCATCTCGATAATTGCACAGGCTTGTGACATCACAATCGAGACAGATTTCAAAACTCACTGAAAGCCTCTGGGCTTAGCGCACGATCTCAAAAAGCGGTACAACTTCATCTACACCCGCGACTTTGCGCACAATGTCGATCGCCACTTGTGCTTCTTGTGGATTCACGATCCCCATTAAATATACCCGGCGATTAGAGCTCTTCACCTTGACATGGGCAGAGTTAAAGCCTTCTAACTTAATCCCCGTTGTTAATGCAGTTTTCACCTTTGTAGTTAACATCGTATCGGCACTGCGGCTACCAATAGAGGCAGGCTCACTGATGATCAGCTCGTTATAGATCTCTTTAACATGATCTGTTTTACGCACCACATCTTCTACATAGAGCCCAAACTGTCGAGTGGGGACTTCACCTGTAATTAAAACATTTTGGTTATAACTTAAGATGCTCACATGGGCTGCCTGACGGTCGGGGAGCTGCCCTAACACATTTTGCACCTTAACCGGGATAGCATTATCTTCCACAATCGCTCCCGACGTTCTACGCTCATTAATCCCCAGAGCCGTTGCCCCCGCCCCTCCTGCAATTAAGGTAGGAACACATGCGGTTAACACCAACATAAAGGTGGAAATTATCGCCAATTTTCTCATACTTCTACTCTCTTTTTCTGTTTGCTGAAGGCTAAAATTGCCCTAAAACCATGAATAATCTTCGATATTGGGGTCAATCGATTACGCAAACTCTGCATCAATGAGCCCACACCAAATATGAATCACCAATATATGCACCTCTTGAATACGAGCCGTTCGACCACTTGGTGCATGAAGTAACGTGATATTAGGGGAATTAAATTCTTTAAGTTTCCCGCCATCCTCACCGGTCAGCGCTAACACATAGAGCCCCTTCTTTAAGGCCTCTTCAATCGCGCGATTAATACTATTGGAGTTCCCACTTGTGCTAATCGCTACAAGGATATCCCCCTCTTGCCCAAGCGCTTGAACCTGTTTAGCAAAGACTTCATCGTAGTGATAGTCATTTGCTATCGAAGTTAAATTGGAGCTATCGGTTGTCAATGCAATAGCAGGAAGAGGGGCGCGCTCCTTCTCAAAACGATTAATCAACTCTGCTGAAAAATGTTGTGCATCAGCAGCTGAGCCCCCATTTCCACAAATCAGCACCTTATTTCCTGCTTTAAGCTGGGCAATAAGACGCTCACCTGTGGTTTGAATCTGCTCAACCATACTCTCAAGCGCGCGCTCTTTAACCGCTATGCTCTCTTGAATCTCTTCTCGTATTCTCATCTTTTAATATCTTTTATGCTCTTCGGGCGCAAAACCCATCCATATTTTAATGTCGCTCATAAGATAAAAGACCCAGCGACTATGCTGAGTCTTTTATAAAAATAGTCCACTAGACGGTTAGAAGATGCTTCATCTTATTCATCGCCTGTGATTCGATCTGTCTAATCCGTTCTGCAGAGACAGAGTATTTCTTTGCAAGATCGGTTAAGGTTGGGCGAGGCTCATCATCTTCCCGCATCCAGCGCTGAACAATAATATCTCGACTACGCTCATCAAGCTCTCCAATCGCTTCATTTAAGAGCGCCTGATTGTGCTCGATATAATCCTCCTCCTCTGCTTGCTCTGAAGGATCTAAAGCTCGGCTCGAAAGCCAATCCGAAGGGGTAAAGCCCGCATCATCACTCTCACTATTGCCGGGAAGATCAAAGGCTAAATCATTAGAGAAGAGGCGCATCTCCATGCGGCGCACTTCATCTACACTCACCTTAAGATCTTTTGCAATCGCTTCTGTCTCCTCTTCCGAGAGCCATCCAATATGCTCTTTGGAAGAGCGCAAATTAAAGAAGAGTTTACGCTGCGCCTTTGTTGTTGCAACCTTAACAATTCGCCAGTTACGCACAACAAAATCGTGGATCTCCGACTTAATCCAATAAACAGCAAAGGAGATCAAACGAACATTATAGGAAGGATCAAAACGTTTAACCGCCTTCATTAGGCCCACATTTCCTTCCTGTACTAGATCTATAAGGGGCAAGCCATAACCTGTATAGCTCTTTGCCACATGCACCACAAATTTCAGATGCGAAAGGATCAGACTCTGCGCTGCATGAAGATCCTCATGCTCGATAAAACGATAAGCAAGCTCCCGCTCCTCTTCAGCCGTTAATGTCGGGATATCCCCAATCGCACTGATATAAGCATCCATCCCATCGGCTAATGCGGGGAATGTATTTGCACGCAATACTAGTTCTTTACTCATATTTGGCATTTTACAATACCTCCAAATCTCTTATTCGCCAGCTCCTCCCTATTTTAGCGCGCCCTAAATAAAAGCGCTTTACAGGGTAAGTTTTGGCCTTTTACTTAATGGGATATTATAGCAAATAATGAAGAAAAGTTCCTGTTTTTATCCCCGCTTAACCCTTCTCCTTTTAAGGCAAAAAGAGGAGATTGGGGGCTTAAGCTCTGCCTACTCATTTACCAGGAGCGGAGTAGATAACTTGTCTTTTCCTTGTTACTATCAATAGCTCTTAACCCCTAATTTTCATGAGGCAGAAACTGAATGGCATCTAACAACAATAATAATGATAATGCGATCGAAGATCTTCGCGTTGAAGCACTTCGCTATCATTCCCATCCAAAGCCCGGCAAAATTTCGGTCGAGGCGATTAAACCTTTAGTTAATCAGCGCGACCTCTCGCTTGCATACTCTCCCGGCGTTGCCTACGCCTGTGAAGAGATCCAAAAAGATCCTTTAACCGCTCTCGATTACACCTCCCGCGGCAATCTTGTAGCCGTGATTAGTAACGGTACCGCTGTTTTAGGATTAGGCGATATTGGCCCCCTAGCAGGAAAACCTGTGATGGAAGGGAAAGGCGTTCTCTTTAAAAAATTCTCCGATATCGATGTTTTCGATATTGAGATCGACGAGCAAGACCCCGATAAATTAATCGATATTATCGCCAGTCTTGAGCCCACATTTGGCGGCATTAACCTCGAAGATATTAAAGCGCCAGAGTGCTTCTATATTGAAGAAGAGTTAAAACGCCGCATGAATATTCCCGTCTTTCATGACGACCAGCACGGCACCGCTATTATTGCAGCGGCGGGCGTATTAAACGCTCTTAAATTGGCCAATAAAAAGATCGAAGAGATTCAACTTGTCTGTTCTGGCGCAGGTGCAGCGGCGATCTCCTGCTTAAACTTACTAGTTCAGCTCGGACTTAAAAAAGAACATATCGTAGTTGTCGATCGAGATGGCGTGGTCAATCATCATCGAGCGGAAGAATCCTTAGATAAATATAAAAAGCACTATCTTCGCGAAACTGACAAAATGACGCTTAACGAAGTCATTGAAGATGCGGATGTCTTTTTAGGTCTTTCTGCGCCCGGCGTTTTAACGCAAGAGATGGTCAAGAAGATGGCGCCTAATCCGCTTATCTTTGCTCTTGCAAATCCTGAACCTGAAATTCGTCCAGAACTTGCTCTTGAAGTGCGTGAAGATGCGATTTTAGCTACAGGCCGTTCTGACTACCCCAACCAGGTCAATAATGTTCTCTGCTTCCCCTATCTCTTCCGTGGCGCTCTCGATTGTGGCGCAACCGAAATCAACGAAGAGATGAAGATGGCTTGTGTAAAAGCCATTGCAGAACTGACCCATAAAGAGCCCACTGATGAGGTGCTCCATGCCTATCAAGGCGAATCTCTCCGTTTTGGGCGTAATTATATTATCCCCAAACCTTTTGACCCTCGCTTAATTGTAGATCTACCCATTGCTGTTGCGAAAGCCGCTATGGAGTCGGGCGTTGCTCTACGTCCCATTCAAGATTTTGATGAGTATCGTGCCCGCTTAGGGGAGCACTTTAATAAAACCAATATGGCGATGCGCTCTATCTTTAATCAAGCAAAAGAGAATGCACGCACAATCGCCTACTGTGAAGGGGAAGATGAGCGTGTACTGCGCGCAGTTCAACTTGTTAAACAAGATAAGCTCGCAAACCCCATTCTTATCGGCCAGCCCGAGGTGATTGCACAAAAGCTTGAAGAGAATGGCATTCGCCTAAACACTCGTGTGCTCGCCCCCACAGATAAGATCAGCAAAGATTTTGAGAGTGAAGAGATTCAGATCATCGACTACCGCAACCCTCCCTATTTAGAAGAGTGTGCGGCTCGTTATTATGATCTTATGAAGCGTAAAGGGATCACTCCTGAGCTGGCTCGTCAACGGATGCAGACTCGAGGCAACCTACTTGCCGCTATGCTTTTAGAGCTCGGCATGATTGATGGTCAAATTAGCGGTGTACTAGGACAATATCATCGCCACGTGCATCATATGGTTGACGCTTTAGGATTACGGGAAGAGACTACCCAGCCTGCAGCGGTGAGTGTTCTCCTCTCCCCGAAAGGCCCTCTCTTCTTCTGCGATACCCATGTAAATGAGGATCCCACCGCCGAAGAGCTAGCTGACATTACGAAGATGGCCGCACAAGTGGTGGAGCGTTTTGGCATCACTCCTAAAGTTGCGATCGCTTCGCACTCAAATTTTGGATCGCGAGAATCTAAATTCTCCACCAAAATGCAAAAGACCTATGAGATTCTTAAAGAAACTGCACCTGATCTTCAAGTGGAAGGAGAGATGCAGCCCGATCTTGCTATTTGGGATCGTTATCGTAAAGCGTACTTCCCCGATACCGAGCTCGAAGGGATGGCGAATCTCTTTATCTTTGCAAATATCGATACCGCAAATGTCTCTTATAACTTTGTAAGAGCCATTACCGATAGCGTTGTCGTTGGCCCAATTGTGATGGGGATTGCTAAACCCGCACATATCGTCACAAACGTAGCTACTGCCCGTAGAATTGTGAATGTAACGGCCATTTGCGCTACAGATGAGATTTAGCGAACACAATCTAATAATCGATAACTCCGCTTAAGGGCACTCTTAAAGGCGGCAAGAGATCGATATTTAGATTGCGTTGCAATTAAGCGCATTTTAATCTCATAAAATAAGCACCCCCTAAGTAAAAATAAGATGGTAAAATAGCCATCTTCCACTTAGGGGGTTTTTATTCTAACTTTAAGCAAAACAGACGAGATATTATGAACTGGAAAAAACTTGCGTTTGTGACCGCAACCGCCATGATTATCCAAGCATGCAGCTCCACAACGACCTATAAGGTACGTCCGGGAGACACGCTTAGCACTATCGCGCGTAATCATAAGATGTCGGTTAGCCAGCTTCAAAGTATGAACAATATCGCTAACCCCAACCATATTAAAGTTGGGCAAGTCCTTACAGTAAGCGGAAAAGGAGGCACTCCGGTACGCGGCTCAAATAATACGGCTAAAGCCACCACAGGAGCGCCCACCCCGATCGCTCGGCGCGATAACACCATTGTGACCCCAAAAGCCCCTGCAGCCCCGAAAGATACCGTACAAACCGGCCTTTCTGGATGGGTTAAGCCTACAGAGGGCGCCGTTGTGAAGAGCTATAACCCCAACATTCCGGGGCAAAAAGGGATTCAGATTGCCGGAAGCAGAGGGCAACGTATTAACGCCTCCCACGGCGGAGAAGTGGTCTATGCAGGCTCTGGGAATGCGGGCTATGGGCAGTTAATTATTCTTAAACATAACAGCAATACGTACAGCGCATATGGCTATCTCTCTTCCATTACTGTGCAAGAGGGAATGAAGGTGAATAAAGGGCAGCAGATTGCAACCATGGGCGAAAGTAGCGATGGCCGAACAGTACTCTACTTTGAGATTCGTACCAAAGGCCAAACCGTCAATCCAATGAACTATATTTAATCACCAGCATTATTAACGCTATTCAATATAGAAAAGATAGGTCATAAAATATGACCCGTAAAGATTAGATACCTTAAAGCAGAAAGCCAGACAAACAAAAAAGCTACTTCCACCAGGAGGTAGCTTTTTTATTATCACACAGAGCCTCTCAAAATAGATGAAAGAGCTGATAGCTCAGATAGCATCCAAGAGCTCTACACGCCTAGCTCTCTTTAGGCGGCTGCCGACGACGGCGCCTTGGCCTTCTGCGGGGACGAGATTTTGATCTATTCCCTCTTCTCCCTCGCTCCGAGCCCGCTTCTTCCCTATCCGGATTTGCTCTTTCATACGCCTCCCACTCCTTCTTCCAAAAGGCAGCGCGTTCCACCACCTCTTCCGATTCGTTTGCCTCTGCACGAAGTAGAAGAAAGTCATAGGCGGCTTTGAAACGGGAGTGCTCTATCTGTCGCTGCGGATTACGAATCGTTTTCGCTAGCAACCTAAACTGAAAGATCCAGAGCTCCTCGATAAACTCCCGCACATAACGGGGAATAACAGTAATCTGATTTTGCGCCTTGAAGATCTGCTCTGCGGCAATACGCGAAGCTTCATGACTTCTAACCCCTTCCGCAAGTAGAGTCTCATATCGCTCCACAAAGGGTGCCCAGAGGAGAGACGCATAAACGAAATAGGGTGAGCTTGTTAAGCCCGCTCGAGAGCGCTCATCGGAATTATTTAAAGAGCGCACAAGAAGATGATCTTCAGGAAAACCTACCGCTTTAAGCGCAGCAAAGGTATCGGGGAACAGAATCTCAAAAATATTGTAATGCATCAATCGTTTGAAAGAATCCACCCCATGCCCCGTCAGAAAGAGCTTTAAAACTTCATCATACATTCGGGAAGGGGAGACAAGATGCAAAAGATGCGCATACTCTGCAATGGGCTTTAAGAGCTTAGAATCAATACTAAAACCAAGCTTTGCCTCAAAACGAATTGCCCGAATAATACGCACTGGATCTTCATGAAAACGCTCTGCCGGATCTCCAATTAAACGAATCTTACGAGCTTCAATATCCCGCACACCATCACAATAATCGATGATCGATTGATTTCTCACATCATAGTAGAGCGCATTAATGGTAAAGTCCCGGCGCAGTGCATCTTCATCGATGGTGCCGTAGATATTATCCCGCGTAATAAAACCATCTCTATTAGTTTGAAAATGCTTCGACTCTTCATCCACCTCATTGGCCCGGAAAGTGGCAACCTCAATAATCTCTCGCCCAAACAGAATATGAGCAAGGCGAAAACGGCGACCAATAATGCGGCAATTACGAAACTCATTACGAATCTCGCTTGGATGTGCATTTGTCACAATATCAAAATCTTTAGGTGATAGACCTAAAAGAAGATCACGCACTCCACCTCCAACGAGGTAAGCATCGTAACCTGCGCTATTTAAACGGTTAATTACCGAGAGCGAGTTCTTGGAAATCGCACCATTTCGAATCGGATGCTTTTTTGCTGAATAAACTTTTGGTTCCAAAACACTTTTTCCAAAAAAAGAAAAGCCTTTCAAAAGAAAGGCTTTTATATCTTTTAACGCTTTCAATGTATTGGTATTGATTAACGTTTTGAGAACTGCGCCGCACGACGAGCTGCACGACGACCCACTTTCTTACGCTCAACACCACGTGGGTCGCGCGTTACATAGCCCGCCTTACGTAATGTTGTACGATTTGCTTCGTCGTACTCAATAAGTGCACGTGTTAAACCGTGACGGATCGCACCAGCTTGACCACTCATACCACCACCTTTAACGGTGACGATTACATCAAACTGATTCTCTGCTTCTAAAAGCTCTAAAGGTTGACGCACGATCATACGCGAAACTTCACGCGCAAAGTATTCATCTAAAGGCTTACCGTTTACTACAACGTTACCTGTACCTTTACGCAAGAAAACTCTTGCTGATGATCTTTTACGTCTTCCAGTACCATAATTTTGGTTAGCTGCCATAATAATTCTCTCTTCCTAATTAGATGTCTAAAACTTTGGGTTGCTGCGATGCATGTGCATGCTCAGGACCTGCGTAAACTTTAAGTTTACGGAACATGTCACGACCTAAGGAATTCTTAGGAAGCATACCTTTCACTGCAAACTCAATTACTCTTTCAGGTTTAGTTTGCAACATCTTCTCAAGAGTTGTCTCTCTTAAATGACCAACATAACCAGTATGCTTGTAATAGATCTTTTGTTGAAGCTTCTTACCGCTTACACGGATTTTTTCAGCATTCACAATTACAATATAATCGCCAGTATCCACATGAGGGGTATACTCAGGCTTATGCTTACCACGTAAGCGTTTTGCAACTTCGCTCGCTAAACGGCCGAGGGTTTTTCCTTCTGCATCAATTAAAAACCATTCACGGGTTACTTCAGCAGGCTTTGCACTAAATGTTTTCATCGAAAACTCCAAATAAAATAATTCACTAACAAAAAAATTTAGTTTCAATAAAAAAGCGCCGCGCAGTAACGTGAATACTGAACGTGCGTTGTTTACTGTCTTCTAAATCATACGTTAGGGGTCGCTGGTAAACGATTTCGCTATTCTACTTAAACCCCTTCTAAAATTCAAGCCATTTACTATTCTTTCAGACCCGCTTTGCTACACTATTCCCATTACTTTTTCGCTAAGGATTTAACATCATGAAATTTAAAAAGTCGCTTCTTGCCCTTACTCTCTTAAATCTCACTCTTTTCCCAACAACTCAAGCACTTGAGCTTATCTCCCATAGTGAAGAGAGTCTCCCGCTGACTTCCGAAGAGAAAAATAAGCCCATCGATACAGAAAAAGCATTAAACAATGCCAAAATCACGCTCTATAACGGAGGTATTGCGCTTATTCATGAATCCCGCAGCTTCTCCCTTATGCCGGGGCAATCAACTCTCACTCTTCCTAATATCTCTCCACAGGCTCTAGCAGAAACTCTACTTGTGCAGTTTCAAACCTCAACAGAAGAGAGTAGCGACACGACTAAAGCTGATATAGATCCCCTAAATATTCTTGAAAAACGATTTGACCAGAATATTCTTACCCCGCAAACCTTGCTCGAAAATGCCGTCGGGAAGAGCATCACGATTATTCGCCCTACTACAAGCGGCCAAGAGATAAAAGAACAGGCCGAGCTTCTGACCACAGAAGGTGGGATAATCTTGCGCTATCCAGATCGTATTGAGACCGGGCTTCCTAAAGATGCTCGCATCACATTCAACAAACTCCCCTCAACGCTAAATCTCACCCCTACCCTCTCCCTGCTTGTTCAAAACAGCACAGAAGAGAAGATAGAGACAACCGCAAATCTGAGCTATTTGAGCCAAGGATTCTCGTGGCAAGCAGATTATATGGCCACCTTAAATGAAGCAGGAACAGCACTCGATCTTACCGCTTGGGTCACGCTTAACAATAGGAGTGGCCTCAATTTTCAGCAAGCGCAGATCGATCTTATTGCCGGCGAGCTCAATATAACGGATCGTCCCGCTGCCCCCATCTTAATGAAGCAAGCACGAATCTCCATGGAAGCGGCAAACTTTGATGCCGTTAACGAGAGCCGCCAATCTTTTGGGGATTTTCATCTCTATCAAATCCCAGAAAAGACCGATCTTATCAGTGGTGCAACAAAGCAGATTGCGCTCTTTAAACGAGCGGAAATTCCTGTAAAAAAACATTATCAATTTACCAGCGAGAGCGCACACTATCCTTTAAGAGAGGATGAGAGCATACGGCAAAATGGAGAGATTTTTCTCTCTTTCGATAATCGACAAGCAAATAATCTCGGCTTTCCACTGCCCCAAGGTATTATGCGGATTTATCAATCTGCTCCCGATTATGCGCGCTTTTTAGGGGAAGATTATCTTCAAGCCACTCCAAATGAAGGGCGAGTAAATCTCAACCTCGGGCGGGCATTTGATATTACTCTTACCCGCACACAGAGTGACTTTGTAAAACCCAATACAATGCAATGGGAGGTCGCTTACACACTGCACCTCAATAATAATCAAGAGAAAAGTGCGGATATTATTCTTAAAGAGATTATCCCTAATCCCAATGGAGCCAAATGGGAGCTCATCGAGAGTTCAATTCCCGCCAAGCTCTCCCACAATAGCGCAAGTTGGGAGCTGACTCTGCCTGAGAATTCCCACCAAAATATTGAATATCGGGTTCGCTATCTGCTCCCCGAGAAAGAATTAAAGCCATAAAGTTTAAGGAGTTATCCTCTTAAAATTGGGAATTATATGCAAAAAACGTATAATTCCCTTTTTTATTCAGAGCTTTCCGAAAGGAGCGGCTCAATCCCCTCCTGCTTTTAAAAAGGTTTTCTATGAGCTCAGTAAACGACGAACAGAGTCATAATAAACGGCTGCATCAATTTCTTATTTATGCAAATGAAGCGCTCAACAACGCCAAAGAGCCGCAAGATCTCATCGAAGTGGTGGAAAAAGCGCGGCAATTTAATGGCAAATTTCGCTTTAAAAATCGCAATTTCTATCTTAGCTTCCTTGGGATCTTTGCTCTCTTTTTAACTCTATTGCCGATATCGATAGATCACGATAACGGATTTGGCATCTTTCTCTCTATAACTCTCCTGATGATCGCCGGAATGCTCTTTAACCGTATGCGCTCCCGAAATCGCAGAACGGCTCGATTAGCTCAGCGCATCTTCTATCGCGACCTGCTCTTTGATAATCAGCTCGAGATCGCTCAAAGCGTTGGTCCATACTCCATTGAAGCCCTACAACAGCGGTTTACCGAGTTTGATCGGGGGAACTATTCACGCAGCATTGAGTCCCTTATTCAAGGGAAGTTTACAGGAGAAAAGAGAAGTTTTAGCTATCACTATCTGCACTTTCATTACGTCAATCGGCGGGAGATTACTGAAACCGACAGCCAAGGCCGAGAAAGCACCCGAGTAGTTTATGATCATTACGATCGCTATGGCCTTTTACTCCCCTTCCCTTACATCACAGCTGTTAAAATTCAGCACCAACCCAAACTTTTGGGGCTGAATAAGGGTACCTATCAACCTGCTTCCATCGATTTTAATAAACAATTCCATGTCTGGGCTAAAGAAGAGTTTCAAGCTGCGCGCTTTCTAACGCCCACTACAGTGCAGACCATCGAAAATATTCCCCAACATTTTAAAAAAGCGGCGCTTGAATTTGCCACCGATGGGGAGCTACTCTTTATGTTTGAAGATGATGACCTTATCAGCGCTAAACGGCAATATGATCTTAATGATCCCGATGCTTTCCTCCAGGAAATCGCCGGGATTACAGAGCTCCCAAGGCTTAAAGATGCGCTTAAAATCATCGAGATTCTTATTGCTGAATCTGATAATAATTTCGCATAACTCTTTTTAGACAACGTATAATCAAACCGTTATTTCACTATTTATAGGTATTTTTTATGTCCAGTTTACTCTCTATTCTTCTACTTCTTTTCATCATCGCTCTGCCGATTATTCTTATTCACAATAAGATTATTACCTACTTTAATGCTAGCCAGCGGGCGTGGGCCGATGTCATTGCTCAAGAGCTGCAGAAAAATCGCGTACTTCCTAAGTTAGAAGAGATTGTAGAATCCTTTAAGCTACATGAATCGGATATCTTAATGGAGACCACTAAACTGCGTTCTGCTATCAATCAGATCTCTGCTAAAGATGTGGATGTCGATAAACTCTCTGAAATTCAGCAAAAAACGGGAGCACTGATCAACAATCTCCATGCTGTAGCTGAAAATTATCCAGAGCTAAAATCAGCAGATATTTTCCAGAAGTTTATGCAGGAACTTAGCGAACTTGAACAAAACATCACCGCTAGTGTGCGGATCTATAACCGCAATGTGGAGCAGTTTAATACTGCTATCGAAGTCTTCCCCAACTCTTTTGTAAACTCGATGATTACTAAAAAAGAGCGCTTAGATATCTTTTCAGATACCCAAGCAGCAAGCGGCTTTGAGTATAAGCCCAACTTTTAAGGAAGCTTAAGCGATAATAAGGTAAAAGATACAAAAAAAGCCCCGGGACCTTAAGGCTCGGGGCTTTCTATTTGAAGTTGATCTAAAAGAGATTCTCTTAAAACTCCTCAAAGAGCATTTTGATTATATCTCTTCTCCACTATTGAGATAACGAGCAAGCATTGTCATCTCATCTGTTTCGCCAATATCTGCCCAAACTACGTAAGCTGAGCCCTTAGCAACATCGATCACTTCCCCTTTCTCGGTTTTCATCTCCCCTAAAATAATATCTCGATTACCATGCTGGTTAATCACTTCTAATTTATCCCCTGTGGCAAAGCGATTTTTCGCCTGCAATTTCGAGAGGCCTGTTTCAGGGTCATACTCGATCACTTCGGCAACATATTGCTGGCGGGAATGGATTGAATTACCTGTTAAATAGTTTTGATAGGCGTGAGGCGCATGACGCTGCAAAAACCCTTCGGTATAACCCCGGTTCGCTAAACCATCGAGCTTACCGTAGAGCTCGGGATTAAACTCTCGTCCCGCTAAAGCATCATCAATCGCCTGTCGATAGAGCTGACTTGTGCGCGCTACATAGTAGGGGGATTTAGTACGCCCTTCGATCTTAAGGGAGTCCACACCAATCTCAATCAGACGCTGCACATGTTGAATCGCACGAAGATCACGAGAGTTCATAATATACGTTCCATGCTCATCTTCACTGATCTCCATCCACTCACCCTGCCGCTGCCCATTCTCCTGAATAAGGTAAGGCTTTACCGCTTCTGGATGGGGAGTATACGCTTTACCAGAAGAGAGATCGGTATAGGCGACTTCATTCATCGCATCTTGAATAAAGGTGACGGGATTCACCCCAATATTGGGATGCATACTCTCTTCAGTATAGATCTTATCGAGATCTGCCGTAATAGGCACAAGCTCCCCTTCTGGCGTCTCTTTAGCATTGGTTAATCCATAATTCCAGCGACAAGCATTGGTACAGGTCCCCTGATTGGCATCTCGATGATTAAAATAGCCCGATAAGAGGCAACGCCCCGAATAAGCGATACAGAGCGCTCCATGAACAAAGACTTCGAGCTCCATATCAGGGCACTCGTTGCGAATCTCCTCAATCTCATCAAGCGATAACTCGCGGGAGAGAATCACTCGACTCAACCCCTGTTTTTGCCAAAACTGAACCGTTGCACTATTCACCGCATTCGATTGCACTGAGAGGTGAATCTCAGTATCTGGAAAACGCTCCCGCACCATCATAATTAAGCCAGGGTCCGACATAATCAGCGCATCTGGATTGAGCTCAATAATAGGTGCCATATCATCCACAAAGGTCTTTAACTTACCGCCATGGGGCATGGTATTGACCGCTAAAAAGAATTTTTTACCATGCTCGTGAGCGTAATCAATTCCCATCTTCACACGTTCGGCATTTCTAAAATCATTATTCCGAACTCGAAGACTATAACGGGGTAAACCGGCGTAAACAGCATCTGCTCCATATGCAAATGCATATTGCAGATTTTTAAAGGTGCCCGCAGGGGCAAGTAATTCGACTGATCGTTGTTTCATTAAAATATCCTTCCAGGGGATGAGTGCTTAAGCACATTAAATCTTAATAAAGAAAAACATTAACGGATGATAAATAGAGAAGAGAGTAATAGTTAGAGCATCAAAATTTAACTCTTTTCAATACTCGCCTTAACCAGAACTTTCACTATTTTTATTACAAAAAGCAAAAAGCCCGCAATGAATGCGGGCTTTAGGCTATTGGTTTGGTGGGTGCTGAGGGGATCGAACCCCCGACCCTCGCCTTGTAAGGGCGATGCTCTACCAGCTGAGCTAAGCACCCAATAGAGGAAGTATTATATTCAC
>JASLFU010000003.1 GCA_030150405.1 Ignatzschineria sp.
GAGAGTAGGTCATTTCCAGGGCTAAACAATAGCCTCTTGATCATTAGGTCAAGAGGCTTTTTTTATGGGAAAAAAGAAGAGATACGGAAAGACACAGAAGAAAGACACAGAAATAAAAAACCACCCAAAAGGGTGGTTGAAGTGAGGGTTAACTCTTAAGTAAGGAGACTATTCATCTTTAGGCGTTACATGGAAGAATGTCTCATCTTTCTTAATTAAGCCTAGATATTTTCTTGCGAGCTCTTCGCGGGCATCGTAGTTATGTTTAATGCCATCTATAGTCTGTTTAAGACGATTATTCTTCTTGGTGAGCTCCTCATTTTCCGCCTTCTTTTCTTCTAAAGTCTGTTGGAGCTTTTCTATCTGTTGTGGGCCTGAATTATCGTCGAACCATGATTTTCTAACAAGCACTGTTAAGACAATCACTAGTAAGACAAATAGAACCCGCATTAAATTCATCATTTTTTAGTTCTCAATGTACGAAACTGATCAGATTATGCGATAATGACTCTATTTAGTCATCCAATAAACAATTATTATAACGCACTATAACGAATGAAAGACAGTATAATTACAAAATTAGAAGAACTGAAGGAACGTCACCACGAAGTTGCGTACCTTTTGTCAGATCCAGAAGTGATCAATGATAATGATCGTTTTCGAGAGTTGTCCCAAGAGTTTGCTCATCTCGATCCCGTAGTTGCAGAATTTAATAGCTGGAAGGCGAACGAGGAAGCGTTAGCGGATGTATTAGAGATGCTTGAAGGCTCAGATCCTGAAATGAAGGAGCTTGCCCGGGAAGAGCTACCATTATTAGAAGAGGAAAAAGAGCGCTTAGAGACTTCTCTTAATATTCTTTTACTCCCCACAGACCCTCATGATAACAGTAATATCTTTTTGGAGTTACGAGCAGGAACAGGGGGGGATGAGGCAGCGATCTTTGCTGGTGACCTTTTGCGTATGTATATGCGTTATGCTGAGAATCAGGGCTGGGGTGTAGAGCTTTTAAGTGAACATCATGGAGAGCATGGGGGTTATCGAGAGGTCATTGCACGAATTAAAGGGCAAGGGGCTTATTCGCGATTAAAGTTTGAGTCGGGAGCTCATCGAGTTCAGCGAGTGCCGGAGACAGAATCACAGGGTCGAGTACATACCTCAGCTGCTACTGTGGCCGTATTGCCGGAGATTCCTGAAACAGAGATGATCGAGATTAACCCAGCAGATCTTAAAATAGATACATTCCGTTCTTCCGGAGCCGGGGGGCAGCACGTTAACGTTACCGACTCTGCTATTCGTATCACCCACTTGCCAACGGGAGTGGTGGTGGAATGTCAGGATGAGCGTTCTCAACATAAAAATAGGGCTAAAGCGATGAGTCTACTGGGGGCTCGTTTACTTGAGGCCGAAAGAGAGCGTGAACAGCGGGAGATGAGTGAGTCTCGCCGCAATCTTGTGGGATCAGGGGATCGTTCTGAACGTATTCGTACTTATAACTATCCTCAAGGGCGGATTACAGATCACCGCATTAATCTTACTCTCTATAAGTTAGATGAGATTTTAGATGGAGATCTCGATCAGATTATTGATCCTTTGGTACAGGAGAATCAGGCAGATCTTCTTGCTTCTTTAGGAGAGGAGTAAAATGAAACAGGATCAGCTTCATTTGCGACTCTTTGGAACAACCGATATTCACGGTTTTTACCTTAACTTTGATTACTACAATGATCAGGTAGTCGATAAGATGGGGCTGATCAGTTTAGAGCGGGTGTTAAGAGAAGCTCAAAATGAGTTAACGCATCCTGAAAATAGCCTTCTATTTGATAATGGAGACCTTCTGCAGGGTTCTCCTTTAGCAGATTATATGCGTGATTATGCGGATACATTTGAGCATCCTGCTTACACATTGATGAATAAAATGGGCTATGATGCGGCGACCTTAGGGAATCACGAGTTTAATTTCGGGGTTCCCTTTCTTTTGCGCATGTTAAAACAAGCAGAGTTCCCTTATGTTAATGCCAATATTGTTAAGGAGTCCGGAGAGCCCCTTCTTCCACCCTATGTTATTTTAGAACGTACATTTATTACAGAGAAAGGGCGCTCATTACCCTTTAAGATCGGGGTGATAGGTATTCTCCCCCCTCAAATTACCAAATGGGATAGAGCGCATTTAGAGAGCTATGCAAAGGAACACGAGCGTTTAACTACTCTCGACGTTATGGAGAGTGTTCAAGCGTATCTCCCGGAGATTAAAGCTGCCGGAGCAGATCTTGTGGTTCTTTTAGCTCATACAGGTTACAACTGTGAGTCCTATTTTAAAGGTATGGAGAATAGTGCTTACCATTTAGCCGAGCTTGAGGGGATCGATCTATTAATTGCGGGGCATCAGCATCGTCGTTTTCCATCGGAAGATTATCGAGAGCTTGAAGCTGAAGGGCTCGCCTTTGATGTTGATGGTGGCCGAGTCCATAATATCGCATCGATGATGCCTGGTTCTTGGGCTCGCTGGTTGGGGGTGGCGGATCTTATTTTAAAAGAGGAGCAGGGGCGTTGGCGAGTCTCGGAAAGCTCCACCCATCTTCGTTTAATTGAAGATTACTTGCCAAAAAATGCCCCCCTTAATCAAGCGCTACTAGATGCGATGAAGCCTGCTCACGAAGCGGCAAAAGCCCAGATGAATGTAGCCGTAGGCTATTCAGATAATGGTTTTTATAGCTATCTTTCTTTACTACAGGATGATGCCGCTATTCAGATTGTTGCAGATAGTCAGCGATATTATGCGCAAAAAGCTTTAGAAGCCCCGGAATATTTGCAGTACCAGGGGCTCCCACTCTTATCCGCTGTGCCGCTCTTTAAAGTGGGAAGCCGCAAGGATGATCCTACTTATTTTACAGAGATTCCCGCCGGCGAAATTTCATTTAAAGATATCGCAGATCTCTATGTTTATCCCAATCATCTTGTGGTTTTAAAGATCTCTGGCAAAAATCTTCGAGAGTGGTTAGAGTGCTGTATTAGTCTCTATCACACTATCGACCCAGAAAAGAAAGAGCCCCAGCAATTGGTGCATTGGGATCAATATCGCCCTTATAATTTTGATGTCATTAAAGGGGTTGAGTATACAATCGATCCAACAAAGCCGCCTCGGTATGATGGGGATCTCCATTTTCTCAATGGAGAGACTGCTCGACTTACCTCCCTTTTGTATCAAGGGAGAGAGGTGAAAGATGATGATCAGTTTCTTTTAGTCACAAATAGTTATCGTGCACTTGTTGATCGCTTTCCTGGAGCGGGGGAGGAGAATGTTATCTACAGTACTATGAAAGAGATTCCCGAAGTCATTTTGCACTATATTGAGGCTTTAGCCGCGAAAGGCGATCCCTTAAATATTGTGCCTGATCATAATTGGGGGCTCGATTATCAGGCGATTGGAAGGGGTGCGACACTCTTTTTAGAGTCTTCCCCTAAAGCGGAGGCGCAAGATTATATCAAAAGCGCTACGCAGGGGCGGTTAACGCTGATGGGATATGATAAGGAGGGCTTTGGGCTCTACAGTTTTAGCGGCGATGGTATCGATAAATAAGTAATGAATAGGAGGAGCGATGCGATTTAATGAACAGGTGGTCATTGTAACGGGAGGGGCAAGTGGTATTGGGGAGGCTACTGCTTGGGCTTTTGTAGAGGAGGGGGCTTATGTGGTTATTGCTGATTTTGCCAAAGAGGGGCAAGATCTTGCAGATAAGATCAATGAGAGTCATCCTGCAACAAAGAAGCCCCGTGCACACTTTATTAAAGTAGATGTGAGTGATGAGACCGAGGTGAAAGCGATGATTAGCGAGACTGTTGAGCGTTACGGTAGGCTCGATATTATGTTCGCTAATGCTGGAATCGCGCAAGATAACATTGCGGATAAGCTTACCTTTGAGGCTTGGCAGAAAACAATCGACATTAATCTCGGTGGCGTCTTTTTATGTGATAAATATGCTATTGAGCAATTTTTACGGCAAAAGAGTGGTGGGGTGATTGTAAATTGTGGCTCCATCCATAGTTTTGTTGGAAAGAGTGGGGTGACCGCATATGCCGCCTCAAAAGGGGGCGTAAAACTTTTAACGCAAACCTTAGCGGTGGATTATGCAAAGGAGGGGATTCGGGTTAATGCGATCTCTCCCGGTTATATTGCAACGCCACTTTTAAAGATGCTGGATGAAGAGAGATTAAGGGCGTTAGCAGAGCTTCACCCGCAAGGGCGTCTTGGTGAGGCAGAAGAGGTTGCAAAAGCGGTACTCTTTCTTGCAAGTGATGATGCGAGTTTTATTAATGGCACGAGCCTCCTTGTGGATGGTGGCTATACTGCACAGTGATCACTAAATTATAAGCATCAGGTAAGGTTTTAGAATAAAGAAGAGGCACTGATTGTCCTAAAGCATCAGTGCCTTTTTTTATGCTGAAACCCGATCATGCTCTGATACGCTTTAATAAATTTCTCTTTTAATTTAAAGAGCGCTTTTTCTCGAGCAGAGGAGTGCACGGCGCCCCGAATTTCGCAAAAATCATAATAGGTTCGTAAGCTTTGAGAGCTGGCAATAATCTCTCGAATAGGACTCTGCTCCGTGGTAATTTCAAGCTCAATGGGGCGAAGATCAGCATGGGAGCGCCCGCTTAATAGAGCAATTAACAGAAGCATTCTTGAGCTTAAATTGGCCACCGCCTCATCATTTAGACAATAGGTTTCAATATCTTGTAGGTCGTTGAGTAATCGGCTACCGTAATGTTTAAATGTTGAGGAGATCCCCCCTAAAATTGCGCCCGTTGCCGTAGCGGCCCCTAAAGTGGTAAAGCCAGCAATCGCATCTACACCCGCCATTACGCCTGCGCCGACACTAGCGCCTTTCCCAAATTGCATAGAGAAGTCAATTAAGTTATCTGCTGTAAAAAAGTCAGGATTAAAGCGCGATTGCTCCACATCGATTTTGAGATATTTTACATCTTCTCGGTTAAAGCGATAGAGAGTGAGAAGGGAATCAATCATACCTTTTTCAAAGTGCTCAACTCCTTTAGCCATTTTGCGACTAATGCTTTCAGCCGCTTTACGCTTTTTAGCTTTAATCTGAAAGGTCATTAGGTTGATAAAGTAATTAGCCAGAAGTTGCATCGCCTCTTCAAAGCGCTCCTCTTCGGCCATTTTCTCTAAGGCAATAAATTGATGGATCTCATCGTAAAGCTCTGGGAACATAATCGCAATCTGTTCATATAGACGCTGCATCTGTGGCGGCATCACCGTATCGAACTCTAGGTAATGATGAATTCCATGGGCTTTAAGGTGCTGTTTCCAATCGGCTAGATACTCCCCCTCTAAAAAATTTAAGATCGGCAGTAGAGGTTTATGGGTCTGCAAAATAAGCGTGATCTCATCATTAAACTTTGGCAAAAAAGGGAGTCTTGCATCGATGACATAGAGGGTTAAGTCAGCATTAAAGAGCTGTTTAATCACCTTTATCTCTTGCTCAAAATCTTGCTGGAAACGGGTATCTTCAATAAAGGCTTTAAGCCGAGTGGTCTCCTCAATTTTTTGTTGAATGGGGTGCTCAGCATCTAAAATCTCTAAAATCCCCATGGCATCCTCAAGCCCGGGGGTATCGATATAGTTAAATTCGATACTATCTGAACTTAAGGTAATAGCTGAGACATCAATCGTTGTAGAGGCTTCATCCCGTACTTCACCAAAGTTTCGCTCCCGAGTGAGCGTGCGAATAAGAGAGGTTTTCCCCGTATTGGTATGACCGACAATGGCAATATTAAACTGTTTCATGCTTCTCCTCTAGATTGGGTGAAGTAGGCTGATTTTGAGAAAGGGTCTCAACTCTCCTGTTTAAAGGGTTAAGCTCAATAACCGTCTCATTTTTTGAAAGGAGCGGGCCAAGTCGCCGTTGCCACTCTCTTTTACGCTCTTCTGTGCCCTCTCCGTAGAGAATAATCTCCCCTTGATGGCTCAAATTAAGTAGGCGCATAATGCGGCGTAAAAGCCCTCGATCTGGGGTTAGATTTGGGTCGATGTAGAGAGAGAGTTTCTCTAAAGGCGCTGCCTTTAATTTAGCTTCAAATGCGGTAAAAGCGGTGCGATCTTGAATGCTTTTTACTCCAGAAGGGAGATCATCAAAAGCGTAATCAAGGGCGATAGCCGCTTCTCCTCTACCTGTAAAAAAGCTCTTTTTTTCACGTTCAATGACAGGTGTTTTGGCAGCTTTATCAAGAAAGCGCTCGCCCTTTTTAATCTGTAGTCGAGGCGTGCGGGGCTGATGTTTCATGACTCTTTTAAAGGAATGAGCTGCCATCAACATAAAGAGAACCCGAGGGATAAAACCATAAAAGAGCAATATGAGCAATACCCAGCGAGCCCATTTAGCGTTTTCCTCTTCTGTAAGCGCTCCTGTTAGAGTTGACTCAATAAGCTCGGGGGTTATGGGGCTAATACCGAGCAAGTTGGGTAAGAGATCTATAGCGCCAACCACCGATTGATAAAATTTGGGTGAGTTTGGGAAGAGGGTGCTACTTAAGATAAAGTCATAGTGCCGAATCGAAAAATGGAGCAGAAAGCCTACAAGAAACCCTAAAAAAATCAGACTCCATGAGAAGTGAGCGATAAATTTTAAGAGTCGGCGAATCTGTTCGGGGGAGAGGTACTCCTCATCAATAACGCTGGGTTTAAAACGATTAGGTAGAAGATTTGTTAGCCAGATAAAGAGCATGCCGAGGAGTGACTTCGCCCGCAAAAGAGTAAAGAGCAGAAAGAGTAGAGAAGGGGCTATCACAGCCGTAATAAGATAGAGCGGCTGAATGGGGGAATGAAGTAGGGAGCTACTTCCTAAGAGTGTGAATAAAAAGAGCAGAGCGCCCCAAAGTAGCACAATAAGACGTACCCCCTTGGCCATAGGGAGAGGAAAGCCTAAGAACCCTCGCTGTTGTGAATGAAGATTATATAGTCTGCTCATAATGTAGTGAGTTTCCTTCAATATGAGTGATCTTAATACGGCTGCCTGCAGGCAGGTCAGGACCTTTAATAATCCAGACAGAATCGCCAATGGGGAGCTGACCTACGCCATTGATCACCGCTTTTTCGAGCTGAAAAGTCTCTCCGATATATTCTGATCCCCGGGCTAAATTCAATGTCCCTGAATGGATATCTTTCTGCCCTTTACGGTAAAAGCGAATACCCACAAGCGCCATAATCAGCGAAATAATCGCAAAGAGCAGGATCTGCAACGTGAGTGTAAGGGGAAGAAAGAAGAGGATAGCACCTAAAATTAGAGCGGAAAATCCGAACCAAATGATATAAACCCCGGGGATAAGGAGCTCAAGCCCGATTAAAAGCGCGCCCAATATCCACCAATGATAGGGGGAGAGAAGAAGGGAGGTGCTCTGTTCCATTATGATTTCCCCTCTTTACCAGCCTCTTTTACTAGTTCGGCAATGCCTGCAAGAGAGCTCACCACATTGGTGGCTTCCATCGGCATCATAATAATTTTTCCATTATCGCTTTCGGCAATTTTGCCAAAGGCCTCCACATATTTTTGGGCAACAAAGTAGTTAATAGCCTGAATATCTCCCTCTTGAATAGCGCGAGAAACCATCATGGTGGCCTCAGCTTCAGCTTGCGCTAAACGCTCCCGGGCTTCAGCTTCTAAAATCGCTGCTGCCTTTTTGCCCTCAGCCTCTAAAATGGCCGATTGCTTATGTCCTTCAGAGCGGAGAATCTCTGCCTCTCGGATTCCTTGGGCTTCTAAAACAGCGGCGCGTTTTTCTCGCTCTGCTTTCATCTGTTTTGCCATCGAGTCCACAAGATCTTTAGGGGGCTCAATATCTTTAATCTCAATACGGGTAACTTTTACACCCCAAGGTTCAGTGGCATGATCGACCACAGCAAGAAGGCGGGCATTAATATCGTCCCGTTTAGAGAGGAGTTCATCAAGATCCATCGAGCCCATTACGGTACGAATATTGGTCATGGTGAGGTTTAAGATTGCCGAGCCGAGGTCATTAACTGCATAGGCGGCGCGGGCTGCATCATTAATCTGAAAGAAGACAACACCATCTACTCTTACCATCGCATTATCACGGGTGATTACTCCTTGTGAGGGGACATCGGTAACATTTTCCATCATATTAATTTTATGTCCTACCCGCTCAAAGAAGGGGATAATAAAGGAGATCCCCGGGGTAATGGTCTGCTTGTAACGGCCAAATCGCTCGATTGTATATTCATAGCCTTGCGGGACCATCTGAATGCCTAACAAGATTACAAGCACAACAACAGCGACAAGAATGGCAACAAAAATTAACACGATAGACTCCTTAGATATGAGTGCTAAAACTGAGAAAAGTTCCTCTATAATCCTCTAATTATAGGCTATGGGGGCGGAGGATGATAGAAAGCTCGTTAACTTAACATCACTTATTGGCAAAATAGCTATAGATTAGGGCTGGTAATAAAAAACGCCTTCTCTGAAATGAGTAAGGCGTCTTTTGTTTATAAAGTTTTCCAATGTTTTACCGATAGCAGGCAAACAACCGCTTACATTATGCGCTAAATGAGTTTCCGCAGCCGCAGGTTGTTGTTGCATTGGGGTTGCGAATAACAAATTGCTCCCCTTGGAGATCGTTTACATAATCGATCTCAGCGCCTACTAAATATTGGTAGCTTAAAGGATCGACAAGAAGCGTAACATCTTGATTGACCACTTCCACATCGCCCTCTTCTACAGATTGGGCAAATGCAAAACCATATTGGAAGCCAGAGCAGCCCCCGCCCTGGATATAGACGCGGAGTTTTAAGCTGTTATCTCCTTCTGCATCGATCAAGCTCTTAACTTTTAGCGCCGCAGAATCGGTAAAATTGATACCGGTTTCTTCTACAGTAGACATAATTTTATCTCCTTCTAAATAAATTCCTTCCCTGCAGTATAGCATCATCTTGCAAATCCCGAGGGAAGTTCATTTATCATTTTTTTCGGTTATAAGGTTACTTTGTGTCCTCTTTTTTCGGCACGATTGAGAGGAAGAGCTCCTTTAATTGAGCCTCGCTAATACTTGCGGGAGCATCGGTGAGTAGACAAGCCGCCGATTGTGTTTTCGGGAAGGCCATGACATCACGGATTGAGCCAGCACCCGCCATTAACATCACTAAACGATCTAAACCAAAGGCGATACCACCATGGGGAGGCGCACCATATTTAAGCGCATCGAGAAGGAAGCCAAATTTCTCTTCCGCCTCTTCTTCGCCAATACCAAGAAGCTCAAAAACCTTCATCTGGAGATCGTGCTTAAAGATACGGATTGAACCGCCCCCAAGCTCTGTACCATTTAGGACTAAATCGTAAGCGTTGGCGATACAGTTTTCGGGGTCTTTAAGAGATTCGATCCCTGTTTTAGGGGAGGTGAAGGGGTGATGCACCGCAACGTAGCGTTTTTCATCTTCGTCATACTCAAACATGGGGAAGTCTACTACCCACATCGGCGCCCACTCTGTTGTAAAGAGCTCAAGGTCTTTTCCGATTTTCACTCGAAGAGCGCCCATTGCATCATTTACGATGCGCGCTTTATCTGCACCAAAGAAGATAATATCGTTATCTTTTGCGCCAGTGGCTTCTAAAAGTGCAGTTAAGGTTGCATCATCTAGGAATTTCACAATGGGGGATTGCAAGCCGTCACGGCCCTTTGCCACCTCATTAACCCGGATATAGGCTAAACCTTTTGCACCATAGCGGCCTACAAACTCGGTATATTCATCGATATTGCGGCGTGTAAATTTGTCAGATGCATTGGGGATATTAAGCGCGACAACGCGTCCCTTTTCCATATTTGCGGCATCTTTAAAGACTTTGAAATCGGTAGATTTCATCAGTTCGGTGACTTCTGTAAATTCTAAAGGAATTCGTAAGTCAGGGCGATCTGAACCGAAACGAGCCATCGCTTCTGCATAAGTCATGCGGGGGATATTTTCTCCAAAGTCGACGTCGATAGCCTCTTTAAAGATATGGCGCACCATCTTCTCGGCGATATCCATAATCTCATCAGAAGAGAGGAAAGAGGTCTCAATATCGAGCTGGGTAAATTCTGGCTGACGGTCAGCACGAAGATCTTCATCCCTAAAGCAGCGCACAATCTGATAGTAGCGATCAAAGCCGCTCATCATAAGTAATTGTTTAAAGAGTTGCGGGCTCTGCGGGAGAGCAAAGAACTCACCATGATGGACACGGGAGGGAACAACATAGTCCCGGGCGCCTTCGGGTGTGGCTTTCGTTAAGAAGGGAGTTTCAATATCCAGAAAGCCTTGGCTATCCATCACTTCACGGATAAGGCGCGTGACCTTTGAGCGTAAGAGAATATTCTTCTGCATGCGGGCATCGCGAAGATCGAGGTAGCGATATTTAAGGCGAACCTCTTCTGATGTCTTATCATCCCCTAGTTGGAAGGGAAGAGGGGCAGCTTGGTTTAAGATGGTGAGTTTATTAGCCACCACCTCAATTTTCCCCGAGACAATATTGGGGTTAACCATCCCTTCGGGGCGAGCATTAACAACACCTTCAATCTGAATCACAAATTCATTACGGATTTTCTCAGCTTCGGCAAAATCGCTCTCAAGTTTTGCTGGGTCAATAACGACCTGCACAATGCCTTCACGGTCGCGAAGATCCACAAAGATAACGCCCCCATGATCTCGGCGACGATGCACCCAGCCAGAGAGGGTAACGGTTTGATTGAGGAGCTCTTCACTCACTAATCCACAGTAATGTGATCGCATATTTTTGAATCCTTAAATATCAGTAGCGTAAATTTATAAAACATCCGATAAAAGCGCTGGAACTCTCTCTATCTGCGCTTTTTATGGTGTCTTAATTTTATAAAAATGAAAGCATAAATTATAGAGTATTTAGGGAAAGATTTCAGTCTTTCCTTAGGGTGATTGCTCTTCAAATTCCCTTCTCTTTATCGATTTTATAAAAAGCCGGTAAAGCTATAGAGAGCTTACCGGCGCTTGAAAAGAGCCCTTTAAGGGTGAAAATATTTTAAAAGCCTATTAACGGAGTGTGCGGATAAAGTAGGCCGCTTTTTTAAGATACTCTTTCCCGATTGGAATGAGGCCTGAATAGGCTAAAAAATCGTGGGGCTGATTAGGAATATGGTAATGCTGCACAAAGAGGCGCTCTTCCCGTAATTTTTGGGCATAAGCGATCCCTTCATCCACCAAAGGATCGAGCCCTACGGTAATAATAAAGGTATGGAGGTGACGATTTAATTGGTTATTTAATAGAGGCGATAGCCTAGGGTCTGTAAGATCTTCCTCTCCGGTTAAATAAGCAGCGCGAAATTCCCGCACTGACTTTCCATTTACAGGAAAGCCCCGATCAATACGTTGATAAGATTTAAAGCTTAAAGTGAGATCGGTTGAAGGGTAGAAGAGAATCTCGGCAATAACCTCCCCTTGCGCGGGAAGCTCTTCAGAATATTGATGGGCAAGAATCGTGGCAATCTGCCCGCCAGCACTATCCCCAGCTAAGATAATGCGCATGGGGTCGATCTTAAAGAGACGATTGTTTTCGCAAATAAAGTTAAGCGCAGTAATGGAATCTTCAAGGGGGATAGGGAATTTAAACTCTGGGGCAAGCCGATAATCTACAGCGATCACGGTGATCTTTGCCTCATTGGCTAAAAAGCGGCAGTTCGCCTCATGGCTCTCAAGCCCGCCGGCTGTCCAACCTCCCCCATGAAAGTAGATAAGGGCATCGGTAACCTTATCCCCAAGCTCTGGAGCACGATAGCTGCGCAATGTGATCTCGCCATTTTCCACGGGGCAGAGAAAATCCTCTTGCTCAACTTCGGGACTTTTAACGCCATATTTGATCGCAGCGGAACTGTAGAGCTCTCTTAACGTAGGAATGTCGGTAGCCGTTTTCCCTTCATATTCTGCTTTACGATAGGCGCGAATTAAGGGTTGGGCATCGGGGGAGATATCGGATAAGGGGATAATAAGGTTTGAAGTCGGTTGCATATGGGCCTCCGCATGCGGCGATCGGAGGCGGGCGTGAGCCTTATCGCTCCGATGCCTGTTTAAAATAAATTAAGAGCCTGTGGTATGAGCACAGGCTCTTAGGATAAACAATCTATCACGTCGCTTATAATTTTAGTTGTTAGAGATAGATGCTACTCACCATATTTACTGAAGCTGTAGAGATATCTTTCTCTTTTAGCTCAGCCCTCCTTTGAACGCATCCGGATTGTGGTGATTCGTTGTTATTGCCCTGCGGGCTTATGGTCAATCCCAATGCGAAAAACTGTAACCTTGTAGCTCTATCATTAGCACACCTTTGTCAAGAATACCAACAATTTTATTTTTTAAAGTTGATCATAGACAGTTTAAATCAGAAAAATCGCTGATAAACATCAACTTATTTCCCTATTAAAGAGTTTGAAATTACAGAGGTTTTTAGGTTTTAGAGAGACTCTGTTAGACTCAATTTATTGCCTATAAAATAATCAAAAAGAGGGTGTAAAAGCTATGTTTTCCCTGTTGATTTAAAAATGGAGTGATACTCTACCGATCTATAGCGCTAAAAATTTGCAAAGTTGAAGGCATTCAGAGGTTTTAAGGAAAGGCATGAAGAACGAAAAGAGAAAAGAGTGGGGTGAGAGCTTAAATGGAGGGGCGCTGCAGTTTTGTAAGCTTCCTTTGAGCTATGAGTCTAAAAGTAGTGTGAAGATCGCCTATCGCCATAGGATACCGAAAGAAGAGAGTAGCACGTTTATAGCTCCTAAAATTTTGTGGTTAGGAGGGTATCGTTCCATTATGGATGGTGAGAAGGCCCGGGCTATTGATGCGGCAGCTGAGCAGAAATGTTGGGAGTTTTTACGTTTCGATTACTCAGGCCATGGTGAAAGTGGTGGAGATTTTGCAGAGGGTAATCTCACGCAATGGGTGTTTGAGGCTGAAAAAATGCTCGCTAAACTGCTTGCTTCAACAGAGTATAAAGTGCTTTCTAATAAAGATGAAGAGCCTCCACTATTAATAGTGGGTTCATCTATGGGCGCGTGGATTGCGCTTCTGTTAGCTGCTCGATTTCTGGAAAAAGAGCCCGAGGCGAAAGTGAATCTTCTTTTAATTGCGCCTGCTGCAGATTTTACTCATCACCTTCTGCCAAAGCGTTATCCGTCAGAGTTGTGGGAAACACTGGCGGATCGAGGAGTGATCTATCAGAAGGCGTATGGAGAGAATCAGCCGCTCTATTATCAATTTGTGCAAGATGCAGAAAAACACCTTATATTAAATGATAGAATGTTGTCCTCGCTTAGAGAGCGAGCCATTAACATCACCATTTTGCATGGTACAGATGATGAGGTGATCCCCCTTGCTTACGGTAGGCAGATCGCAGAGCATCTAACTAAAGTGTGCAATAATGGCGAAGTGGATTTTCAGGTTGTTCAACAGGGTGATCATCGTCTCTCCCGAGGGGAGGATATTGCAAAGATCATCCAAATTATAGAAGGATATTGCGGTGGGAATTGAGTTATTAATCTTTATGCTGCTAGGATGCATCATTGGTGTGATCTCCGGGCTTTTAGGTGTGGGGGGCGGTACTGTGGTTGTGCCGACGGTGGTCTTCTTTTTAACCTTTATTGGGGCAGATCCCTCCGTTATTATGAAGGTGGCGCTTGGTACCTCGTTTGCAGTTGTGGCAACAACGAGCCTCTCTTCGGTGATCGCGCATCAGCGCCGGGGCTCTGTGGTTTGGAGTGTGGTGCTCACACTAGGTATTGGCGCAATGATCGGTGTTGCGCTAGGGAGCAAGGTGGTGAGCAGTATGTCGGACTCAGTTTTACAGCTTCTTTTCTCCCTCTTTTTGGCCTATACCATCTTCAATATGTTGCGCACCGCTTCTAAAAAAGAGGCTGATTCTGCGGCTCATGTGCCTAAATTAGGTTATGTTGGCATTGGGGGTGTAATCGGTTTTCTTTCAAGCTTTGTGGGGATCGGGGGCGGAGTGATGATTGTCCCTGTGTTGAGCAAGATCGGCCATAAGATGAAAAACGCTATCGCCTCCTCTTCTGCGGTAGGAGTACTTTTAGCGCTTTCGGGGGCGATTAGCTCTATCTTTACGGGGCTTAATGTTGCGGAAACGCCCGATAACTCTTTCGGTTTTATCTACCTTCCTGCCTTTATTGGCCTTTCAGTGACGAGTATCCTCTTTGCTCCTTTAGGTGCAAAACTGGTCTACACGCTTCCGGTAAAGCGTATTCGGCAGATTTTTGCAGGCTTCTTAACCATCGTTTTAATTATTTTCCTCTATAATAATTATCTTTAACGATCAATCGCATTACGTAGATTGCGAGAGTTATAAAATTTATAGCAAAGTTAATCGGAAGCACCTTAAGCAAAAGGGAGTTTCTAAGAGAAAGGCAGGTTTTCAATCTGCCTTTTTTATATAATTGAATCTTCATGCCGAAGCTTCGGAATATTTCAAAATATAAAATAAAGGTAGTCAGGGTTTATGTCGCAAACATTTTTAGTCATTGATGGCTCGAATTTTCTCTTCCGTGCATTTCATGCGCTTCCGCCATTAAAAGCTCCCGATGGTCGGCCTACTGGGGCGATTCGGGGAGTGATTAATATGTTTGAGAAATTGATGCGGGAGTTCCAACCTGCCTATTTAGCCGTTGTGTTTGATGCCAGCGGCAAGAGCTTTCGGAATGAGCTCTATCCTGATTATAAGGCGCATCGCCCCCCGATGCCGGAAGATCTTCGCCCACAAATTGAACCTCTTTATGAGATTATCGATCTCATGGGGTTCCCCCGCATTATTGTGCCGGGAGTTGAGGCGGATGATGTGATCGCAACGCTTGCGGTTGAGGCAAAAGCAAAGGGATTACGTACCATTATTGCTTCAAGTGATAAAGATCTTGCTCAGCTCGTTGAAGATGATGTGATCACTATGTATGACGGCATGAAGAATGAGATGCTCGGGCGGGAAGAGGTTTTTCAGAAGTATGGGGTCTACCCCGAGAAGATCCGCGATTATCTCGCTTTGATGGGCGATAGTGCCGATAATATCCCCGGGATTCCAGGTGTAGGTCCTAAAACAGCCGCCAAATGGCTTAATGAATGGGAGACAGTAGATAATATTATTGAAAATGCGGAGAGCTTTAAGGGTAAGGTAGGGGAGCGTTTACGGGAGAATTTAGCTCATCTTGAGCTCTCTAAAACCTTAACTTCTTTAGTACTCGATGCTGAGCTTCCTATAAAGCTTGAGGATCTAACACCGAGAGATCGATTTACAGAGCGCTTACGGGAGATCTACCAAGAGTTAGGTTTCCGTCAGCTATTAATTGAGCTCGATGGCGGTGAGACACAAACGACATTTGCCCCCCCGACCGCAAAAGCAGCCCATAGCTCTCAGGCGGCGGATGGATGGGTAAATCCGAGAATGCCGGAAACCACTCACTATCGGACCATTACGGATATTACAGAGCTTAAAGATTACTGCGGAGCGATAAAGGAAGCTCATCGTTTAGCCTTGGATACGGAAACCGATGGGCTGAGCTTTATGCAATCAAATCTGGTGGGAATATCGCTCGCTTATGCGCCGGGGGATGCGGTATATATCCCTTTTAAGGCAGAAGGGCTGGAGAATCCTCTTACGATTGAGGCGGTAATGGAGGTACTCAAACCTATTTTAGAGGATGAAACCATCGCCAAAGTTGGCCAAAACATTAAGTTTGATTGGCATATTTTAAAGCGCTATGGGGCGGAGATTAAGGGTATTAAGGATGATACGATGCTCGCAAGCTATATCCTTAACCCCACAGGTAACCGTCACAATATGGATGTGTTAGCCGATAAGTTTTTAGGTTTTAAAACTACGCCCTTTGAGGAGATTGCGGGTAAAGGGCGCAATCAAAAACGGTTTGATGAGATCGATATCGAAACCGCAAGTTTCTATGCAGCAGAAGATGCGGATATTACTTTGCAGCTTCAGCACGCTATTGTGCCGCAGTTACGGGCAGTAGAATCTCAGTTTAGCGTATATGAAGAGATTGAGATGCCGCTTCTTCCTGTGCTTGCCAAGATGGAGCATGAGGGGATTTTAGTCGATGCGGAGCACTTAAAAGAGTTAAGTGATGAGTTTCAAGAGCGTCTAAATGAGCTCGAGCAAGAGGCTTACACTATTGCGGGAGAGGAGTTTAATTTAGGCTCTTCTAAACAGGTGGGGGAGATTCTTTTTGAGAAGCTCGGCCTTCCGGTGATTAAAAAGACGCCTAAAGGTGCTCCTTCTACGGCTGAGGATGTTTTAGTGCAGTTAGCGCTCGATTATCCATTGCCTAAAATTATTTTAGAGCATCGGGAATTTTCAAAGCTTCGCTCAACCTATACCGATTCTTTAATTGAGGAGATCAATCCCGAGACGGGACGTATTCATACCTCCTTTAATCAGGCGCAGACGAGTACAGGGCGCTTATCCTCCTCTAGCCCAAACTTGCAGAATATTCCTATTCGAACCAAAGAGGGGAGACGTATTCGCGAGGCCTTTGTTGCCCGTGAAGATTCGCTACTTCTAGCGGCAGACTACTCTCAGATTGAACTGCGCTTAATGGCTCACTTTTCGCAGGATGAGACGATGCTAAAAGCCTTCCACGAAGGTAAAGATATTCATACCGCAACGGCATCAGAAGTCTTTAAACGTCCGATCGATGAGGTCACCGGAGAGGAGCGCCGAGCTGCGAAAGCGATCAACTTCGGGCTTATTTATGGCATGGGAGCGTTTGGATTAGCGAAACAGCTAGGCGTTTCCCGAGGGCAGGCGCAGGAGTATATCAGCCTCTACTTTAGCCGTTATCCTGGAGTCTTAAATTATATGGATTCTTCAAAAGAGAAGGCTAAAGCCCAAGGCTATGTGGAGACGCTTTTAGGTCGCCGCCTCTATCTTCCGGGTATTGAGAGTAAAAATGCGATTGCTCGCTCGGGGGCAGAGCGAATTGCGATTAATGCGCCCCTTCAAGGTACAGCAGCAGATATCATTAAATTAGCGATGTTGAAGGTGGATAAAGAGCTTAAAAAACATCCCGAAATTGAGGCAAAGATGTTGCTCCAGGTTCATGACGAGCTGATTTTAGAGGTGAAGAGATCGAGTGTTGCAGCAGCGAGAAAATTATTGGTCGATGCAATGACCGATGTTTTAGAGCTTTCGGTGCCTCTGATTGTTGAGGTGGGAGAGGGCGAGAACTGGGACGCAACGGGCGAGTCATAATATAGCTTTTTAGCATCACGGGGCTCAGGCCCTTTGGTAACAAACTTTAAGTTTAAATCGTTAGAGCACTATCCCCATAGGTTAAAGATATTAAAGATCGAGCCTATGGGGATTTTTTATAGCTAAGGTTTATATCTGAAGCCAACGTTAATTTAAGGATTAAAGAGACGTCTCTCAAAGCTCTCTATTTTTTGGGTTAAAAGACGTTTCTGCATGGTTTGAGTCCAGCTTGCGGAGAGTCCGGGGCAGCTAAGAAGTTGCTCTGTAGTAGCTTCTGAAAAGGGCTCTAAAAAAGCGATCTCAATGGCGCGTTTTACTGAGAGATTGGAGAGTCTTGTAAGCAGTTTTAACTCGGCATCTGGCATTACAACGCCTTCGGTAATTACACGGTAGAGCCATCCGCAATAGGTGCTCTCCTGAAGTTTTTGTGAGAGATCAGGAATGGCGAAATGGTAGTTTAATTTGTAGCAGGGGGAGCGGGGCTGAGTGATCTGTATGATCGCTTCCCCTAATTGATAAATATCCCCCATAAACGCATTCTCCTCTGTGAGCCCATAGGTAGAAAGATTCTCCCCAAAGGCAGCAGGGCGAAAACAGTTTGAGGTTGGGTATTGCTCCCCCCAATAATCGTAATGCTCCCGAGGATAGTGGCAAAGGGCACGATCTACCCCGCCATGAAAACGGCGATCTGCCTGTTCATCGTTGCTAAACCCCTCTTTTGTAAGCTGTAGAGGGGTCGAAACTTCTGTTTTTTGAATGGCGCTCGGTTCGTGTCCTGGATATGTTTTGACACTGCCAGTAAAAATTTGAGGATAAAACGTGTTATGTGAAATAGCCATATGGAATAATCTACAACGGAGGTTGAAGGGGGTGAAGCGTTAATATGCAGGTTTTTAAAGATCTACACAAGAAAAAACGCCGGAACTTTTACGTTGCCGGCGTTGTTTAAAATCATGATTAAATGAATATGGGACGTTGGAATTAGAGCGTCTTTAGGGCTGCAATCATATCGTTGAGCACCTTTTGAGCATCTCCATAAACCATATCGGTATTCTCATGATAGAAGAGGTGGTTCTCAACTCCTGAGAAGCCTGCTCCCTGACCACGTTTAATCACAAATACCTGTTTGGCTTCATCTGCATTGAGAATAGGCATGCCGTAGATGGGGCTATTCTCATCAGTACGAGCCACTGGGTTTACAACGTCATTTGCTCCGATCACTAATACTGCATCGGTTGCTTTGAATTCAGGATTGATCTCCTCTAAATCGAAGATAAGATCATAGGGGATTCCTGACTCGGCTAAGAGGACATTCATATGCCCCGGCATTCTTCCCGCTACAGGATGAATAGCAAAGCGAACATCAACACCACGTTGCTCTAAAATTTTGGTGAGCTCGGCCACTTTATGTTGTGCTTGTGCTGCGGCTAATCCATAGCCGGGAACCACAATTACACGGTCCGCAAAGCCCATCGTCATCGCTGCGTTAGTGGCATCCGATTCTGTAATAGAGCCTTCGATTTCGCTCGCCTCTTCGTTTGAATCTCCAAAGTTAGAGAAGAGTACATTGCGAAGTGGGCGATTCATCGCTTTTGCCATCAATTGTGTTAAGAGTGTACCTGCTGCACCCACCACAGTACCGGCAATAATAAGGCCACCATTATCTAGGGCAATTCCTTCAAAGGCAACGGCAATACCCGTGAGCGCATTAAAGAGCGAGATAATCACCGGCATATCTGCTCCCCCAATGGGGATAGCGATCAATACACCAAAGGCGAGGGTTAAGATGAAAAAGAGGAGAATTAACCCATAGCTAGGTGTGGGCGTACCTGCCAGGAAGAGCGCCACTAATAGTGAAAGTACAAAAATAAAGAGATTGATGGAGTTGCGGTTTTTAAAGCGAATCGTCTTATTCATGCGACCATCAAGCTTTGCCCAGGCGATGATCGACCCTGTAAAAGAGATGGCTCCAATTAAGCCGCCAATGGCTGCAAGTAGGGTGACGCGTGATGAATATCCAGGCGCGTAAGCATCTACTTGTAAAAGAGCAAGCGCTCCAATAATTGCCGCTGATCCACCCCCAACACCGTTATAAATGGCGATCATTTGGGGCATGTCTGTCATTTTTACTCGTTTTGCTGAGCGATAAGCAATGACCGAACCAATGCCTAAAGCAAGAAGAATTAGGAAGAGATTTTTCCCATAGGGGCTCTTCTTTTTCTCTTGGCTGTAGATTGAGCGAAGTGTCTCCGCTTCCCGTTTTGCATCGAGCTTCTCTTGATCCGCTTCTAAAAGAAGATTAAATGTCTCGTAATCAAGAGCGGTCATCTCTTCTGCGGAGAAACTGTCGAGAAGGAGCTTAAACTCCTGAAAGTGAGGCTCTTTTTCCGCTGTCTCTTCGGCAATTCGCTCCTGCATAAGGGTTTGGCGATCGTACTTAATATCGGGGTGAATTAAGGTAATCACCACTGCAAAGAGCATCGCTAAGCCTGCATAATGAATCCCTCGGCGAGCGGTAGAGGGGTGGCTCATCCGCTTTAGGGCATAGATAAATGTGATAGCGGCAATAAAGTAGCCGGCATTCACAAAAAAGCTAAGTAATGAGGTTTCCATCGATTATTTCTCCTTATTGCTCGGCTTAAACATCTCAAGCATGCGGTCGGTAACGAAATAGCCTCCCACAGCATTGATCGCCCCAAAAACAACGGCAATAAATGCCAAAATTGTTTGAAAAGGCCCCGTTGCGTGACCCAGTGCGATCATCGCACCCACAAGGATAATGCCATGGATAAAGTTAGATCCCGACATAAGGGGCGTATGTAAAATCGCCGGAACACGTGAAATGACCTCAAAGCCTAAAATGGCTGAGAGAATCACAATATAGAGTGCGGCAAAACCGGTAATCATCGATTACTCCTCCATCTCTGTTGATAAAAGCGAGCGAATAGGTGAAGAGACCACCTCACCTTCGTAAGTAATAAGGGATGCTGCGATAATTTCATCATCTTGATCAAGCTCGATCCCTTCTTCCTGAATAAAGGGGGCAAGAAGGTTATAGATATTTTGTGCAAACATCTCAGAGGCATGCACCGCTGCACGAGAAGCAAGGTTTAGCGGGCCAATAATGGTTACCCCATTTTTTACAACCGTCTCGCCTGGGGTTGTCAATTCACAGTTCCCCCCTGTTTCGGCGGCTAAATCTACAATGACAGCGCCTGGCTGCATCGCTTCAACCATCTCTTTAGTCACAATGAGCGGGGCATCTTTCCCAGGAATTGCAGCCGTTGAGATAACAGCATGTGTCTCTGTTAAATGCTTAGCTAAAGCCTCAGCTTGTTGTGCCTGCTCTTCTTCTGTTAATTCCCGTGCATAACCCCCTTCACCTGCTGCATTTACGCCGGTGTCGATCAGTTTTGCACCTAAAGATTCCACCTGCTCTTTAGCATCGGGGCGGATATCATATGCTTCTACAACAGCGCCTAAGCGGCGAGCGGTGGCAATCGCTTGCAATCCAGCCACCCCTGCACCAATCACCGTGACCTTTGCTGGTCGAATAGTACCTGCTGCGGTAGTTAGCATCGGAAAGAAGCGTGGCGCGTGTGAGGCCGCTAAGAGTGCAGCCTCATAACCCGCAATAGAAGCCTGCGATGAGAGCACATCCATACTCTGGGCACGGGTAATGCGGGGGATAAATTCAAGGGCAAGGGCATCGATCTTCCGCTCTTTAAGTTGGGTCACGAGCTTTAAATTACGATAAGGATCGAGAAGAGTAATTAAAAGCGAGCCCTCAGCTAGACGTTTCAGTAACTCTGCTTTTGGGGGCTGAATGGAGACCACAATAGCAGGCTGAGTAAAATCAGGTTCAGCTACAGTTGCGCCGGCAGCTTCGTAATCGGCATCATTAAAAAATGCTAAATCGCCCGCACCGGGGGGAATCACCACATTTAAGCCGGCTTTAACAAATTTTGCGGCACTCTTTGGGTCGATCGCAACGCGAGCTTCGCCTGCGGCAGTTTCGCGTAGGAGAATAAGGGTTTTGATCATATTATCTATGCGCTCCTTGATCTGTGAATTTAAGCCATCATGGTAGCACTAATTTTCTTAAATATAAACGGAGCAAATCTATACGAAGAGGGAGGAAAAACCTTTCTTTTACAGGCTTAAATAGGGCTCATTGAAAAGTTTAATAACCTCTGTTGCTCTTTTAAGGTAAATATAAGGAGAGATGAAGCTTAAGGGCTTGCGGTAAAATAGGGGAAACAAGAGATCGTTTTGGAAGTTGATCTACGGCAACAGATTCAAAAATTATAAAATATTGAATCGCTGATAAAATCAGAATGGAATGGCAATTGCACCATTTTTGGGAATAGATTCCTCAAGCTATGCGATTTTGTTATACTAAGTCCCCTAAAAGTACAAAAGTCGAAGAATACGGCTTCACATTAGTTCGATAAGAAGGGCTCAACGGTGACGCAGATAGATCATAAAAAAATGGCCTCGGAGCAGAAGAGAAGGCGTAAGAAACGCTTCCCTGCGCTTCGCCGCCTGGTGAGTTATAAATATTTCCTTCCGTTTGCGAATAAGCTTACCCCTTGGCTTTTTAGCGCAAGCGCGATTTTAGGCCTAATCGGCCTCTATTATGGTTTGCTCGCCTCGCCAGAGGATTATCAGCAGGGCAATACGGTGCGGATTATGTATATCCATGTGCCGGCGGCTATTCTTTCATCGGCGATCTATATGTCGATGGCAGGTTTAAGCGCAAGCTTTCTGATCTTTAGAATTAAACTCTTCCCCCTTATTGCTCGTTCAGCCGCTATTGTAGGAGCTGTTTATACCCTTATTACCCTGGTCACAGGGGCGATTTGGGGCGCACCTACCTGGGGTACCTGGTGGGTTTGGGATGTGCGTTTAACTTCGGTCTTGATACTCTTTTTCCTCTATTTAGGCTACATTGCACTAGATGCTGCGTTTGAGGAGCGGGAGAAAGCGAATATGGCGATCTCCCTTCTTGCAGTGATTGGCGTGGTGATTGTGCCGATTATTAAAGCCTCGGTCTATCTCTTTGCAACATTGCATCAAAAGAGCACGATTTTTGCGGAAGGGGGTCCAAGTTTAGACCCTGCGATGTTGCGCCCATTACTCTTTATGATGGGAGCTTATATCACCTTTACGATCGGGTATATTCTTAAAAAGAGTACGCATCTCATCTATAAAGAGCAGCTTTTACAACATTACACCCGCAATTAGCGATCCGCGATTCATTAAACCTTGGAGGTTTTATGGCTTTTGAAACATTTGCACAATTTTTACAGATGGGAAAGCATGGCCTTTATGTTTGGTCGAGCTATGCCTTTTTTGCCATCTGCTTCGTGGGTTTAATCGTCACGCTCATTAAAGAGGGGCGGGATATTCAAAAAGCATTTATTCAGGAAGGATTAAAATAAAATGACACCAAAACAGAAACAGCGCATGTTTGTTGTAGTGGGTATTGCCATTGCAGCATTTGTGGTAATTGGATTTGCCGTTCTTGCATCGAAAGATAATCTCAATCTCTACTATTCACCTGAGCAAGTGCATGCAGGTGAAGCGCCTACAGAGAAGACGATTCGAGTTGGGGGATTAGTTGTTCCCGGAAGCCTTAAAAAAGGGGAAGATACACTCGCTGTTGATTTTGCGCTTATTGATGGCTCAACCGAGGAGATTAAGGTGCATTACGATGGAATTTTGCCAGATCTTTTCCGTGAAGGGCAGGGAATTATCGCTAAAGGGCAGTTGCTCGATGATAAGAGCTTTGTGGCTTCAGAGATCTTGGCAAAACATGATGAAGAGTATATGCCCCCTGAGGTTGCAGCAACACTTGAGCAGCAAGGTCACCCCTTTAAGGAAAAAGATATCTAAACGATAGGAATTACACTATGCTCCCCATTGGTCAGCTCGCGCTCTATATTGCGCTTGGCGTCTCCGTTATTCTCTTTATACTTCCGCTTGCGGGGGTCTACTTTAAAAATCCCCGCTTAATGTATACCGCACGGCCATTAACGGTATGGCTCTTTGGTCTGGTTCTGATCTCCTTTATCAGTTTGGCGTATGCGTTTTGGATTAGCGATTTTAGCTATATGTATGTGTTCCAAAACTCCAATACGAAACTTCCGGGGATCTATAAAATAACGGCGATCTGGGGTGGGCATGAGGGCTCAATGTTACTTTGGGTGCTCACTTTAGTGGCCTGGATGCTCTGTGTAGTGATCTTTACTCGCAATATGCCGCTTGAGCTCTCTTCGGCAACTTTAGCGGTGTTAGGGGGTGTAACAGTTGGCTTTCTCGCCTTTTTGATCTTCACCTCAGATCCTTTTGCGCGCAACTTAAGCATGATGCTCTATGACGGGCGCGACTTAAATCCGTTACTACAAGATGTTGGGTTAATTATTCACCCCCCGCTACTCTATATGGGGTATGTGGGTTTTGCTGTTCCTTATGCATTTATGTGTGCATTATTGATGACAGGGCATATCGATCGCATCTCTATTCGCTGGGTGCGTCCTTGGGCATTAGCTGCTTGGAGTTTCTTAACATTAGGCATTACGATCGGAAGCTGGTGGGCTTATTATGAGTTAGGTTGGGGCGGCTGGTGGTTCTGGGATCCCGTTGAGAATGCTTCGTTGATTCCCTGGATTTTAGGGGCTGCATTGCTTCACTCATTAGCGGTGACAGAAAAGCGCAAAGCTTACACCCTTTGGACTGTAATCATCGCTATAACCACCTTCTGTTTAAGTGTTCTTGGAACCTTTCTTGTACGTTCGGGAATCTTAACCTCAGTACACTCTTTTGCAGCGGATCCAAAGCGCGGGCAGTTTATTCTAATTCTTTTAGCCATTATTACCCTCTTTGCCTTTATTTTGCTGCTTTTGCGTTCGAGCAAAATTCGTCAGGAATCGAGCTCAAGTCTGATCTCTAAAGAATCGGGCATTCTTTTTAATAATATCTTTCTCTCTATCGCCTGTTTTGTGGTGGTGCTCGGGACGCTCTATCCCTTAATTGTAGATATTTTAGATGTGGGCAAGATCTCTGTAGGAGAGGGATATTTCAATCAATATACCGTGCCGATCTCAATGTTGATTTTAGCGGTATTGGGTATTACTCCGATGTTGCGCTTTAAAGAGGATAAATTGAGCCGTATTAAACGGGAGTTAATGATTATGCTTCCCGCTTCAATTATCCTTGGATTTGCAACTAATTATCTCTACGTTGGCCGATTAGATTTTTGGGTGGTAATGGGGCTATCCTTAAGCTACTGGGTGATTTTTGGAATCTATTTTGAGATCAAACTTCATGGTCGCAAAGGAGATAATTTCTTTAAGGCAATGAAGCGACAAAGCCTTTCGCGCTGGGGAATGAATCTTGGCCATTTGGGTTTAGTGGTGGTTATTATCGGAATTACTCTCACCTCCCATTATAGTGATGAGCAAGATCGTCTTGTAAAAGTGGGGGAGAAGGTCTCCGTACGGCAGTATGATTTTGAACTTCAGCGTCTTGATCGTGCCGATGGTTCTAACTATATCTCCACTCGAGGAACGATTCAGGTCTATAAAAATGGTAAGCCCCTGCGGGTAATGTATCCAGAAAAGCGAATCTATACCGTAAGTGGTACGCCTATTAGTGAAGTAGCGCTTCGGGCTTCATTAATTGATGATCTCTATATCGCTATGGCAGAAGAGCGGGCAGAGAATGCCTGGGCGATTCGTCTCTATGTAAAACCCTTTGTCCGTTGGATCTGGTTGGGGGGAGTGATTATCTCGATTGCGGCTGTATTATCGATCTTCGATCGCCGCTACCGTATTGGCCGACGTTTGCGGACAGGGGCAGAAATAGAGGCCTCACATTCTACAACTGAGCCAAAGATAAAAGGAGAGACAGCAGATGCGTAAATTAGTGATTGGCGCCATCTTAGTTGGGGTGGCGGGATTTATGGTTTTTCTCTCAACCGGATTAGAGAATGATGCCAGCCATCTTCCTTCTGTTTTAGAGGGGAAGCCGTTGCCTCAATTTAGTGGCAATGAAGTGGCTGCGCCCGATCAGTTCGCGCGGATTTTAACGGATGAAGATATTAAGGGGCCTGCGCTTCTTAATATTTGGGCCACTTGGTGCGAAACCTGTGAGGCAGAGCACGCAACGCTCAATGCATTAGGGGAGCAAGGCGTTCCCATTTATGGCCTCAACTACCGTGATGATGTGGCAAAAGCACATCAATGGCTAGAGACTTTAGGCAACCCCTATATCTTTACGGTGGCAGATCCAAAAGGCACTATCGGCATTGAGCTCGGAGTATATGGCGCGCCGGAAACTTACTTCTTAGATGAAGAGAATCGCGTAGTACACCGACATGTCGGGGAGATTACTCCCGAAAATTGGGAAGAGGGGCTTAAGCAGATCTATGAAGAGCGCGCTAAATCAGGAGTAAAACAATAATGAAGAAGTTTAAAGAGAGCTTTACTCGTTTTGCGCTCTATATCGGGATCGTAGCGACATTAATGGGGGGAATAGCTCAGGCAAGTATTGATATCTACCCCTTTAGCAATGAGGTGGATGAGCGCCGTTTCCAGAGTTTAACGCGGGAGCTTCGTTGCCCTAAATGCCAAAACCAAAATATCGCGGATTCTGATGCACCTTTAGCGAAAGATCTTCGGGATTATACCTATAGCATGATTTTAGATGGGCGTTCAGATGGTGAGATCATCGGCTTTATGGTGGAGCGTTATGGCGATTTTGTAACCTATAATCCCCCTGTAAAACCGGTGACTTGGCTCTTATGGTTTGGTCCTGGAGGCATGTTAGCCGTGATCTTGGGATATCTCTTTCTTTTTAGGAAGCCTAAAAAAGAGAGTAATAGTGAACCACCCCGTGAGCTTTCTGCAGATGATCGTGCTCGTTTAGAAAAAATCCTTCAATCAAAAGAATAATCAATTATGACTCTATCGGCCCTTATTTATACGCTCCTCTTTATTCTGCTCTCACTTTTTGCAGTGCTCTATGCGCTGTTTGGACGTAAGGGAGAGAAGTTTACCCGCTTAAAAGATGTCTATCGGGATAAATATCTGGATGATACTGAAACGCTCGATGATGAGTTAGCCCGTGGCAAAATTACAGAAGAGGAGCACACCCGTGCGAAAACTGATCTTGCCCACGATCTCTTAGAGGTGGCTGCGGAAGATCGCCATTTTGGAGTAGGGACTAAGGTCGCCTTTTCACTTCTCGGCGTGATGATTGTGGCTTTCTTTGCGGCTTATTTCTGGCAGACAGGATATGAGCAGGGAGCACAAGATCTCGACAAACGCCGTTTTGAGGCTAAGCCCCATTTGGAAAAATGGTTAAAAGAGGTGGATTTAGCAGAGCTTAAGCGTGGAAAATCGATCTTTGAGCTCAATCCCCCAGAGGAGTTGAAAGAGAATTCAATTGGAACATTCAGCGCCCTTAATCAGCTAAGTTCTAAAGGGCGTCATCAGGATAAAAAAGAGCTCTACCTCCTTGGGAATATGTATCTCGACGTTAATCAGATCGACACTGCGCAGACAGTCTTTTTAGACCTTGTACGCCTCGATCCCAATGATTATAACGCCTACTATACGCTGCTCAATATTCAGCTAGCGATGAATGAGTATAAGCTCGATGAGCGCCTTGAGTATCTCTATGATGAGTTTGTTATGCGTAATCCTGAGAATGAAAATCTTATTCTCTACTACGCAACAGTACTTTTTGAGAACAAAAAGATCGATAAAGCGCTCCATTACTTTAGTTATCTTGCCGATCTCTATCCAGAAGGCTCTGAAAAACGGGAGTTAATGGAAAAGATGATCAGTGGTTTAGAGCTTCAATATGCTGGGAAACCGGGGCCTAAAGTGCCGGAAGCAAGCGGGCAAGAAGAGTTAAAAGAGAAGACACCTAACTCAAAAGCGATGGAGAAACCTGCAGAAGAAGCGATTGAGGTCACTGTAAATCTTGATTTAACCGATCATCTGATTCCAGAAAGTGGTGTGCTCTATCTCTATCTGCGTAATGCAGAAGCAGGCCCACCCCTTGCGGCTAAACGCATTCCTTTATCAGAGCTCGATGCATTACCAGCAACTTTATGGATTGTTGAGGGAGATCGCCTAATGCCGGGAGATACCCCTATTTTAGAAGAGAAGAATCTCTCCGTTTCAGCAAAAATTAGTCTAAGCGGTGATCCTATCTCCCAGCCTGGAGATATTGAGGCTGACAGCATTAAGCTTGAAGGGGAGAATCGTAAAGTTACGGTAAGATTGAATCGTGTAGTTCAATAGAGTTATAAAGAGGGGGAAGGAGGGCACTCCACCCCTTCGGCACAAAGGAGAATAAATAATGGCGATGCGCCCCTTTCAGCTTGAGGTTAAAGAGCTCTCCATAGAGCGAAATTATCGCCCTATCTTTGTGCCTTATAGTTTTACACTATCTAATGGTGAGTCGCTCTATTTAAAAGGGCGCAATGGAGCAGGGAAGAGCACCTCCCTTCGCGCTATTTCAGGGGCAAGCCAACGCTATAAGGGGATGATTCTTCTTGATGGTATAGAGCGAAAAGAGTTACTCCATCATTATCCTCGAGTTTTAACATATATTGGGCATCAATTGAGTCTTAATCTCGATCTAACCGCCTATGAGAATCTCGATTTTCTCCTTAAATTACGAGGATGTGAGCGCACAAGGGAGGAGATCGAAGCTGTTTTTGAGTTGCTCGATCTTCCTAAGCGGGCACGGCCTGTGCGTTTCTATTCTGCAGGCCAAAAGCGGCGGGTTGCACTTTCTCGCCTCTGGTTGGAGGAATCTCCTTTGTGGATTCTCGATGAGCCATTTACCGCTTTAGATATCGACTCTATCAAACTTCTTGAGGAGAAGATGGCGCTTCATCTCCAAGCTGGCGGGGGGATTATTTTTACATCTCATCAGGCGCCCAGCGCAACTGTGTATACCAAAGAGTTCACTATTGAGCGTTTTGCGGGAGTACGGGAGGCCAGTGATGTTTAAAACTCTTTTCGCAGTGATTGCTCGGGATTGTAAGATCGGCATGCGAAATCGAGCCGAAATTATGATGCCGCTCGCCTTTTTTCTCATTATTACTTCCCTCTTCCCCTTGGGGCTGGGATTGGAAAATAGAGAGCTCCTTCGCTCATCTGCACCAGCGATTCTATGGGTGGCTGCGCTTCTCTCAACCATTTTAGTGCTTGATCGGCTCTTTAAAAATGACTTTGATGATGGCTCATTAGAGCAGATGGCGATCAGCGGACAGTCTCTCTATCTAGTGGTTCTTGGGAAAATTATCGCCCATTGGCTCTTAACGGGTTTACCTCTTATCCTCTTTTCACCTATTTTGGCTCTCATGCTCTACTTTGAGTTTATGGATGCCGTAGCCGTAGCGGGAATTTTGCTGCTAGGAACGCCTCTACTAAGTTTAGTTGGCGCAATGTGTGTTGCTTTAGTGGTGGGTTTACGGCAAGCCGGCTTATTGCTGAGTATTATTATTCTTCCGCTCTATATTCCTATTTTGCTCGTGGGCGTGCAGATGATGAGCCGCCTTCAAGAAGGGCATTCTTTAGAGGGCTTAACCTATCTTCTGTTAGGGGGAAATGTGGCGGCATTGGTGATCTGCCCTTTAGTGGCTGCGTTTGCGGTAAAGTTGAGTCTCGATTAATTATCTGCAATAGAAGAAACAGCATTCTCTAGCTTCCTCATGATTGAATTTAAGAAGCACCCAGAAGGGTGCTTTTTTATGGGTAAAGAGAGCCTTCTTAGACTGTAAATTGATTTGCTTCAATTTATTGACAACCTTGTTGTCAAGTTTTATCATAAGCAACTTATTAAAATTGAAGGGAGAGCTCTAAGCAAGATGGTATCGGCAGATAAAAAAGAACTACTCAAGCGTGTACTATTGGGTATGTTGGAGTCCTGCGTGAAGCTCAATCGTATTAGTGAAGAGCTTTTAGCTAGCGCATGCTCTGAGATTAACCACTCCGCTTGGTCTGTTCTTGCCACTATTCATCGGCATGATGGCTTATTGACGATTCCGCAAATTGCAGAGCAGAATCTCATCTCCCGGCAAGCTGTACAGAGGCAGATCACCATTTTGCTAAAAGCGGGCTATATCGAGCCCCGAGAGAATCCTCACAATAAAAGATCTCCTTTTTATGCCTTAACGGAAGAGGGTTGGCGCCTTTTTTACCGTGTGGTGGATGAAGTATACGACCCTTGGCTGATGAAGCTTATGGAGAGTTACGATGAGGAGGATCTTAAGAGCGTTCTTAAGGTATTTAGCAAGATTACAGAACAGACAAGTCAGTAATATGACTGATTACTTTAATGATAAATTAGATCGATTAACCCCATATTGATGAACGAAAGAGAGTAAAAGTATGAAAATGCGTAGCACGTTTAAGCGGATAAGAGATATCTCGGGATTGCTCTTTTTAGGCGCAGTTCTCGTAGCATGTCAAGATTCGCAACAGGCCGGCGGTGAGTTTCAAGCGCCCAATGTTGTGGTAGAGACCGTTGAGCGCAAAAACATTACGGTAGAAGCAGAATTGCCTGGGCGTACAGTGGCCTCGGTGATTGCTGAAGTGCGCCCGCAGGTGGGAGGAATTATCCTCTCGCAGAACTTTACCGAAGGGACTTACGTTGAAGAGGGGGAGACCCTCTATCAGATCGATCCTGCAACTTATGAGGCGAATCTCATGCAGGCAGAAGCAGTATTAGCGCGGGCTAAAGCGAACTATACCGCTGCAAAAGCACGGGCGGATCGTATTAACTCTCTAAGATCCTCCAAAGCGATTAGTCGCCAAGACATTGATGATGCAAACTCTGCACTTATGCAGGCTGAGGCAGAGGTTTTAGGGGCTGAATCTCAGGTTAAAACGGCGCAAATTAATTTGGATTACACCAAGATGAAAGCGCCTATTTCTGGGCAGATTGGTCGCTCAAACTTTACGCAAGGAGCACTTGTACAGCCTGGGCAACCTATGGAGATGGCAGTTATTCAGGTGCTCGATCCGATGAAGGTGAATATCGCCTATTCATCGGCCGAATTTGCTGAGGTACAGCGTAAAATTAAAGCGGGCATCTATACCAGCACAAAGATTAAAAATAAGGAGACCGGTGAAGAGGAAGAGGGGCACTATGTGCGCATCTATCTCGACGATGGCAGTCTCTATGATAAATCGGGCTATATTAAATTCTCCGACCTTACCGTTAATCAGACCACAGGCTCCATCCTTCTTCAGGCGCAGTTTGAGAATGATGGTCGCTTACTCCCCGGTATGTTTGTTAAAACAGTGGTTGAGCAGGGGATTGAGCTAGGGGCTATTGCCGTATCGCAAAAGGCGGTGACGCAAGGGCTTTCAGGCGTGAGCACGGTGATTGTGGTAGATGAGAATAATATTGCTAATGTTCGTCCGGTGAAGATCTCTCGAGCTCATGGTCAAGAGTGGGTGCTTGAAGGGGGATTAGAAGAGGGCGAGCGGATTATTGTGAAGGGGCAGCAGATGGTACAGATGATGCTCCAGCGCAGTGAAGGCAAGGGAATCCCTGTAAATGTCGTTCCCGATGATGGTTCGATGCAGTAGCGAAGTGGATTGCGATATTGAGCATATTTCGCTAACGATTCTATTTAGGTGAAGGATTAAAGATGGCACGTTTTTTTATTGATCGCCCAGTATTCTCATGGGTTCTGGCGATCCTGACAGTATTTTTAGGAGTGTTGACGCTCTCCTCGATGCCTGTCGCACAATATCCGCAGATTGCCCCGCCCCAAGTGCGGATTATGGCAGTCTACCCCGGGGCTAGTGCGAAGACGGTGGAAGAGAGTGTTACACAGATCATTGAGCAGAGTATTACCGGGCTCGATGGTTTCCGTTATATGGAGGCTTCAAGCTCAAGCACGGGGATTGTGCAGATCGGTGTAACCTTTGAGCAAGGTACCGATCCCGATATGGCACAAGTTCAAGTGCAAAATAAGATTCAACAAGCGATGAGTCAACTTCCTCAAGCGGTACAGCAGCAGGGGTTAACGATTCGTAAATCGACCGCCTCCTTCCTGATGGTGGTAGGTTTCTACTCCCCAGATGGACGCCTCTCTCAAGGGGATATTGGGGATTATGTTGCAACCAACTTGCAAGATCAGATCAGCCGCCTTCAAGGGGTGGGGGAGATTCAATTCTTCGGTTCTGGATATGCGATGAATATCTGGCTCGATCCCCTTAAGCTTCATGAATTTGGCATGACCTCGATCGATGTGGTGAATGCAATTCGGGAGCAAAACTCTCAGGCAACTCTCGGGGATCTAGGGGCGATGCCATCGGTGGAAGAGCAGCTTATTAGCTATACCGTTACTACGCAATCGCTGCTTGAGACAGAAGAGGAGTTTAAGGCGATTCAGCTTCGGGTTAATGAGGATGGAAGTAAGGTTTTACTTTCGGATGTCGCCCGAGTGGAGCTCTCTCCCCAAAGCGAAGATTTTGGCTCTCATTACAATGGGCTTCCGGCAGCGGGAATGGCTATTAGCCTAGCGTCGGGAGCTAATGCGCTCGATACCTCTCATGCGGTTAAAGAGTTTATGAAAAAGGCGGCGCACAACTTTCCTGCGGGAATGGATTATATGTATCCCTACGATACTACGCCTTTTGTTGAGCTCTCGATTGCAGGTGTTGTAGAGACCTTGATCGTTGCGATTATTTTAGTCTTTATCGTAATGTATCTCTTCTTGCGCAACTTCCGTGCAACCCTTATTCCTACTTTGGCGATCCCTTATGTTTTGGCAGGGACCATTATTATCCTCTCTACACTTGGATTTAACCTGAACACCTTAACGCTCTTTGCGATGGTTTTAGCCATTGGTCTTCTGGTGGATGATGCGATCGTTGTTGTAGAAAACGTTGAGCGAATTATGGAAGAGGAAGGGCTCTCTCCCCTAGAAGCTACCCGTAAGTCGATGGATCAGATTACGGGCGCGCTAGTGGGGATTGGAGTAGTGCTTTCCGCTGTATTCGTACCGATGGCCTTCTTAGGAGGGGCATCTGGGGTCATCTATCGTCAATTCTCGATTACGATTATTACTGCGATGCTCCTTTCGGTGGTGGTGGCGATTATCTTTACGCCCGCCCTCTGTGCCACGATTTTACAATCGCACGAAGAGCGGCAGAAGCCCCGCACTGGCATCAGTAAGGTGATCTATACTTTTCTATCTCCACTTCTTCGTCTGATTGATGCGATTGTTGAGAAGTTTAATGATCTATTTGATCGAGGCAATGCACGCTATGAGAAGAGTGTGCGGGGGATTCTCCTTCGTCCTCGCCGTTTTATCCTCCTTTTAGTGGTGGTTTTAGTGGCGGCGGGCTTTGGTTTTACCCGTCTACCTTCAAGCTTTTTGCCCGATGAGGATCAGGGAATCTTAATGGGGATGGCGATCAACCCCGATGGGAGCTCCATTAAGCGAACGGAGATTCCACTGCAAAAAATCACTCAATATATCTTAGAAGAGGAGCAAGAGACGGTAGAATCGATCATGACAGTCTCTGGCTTTAGCTTCTCCGGGATGGGGAGTGCGCAATCGATGTTCTTCATTAAGCTCGCCCCATGGGAAGAGCGTACCGGGAAACATCAACAGGTAGAGGCCTTAACGATGCGTTTGCAGAAGTTTTTTGCAACTATTCCTGAGGCGCAGATCTTCGCTTTCCGTCCACCACCCATTATGGAGTTAGGTACGGCAACGGGGATCACCTTTGAGTTACAAGATACATTAGGCTTAGGGCACGATACCTTAATGAACTCAGTGATGGGCTTTATAGGTTTAGCCTCACAAGCAGAAGAGCTCAATGTGGCAACGCTCCGCCCTAATGGTCAGTTTGACTCGGCGCAATACCATGTGGATATTGATCGCGATAAGGCGCGTGCTCTACAGGTTTCTATCGGGGATATTAATCAGTCGCTCTCCATTGCTTGGGGGGGGATGTATGTGAATGATTTCGTCGATAGAGGGCGTGTTAAGCGGGTTCAAGTAAAGGCCGATGCACCTTTCCGTATGATGCCCGATGACTTTAACAAATGGTATGTACGTAATGCCAAAGGGGAGATGGTTCCTTTTAGCGCCTTTGCCAAAGGTCGCTGGAGTTACGGCTCTCCTCAGCTAAACCGTTTTAATGGTTTCCCTTCGTTTGGATTATCATTGGAAGCGGCTAAGGGGTACAGTACGGGTGATGCCATGGCAGCAGTTGAGCATATTGTGGCAGAAAAGCTCCCCACCGGGATCGACGTGGCATGGACAGCGACCTCCTACGAGGAGCGTGAAGCTGGGAATACTCAAACCTTTTTACTGTTAGTCTCGGTGATGGTGATCTTCTTAAGCTTAGCGGCGCTCTATGAATCTTGGCGCGTACCTATTTCGGTACTCTTAACCATTCCTGTGGGGGTGGTAGGGGCGATTGCTACGGGGAACTTACTTGGGCTCGACAATGATGTCTATTTCCAGGTGGGAATGTTAACCACCATCGGGCTCACCTCTAAAAACGCTATTTTGATCGTTGAGTTTGCGCGTGATCTTTTAAGAAGCGGCATGAGTGCGATTGATGCAACTGTTCAGGCGGCTCACTTAAGATTGCGCCCAATCACGATGACATCGCTCGCTTTCGGGCTCGGTGTTCTTCCTTTAGCGTTGGCATCTGGCGCAGGGTCGGGAGCACAAAACGTTGTAGGACAGGTGGTTGTAGGCGGTATGCTCGCCGGAACGATCTTAGTTCTTATCTATGCGCCGATCTTCTTTATCTTTATTAATGGAGAAGAGAAACGTGTGAAGAAGGAGCAGGCAGAGTATGCTGATTCCAATAAGTAGAGCTAGATAGCGATTCCGCGATTATAAAAATAGAATAAGCCCTTTAAGTCGTAAGATTTAAGGGGCTTATTTTTTAGGTTTCGATTTTAGAGGCGGCATAGGGGGAGACTAATCGTGCTTAAATTCCTCTTAAGGCATAAAAAAAGAGCGCCTTATTCGCGCTCTTGAAATTTATAAGTTTTCGTTTAAACCTCAAGGGTTATTATCTTTAATTTCTTGAAGAGGTTTAAACGCTCTATTTTGAGTTTTTATTATTTAATATAGGCGATCGCCTCGATCTCCACCAGTGCTCCCATCGGGAGAGCGCCCACTTCAAAACAGGAGCGGGCAGGGGCATTTTCAGTACCAAAAAACTCGGTATAGACCTCATTAAATTCTGCAAAGTCATTAATGTCATCTAAAAAGCAGGTAACTTTAAGGCAAGAATCTAAACCTGCGCCCCCTGCTTCTAAAATGGCTTTTAAGTTTTTAAGCGCTTGCGCCGCTTGCTCTTTAATTCTCCCTTCCGGGAACTTCATTGTTTCAGGATCTAAAGGGAGTTGTCCTGAGGTAAAGAGTAGGTTTTCAAATCCATTGGCTTGCGAATAAGGGCCAACAGCTGCGGGTGCGTGATCGGTATGAATAATTTTTTTCATCTTGACTCCAAATATTAGTGATTCATCATCAGATTATGAATAATCTATTATAAGCTCAGTAAGCAAGCTTTCGAGCGTAAGGGTTTAAATTCCAAGGCAGATGCCCGTATCGAGCATTGTGGTAATTAAGGGGTGATCTTTAGGTAAAAGTCTAGGGTTACCTGCCACCTTTTCGAGAGGAACAGGCACAAGTTCACGCCCTTGCTCTGCCACCATAACGCCAAAACGCCCCTCTTTTATATACTCTATCGCCTTTGTACCACATTGAGTTGCAAAGATACGATCTGTGGCTGTAGGTGTGCCTCCTCGGCTCACATACCCTAAAGTGGTTAGGCGAGACTGCATGCCGGTAAGCTCAGGAATATGGTCCACTAGCTTAATGGCTTCTGCATGTTTTTTAGGGCTTAAACCTAAGCGATGATTCTCTTGGGAGATCGCTCCTTCAGCAATCACCAAAAGCCCTGAGCGGCGATTACAGATATTCTTTTTAATATAGTTAGCAACCGCTTCTAAGGAATAGGGGATTTCGGGAATAAGGCAGATATCCGCAGAGCCCGCTAAAGCCGCTCCTGCTGCTAACCATCCGGCATCTCGGCCCATCACTTCTAAAATCATTAAGCGATGATGGGAGTCTGCGGTTGTGCGTAGTCGATCTAAAGACATCACCGATACATGCACGGCGGTATCATAACCGAAAGTGACATCTGTATGGGCGATATCATTATCGATTGTTTTCGGTAAGGTCACGATGGGAAGCCCCGCTTTATGCAGATAGGACGCAAAACGTTGAGTGCCATCCCCCCCTAAGCAGATCAGAGCATCGAGCCCAAGCTCATTAAAGCTCTTTACACAAGCAGCGACGGCCTCTTCGGTGTTGCGTGCTTTTCCACCTCCGCGCCCTGTCCCTAAAATAGTGCCCCCAATGCCTGCAATTTGGTAAACATCCTCAAAGGTTAAAGGGCTGTGAGATTTTTCGGCTAGTCCCACAAAACCATCGTGGATGCCGGTTACCTTCCAGCCTTCTCGAAGAGCCGAGAGGGTAATTCCCCGCAATGCTGCATTTAAGCCTTGGCAATCGCCGCCGGCGGTTAAGATTCCCACATGTTTTTTTGACTGTTTTGGGGCTGCCTTTTTACTCATCTCTACTCCTCTTCACTCTCTTCATGCCAAATTTGCATTATTTCTACAGGGTGATCAATTTTTAGGGCTTGCTCTTTACCTTCAAGGCGTAATACCGCAAGCGCTTCCTCTCCTTCTGAGTATACAACAACGGCAATTTCCTTCCCCTCTTCATTTGTGATTTCTGCATTAATAACAAACTCTTCCGGGTGTTTAGAGCTTAATTTTGCAAGACGACGCTTATGGGTTCCGAGGTAATGCATGCGGGCGACAATCTCTTGCCCAGGGTAGCAACCTTTTTTAAAATTAACTCCTTTAAGAAGATCAAGGCTTAACATCTGTGGCACATACTTTTCAGTGGTATCGCTGTTGATCCAGGGGATCGAAAGACCTTTTGGCAAAGTGGAGAGATCCTCCTCGGAAGGGGCTTCGATCGTCATGGTAACTTTAGAGCGAAAGATAAAGATCTGTAGATGCTTCTGCACCGCTTCTGCAAGATCACTAGGGAGCAGGGCATGGTATGTTTCTGCCTCTTTTTCAATGATCCAGAGAAGAGTAATGACCCTGCCTTGACGCGTGCAGAGTGCTGCAAGACCGATATTTTTCCCCTCATTTTGTGGCAGCTCAGTGATAAAATCGAGAGCATGGATATCGGCCGAAAGTTGGGATTGAAGAAAGGTGGCCGCATCTGCGCCGGAGAAGGTGATTCGGCTAAGTTGGATCGACATATATGAACTCCATATTTATTTTATATTGATATTCATGGGTAGAAGGTAAGTAATAGCATCATAGACTATTGCTCTACTTTTATGGCTTAGGCGAGATTTTTAAGATCTTTTGTCGCCCCTTTTTAAGTGTTAGAAAAGGTCCAAGATAGGCAGATATGCTAAACTTACGCTCGTAAGTAATATAGAATTTATCATACCATTATAATGATCTTGGAGGTTGTATGAGTTACCAATTAGTCGGTTATCCGTTATGCCCATTTGTCCAGCGGGTATTGATCACCCTTAATCTTAAAAATGCAGATTATGAGCTCACATGGCTCGATCCCCATGGAGAGCTGCCAGATTGGTTTAAGGATTGGTCTCCTTTAGGAAAGGTCCCGGTTATGAAAGTGCCTACAGGGGAGGTGCTCTTTGAATCGATGGCGATTGTAGAGTTTATCGAAGAGCAGGCGAACACTCCTTCGATCTTCGCTAAAGAGGGGGCTCAGCGTGCCTTTAATCGTGCTTGGGCAGGTGTCGCAGGGGAGCTCTATGGGCCTCAATATATGAGTATGCGCGCTAAAAGCGAGGAAGAGGTTAAGGAGCATTTTGCGGCGCTAAAGGGCACTCTAGCTATTTTAGAGGATGAGTGTGGTACAACCTTTTTTGCAGGGGATCAGTTCTCTGTGGTGGATATTGTGCTTGCGCCGATGTTTGCCCGTTTTGCATTAGTGACTTCATTAGGCGCGGAAGACGTTTTAGCCTCTTTTCCTAAATTAACCGCTTTAAGCGATAAATTATTAGCCCATCCTGCGGTAGCGAAAACAATGGAAGGGGAGTGGAAGAGCCATTTTATTGAAAATATGAAGAAAAATGGGGGCATTCTCTTTCAATAATTTGTTAGGGAGTCACCTTAAAGGAGAACTATGAGACCGCTCACCGCTTATTTTTCGCAGTCAGCCCTTGAAAATAATCTCGCTGTTTTAAAATCCAAATCCCCTCAAAGCCAGCATTGTGCGGTGATTAAAGCCAATGCCTATGGTCATCGGGTGGAAAACTTTATCGAGATTTTAGAAAAACGTGTGGATTGGCTTGCCGTAGCCATTATTGAAGAGGCGATCGAGCTTCGGGAGAGAGGGGCAACCCTTCCCATTTTGCTCTTAGAAGGCGTTTTTGAGGCTAAAGAGTATCATTTAGCGGCAAAGCATAATTTTGCTGTCGTAGTGGCGAATGATCGGCAGCTCAATGCGCTCAAAGCAATGGATTTACCTCAGGCGCTTAAGCTCTTTTTAAAAGTGGATACCGGCATGCATCGATTAGGTTTTATGCCCGAAGAGATTCCCGCTATTGTTCGGGAGATCGAGGGGCATAAAAATGTGCGAGATATCACCCTAATGACCCATTTTGCCACGGCGGATGAGGAGAACTCTCCCCTCTTTGCTGAGCAAAATCGGCGTATGGCGAAGTTAGATGCGCTCAATCTCCCCGTAACATTAGCTAACTCTGCGGCGATTTTAACAGCTCCAGAAACTACTCGAGAGATTGCCCGTTTTGGTATTTCCCTCTATGGAGCCTCGCCGATGGAAAATAGTTGCGGCCGAGATTATGGTTTAAGACCTTTAATAAATCTTAAGAGCCGAATTATTCATACCACAACAATTGAAGCAGGGGAGAGCGTCGGTTATGGGGCGCGTTTTGTTGCCCCAGAAAAGATGCCCATTGGTGTTATTGCTTGCGGTTATGCCGATGGCTATCCTCGCGAGATTTCGGCAGAGGCTTATCTCTTAGTGGGAAAATATCGGGCCCCCATTATTGGTCGCCCGGCGATGGATATGATGATGATCGATCTTCGCAATGTACCGCCCGCCGCCTGGGAAGAAGAGGTGGAGATTTTTGGAGATCACCTCCCTATTGAGCAGGTGGCCGCTTGGGCTGGGACCATTCCTTATACGATCTTCACCCACTTAGCAAAGCGCATTCACTTTAAAGTGGTGGAATAGTTCAGAAGAGGTAATGCCTTAAAGCGGCGGATAAAATTCCGATAGATACTGAGACTAAAATAAAAAAAAGCCCTGAGCTTATGGCGTCGGGGCTTTTTTATGACAAATAATTTTATAGAGATAATATTAGCCCTTTGCAGGGGGGAGGTGATCTAAAAAGTTTTGATACGCAAAGCCTTTAACCTCCTCTTTAGAAAACTCTTTTAAAAGTGCCTGAATTAAATTTTGATACTCTCCAGAATGGGTGAGTCCTTTAACTTTAGATTCAATGCCATCAAAATCGGAGCCAAAACCAATATTTTTGATGCCGCCTAACTTCACAATATGTTTAATATGGCGAATGATATCGTCTATGGTGGTATCCCCTTTAGCGTTCCCTCCAAGTTTGGCAAAAGGTGGGCAGAAGACAAGGTGAATCATAGCATCCCGCTCAATCATCGCGCGGATCTGTTCATTATCTAAATTACGCCGATGATCGCAGATCAGTTTAGCGTTAGAGTGGCTGGCAATAGGATATTTTGCAAGCTCCATCACATCCCAAAAGCCCGCAACAGAGAGATGGGAGACATCCACAAAAAGAGAGTACTCATTACACCACTCAACAATCTGCCGGCCAAAACGGGTAAGGCCTCCATTTCGTGACTCTGCCACCCCATCGGCCGCTAAATTGGCGCTATTCCAGGTTAATCCCACAGAGCGCACCCCGAGCTCATATAATAACGTGAGTTTATGGAGATCATTGCCAATTGCATCTACCCCTTCTAGAGTTAGAAAAGCGCCAATCTCGCCCGATTTTAGGGTTTTAAGCTCATCCCACTGCCGAATAAGTTTCATCTCAGGATGTTTAGCTAAAACTTCGGTATAGAAGTAATGAATCTGATCGATCACCTCTTGAAATTGCAGCGAAGCTGGCAAAGAAGGGTAGACAAATAGAGCAAAAGCTTGCAGTTTGACTTGCCCCTCTTTTAGGCGACTAAGATTTACATCAAGCTCGGGGCTGTCGGTAAAAGAGAGCTTTCCCTTTGCGTCAGAAAGCTTCATCAATGCATCACAATGGAGATCAATAATATTCATAGGTGGATTCTTCTCTCTTCTTTTGCGTTAATTAGTGTCTGCTTTTTTCTCTCGGTAAACCACTAAGCCATCGCCATAGGTCTGCATAGTGGGCATAATCTCAATACGATTAACATTAATATGTTTTGGTTGAGTTGCAAGCCAATAGAGGGTATTTGCAATATCTTTACCCGTTACTGCTTCCACATCGGCGTAAGTTTCAGCAGCCTTTTGATCATCCCCTTTAAAGCGAACATTGGAAAACTCCGTCTCACTACAAAGCCCCGGCTCAACATTCGTAACCCGGATATTCTTACCAATGAGATCTGCGCGAAGATTAAAGGAGAAGTGGGACACAAAGGCCTTTGTCGGGCCATAGACGTTCGATCCATAGTAGGGGTAATTAGCCGCAATCGAGCTAATATTGATAATGTAGCCATCATTTTTGGCGATCATTTTCGGCAATATAAGATGGGTAATATAGGTTAAACCTTTAATATTTACGTCGATCATGGTCTCCCAATCAGCGTAATCGACCTTAAAGGCAGCCTCTTTGTTAAGCGCTAAGCCAGCGTTATTGATCAATAGATCAATATCATCAAAAGGGGCGGGGATGCTTTCGATCGCCACTTTAACGGCCGCTTTATCAGTAATATCCACAACTAAGGGATAGAAGTTTTCTCCAAGTTCCTCTTTAAGGGCATCAAGGCGCTCTTTACGGCGTGCAAGACCAATAACTCGGTGCCCATTTTTCACAAATAGACGGGCAGTCTCTAAGCCAAATCCGGCAGAAGCTCCGGTAATGAGTAGATTCATTGGGGGCGTATTGGGAGATTTCATGGTGGCTCCTTTATCGATGGGGAAAGAAATATCTTAGCATGGAAATTCTGCAGGATTGGGAGGATTTATAAGGCGAGACATAAAAAAGCCCTCTCAAAAAAGAGGGGGCTGGAATAGAGTAGGGATACGTTTTAGCGTGATATGCTCTGCAGTAGCAAAGTGAGAATGTTTATAAAAGTAGCATATCCGCACTATGGGAGACGAAATCAGATAGTGCTTATGAACTAAAAACGTATAAAGAATGTTGCAGCTGCTCCTCCCCTTCCTCTATCAGTTAGCGCTTTTCGCCAAAATGTTAACTCTTTTTATAGGAATGATTTGGCGGCGCAAGAGATTAAATCTTTAATTACGTGCTTTAACTTACGTGAAGACGCAATGAGTTTTAATCTCTATTGATAATTATTCCTATTTAAGATCTAAAGTCAACAGTTGGATGAGAATATTTCTCATATAAGAGAGTTGCGGGGCTTAAAGAAGGGTGTTGATCTCCTCAATCCGTTCACTCGCAAGAAGCCACGATTCCTCAAGGGTCATAAGCTCCTCTTCTAAGCGCTCCTTTTCGGCGTTGAGTTTGGCAATCTCTTCCGGCGTCTTTTCGCTATAGGTGTCGGGGTTGCCGAGCACAGCATCAAATTCTGCAATTTTCTCTTCAAGCTTTGGCATCTTCTTTTCGCATGCCTCCTTCTCGCGCGTCAGTTTACGAAGCTCGGCGTTTAAGCGTTTACGCTCTTCACGATCAATATGGTGTTGCGGCTTCTCTTCTGTTTTGGGCGCGTTCGTCTCTTGATTTGCAAGGCGATTCTGCTCAATTAAGTAGGCGCGATAATCATCTAAATCCCCCTTAAACTCATCAATTCCACGATTTGCCACAAGCATAAATTGATCGCAACAGAGCTTTAAGAGCGATGCATCGTGCGATACCATTAAAACACCCCCATCATAAGCTTGTAGCGCAAGCGCGATTGCTTCCCGCATCTCAATATCGAGGTGGTTTGTGGGCTCATCTAAAAGGAGGAGATTGGGTTTTTGATAGACAATCATCGCCAGTGCTAATCGTGCTTTTTCACCGCCAGAGAAGGGGGCAATCTTCTCAGTCACTTTATCGCCGTGAAAGCCAAAAGAGCCTAAAAAATTGCGGGCTTCTTGTGTGGTGAGTTCAGAATCGAGCTGGGTTAAGTGCCAAATCGGGTCGGCATCTAAATTTAAATACTCCACTTGATGCTGCGAAAAGTAACCTACCCGAAGATGTTCAGAAGCAATAATCTCGCCAGAAGTGGGGGCATGTTCACCGGCAATCAGTTTAATGAGCGTCGATTTTCCCTCACCATTTCGCCCTAAAACGCCAAGACGCGTCTCTGGCGTAATGGTTAAATTCACATCTTCGAGCACTGGTTTATCCGCAACATAATGGAACGAAATGTGATCGAGCCGAATGAGCGGATCGGGCAAGCGCTCGGGCTCTCTAAAGCTAAAGCGAAACTCATTTTCAGCAATAACGGGCGCAATATCTTCGAGCTTTTCGAGCGCTTTTACACGGCTTTGCGCCTGTTTGGCTTTAGTCGCTTTTGCGCCGAAACGATCAATAAATTTCTGTAAGTGGGCGCGGGTCTTCTCATTTTTCTCATATTGCGCCTGCTGATGGGCCAGTTGTTCGGCTTGTAAGCGTAAAAATGCAGAGTAGTTGCCGGTGTAGCTTGTCGCTTTTTTCTGATGGAGATGGATAATGTGTGTGCAGATATTATCGAGAAAGTCGCGGTCGTGAGAGATCACCATTAAAACGCCGTTATATTGTTTGAGCCAATCCTCCACCCAGACAACCGTCTCAAAATCGAGGTGGTTTGTGGGCTCATCGAGCAGAAGAATATCGGAGCGACACATCAGCGCACGCCCAATATTGAGGCGCATTCGCCAACCGCCAGAGAACTCTTTAACCTTTTTGTGGTGTTCGCTCTCTTTAAAGCCCAGTCCATTAAGGAGCTGATAAGCCCGACTCTCTGCGCGATAACCATCAATCTGCTCTAAGCGCTGATGAATCTCACTAATCTTCATCCCATCTTCAGCTAAAAGCGCCGCTTCCTCCGCCTCTCTTAGCCCAATGAGCTCCTCATCCCCACTTAAGATATATTCAAAAGCGGTTAGATCAGTATCGAATATCTCTTGCGCAACTTCAGCAATTACAGCGTTTTTAGGCAGTTGAATATCGCCACGATCGGGCTCTAAACGTCCTAAAATAGTATTAAAGAGCGTACTCTTTCCCGTACCATTTTTCCCCACCAATCCCACCCGCATGCGGGGCGTGATAGAGAAGGAGAAATTCTCGATTAAGAGATTGGCGTTCATACGGATAGTAAGATTCTGAAAATCGATCATTTTTGCGCTCTTTAATGGATGAAAATTGCGTAGAATAGGGGA
>JASLFU010000020.1 GCA_030150405.1 Ignatzschineria sp.
AGAGGTACCACTCCCAATCTCTAACCCCTCAAGCGCCTCTTCCATCATCCGTTTTCCCCCCGCCGCATGGACGTTAACCATATCTACCCCCATTTTTGCTAAGCCGATCATCGCGCTCTTTACGGTATTGGGGATGTCATAAAGTTTTAGATCTAAAAAAACGTCATACCCACGCGCTTTTAAGGTCTCCACAAGCATGGGGCCTTCGTTATAGAAGAGTTCCATACCAATTTTTATATAGAGCTCCTCTTCACGGGGCATCATCTCAAGAAAGGCTTTGGTTTCGAGATAATTGGGGAAGTCGAGCGCAATGATAGGTTTTGTCATAGTGGTTTCTTTCTCTGTCTCAAATTTTGGCAAAAAAAAACCGACTTCAATGTCGGCGGAAATGCAGTAAAAAAGAGAAGAATGCGTGCGCGATTCGTTTTGAAGCGTTGATCATTGAGCTCTCCTTCCACTGCATTATTAGATTTTGAATAAACGGCGTTACTATAGCACTCATCAAGGAAAATTCAAAGATCTTAAAGAAAAGAAAGGAGGGATTTTATATATCGACAGCCTGTGGATAACTTTGAGGATAATTAATTCTCATTTAACATCATGTTTTTAAAAATCCTATAAATAAAATATTTTTAAAACACTCTTATAAACTTAAATCTTTTAAAGTATTGATAATTCAATATGTTATAGAGGTATCTGTTTTTTGTATTAAAGATAAAAACCAGTTCCACGTGAAACTTAGAAGAGATATTTTAAACCTCGATTGTGGAAAACTATTCTCACCTAAATATTAATATCAAGAGTTATTTTAAAGGAAGTATTAGGAATCGCAGATTTAAGTTGAATAAAGAGTTGACAATATTTAGCTAACATGGGAAGAATAGAATTTCGATTGGGAGGCGAATGGCTATCCCATAAGGCACCAAATATTAACCTATATAAGAGACAGAAGATGAACAATCAGTTTTTAGCTAAAAAATGGTGGCAGAACTCTACTCTAGCGGGTAGTGTTCATCTATTGGTGCCTTAAAAGAGGAAGAAGATAGTGAAGCCCGCGATATGCGGGTTTTTTCTTATCTGAATATCGTGGACTTTTTAAATAAAAGAGAGGAACACGATATGAATATCAGTAAAGATCAACAAACTGTAAAAAATAGTGATGAGAGATCCCAAATAACACAAAGCTTTATTTTAAGAAGTGATCAAATAAGTATTCATAAAGCCTTTGAGCCTTTTGAGCTATTTGCAGAACTACCGGAAATTAACGAAGAGCTTTTCTCTTCTCAATATCGAATGCTGTTTGAATCGAGTACTACGAACACGCAAAAATCTTTAAAAAGTATCTTAATTACCCAATCGGCTTTAAGAATCAGTGCCTATAAGAATAAAGTGGAAGTAAAAGCACTAACCTCTCTTGGGAAGGAGCTTTTAAAGTATTTAATCAATTATTTCTCCTCTTATCTCTTAAAGGCGAGGAAAGAGGATAAATCCCACTTTATTCACGCTACTTTTCTCTTCAAACAGGATAGGTTTCCTCGGGGAGTATTGACTATTTTAGAGCCTTTATTAGCTTTAAAAAGGATAGATACAGCGCCCTTTATTGGAGGATTACTAGGATATGACCTTATTGGGGAGTTTTATAATGTAACGATTCCAGAAAAAGGTCGAGAAGAGGATTTAACTCTCTATTTTGCAGAAGAGATGATTCTTTTCGATCATCATCAAAATCGTGCAGTTTATACCTATTTTTACGACGCTAAGAAGAAAGAGAGAGCTCAAAGAGAGATAAGTCGCCGTTATGGTTATATAAAAGAGGCTATCCATACTCTATCATCAACATTATCCTCAGAGTTATCCACAGATCAATCTCAAAAAACCTATTTTAACAGAGGGACTACATCTATAGATGCTACAAATTTACACAACGACAAGGGTAGTCAAGAAAAAATATTTAATCATCAAGAACTATTTTCTCAGATCTGCCCACAAGATTATTCACAAATCAAGAGCCTAAAAAGTAGAGAAGATAACCCGATCAGACTTGGAGATAATCTTTATTTTGAGGATCGGGAGTCCTTTAAAATTGAAGTGCAGCGATATCGGGAGCGGATTAAAAAGGGTGATTTTGAACAGATTGTGCTCTCTCGCTCCTTCTATTTACCTTGTAAGAATCCTATGGCTAGTTATCGAGAGCTTAAAAAAGAGCATCCTAGCCCCTATCTTTTCTATTTAGAGGATGAATCATTTACCCTTTTTGGAGCTTCTCCTGAATCGGCTCTTAAATATACTCCGGAACGTAATGAGCTTGAGCTCTACCCTATTGCGGGAACAATGCCCCGCGGAAGAGAAGGCGGTAAGATCGATTTAAAACTCGATCGACTTTTAGAGCAAAAGCTTCGCACTGATAAAAAAGAGGTGGCGGAACACCTTATGTTAGTTGAATTAGCTAAAAAGGATTTAACCTCAATCTCAATACCTAACTCTGTAAAGGTGAAAGAATTGATGAAGGTGGATCGTTATAATTTTGTGATGCATCTTGTCTCCCGAGTTGTAGGGCAACTTAGAACTGATTTAACCCCTTTAGATGCTTATTTAAACGTGATGAATATGGGGACGCTAACAGGTTCGCCAAAAATAGCGGCAATGAGGGAGATATATCGGGTGGAAACTCAATCCCGTGGCAGTTATGGCGGAGCAATTGGCTATTTCGAGGGTGTCTTTGGATCTCAAGATCGCTTAGATAGCGCCATTGTTATTCGCTCAGCTTTTGTTAAGAAGGGGGTTGCCCGAGTGCAAGCGGGAGCAGGAATAGTGGCCGACTCTGATCCTAAGCGTGAGCTTTTAGAGACGGAAAATAAAGCTTCCAGTGTTATTAGCGCTATTTTAAAGAGTGAAAAAGTGTAATAAGCGCAATAAGTGAAAAATAAAAACACAAAAATAGAAGAGCGAATAGAGAGAATAGATCGATAAAATGAGCGAAAAAGCGCTTGTTTGCTACAATAGGGAAAATCAAAAAAATAGATTAACTTTTAAAGTTATAAAAAAGATTACAAGGAAGAGAGATGATTAAACGTACTCAAAAGATTAACCGAGAATCTTTTCGTAAAGCCCCGAGGCGCTTTCGAGCAAAACCTTTAGCTGCCGCCCTTTTTTCACTTATGGTATTGGGCGCTTGCTCCGATAATTCGCAAGAAGAGGTGGCGATGTATCGAGATGCGGCGGAATGTAAGCTCTATAATCCTCACGATGCAAATATGTGTGAACAGAGCTTTAAGCAAGCGCAAATAGAAGCTTTCAATAGTGCTCCCCGTTTTGCTACGCGAGAAGACTGTGTGGCTGAATTTGGAGAGGAGGGATGTGCCCCTGTGCCAGCGTCCGAATTAGGCACTCAAGAGATGCAGGAAGCACGAGCAGGAGGTAGTCTCTGGATGCCTCTTATGGCAGGGTATCTCTTTGGTCGTATGAGTAGCGGATTTGGTGCACATAAACCTCTCTATGCACCTCAAGCGGGAATGGGAAAAGGCAATGTTTATGATGCTGCCGGGAAAAATTTTGGAAAGGTTCAACCCGGGCAAAAGATACGGGTAAATCCTACAGATTTACGCCCTGCAAAACCAGGGCAAACATTACGCCGTGGAGGATTTGGGCAGGTGGTGGCTAAGCAGAACCAGATGCATCGTCAAGCAGCGGCGCAAAAAGGGCAAAGCAGAGATAATCGCACGATTCGTCAACGAAGCTTTGGTGGTTAATTGTGAAACGAGTAGCTATTGAAGAGCGTCCCCATTGGCAAGAGCAGGCACGGGAGTTTGGTTTTAATTTTCATATAATGTATGGCGAGCGTTATTGGTGTGAGGATTACTACTATCAATTTACTTTAAGAGAGATTGAAGAGATTGAAGATGCCACAGAAGAGCTGCATAAATGTGCGCTCGAGGTGGTAGATAGAGTTGTGCGCAGCGAAAAGTTGCTAGAAAAATTTAAGATCCCCACCCGTAGTTGGCGCTTTATTCGGGAATCATGGGAGGCAGAAGCTCCCTCGCTCTATGGGCGTTTCGATTTTGTCTATGATGGAACTTCTCCGCCTAAAATGCTCGAATATAATGCTGATACACCCACTTCGCTCTACGAGAGCGCCTTTTTTCAATGGCTCTGGCTAGAAGATCAGATCGAAGCGGGTAGGCTTCCCCAAATAGCAGATCAATTTAATTCCATTCAGGAGGCTTTAATCTCCCGTTTTGGCGATCTTAAAGCGTATCATAATGTGGATTTTCTCCATTTTAGCTGTTGTGCCGATTCAGAAGAAGATCGGGGGACTACTCAATATCTACAAGATTGCGCTCTTGAAGCGGGATTAGAAAATCAGTTTCTCTATATTGAGGAGATCGGCATCAGTTCTGAGCTCAATTATACTGATTTAGCAGATAATCCTATCCAGGCGCTCTTTAAGCTCTATCCTTGGGAGTTTATGTTTGAGGAGGATTTTGCAGATTATTTAGATACTCAAAAGACTCTCTGGCTAGAACCCGGCTGGAAGGCGATACTATCAAATAAAGCACTGCTTCCTATGATGTGGGAGCTCTTTCCCGAGCATCCTAATCTTTTACCTGCCTATTTTGAAGGGGATAGAAGAGTAAAATCGCTCAACTCTTATGTGCGAAAACCTCTCTTTTCAAGAGAAGGGGCTAATGTTGCGATCATTAAGGAGGGTGAGCTGTTAGAAGCAGCAGAAGGTCCATATGGCGAGGAGGGAAATATTATTCAAGCTTATGCTCCCCTCCCTGTTTTTGAGGGCAATCATACCTTAATAGGGAGCTGGATTGTGGGAGATCAAGCTTGCGGGCTCTCTGTTCGAGAGGATCGCTCCGCTATTACACAAGACCTCTCTCGCTTTTATCCCCATGCCATTATCGGTTAGTAGGTTTAAAAATCTTAAATAAAAGAAGCCCCGAGGTGATTCTTCGGGGCTTTTAAATTTTCGAGATCCCATATAAATTCTAGGGTTGAATCTATATATTAAGGGCGATAAGTCTCTATACGATTTTTCCAGCCGGGCAGCCATCGCTGCTCATTTTTAGCAGGATCTGCATTATTAACTCGGCGAGTTAAAACGTCGGTTGCAGCTTTACGGAAGCTGGCTAATGTAGCGGCATCTTGCTCTGCTTTTGTGGGGTATTGATAGATAAACTCCATCGATTCTAAAACTTGCATTAACCCCCATCCTTGCCCTTTATAGCGCTCATTTGGATTAATGCCCTCCCCTTTAAAATTTACATAATCGATAAGAGCATAAAGACCATTTTGGCTAGCGGCAACTTTGTAGAATTTGATCTCAATATATTCTGGAAATTGGGAGACCGCCTTCATTTTTGTCAGGGCTTGCTGAAGTCGCTCGTAAATATAGAGAGCTTGAAGATCTTTAGTCTCGTAGAGGAAGTCGATCACCTCATTAAGTTCGCCTCGAGCTTTAGCTGCATTAAATTCCTCCCGATTTTTCCAAGGAGCATAGCGATACTTACGAAGTAAAGTGGGCAGTTTTTTTCCTGATTTTTTAAGATATTCCACAAGTCCGGGAAAGGTCTCTTCAAAAATCTCCGGCTCTCCCTGTTTAAACCAGATAAAATGACCAATTCCTAAGGAGGGAAAGTTCTCGCCTACATTCCATACCGCAAGGTTTTCTCGCTTATTTCCCGTTTCGTTCTTATAGATCAACTCTCCAACTCGATTGAGTTCTTGAGAGGAGATTGCGATTTTAGAGGGTGCGGGGGAGGCTGCTTCACTATAGGAGAGAGTTAACGCCATTCCTCCTGTAAGAAGAGTAACCAGCAGTAGTAAAGGGCTTAAAAAGCGTAAAGAGATCTTTGAAGAAAATTGTTTAAGAGCCATAAAAAACGCCTCGTTTTTTCCAGATATAAAAGAGTGCAAATCCTGCTACAGCGCCCCCTAAATGGGCAAAGTGTGCCACAGGATTCCAGGAGAGATCTAAAAGACCTAAGATTAATTCAAGCAGAATAATCCCGGGGATGAAATATTTTGCCTTTACAGGAACGGGAATAAACGCAAACATAAGCGCCGCTTCCGGAAAGAGTAGACCAAACATCACCAGTAATCCATAAATAGCGCCTGAAGCGCCCACCATCGGGGTGATATAAGCATTAGCTAAAGCTTCGATCTCTGGGATTTCAGAGAATATTCTTGGCACTGTAGCCATCCCCATAAGATCGAGTTTCATACTTTCATTAACAAAGTCGGGGTTTAAACCAAGGTCAGAAACAGCTCTTTTGAGTTCCGTAATGGCAAAATAACTCTGGGCATTAAAGAGTAAAAAAGCGCCTAATCCGGCGATAAAATAGAGGATTAAAAAGCGTTTTGTTCCTAAAATTCGCTCTACTGTAGCGCCAAACATTACAAGGGCAAACATATTAAAGAGAATATGGGCAAATCCTGCATGCATAAAGAGATGCGTAAGAGGTTGCCAGAGATAAAAATTGACCGATTCTGGATAAAAACTTCCCATCACCACACTCAATTCTGCGATACCAAATTGGGCGAGGAGAATTTTTATCAGGAAAAGAAGACTGTTTAAAATCAGCAACACCTTGGTTGCAATGGGTAGATTGTTGAGCATAGATCCTCTTTTGTTCTATAAAAGCTAAGTTCTATAGAATAGAGGAATCAGTGCGATTAACAAGGAGAGAAGTGTACAAATTTGGTAAACTGCCTCTCTTCTTTAAGGAGTATAAAGGGGATGAAGTATCTCTTTTAATAGACTCTTTAAAACAGAAATATTTTGATCAATAGCGTGCCTAAAGGCCCAATTAGCGAAAGCAGAGATAGCACATTATGACGATGGAAAAACGAGAGATCAGCCAATTACCCTGGATTCGTTACGATAAAAATCCCTTTGATATCCCCTTATTAGATCTACGACCAATCACTTTTAGATTATCCCATACCACCGATAATGAAGAGCATATCCGAAATTTAGATTCTTATAATACGGAAGATGGCGCTTCTTTTAGTGGTTTAACTCCCAAAAGTGACCGAACAGTGGCTACAGATCTCTTCTTTAAAACAGAGGGTAAGCTTTACCCCGGTTCGCTCTTTGTGCCTAAAGCGCATGAGCATAAATGGGCACTCTTTTTTGATGGGCAATATATCTACTCTGTTCGCAGCTGGACTCGGGAGCTTATTGCGCGAGCAAAGGTTGAATATGTCTATGCTGAGGATCTGGAATTTTCAGATGTTACACGTGAAACATCTTCTGAAAATAGTGAAAAAGGTCGGGAGATCAGCACAAAGATTATTGGTATCCGTGTAACAGAGATACAAGGTGAGTTTTTAGAGGGTGAAGAGGAGAGCGAAGCGGAAACCATTGCTATTTTTCACTTCTTAATGGTGAGCCATGCTCTAAATGAGATCACCCCTGTTCCATTACCTGAAAAGTTAGAATCAGAGCCTAATAACGCAGGGGTTTGGGCTTTTTCACTCTTTGGAAATAGAGCCGCTGTGGGCACTTTTGATTCAGCAGCGATTTTTCCTTCAGATACAGAATTACGTTCAACAACGGCTTACCACATCGCAATAGCTAATAATGATAAAGAGTCTGTAAAACTGATTCTTAACCAAAATCTAGTGCCGAAAAATCTATTAGCGCAGGATGGATTTACGCCGATCCATTGGGCTCTCTATACCGATCATTTAGAGATGTTAGAGCTTCTTCACGAGCGGGGAGTGGATATTAATCTTCCCTCCTATTTTTCGGTCACCCCCTTAATGGATGCGGTGGAGATTCGCTCCCTTAAAGCAGTGAAGAAATTACTTCATTTAGGAGCAAAAGTTAATCAGCAAGATCGCAAAGGCTTTACAGCCCTTCATAGGGCCTCAGAGATGGGCGAGCTTGAGATTGTTAAAGCATTACTTGAGGCAGGAGCGGATAAAAGCATAAAAGGTGAAGGAGATCTTGATGCGCTTGCTGTGGCAAAAATAGGAAAACATCCTGAGATTATCGCTCTTTTAGAAGAGGCTTCTACTCTGCAGTAGCTAAAAAATTCTAAAATTTAACAACTTTAAAGATATTAAAAGCCTAAGTGAATCTTAGGCTTTTTTTATGGAGATAAATTTATCTTCCAAAACTTATCATCATAAAAAAGTTTTTAGAATAGAGAGTTACTCCAATTTTTTAAACTAAAATACCCAAAAATATCTTGAATATTCAAAAAGAGTCCCCATTTTCTTACTAGAGAAAGGTGCAATACGAAAAGAATAAAAACTCTATTTAAATTTAAAAAGAGCATTAAAAGAAAGATCGTATTAACCCCCTTTTAAAAGAATTTAAGATTTAATTTAAAAATAATTTCATGGAGGATTCTGATGAATCAAGATAAATTTACCCAAGCCTTTTTAAGTGCTTTAAGTGGAGCGCAGAGTCTTGCGCTGAGCAAAGATCAGCAATATATCGAGCCAGAGCACGTTTTAAGCACAATGCTTAACCAGCAAGAGGGCTCAATTTTGCCCCTTTTTCGCCAGTGCCGGGCAAATATTCCACTTCTTAACCAAAAAATAGATGAACTCATTGCGAAAATGCCGCAAGTCTCCGGTAGCAATGATCTTCATATTAGCCAAAATCTACAG
>JASLFU010000038.1 GCA_030150405.1 Ignatzschineria sp.
GCTGTGGGCGTTAATAAGATTTCACCTAAGGGTTTATCAAATCCTTCATATTGGGTATGGAGATCTAACCCCTGCTCTTTAATGATATGGCGAACAAGAGAGAAACCATTACTATGAACACCACTTGAAGGAAGGCCGATAATAGCGTCGCCCACCTTCACATTTGCTTTAGTGATCCGCTCATCCTTCTCTACAACACCCACGGCAAAGCCTGCAATATCATATTCGCCCTCTTCATAAAAGCCTGGCATTTCCGCCGTTTCCCCCCCTAAAAGAGCCATTCCTGACTCTTTAGAGCCTTCAGCAACTCCTTTTACAATCGCCTCAATCTGTGCAGGATCATTCTTTCCACAAGCGATATAATCGAGGAAAAAGAGGGGCTCTGCGCCTTGAGTGAGGATATCATTTACACACATCGCCACGGCATCGATCCCAATGGTATCGTGAATATTCATCTCAAATGCGAGCTTTAATTTCGTCCCTACCCCATCGGTTCCAGAGACTAATACCGGCTTTTTATAATCGAGTTCGGAGAGATCAAACGATCCGCCAAAGTCACCAAAAATATCCATTGCACCGCGGCGCATTGTGCTCGCCACATGCTTTTTAATGCGCTCAACAGACTCATAACCTGCCTCTAAGTTAACGCCTGCTTCTCTATATGCATCACTCATTGATCTTTCCTTACTGACACAACATATTTATTAATGATCTATAAAGCCTTAAAACTCATTTAACGCCAAGAGATCACAAAACTATTTAATAAACTCTTTAGAAAATAATTAAGTCTTATAGCCCAACTACGCCTTATTTGCCTTAGCCAGATCGAGCTTAAAATCTGTAGGATACTCCCCAGTAAAACAGGCCATACAGAGCCCGCAATTATCGCCAAGCTCCTTCGCACGATCGAGCGCACGTAAAGTACCTTCGCGGCTTAAAAAGGCGAGAGAATCTGCTTTAATATGGCGACACATCTCCTCAATATTGAGCTGATGGGCCATCAATTCATCTAAAGTAGAGGTATCGACTCCATACACACAGGGATATTTAATGGGAGGCGCAGAGATACGCATATGAATCTCTTTCGCCCCGGCATCTCTAAGGAGTTGGACAATTCGCCGGCTAGTTGTTCCCCGAACAATAGAATCATCAATTAAAATGACCCGTTTGCCCTGAACAATAGAGGGAATGGCTGAGATCTTCATCCTCACCCCTTGCTCCCGCATCTCTTGGGTAGGTTGAATAAAGGTGCGCCCCACATAACGATTCTTAATCAGCCCCATCTCATTAGGCAGCCCAGAAGCTTCTGCATAGCCATTGGCCGCTGAAATCGAAGAATCAGGAACCCCGATCACAATATCTGCATCGACGTGGGTCTCTTTATAGAGTTCAATCCCCGTTAACTTACGGACGCTATGGACGTTTTTTCCTTCAATATCACTATCGGGGCGGGAGAAGTAGATATACTCCATTAAGCACATGGCGTGCGTCGTCTTATCGATAAAAGAGCTTGATTCGATTCGTCCATTTCGAATATAGACAATCTCTCCCGGCAATACATCCCGAATGAAGGTTGCTCCCACAATACCTAAGGCGCAAGTTTCCGATGCAAAAACATACCCCCCATCGGCAAGCTTACCGATACAAAGCGGGCGAATACCAAAACGATCCCGGGCTGCGTATACCCCAGAATCATGGAGCATAAGATAAGCAAATGCCCCTTCTAACTCTAAAAGCCCCGCTTTAAATCGCTCTAAAAAAGAGCCTCGATAACGTCGAATCAGATGAACTAAGATCTCCGCATCGCCCGAGGCATGAAAAACACTTCCCTGATCTTCTAACGCTTCCCGCAACTGTTTCGCGTTGGTTAAATTCCCGTTATAGGCTACAGCGATATTCTCATCACTCATCGTTAAAGAGAGGGGCTGTACATTATCGTAACCATTCTCCCCATTAGAAGGATAGCGAACATGCCCAATACTCTGCTCACCCACAAGCCCTTTTAAGAGCGAAGGATCCGAAAAGACATCCGTTACTAATCCCTCCCCCTTTACCGTTTGAATCTTGCCTGAAGGGTTTAACACAGAGATACCCGCCCCCTCCTGCCCTCGGTGTTGCAGGCTATGTAAGCCATAGTAAGTTAATGAAGCTGCTTTAGAGTTTCCGACAACGGCAAACACTTATTTCTCCTCGCGCTTTAAGAGTCGCGCATGAATTTCACGATAAGCATCGATCACATTCCCTAAATCTTGACGGAAACGATCTTTATCGAGCTTATCTTGAGTTTTAAGATCCCATAAACGACAGGTATCGGGGCTGATCTCATCGGCTAAGACAATCTTTCCATCCCGATTGCGCCCAAATTCGATCTTAAAATCCACCAGTTGAATACCAATTTCTTTAAAAAGATCGATAAGAAGAGTGTTGATCTTCTTCGCCTCCATCCGAATGGTCTCGAGTTCCGCTTCTGTTGCTAAGCCAAGAGCTAATGCGTGATCGGTATTAATGAGCGGATCATTAAAAGCATCATTTTTATAACAGAGCTCATAGACAGGGGGCGTTAAGGGTTCACCCTCTTTAAAACCTAAGCGTTGGGTTAAAGAGCCTGTGGCAATATTGCGCATAATCACTTCTAAAAGGATGATATCGATCTTTTCACAAAGCACATCACGCTCATTGATCTGCTCAATGAGGTGAGTTTCGATCCCATTTTCCTCTAAGTATTTAAAGATCATGGTGGAGATAGCGGCATTTAAAATTCCCTTATCTTCAAATTGTGCCTTTTTTGCCCCATTGCCAGCAGTTGCATCATCTTTATAATGGATCAGTACCTGATTCTCATCAGCCGTTGTATAGATCTGTTTAGCTTTGCCTTCGTACAGTAATTTAGACATCTCTCTTCCTTTTTTATTACTTCTCTACCTGAAAATATGCAACTGCATCTTCAAAAATATTCTGTTTACGATTCCCGGGAATATTCTTTAATAATCCCTCCTCGTAACGATCGCTCTGCGCCATCTTGCCGTAAATTTGCCCATTAGGGCTGGTTAACGATTCAATCGCAAAACTCGATCCTGCAGGATTAAACTCAAGGTTAACCGTCGCCCGACCTTTATGATCTACATATTGTGTAGCGATCTGACCATTAATCATCAAGGCTTCAAAAAGTGAAGCCGAAAGCATTAAGCGACCCTCTAAAGCTGAAAAGGGTAGACGATGTTCTGCCCCGATCTTTTCACTCTTAAACCACGGGGAGCTATTATTAACGACTTTAGTGGTCACCATTTGTGAGAGATGTTGCCCCGCTCTATTAAGCACAAGATGAGCTTCACTCTCTTCCCTAAATTCACCATAAGGGAGCAGACCTGTCTTCACTAATGCATGAAAACCAGCATTAAGTCCCAAAATTAAGCCCCCTTTCGCAATAAAAGCTTCCACTGCTTTAGTAATAACGGGGCGCTCTAAAATTCGGCTCACCATAGTGCCAGTTCCTGCAGCTTCATCGGTGCTAGCAAAGCCCCCTGTTAGCACAAATATTTGTGCTTTTTCTAGAAGCTCTACCATCTCTTTTTCAGAGCTCTCTACCGCACTTGGCGTAAGATCTCTAAAGGGGCGTTGAATAACTTTAGCGCCTGCAGCTTCGAAAGCTTTAGCGGTGTCATATTCGCTATGAGTGCCATCAAATACTGGAATATAGGCCAGAGGCTTCTCCCCTTTGGCTAAGCTCCCTCTATAAGTCACAGACTCCCGAAGCGGTTGCTCAGGAATTTCTACTGCACTTCCCGACTCTTTAAATTGTGTTGGGAAGAGAGGCTCAAAGCGATCTTCAAATGCCGCTTGTAAAGTGTCCCCTAAAATTGTGAGGTTACCAAAATCAAAGCGGTATTCGCTCAGAGTCGTGCCCAAGGGGATGTAACGATCCGATTCTGGAAGTGGTTGGCGAGTCGTGATCACAAAAGCGCCATATTGAGGCCTAAAGAGATCATGGGCTGAAATATTTTCGATATTAGCTCCAACTCGATTCCCAAAACTCATTACCCCAAGAGCTTTAGCTACACCGCCTTGGCGCACAGAGATCGCTGCAGTAATCCCGTGATTCTGCTGAATCTCTTTAAAGGTGTTGAAGTTTTCAATAATTGCGCTGTAATCGATCTTACTTGTAGGATCCTCTTTCACGGGTAAAAGATAGATATACTCCCCACTCTCCTTAAATTCTGGGGAAAGCACTGCCTGACAATTTACTGGTGAGACGGCAAAAGCGATCAATGTTGGAGGAACATGTAGATCGTTAAAGCTTCCGCTCATACTATCTTTCCCCCCAATACTGGGAACATTAAAGGCCTTTTGCGCATCAATAGAGCCTAAAAGTGCCGCTACGGGCTTACCAAATCGCTCTGGAATATTATCTAAGCGCTCGAAATATTCCTGAAAAGACATGCGCGCCTTTTGCCATTCGCCCCCTGTGGCCACAATTCTTGCAAGAGCTTCGATAACGGCATAAGCCGCTCCATGGAAAGGAGACCACTCCCCAATATAGGGATTATAACCATGAGCTAAAATGGTTGCTGTTTCTGTAAACCCTTTCTCCACCTGAATCTTCTGAACAGAAGCTTCTGCCGGAGTCGCCTGACATTTCCCCCCATAAGGCGCTAAAACAGTTGAGCGGCCGAGAGTTGAATCAAAGAGTGATTGCATCCCCTTTTGGCTTGCATTGTTATATTCAGCTAAGGTGGCTTGCCAAGCTTTCTCTATATCTTCGAGAGATTTACGCATCATAAGAGGTGAAGGTTTATTGCTATCTACCACTTTTGCCGTCACTCTTTTACGAATGCCATTGGTATCTAAGAAACTGCGCGCAATATCGACTATTTTCTCCCCCTGCCAGCGAATCACCAAGCGAGGAGTTTCCGTTACTTTCGCAACAATAACCGCCTCTACAGATTCTGCTTCTGCAAGTTTAATAAAGTTCTCGGCATCTTCTTTAGCAACCACCACTGCCATGCGCTCTTGAGATTCGGAGATCGCGAGCTCTGTTCCATTGAGCCCCGCATATTTAACGGGAACCACATCGAGATTAACTTCCACACCATCGGCCAATTCCCCAATAGCAACGCTTACCCCCCCTGCTCCAAAATCATTAGATTTTTTGATCATGGTGGTTACTTCAGCTTTTCTAAAGAGGCGCAAAATTTTACGCTCTTCTGTCGGGCAACCTTTTTGAACTTCACTGCCCGCTGTTTCGATGCTCTCAACCGTTTGAACTTGAGATGAGCCTGTAGCTCCCCCAACACCATCTCGGCCAGTTCGACCACCTAACATAATAATAAGATCACCAGGAGTAGGTGCTTCACGCACGACTTGCGCTTCGGGTACAGCTCCTACAACAGCTCCCACTTCCATCCGTTTTGCCACAAAGCCTGGATGATAATACTCTTTTGCGTAGGTTGTCGTTGCGCCGATCTGATTACCATAAGAGCTATTTCCCGCGGCGGAAACACGGCTGATCTTCCGCTGAGGAAGTTTACCTTCTAAGGTCTCCTCTACAGGTGCTAAAACATCACCCGCTCCCCCAATTCTCATCGCTTGATAGACATAAGCCCGCCCAGAAAGAGGATCACGAATCGCCCCACCAACACAAGTGGAAGCGCCTCCAAAAGGCTCAATCTCCGTGGGATGATTGTGAGTCTCATTTTTAAACATTAAGAGCCACGGCTCTTTTTTACCATCCACATCCACATCAATACGGATGGAGCAGGCATTTACCTCATCGGAGACCTCCATATCTGCAAGCTCCCCTGTTTTACGCTGATAACGCCCAAAAACAGTGCCCATATCCATTAATGTTTCTGGGCGATCAGTAATCTTTGTAGCTCGGCGAAGATCGAGATAGCTCTCATAAGCCTCTTGGAGCTGCTCTTTGAATTGGCTCTCTTTAAAATCAATATTGAGCAACTCTGTTTCAAATGTTGTATGGCGACAATGATCCGACCAATAGGTATCGAGCACTAAAATTTCGGTTTCAGTGGGATTACGCCCTTCTACATCCCGGAAATATTGCTGAATGTGGAGAAGATCTTCAAACTCCATCGCTAAACCATGTTTTAGTCGAAACTCCACAAGTTTGCTCTCCGTCATATGAATAAAATCATTAAAGACGGGAACGGCTTTAGGTTCTCGAGTATCGATAAAGCGGGAATCATTAATGGGAAGGGAGAGATCTTTTAAGCGGGTGTTGATAGGGTTAAAGAGGTAGGATTGAATTTTTTGAAATTCTTGCTCATCTAAATCTGTATTAAAGAGATATAAAACCGCTGTGGAAATTTTAGTCTCTTCAGAAAGCCCCATCACCTTAAAGGTCATCTCTGCGCTATAAGCTCTTTGATCAAACTGCCCGGGAAGATTTTCAATACAGAAGTTAGGCTGATGGTTTAAAAGGGGTAGGAGATCCTCTTCAAGCAGTAGTTGATCCCGTTTAGGCTGTCTTAACACCGAGAGCACCTCTTGGCTCTCCTCTGCTTTCAATCGAAAAAGATCATAAACTTGAATGATCCTAAGCTCTGACAATGTCGTAGTGTGAAGTATTCTCTGTAGCTCCTCTAAAAGAAGTTCTACTTCGGTGGAAAAGGCGGGAGTAGTTTCAACAAAAATTCTACGTTTCATTGCATTCCTTAGCTGAAATTATGCGAAATCATGGGTAATTATTTTTTCAAAAGCTTCTAAACCATCATTCCCCGTAAAGGTGACATGTCCCATTTTACGGTTCGATTTATACTCTTTTTTGCCATAAAGATGCAGATGAGCATCCTTAGATAAATTGGGAAGGTAGTGAAAAAGACTCTCTCTATTTTGACCTAAGATATTAAACATCACGGTTTTCTGTTTAAGATCTGTAGCTCCAAGGGGAAGACCACAAATCGCCCGAATATGTTGCTCAAACTGACTTGTGGGGCAACCTTCAATTGTAAAATGCCCTGAATTATGAGGGCGCGGGGCAAGCTCATTAACATAGATTCTCTCCCCGACAATAAAGACCTCCATCGCCAATGTTCCCACAATATTATGAGTCGTCATGAGCGTTTGAAGCATTCTATTTAAGCGAACCTCCAGCTCAGCGGTGACATATTCACTGCCTGCGGTTGTTTTAAATAGAATATTATTTATATGGAGATTCTCAGCAATGGGGAAATAACTATACTCTCCATGAATAGAGCGAGTTCCGATGATGGAGCATTCCCGATCATAGGGGATAAATTTTTCAGCCACACAAGGGATACCATAGAGCTCCTCCGCTTTCGGAAGATCCTTTGCAGAACGGACCACTACTTGCCCTTTTCCATCATACCCCCCTTCTTGAGTCTTAATTACAAAGGGATAATTAAGCTGCTGTACCGCCTGTGTAAGCTCTTCTTGAACATTTTCGAGCACAACATAGGGCGCAACAGGAAGTCCTGCCTTTGTTAAGGCTGCCTTTTCCCGTTTACGATTTTGTGCGATATAGAGAGGTTTTTCACCTTGGGGGATATTATTAAACTGCTGATTGAGTCGAGAGACGAGATCTGCGCTGATATTTTCAAATTCGTAGGTAACAACGTCAGATTGAGAGATAAGTTCTTTGTAGCCGGCTTCATCATCAAAGGGAGCGATGATCTGGCCGTGTGCTGCTGAAAAAGCGGGGGCATCAAATGCTGGATCTAAGATTAAGACCCGGTACCCCATCTTATTTGCTGCCTCTGCTAACATTTTACCTAGTTGACCGCCACCGATAATTCCAACTGTTTTTCCTGGTAAAATGGTCATGGGTATTAGTATCCTTCGATTTTACTGTTCGCTAAAACATCAGAGGTCTGCTTAGTGCGAAATGCTTCTAGCTTCTCTGCTAATGTGGGATTGGAGATAGATAGAATCTGTGCCGCGTAGAGTCCTGCATTCTTTGCTCCTGCTTCTCCGATAGCCATTGTAGCTACAGGGATGCCGCCTGGCATCTGTACAATAGAGAGGAGAGAATCCATCCCTTTCAGTGCCCGTGTTTGAATCGGTACACCAATCACCGGAAGCGTGGTTAAAGAAGCCACCATTCCTGGCAAATGTGCAGCTCCGCCTGCGCCTGCGATAATCAGATCGTAGCCGTTAGCTTTAGCTTCTTTTGCAAAGGAGAACATATGTTCGGGGGTTCTATGTGCGGAAACGACTTGAACGTCAAAATCGATAGAAAATTGGTTTAGCACTTCGATAGCGCTCTGCATCGTGGGCAGGTCGCTGGTGCTTCCCATAATGATGGCGACTTTCTGTTTTTTCATTAAGAAATTCAATCCATATGTAGATAATTTGTAAGCTGGCAGAAGCCAACTTGGTAAATCAGGATAGTATACCCCGCCCTTTATTAAGTCAAGCGCTTAAAGCAGAAATTGTAAAGGGTATGCACTCCTTCATTTTATGCAGTTTTCCTCTTTTTTTCACACATTTAAGATAGCTTCCCACCCTTTTTCAATATAGATTAAAAAGGAGAATCAGATAAAAAATGTTAAATAATAATTTAAAATCTTTCCCTTTAAGGCTTCATGAATAGAACAAATGGGGGATATCTTCTACCCATTATTAATCACAATTTGAGGATGATATGTTTGCACTCTATTTAAAAATTATCTTTTTTGGAATCGCTACGCTCTTTCCTCTCTCAAATCCGTTAACCGCTACGGCACTAATGATCGATCTTGGCGCCCGTTTAAGTGAAAAGGATCGTAATCGGCAAGCTTTTATGGCCGCAATCTACACCTTTCTCATCATGGCTGCGGCCTTTTATGGGGGACAATGGGTCATGCGAACCTTTGGAATCTCTATTCCTGGACTCCGTATTGCTGGGGGATTAGTGGTAACTTTTATCGGCTTTCGTATGCTTTTTCCTGAAGATCACAGTGGAAAAGAGGAACCTGAAATAAAAGCGGAGAAACGAAGTTCAGGAACGGTCACCAATATCGCTTTTGTTCCTCTTGCGATGCCCGCTGTCGCTGGTCCTGGAGCTATCGCGATGATTATTAGCGTTGCTGCTACTCTCCCTTCCCCCGACCTTATTCCTAGCTGGATCACGCTTACTGCACCCCTTTTTAGCTTTCTCTTTATGGCGCTTTTGCTCTGGTTTTCGCTTCGAAGTGCCACCTATATTATTCGCGCTCTGGGGGAAAATGGAGTTAATGCAATCTCCCGATTGATGGGCTTTCTTCTTATCTGTATGGGTGTTCAGTTCTGTATTAATGGTATTTTAGAGATTGTAAATGAGTATCAAGCTCCGCCTGTAGATGTGATGAGTGCAGCCCTTTCTTCTCCCTCTTTTTTTCTTAAGTAATAAAGGGACACTAATAGAGTTGAGTTGTCACAACGATTAAAGATTGAGGAGTTCCCCCACCGTGCTATGATGGAAAACTCTTTGCATATAAAAAAGAGATAAAACAGAAAGTTAAAAATTTCACTCTTTAAAAGAGTTATTTAAACAATAATCCATTAATTTAATTTTTAAAATCAAAGGAATTCAATGAATAGTGTTAAATCGCCGAGTGTGATCGGCGGCGCGATGATTGCTGCAGGTACAATGATCGGCGCTGGGATGCTCAGCTTACCTGTAGCTTCTGCCGGAATGTGGTTCACCTGGACTTTAGTCATTATGCTACTGACGGTGATCTTTATGTATGCTACCGCAGAGCAGATTTTAGAGGTCAACCTCAACTATAACCCTGGCGCAAGTTTTGATACTCTCGTGCGGGATAATCTCGGCCGCGGGTGGAGCTTTGTAAATGGGTTTTCCGTTGCGTTTGTCCTCTATATTTTGCTCTATGCTTATGTAGTAGGCTCTGGCTCAGTTATTAGCGACACTTTAAAAAACAACCTTAATGTTGAGTTGCCTAAGCCCCTTGCAGCCTTTATCTTCTCCCTTCTCTTTACCTCTATTGTCTGGTGGAGCACACGAGCGGTCGACCGCCTCTCAACCATTCTTTTAGTGGGAATGTTTATTACATTCTTTGCCGCGTTAACCGGGATTATTACCAATATTGAAGTCCCTAATCTCTTTGCCCCTACCGGAGAGCAGAAGTTCTCCATCTATGCGTTTGCAAGTCTTCCCTTCTTCTTAACCTCTTTCTGCTTTCATGCTAGTGTTCCAAGCTTTGTAAAATATTATGGAACTCAAGGGGGAAAGATCCGCAAGGCCATTATTATCGGGATGCTTATTACCTTTATCTTCTATCTCTGCTGGATGATCGCTATGATGGGTAGCATCGATCGAGAATCTTTTCTCTCTATCGATAATGATGAGGTAGCCTGGCTCTTAAATGCTGTAAATGCCCCCCATTTTGCGGGTTTAGCTCTCCGCTTCTTTGCCTTTTTTGCTGTAGTGACCTCCTTCCTTGGTGCGGGTTTAGGGCTTTTTGATTATATTGCCGACCTCTTTAAGATTGATGATTCACCTAAAGGACGCTTTATTACAGCTTTAATCACCTTTTTACCCCCCACGATTATGGGGATGATCTTCCCATATGGTTTTGTTTTAGCCATTGGATATGCAGGCCTATTTGCGGCGATCTGGTCTGTTATTGTGCCAGGAATGATGGTCATTACTTTTAGAAAACGGGCTAAAAAAGAGGGCCGTCAAGAGCACTTCCGTGCCTTTGGAGGTAAGGTAATGCCCATTATTATCATCATTTATGGTGTTGTAGCGGCGGTATCTCATCTTTTAGTAGAAGTCTTTAATGTAAGTGCCCTTAATTTCTTTCATTAAATCTTTCATTAAATGACTTTAAAATAACTTTTAGAAACTCTTGAGTTAACTCATACGCACTAAAAAGCCCCTATAGAATCTATAGGGGCTTTATCTTTTTCTACTAATCTTAAATACTCTGCTTACTTATTAATAGAAACCTTTAAGTTAAGAGAAGTATTTGAGATTACTTAGATCACTTAGATGACTGAAACGTTCATGCTGCGACCTGTTCCAGACATACGTACGCGCTGACCTGGCGCAAAGAGAGTAGAACCTTGGCTCTGTACAACAACAATTGTTTCGCCTGAATCACGACGAATCTCGAGCTCTACTGAATTTACGCGATTTGAGGTCTGCTCAATTTTATCGCCTACGATACCACCTAATACCGCACCTACTGCTGTAGTGACATTACGGCCGCGACCACCGCCCATTGCATTTCCTGCAACGCCGCCAATTGCCGCACCTGATACTGCGCCAAGACCTGTTTTATCTGCTTGAATGGTTACAGGACGCACAGACACTAATGTACCGTAAGAGACAGCACGCTCAGCTTTCGCTTCGCCACCTCTGTAAACATCACCAGAATAGACACCTTTATCTGCACATGCTGCTAAACTTAATGCCGCAAGGCTTACTACTACAACTTTCTTAAACATAATTTTGTTTCCTTTTCGCCATACTTTTTGGCGTCATGATTAAATCACGGGGCTATTGTAACAAAACATCCCCCTATAACGAATATTTTAGCTCATTTTTTGCCCTACTATAGCTTTTACGAATCTAAATTTAAGGGGCACAATACTTTTAAGCCCTCTAAAAGTTTAAGGTAACTCCTTTAATTCATGGCGAACTCGCCAAAACCTAGCAAAACGTGGGATTCCCTTTTGCGTTAACCCACTATATTTAAAGGTGATAATCTCCCCCTCTTTTGGAGGATTCTCCCGATCATCATCACTAAAACCACTACCAATTTTAAAACGCGTTCCCTCTTTAAGCTCCACTAAAAGCGCTCCCATTTTGCCCTGGTATTTTCCCTTGCCCGGTAAAATAGCAATCACTTTCGCCTCTGCATCAAAAACAGGTTTAACCTTTAAAAGGTGATCTACTCGGCGATAGGGGCGATATTCCGCTTCACTGTGATGAAGCATTAATCCCTCACCACCAAGTTTCACAACCTCTTCTAATCGTTGATCGAGCATCTGCCAAGTAAGGCGCTCTTGCGGAATCATCTTTACATGCTGAGGTAATTGAGGAATATAACTCTCCATCAGGGAGACCCTTTCTGCAAAACTTCCAGCTTCTCCGGGTAGATCAAAAATCATATAGTGCATCACTTTCCAGCGGGGATCCTCAAATGAATCATTCCGTACAACCTGAGAAGTCTCCTCAAACTGATTACGCCCGAGCCACAGCTCACCATCTAACGGTTTCTTTCCTAAGTTTTCTGTAAACCATAAAGGCGCTTTAATAGGGTAACCTTGACGCGTCCAAAGCTTCTCCCCATCCCAGTAACCCCTTACCCCATCGAGTTTTTCACTCACAAAGTAGATGGATAACTCTGTACTTGCTTCCAGCTTTTCTCGTAATTCGGGAGTTAAATTCTTCCCATGTTGCAGAGGGACTGCCCCCGCCTCCCAAAAGAAGATTAGAAATACCCCTAAAATTCCCTGAATTATCGGCCGCCATCGATTTAAAAGAGCAATTAACATAGATCATACCCCTATCTCTTTACGATTTAACTGAAAACCCTATTTATTACGAGATAGAAGAATACCGATTACTCTTTAAAATTCAATATCTTAAGGCGCAAAAAAATATTTTTTTATTTTACTGTAGGGGCTCAAAATGATCGATAATCAATTGTAAATTACGTCGCCCTTGCCACTCATTAACATCAAGTTTAAAGGCGCAATGAATAAGCTCTACATTATCGATAATATTTTGCGCCTGAAAAAAGGCGATAGCATCAAATGTATGAGAAGAGTGAGGATATTGCAGCGTCATTTTAAGATGCTGATCTTTTAAGATACGATAATTTAAAACACGAAAATGCCCATCAAACCGCGGCTCTGGGAAATTCTGCCCCCAAGGAATAGCTAAGCGTAAAAACTCTGCATGTTGCAGGGTAAAGGCGGGTAATGGCAGTTCTCCATCTGTATAGATCACCTGTTCAAAGACTTCTGGCTCAGCGTGCTCTTCGATCTCTTTAGCAATGGCTTCATAAAAGATAGGAAGATCTTCACCATAAAGTGAAAGCCCCGCCGCCATGGCATGCCCTCCAAATGTCTGAATTAACCCAGGAAATTGCTGGGCCACATTGCTAATCATATCTCGTAAATGAATGCCCGCAATCGAGCGCCCTGATCCTTTGACTAAGCCCTCATTATCGTAAGCAAAAATAAAGGTGGGACGATAATATTGATCTTTAATCCGTGAAGCGACAATCCCTGTCACCCCTTGGTGCCAAGCCTCATCATAGAGACAGATAGCTGCGGGAAGCTTATCGACCTCAAGCTTTAAATTTTCTAAAATCGCATCGGCCTCTTCTCGGGTATCGCTCTCGATTGTACGGCGGGCCTGGTTAAGCTCATAAAGTTCTGCAGCGATGGCCCGAGCTTCCATTAGATCATCGGTTAAAAGAGCATCAATACCGATCTCCATATTATCGATGCGCCCTGCAGCATTGAGTAAGGGACCGATCCCGTAACCGATATCTGCAGTGGAGAGTTGACTCTGATCGCGGCGAGAAACTTCAATTAATGCTTTGATTCCCGGAATGGTCAAGCCTTTACGAATACGCAATAAACCTTGCTGAACCATTTTGCGATTATTAGCATCTAAAGGCACAATATCTGCCACCGTTCCTAGCGCAACAATGTCGAGATACTTCGCCAAATTAGGCCCCCGACCCACAAAATAGTTTTGCTCTGCTAATTTAGCCCGTACACTTAGTAGCAGGTAGAAGATCACCCCCACACCTGCAAGATTTTTACTTGGAAATTGATCCCCCGGTAATTGAGGATTTACAATCGCATCGGCTTCTGGCAACGTTTCGGGAGGAAGATGGTGATCGGTAATAATCACATCGATTCCATAAGATTTAGCCAGCTTAACCCCTTCAATATTAGAGATCCCATTGTCCACAGTAATTAATAAGTCGGGCGGATTATCTGCAATTTTCTGCACTAATGTGCGGGTTAAACCATAACCATCGAGCACACGATGAGGAACTCTATAGCGTACCTGATGAAGTCCAAACTCCCGTAAAATACGTATTGCTAGAGCAATACTTGTAGCGCCATCTACATCATAATCCCCCACAATAAGTAGATCTTTTTGCTCAATAATCGCCTCAACAATAAGATCTGTCGCTTTTTCAATATTCGATAAGGTATGAAATGGCAGCAAGGTTTGAAGGGTGAGATCAAAATCACGCTCCGACTCTACGGGCCGCTTTTGAAGTAACTCTTGCACAAAGGGAGGAAGCTCAGGCGCACTTAAATTGTGTAATTTTTCTCGTCGCCGAATAGTTTTCATCATCTACTCTCTTTTAAGCCTTTTCGATTAGAAAGGTAAAAACGCCATTCTCTTCATTAAATTCTAAAAGCTTATGCTCGGTACGAGCTAGATAAGCTTTAAAATCTACTTCCGAATGGGGATCTGTTGCTAATACTCGCAAACGTTCGCCACTTTCAGCACGCATTAAGGCTTGCTTTGTCTTTAAAATTGGCATAGGGCAGTTTAAGCCCTGAAGATCTACGATCTGCTCTTTCATTTCTATTCCTTCTCTATCGCGATTTTGCTTCCCATAAACTCTTTAGAGTGCAGGCCGAACATTAGGCTCAAAAATTGTATAAGCCATAACAATCGCATCTTCCCGACTACCATCTTTACAGGGATAATATCCTTTACGTAATCCTATCTCATTAAAACCGATAGATTGATAGAGCCCTCGGGCCGGAGTGTTTCCCTCTCTCACCTCTAAAAAGATTGAGCTTAGCCCTTTTTGCTGACCAAGTTCTAAAATATATTGTAACAATCTTCGGCCAAGTCCTAAGCCTTGATAGTTTGGATCGATCGTAATATGCAGAAGATGCCCTTCATCTAATACCGAGGAGAGAAAAGCGTAGCCCGCGAGCTGCTCTTGATAAATAAGCTTAATCCGCTTGAGATCCTGCTGGAAGATCTTCTCCATAACCTCTCGCTTCCAAGGGACACTATATGCCCGAGATTCGATCTCTATAATCTTTTCAAAATCATCGGCTAAAAGCTCTTCAACCCGTATCTTATCCATATTCTTCCCTGAGAATCGCAAAACCTACCTATTCCCCTAGCGCTGATCTTAAAAACTTAAGATCTTGCCAAAAGTTGCGTTTATAGTGTGCCCGTTTAGTCAACATATTAGGCGAATGGGATACCACCGCCCGATAACGTTTCTCCCCTATTTTTACATTATGTACCTCTCCTCGAAGAGCGCTAATGGGTAGATTTTTCTTAAGCAATAATTTTGTAACATTGCGCCCTAATAGAAAGAGTATTGCAGGGGCAATCTCACCCATCTCTCGCGCTAAAAAATAGCTACAAGCTTCCTGCTCCGTCTCCGTGACATCCATCAGCTCTCCCGGCCTACATTTAATAAATGGGGTGTAATAGAGAGAGGATTGAGGAATTTTCACCTGATTAAACGCACGTTCTAAAAGCGGACGAAGTTGGGGCTCAATGGGCTTGCCCTCTTGCTCTTCGCTCTTTAAGGGAAGGTCGGTAATGACAGCGATAGAGGCATCTTTACTCCCCACTCCACTTACGGCTTTCTGTCGATGAGCTCCTAAATAACAGGATCTACACGCCTGTAAAGCCTCTTGAAAAGTCGGATCAAAGATAGAGTCGAAAGGCTGATAAGCGGGAATAATATTTAATGAACTCCCCTCTTTCGGAGCGCTTACTCTCTTGTCTACTGGGGAGCTAAGCTCCTGCCTCTGTAGAGAAGTGGCTGTAGAATCTGTTTTAAAAGAGTTCGCTATATGAGAATCCTTAACCTCTTTTTGAGCTCTTAAACTCTCCATTAAGGCATGCCGATCTGCTTGCGCTTGCGCCCTCTTTTGCTGAGCTACATTCTGCTGCTTAGCGATTCTCTCTTTATGGAGCATCGCCTTAATTGCAGGGAGGTCCTCCTGTTTACACCAGGGCTGAATCCCCATTAATTTAAGGTAAGTTGCTTGTCGCTGATCCATAGTTCTCTTGTAATCTTTAAGGCGTAAATGCCCTATTCATCCCGTTTATGTAGTCGCTCTGCACGTAATTTACGGCGGCGATTCCAACGATAAAATGCGTAGATCGGCCCTGAAATTCCATACGCTAAGAGCGCAAAAAAGATCAATTGCCCCGGCATTCTAATAAGAAGCACTACAACCGCTATGATTCCCAAAACAATCGGTACCCAAGCAAAAAAGGGAACTTCCTGATGAAGACTAAGATCTTTAAAACTAAAAAACTTAATGTTAGTCACCATCATCAAACCACTATAGAGCGTTAATAAAAGCGCAATATACTCCACCCGATGGCCAGAAATTCCACTACTTTCACCAAACCAGACAAATCCCACCACAATCGCGGCTGCTGTAGGACTTGGCATGCCGATAAAAAAGCGCTTATCTACAGAGCCAATCTGCACATTAAAGCGGGCTAAACGGAGTGCGGCGCAGGTAAGATAGATATACGCTGCAAACCATGCAAAATCAGCAATTACGCCCAATGAGCTCTCACTTAAACCTTTTAAAGACCAGAGATAAATAATCACCGCTGGCGCTACTCCAAAAGAGATCAGATCCGAAAGAGAGTCATACTGCTCACCAAAAGCGCTCTCACTCTTTGTTAGACGCGCCACACGGCCATCTAAACCATCAAAAATCATCGCCACAAAGACTAAAATCGCCGCTTGTGTATATCGGGGCGCCTCTTCCGCTTGTGTTAAAACACCATAATAAGCATCTAACGCGGAAAGAATGGCTGAAAAACCACATAAAAGTGCTGCGGTGGTAACAAGATTGGGCAAGAGAAAAATAGCATTTCCCCCACGCTTTCCGCTCTCCGCTAGCTCTGGTGTAGATTCAACTCTCTTCTGCGACATAAACTCTTCTCTGTAATACCAAAATGGGTACCTAGTATAGCAATCTCGCCCCGCTTATTGAATAAATATACTTTCTAGGCTAAGAATTCTTTAAGCAATTTTAACTTTAGAAGAAATTCATCCTCAATTGCTATATTTTGCGATAATGGGCTTTAAAGTTGACCTCTAATTACATTATCTCTATCTATTCACTCTCTTTAAGGAGCTAACATGAAGGGTAAACCGATTATCTCACTGATCTTAGCCATGGCTGAAAATGGTGTGATTGGCCACAAAAATAGCCTCCCTTGGCATCTACCGAATGATCTTCGCTTTTTTAAAAAAAATACAATCCATAAGCCTGTCATTATGGGACGTAAAACCTACGAATCGATTGGAAAACCGCTCCCTGAAAGAGAAAATGTTGTGATCTCCCGCTCTCCGCAATCCTTTCCGGGCACACTATGGTTTAGCTCTTTAGACGAGGCGATTAGCCACTTTCCAGAAGCAAAAGAGATTATGATTATGGGCGGTGCTGAGATTTATAAAGCTGCTCTGCCTCTGATGGATCGTCTCTATTTAACCCATGTCCACGGGGAAGTTGAGGGCGATACCAAAATGCCCCCTTTCGATTTTTCAAACGCTCAATTGATCTTTGAGGAAAAGCATAAAAAAGATGAGCGTAACCCCTATGATTACACCTTTGAAATTTGGGATTTTAATAAAGGTAATTAAGGCTTAAATCCTATCAAAATCGGCTAAATAGCTATGTTATCGCCCCTTCATGGGGCTTTTCTTCCCTAAAACTTTTCCTTAATTTTTAATTACTCTGCTATAAATCTCTATTCTTACTCTCTCTTTCTTAAAATAAGATCAAGACAACAGTGCTTCAAGTGCTTAATATTTTAAATACCTACCTGTCTCTATCTTTATCTACCCTTCTCTATTGAAAAGCCTTACCGTTGCGCTATGCTGAGGTATCTGTATAACTTTTTTGCAGTGGCTTTTAACTCTATCAATTCTTCAATCACCTCTTACGATAGCTAGGATATTTAAATGGATGCCCCGCTCTATACCATTCGTGATGCCAATTTTTGGAAGATCACTATCGGCTTAGGCTTAGCCTCATTAGCACTCTTTGCCTATCTCTATAGTTTTCAGCCTATTTTGCCGATCTTAGTCGAAGAATTTAATATCTCCGTGGCAGTGGCAAGCTTTGCGATGTCCCTTTCGAGCATTGGCTTGATGATTGGCCTCAATGTCTTAGGCTTTCTCTCAGATCGTCACGGGCGGATGCTCTTTATCTATTTCTCCCTAATTGGATCATTGATCCCGGTGATTATCTTCCCTTTTACCCATCATTACGGGATTATTATTGCTCTTCGTTTTCTACAGGGGTTTGCTATTGCAGGTCTGCATTCTGCCGCTTTAGCCTATATCGGGGAGGAGATTGCTCCTAAATATGTCAAAATTGCGATCTCTTTCTACATTGCCAGCAATGCTGTAGGAGGCATGATGGGCCGAGTGGTTACAGGAACGATTACGGAATATTTCTCCTGGCAAGCCTCTTTCTATCTCTTCTCTATCTCCGGCTTCATCATTACATTATTGATTATTCTCATCATGCCTAAATCCCGTCATTTTAAGAAGAGCTCGGGGTCTTTTATAGAGGATATTAAGGCTTTTGGCATTCATCTAAAAACACCAGCCCTTCTGATTCTTTTTGGGCTAGGCATTGTATTACAAATCACCTTTACCGGAATCTGGACTTACGCACCTTTCCACCTTATTGCGCCCCCCTTTTCTCTCTCTTTACAGACGATCGCAAATCTCTTTTTTGCTTATAGTATTGGCGTTATAGGAGCTCCCTTAACCAGTATGCTCGCGTCCCGTTTTAATCCAAGAGGCATTGTAATTATCGGGATTCTATCTCTCTCTTTAGGGGTTCTTCTTACCCGCTCCTACTCCTTAGGAATAATCGTGTTAGGTTTGTGCGTGCTCTGCTTTGGTTTTTTTACAGCCCATTCTCTGACCACCTCTCTTGTAGCAGAAACGGCTACTCACCATAAAGGGACTGCAGCTAGCCTCTATTTTGTCGCCTACTACTTAGGCACAGCCTTCGGAAGTTCACTCTTAGCGCCTCTTTGGGAGTATGGAGGCTGGAATGCGATTACCCTTGTTCTGGCAGTTTTGCCTGTAATCTACACTTTTTTTCTCCTCTATCTCTTTCAAAAACAGAAAAAAGAGCGAGAGGCAATGGCCAAAAATCGTAAAAAAGGGGGCTCTCATCTACGGGCTTAAGGCTCTATGAGAGCAGAGTATTAAACATAATCATCCACCTCTTGCGGAAGATAGATTCTTAAAATTATGGCTGTTCAATATCGATTAGATGGAGAAGGAAGCGCTTTTTTAGCGCTCATGCCCGTCTATCTTATGCAAAGTGAATCGAATAAAAAAGGGATAGCTTTGTGATTTAGCACTTTATATTCAATTCTCTAAATCATCCTCAAAATCATCTTTAAAATCCGCTATCATATTTCAATATTAAAAATATTGATGGAGTAGATAATGGAAAATGCAAAAATTGTTCTAGGCGGAGGCTGCTTTTGGGGAGTTGAAGAGTATTATCGTCGCCTTAAAGGGGTGCTCTCAACCCGTGTTGGCTATGCTCAAGGAGTGACAGATCATCCCACCTATGAAGAGGTCTGCTCTATGGAGACTAACCATGCTGAAGTCGTTGAGGTCACTTATGATCCTTCGATTCTTCCCTTAGAGAAAATTTTAGAGCATCTTTTTAGGATGATAGACCCCACCTCCCTTAATCAGCAAGGAAATGATATCGGTACTCAGTATCGTACAGGTGTCTATTATGAAACCGCTGATGAGCGTAAAGTGATAGAAAAGTTTATCGCCAAAGAGCAGCAAGCCTACTCTGTCCCCATCGTAGTTGAGGTAGAACCTTTAAAAACCTTTTGGGAAGCAGAGCCGATGCATCAACAATATTTAGTTAAGAATCCTAACGGCTATTGCCATATCAATTTTCAGCTCATCAAACCTTCTGAAAGAGCCTAAAAAACGTTAAAGCGGATGAAGAGGAGAAAGGATACAAATCTCCTCTCTATTTTTTAGGGAGCTTTTAAAAAGCGCTTTTAGCTAAAAATTGTGTGATATATATCAGAAAATGGTGGAGTAGCCCCCACCCTTCGCTTTTCCTTCGCTAAGATATTTCTAACAACCTATAAAGTCATGGCCTAAATTTAGGCAAAGCTGTATAAGATATCCCTTTTAATGCAAAACAGAACGAGGAGAGCCACTGTGGGAGAACAGATTGAAGCTTTAACTGAACTCTATCGCACCTTAGGGGCGAAGGATTCTTTTCGTAAAATTGCTTTTTTTAATTTAGAACAAGCTCCGGCACAGGAGAGCACAAAAAATTCTGAGCGCGTACTCTTTAAACAGATGAAAGAGAAAATAGCGCAGTTGCCCTTAGAGTCTCTACTCGATTACCGGCTCCATATTTTTGCCAACCATCAAAAAAGATGGGAAGAGATCTTTAACGATTATGGTATTCCGCCACAACTTAGAGCCCAATTTCCCGAAAAGAAGGCCTTGATCTTCTATCAGGCTCTGCTCAATATTACCGACTTTGCTCTCTTTCAAAGAATGACAAAAGATCGTAGCCATCAGGACTTTCATATTGTTAAAGAGTACCTCTACAATTGTGAGGATTATCGGGATCAGATAGAGCACTTTATGGACTTTCGCATCCCTTACCAACATGATGTGAGTATTAATGATCCTCTGCAAGATAATCTCGCTAATGAATTTAAATTAATTAGCGAATTTACCCATCAACTTTTCCAGCTCTATGAAGCGGCTATGGAGCATATTGAGCGCCGGCAGCAGGCTTAAAATAGGCTTAGAGATGATTTAAAGATCGCCCTAATTACCAAAATTAGGGCTTTTTATTTTTCATTACTTTTTATCGCTTTTATTCTTTACAACGTAACTCTTTAAAGAGGGAAAAAGAGCGGGATCACAAAGATAGAGACCGCCATCACTAAAAGAGTAAAAGGAATCCCCAATTTCAAAAAGTCCCCAAAACTATAGCGTCCCGGAGCCACAACTAATGTATTGACCGGGGAAGAGACTGGAGTCATAAAGGCCGCAGAAGCTGCCACTGCCACAATCATTGCAAAAGGATAAGGCGAAACTTCTAAGGCTTGTGCTGTCTGAATTGCGATGGGCGCTAAAAGTACAGCTGTTGCCGTATTTGAGATAAAGAGCCCAATCACGGCAGTAATTAAAAAGAGTGTAAGCAAGAGCATTCTTGGCGATGCATCGCCCGCGATCGAGAGAAGAAGATCTACCGCAAGATCTACTCCTCCTGTTTTTTGGAGCGCAATGGCGAAAGGAAACATCCCCACAATTAAAATAAGACTCTGCCAGTGGATCGATTTATAGGCGCTATCCATCGTAATACACCCAAATGCTCCCATCACTAATGCGCCCCCTAATGCCACTAAAACGTTGGGAAAAATACCGCTTATCATCAAACCCACCGTAGCTAACAACGTTATTAATGCAAAAGGTGCGCGGCTCATGGCCGGAGCGACCTCGTCCACCTCGGCAGGAACACTCAATACAATAAAATCGCGCATTAAGAGCTGAAGATTCTTAATCGCCTTCCACGTTCCGATAACAAGCAGAATATCCCCTGCTTTAAGTTTTTCATCTAAAAGATCATTCTCTAAAGCGACGGAGTCTCGCCGAATACCGATCACATTTAAATTATATTTAGAGCGAAATTCACTCTCTAAAATCGTTTTATCAATAAGCCCCGAATCAGGATGAATAGCCACCTCCACCATGCCGATCTCGCGGGAACGATCATTAAAATAATCCCCTACAAGCGGTAAAGAGAGAAGATTAAACCGCAAACAGAAATCTTGAAAGAGCTCGGGATAGAAGAAATCGATAAGTAATATATCTCCCTCTTGCAAAACTCTATCGGGAACAGCATCTAAGATAATATGGCGTAAACGACTCTGCCTACGCTCAACGGCGATCACATTAGCACTATGATTCCGGCGTAACTGCAACTGGGCAATGGTATGCCCAATTAAGGGAGAACCTTTTTGAAGTTTCACTCGGCGATTTCGGCCAATTAACTTATACTCCCGAATAAAATCATGGAGATGTCTACGGCCACGAAGCTCCTTTTCTTCAACTTCAGCAGGCTTTTTCGCTAAAGCTCTACGGGCAAAGAGCATATAGATAATCCCTAACCCCAAAACAAGAAGTCCCATCGGTGTAAACGAAAAGAAATGAAAAGCCTCATACCCCGCTTGAGATAACTGGCTTGAAACAACTAAGTTCGGAGGTGTAGCCACTAAGGTTAACATTCCGCTAATTAATCCTGCGAAACTTAGCGGCATCATTAAACGGCGAGGATCTGCCTTCATTTTTGTAGCAATACTGAGCACAATGGGAATAAAGATCGCCACAACACCGGTCGAACTCATTACCGAACCTAAAAGTGCCACCGATAACATTAAAAGAACAATCAGACGTGTTTCACTATTTTTTGCCTGCTTGACCAGCCAATCCCCCACGCTGTAAGCAATCCCCGTACGTACTAAACCATCCCCAATCACAAAAAAGGCAGCAATTAAGATAACGCTACTATCACTAAACCCTGCTAAAGCATCATCTAATGAGACCAGCCCTAAAAGGGGAAGCGTCACAATAGCCATAATCGCCACCACATCCATACGGGGCTTATTGATCATAAAAGCGATAATAGCTGCAAAAAGAAGCGCTAATACAGTCAGTAATTCCAGATTCATCATCAGGACCTTTAAAGGTTGTTAAGAAGGCTCAAAATGAGACAAATTATATAAAATATTGCGCTAATTAAAAACAGCTTATAAAAAGAGGCATGTAAAAATACCGCAAAGCGCCACTGCTCTGCGGTATTAAAATTTAAAAACTTAACAACTCTAAAGCGTTAATTCTCCCCTTTTAAGTAAAGTTGTCAGTGAAATTTACTTAATCAAGGCGCTAATCGCTTTAAAATTAGGGTTTTCTGCGCTATGGAGAAGCTCAAAGAGCGCCATCTCCGTTGAGCTTAACTTCGCCCCAAGAGAGAGCATCTTTTTAAGGCCAATCTCCCGATTTTCTGCAGTGCGCGAAGAGATCCCATCTGCAATAAGCTCCACCTTTTTCCCCGCTTTAAGCAGATCTTTAACAGTTTGATAGACACAAACATGAGATTCCATCCCGGCAACGAGGATATTCTCCCGACCAGAAGATTCTATCGCTCTTTGAAAATCCAAATGGGCATAACCACTAAAGGAGAGCTTTTCGATCGGTGTCTCCCCTGCTTCTTCGAGCAACTCTTTTAATGGACTACAGGTTCTCCCTAAACCTTTAGGGTATTGCTCTAACCAAAGAATAGGAACATCTAAAAGCTGTAAGCCCTTTACCAATTTGGTGAGATTCTCAATCACAGTGAGCTCTTCATACACCACATTTGCTAAGCGCTCCTGTAGATCAACCAAGACAAATAACGAATTTTGGGGTGTAATCATCATAACTCCTTTGCACACTGTGCCGAGATTTTAGGGATTGGGGTTTACTCCTCTTCTTCTGGCTTCTTTTCTACTTTAAAGCTCTGTTCTAAGCTTCCCCCGGGAATATAGTAGGTGGTCTCTTCAGCTGGGGTTTCTTGACTATCTTTGTGTAACATCCAGAAAGGTGCGATCACCATATAGAGAAAAGCCAAAATAAGAACAACAAAAAAGAGGTTAATAAGTTTTTTCATTCTCGAATAATTCCGCGATTTTAAGCTCTAAAGATATTTATTCATAAAAGAACCATCATTGAGATCTTTCAAGAGAAAAAGTAGCCTCTCTCTAGTGTAGGATCTATTCTATTTTTGATGGGTATTTCCCTATTTTAGCCATTTCGGGGGAAATTACCCAGATAATTCTTCTATCAACATACTTTTTAGCTCTTTTAGAGCTTAAGAGCGTGTTGCAGCTTTCATGCTAACGACAAAATGGTGTAGCTTTTGAAGCATCTCTTCTCGATTACCTAAGTTTTCACGAATAATTCTTGTCACTGCAGAGCCACTAATAACACCTTGAACCCCGGAATCTAAAAAGTAACGCGCTTGCTCAGGCGTAGCAATACCAAAGCCTTGCACAATAGGTGGCGCATTCACCGCTTGTAAGCGCTCAATATTCCGACTTAAATCAAAATTTAAACCTTTATCAATGCCGGTAACACCTGCCCGAGAAACAAGATAGGTATAGCCACTTCCATATTGAGCAATGCTTTTAATCGTCTCATCACGGGCATCGGGTGGACAGATAAAGATAGGATCGATCTTATATTTTAGAGCTGACTGATGAAAAGGGGGGTACTCTCTTAAAGGAATATCAGCGATTAAGACAGAATCCACACCTGCCTCTTTACATCGCTGATAAAACTGATCTATGCCAGCAGCATGCACAAGATTGGCATACATTAAGAGGCCGATTGGAATCTCCGGATATTGCTCCCGTATCTCCTTTAGAAGCTGAAAAGATTGCGCAACATTAATCCTCCCAGCAAAGGCCCTTAAGATTGCATCTTGAATCTCAGGCCCATCTGCCACAGGATCTGTAAAAGGAATACTCACTTCTAGGGCATCTGCCCCCGCTTCAATTAGAGTGATTAAGATCGCTTTCGAAGTCTCATAATCAGGATCGCCTAGCACCACAAAGGGGATAAACGCCCCCTCTTTTTTCGCCTGCAAATCGGTAAATAATCTGGAATATCGACGCTTAACCATTATGCCTCCTCACTAAATAATTTATGTACTGAAAAGATATCTTTATCCCCCCTACCTGAGAGATTAACCACCAGCAGCTGCTCTTTTTCAGGATTTTCGCGAATCATTTTTAAGGCGTAGGCTAATGCGTGGGAAGACTCAAGCGCTGGTAAAATCCCCTCATGGCAAGCAAGATCTTTAAAAGCCGCTAACGCTTCCTGATCCGTGACAGATACATAATCCGCACGACCTATAGCATTTAAATGGACATGTTGAGGACCTACCGATGGAAAATCTAGCCCTGCAGAAACAGAGTAGGACTCCTTAATCTGCCCCTCTTCTGTCTGCATCATATTAGACTTCATCCCAAAATAGATCCCTGGAGTTCCATGTTTTAAAGAAGCGCCATGCTGCCCAGTCTTAATCCCTTTACCCGCAGGCTCAACCCCAATTAAGCGCACAGACTCCTCGGGAATAAAATCAGTGAACATTCCAATCGCATTAGAGCCCCCACCAATACAAGCTAAGACCGCATCTGGTAGACGCCCTTCGCGCTTTAAGATCTCTTTTTTGGTCTCCTCTCCAATCATCTTCTGAAACTCCCGCACAATTGTCGGGAAAGGGTGAGGACCTGCAGCTGTACCTAAGAGATAATGAGTTGTTTTATAGCTTGCCGACCAATCTCGGAGCGCCTCGTTACACGCATCCTTTAAGGTGGCAGAACCACTAGTGACAGGAATTACAGTGGCTCCCATTAACTCCATACGAAACACATTCGGCGATTGTCGCTCTACATCTTTTGCGCCCATATAGATTTTACATTTCATGCCCAATAGCGCGCAGGCTAAAGCCGTTGCCACCCCATGCTGCCCTGCTCCTGTTTCGGCGATAATCTCGCTCTTACCCATTCTTTTTGCTAGCAGTGCCTGCCCTAAGACTTGATTAGTTTTATGCGCTCCCCCATGGAGAAGATCTTCCCGTTTAAGGTAGAGCTTAGCTTTTGTGCCTCGGGTTAAATTTCGGCAGAGGGTTAATGCTGTCGGGCGACCAGCATAATTTTGCAAAAGATCGGTAAATTCCGCCTGAAATTGTGGATCTTCTTGTGCCTCAATAAAGGCTTCTTCCAATTGATCGAGCGCTGGAATTAAGAGCTCTGGGACAAATTGCCCCCCAAATTCCCCAAAATAAGGGTCTAACTTACGCATTCTCTACTCCTTTGTAATGATCTGGTTTTGAAAATATTGGGTAATGGTCTGAAAGATCTCATCTAATTTAGCGGCAGATTTTCTCCCGGGGGAATCCTCTACTCCAGAATTAAGGTCTACTCCCAGAGGCGCGTAATTGAGCGCTTCTTGAATATTATGCTGGGCAATACCCCCCGCTAAAAAGGTATTAGAGAGATCCTGTCCACTTAAAATCGACCAATCGAAAGGTATACCACTTCCCCCGCGCGGACCATCTAAAAGATAATGATCTACCCCGCTATAATCCATTTTAGGTAATCGATTGGGCTGCACCATATTCACGGCTTTAATGATTTTAACTTCTTTCGGTAAAACCTTTCGTAGCGCTGTAATAAAGGCTTGAGGCTCCTCCCCATGAAGTTGAACAGCAGATAACCCCACTTCCCGAACTATAAACTCGATGGTTTCAATATCATCATTTTGAAAGACTCCCACAAATTTTAACGGAGCGCCCTTCACAATCTCTTGCGCCAGCTTATACGTTACTCCCCGCTCTGAGGTGAGAATAAAGATAAGCCCCCCATAAACAGCCCCCGCCTCATAGGCTTTTAAGGCATCTTCAGGGCGAGTTAAACCACACACTTTATGGCTACCACAAAGAAGATTTGTCAGCGCTCTGGGGAGATTTTTACTTCCCATTAGGTGACTACCGATAAGAAATCCATCTGCCGACTTAAAGAGCCTGCGAATATCCCTATATTGGCGAATCCCAGACTCACTAATTACCAACTGTTCTTTAGGCATTAATTGGCGCAGACGCTCTGTTTTTTTAAGATCTACCGAAAAATCACGAAGGTCACGATTATTAATCCCCACAACCTTTGCCTGTAAGCGTAATGCTCGGCGCACCTCTTCTTCATCATTAACCTCAGTTAACACGCCCATCCCTAATGACTCTGCGACCCCTTTAAGATAACGGTACTCATCATCCCGTAAAATAGAGAGCATTAAGAGCACAGCATCCGCCCCAAAGTAACGAGCAAGCTCAATCTGATAAGCCTCTACAATAAAATCCTTACAGAGAATGGGCTGAGAGCTTTCTGCTTTCGCGAGTGCAATATTTTCAAAATCCCCACCAAAGTGCCGCTCTTCCGTTAAAACTGAGATCACCGTGGCAAAAGGGGCATAAGCTTGCACAATCTCCTTAATATCAAAATCCTCTCGAATAAGTCCTTTTGAAGGCGAAGCCCGTTTACACTCTAAAATAAAACTAGGACGTGATTCTGCTTTGGCTTCTGCTAAAGCTTGATAGAAGTCTCGCTCACTTGGATGGAGCTCTGCCTGAATAGACTTCCGGGGATATTTTTCTAACAGCTTCGCAAGATCGGCTCTTCTATGGGCGACAATTTTATCTAATACTGTTTCACTCATCTTTTTCTCCTTTATCTCTCTTCTAAGAGCCGTGTTAAGCCCGACAACGGGCGTTCTCTAAACTCGCTTCATCGAGCAAGGTTTGCCCTGTTAACTGCTCTAAAAGTCGAAGAGCGCTCCCTTCTTTAATAGCATTGAGTGCCCGCTTCGCATTAGCTTTAAGATCATCATTCCCAAAAAGCTTTAATAACATCGCAACATTGATCACTACGGCATGTTCATGAGCTTCGGGAGCATTGCCGCTTAACAGGGTGATTAATGTTCGGCGATTATCTTCAGCATCTCCCCCTTTAAGAAGCTCAAGGGGATATTCATTAAGGCCAAAATCTGTAGGAGAGACAAAGTAGCTTTTAATCTCGCCCTCGTGAAGTTCAGTCACCTTCGTTTCCCCATGGAGTGCAACCTCATCCATGCCTGCGCCATGCACCACCATCACCCGTTCATAGCCCAAAATTTTAGCCGTTTCTGCTAAAGGCTCTGTCAACTCCGGTGCATAAACACCCATAAGAGCCAACTTAGGTCTTGCCGGATTAGTTAAAGGGCCGAGCATATTAAAGAGCGTGCGCGTTTTAAGATCGCCCCGAACTTGTGCTGCATACTTAAAACCGGGGTGATAGTGAGGTGCAAATAGGAAACAGATATCGTGCTGATCGAGCGCCTCTTTCGCCTTCTCCGGCGTTAATTCAAGATTAATTCCTAAAGCCTGGAGCAGATCGGAAGATCCCGTAAGACTCGATACTGAGCGATTACCATGCTTGGCAACCTTTACGCCACAACTAGCCGCCACTAAAGCGCTAGCTGTAGAGATATTCACGGTATTTGTCCCATCCCCCCCTGTCCCGACAATATCGGCAAAGGGATACTCCACTTTAGGAAAAGGTTTCGCAACCGCTAAGAAGGCTTTCGCTGCACCGGCTATCTCTTCTGGGCTCTCTCCCCGCATCTTCATTGCGATCAGAGCGCCAGCAAGCTCACTCTCTTTTAAGCTCCCCGCTGCGATCTTAGTAAAGAGCTGATCACTCTCTTCCACCGTTAAAGGTGCTCCTCCATAAAGTTTGTTAAAAATGCTCTTCATCATGCCGATTTTCCCCTTCATCTCTTCTTTTGTAATAATATTTAACGCTATTCTTTATTAAACAAAGATGAGAGCCCATTCCTCCAGGCATAAAAAAAGCCCGCGTAATTGCGGGCTCTCTCGATATACTTTAATGCAGACTTTTTCTTTCGCGCACAAATATATCTCCCGCTAACGAGAGATGTGCCACCAATAGAAAAAGTTTAATAGATGCATTGCGATATAATCCTTAAATTTCAACTGTTTTTTTAATCTATTTTTATAAGCTTCTAATTTTTTTGCTCCTCTTTTCTCAGGAGCCTGTTTAAAGTTATAGAGGGCTTATTAAGCGATGTCAACACTTTTTCATATTTTATCTTAAAATTTATTCCTATAATTCTCTCACTTTCCCCCTATTTATCCCTTTAAAAGAGATTTTTATAACTCTAATAGATTTTCTAAAAAATCTATTCTTCCCGCTTCCGCTATACTTGAAACATAAATTTACAATTTAAATAAAATCGGGAGAAAAGGATTTTGCCATGTATAAAACTGTGGATTATGTAATCACCGCCAAACCTGCGGAAGATGGTGCGGGTGTAAAGCTTAAACGGGTCTTCGATAGTGAGGCTTACCGTTTTACTAATCCCTTTGTTATGCTCGACGAATTTGGTTCTGAAGAGGCGGAAGATTATCTTGCCGGCTTTCCCGCTCATCCTCATAAAGGGTTTGATACCCTAACCTTTATGCTAAATGGCACCATGACTCACGAAGATAGCTTGGGCAATAAGGGAGAGATCCGGGATTTTGGTGTGCAGTGGATGCGCACAGGAACGGGGATTATTCATAGTGAAATGCCCGCCCAAAATGAAGGAAAAATGCGAGGGATGCAATTTTGGCTTAATGTTCCTAAAGCACTTAAAAATCAAGCTCCCCAATATCTCGACTATGAATCACAACTCACAGAGACGCCCAATGGTAATCTCCTACGGCTTGTTGCAGGCCAATATGGGGCAGATCGTACGCCGTTTACTCCCGAACATACCGAAGTACAGATCTACTATCTAGAGTTTCTGCAGGCGGCTGAGGAGAGATTTACAATCCCCGAGGGGCATAACACTCTGCTCTACACCCTCGATGGTATTGTCCATTTTGAACATAGTCGATTATTACCGCAGCAACTTGGCGTCCTCTCACTTGAAGGAAAAGAGGTCAATATTCAAGCGGACGAAGGTACAAAATTGATGCTCTTTAGCGGCAATCCCATTCTCGAGCCGATGATCCAACATGGCCCTTTTGTCATGAACAGTATGGATGAAATTATGGAAGCTTTTGACGATTATCGCAAAGGCAAGCTGCAATAGAAGCAATCAACCAACAAACATAATTAATAGAAATAACTACAAAAAAGCAGAGGCTAAATTAACCTCTGCTTTTTCTCTTTAAATCTCTACTTATTTGCCCCAACTTCATCCCTTAAGATTTACGATAAGGCTCTGGGGTTCTGGGCATAGCTCTTTTATGATGGGAGCGATTATGCCAATAGGCGATCACTTCTCGATCTTTTTCCGGGATCTCTAACCCTTTAAGGTGCCTGTTCATCATCTTATAAGTTGTGCCCATCTCATCTTCATCTGTTTGAGCTTCCCATAAGCCAGCTGAGGGCGGTTTATGAATAATCTCATCAGGCACACCTAAAAGCTCGGCTAACTCATATACCTCATCTTTATCAAGATGTATTAAGGGATTAATATCTACACCACCATCTCCAAACTTTGTAAAGTAACCGGTATACCACTCAACAGCATTATCTGTCCCAACAACTAAGGCATTTTGTGTCTGTGCGATGGTGTAAAGAGTCGTCATGCGTAATCTTGCACTGGTGTTGCCAATAATCACTCGATTCTTTGTCTCATCTTCAAGCTCCCCATAATGAGTGCCAATGGCTTTCATTAAAGTTGTATGGGTCGAGGTTAAATCCACAATATGATAAGGAAGCCCCGCTGCATCCATCACTAATTTAGCATCATCAAGATCTTTAGGGTGGCTGTGGCTTGGCATCATCACCCCTAAACTCTGTTCTTTAAATCGCTTTGCTAATAAAAAGGCGATAACGGCAGAATCCACGCCTCCACTAACCCCAAAGACGAATGCTTCCGCCTTTCGATATTTAAGCTCCCCTTCTAGCCAATCTAAAAGGGTTTCCATATAGACTTTCACGCTTTTAACTCTCTTTAAATCGAACTTAAAGGTTATTTCACTTCATTATCGTGATAATTGACCCGCTCTAATCGTGGATTAGGACGGTACTTACGCCCTGCTTTCGCCTCTTCTTTCCCATTGAGCAGCACATTATCTCCTGTAAAGCTAATATTTACCTTAAGTAGACTCGAACCTACACCATAAAAATCAACAGGGGTATTCGCTGCTTCAAATGCCTTAATTTTCTCTGCATTAAAACCGCCACTTACTACGATTTTTACATTATGGAAGCCTTCTTTGTCGAGGGCTTCTCGTAGTGCAAATACCAATTGAGGATTACTGCCACGGGGATCATGGGTACCAAGTTGATCTTGATTGCGCATAAAGTATTGATCCACCATCGTATTAGATGTATCAATACGAACCGCCGAAAGCTTATCTCCAAAATGGCGAGCAACTCGAAGTGATTCTTCAATCACATCATTATTGTAATCCACCAATACCATCAACTTATCTTCTGGGAAGGTCTCATGATATGCTTTAGCCGCAGCTAGCGTATCTCCATTAAAGAGCTGAATCAGCGCATGAGGCATTGTTCCAAGCCCCTCGATGCCCCACCATTCGTTCATCGCATGAGTCGCTTGAGCGGTGGATCCTCCAATAAAAGCGGCGTAACCATCTCCTGCTTGCTGGCTAAAATGGTCATCCCTATCCCCCATGAAAATCACCTCTTTCTCCCCAGCTGCTTCCACAACTTCAAGCACATGCGTAGCTACGGAGGTTCTTCGTGCGAGAATTCCATCGATGATGCCCTCTAAAAAACCAAAATTCTGATAATGTCCGGTGATGGTTAAAACCGTCTCAAAAGCATCGATGCGATCTCCATCATTCAGCGCCCAGATCTCAAGTTCCTCCGGTTTTTCTGCAAATGTATGCAAAAGAGAGATCGCTTCATCAATTCCGCAAAGCACGGCTCCATTTTTCCGTTGAAAAAACTGCATCGTGACAACTTTATCACTGGCATATTTACGGGCGATCTCTGCAGTTTTGAGAAAATAGACTGCCGAAAACCAGCCCTCACCAATACGTTCATCAAACTTAAAAGTTTTATTTGTTAAACGTTTAATTTTGCCTTTATGTTTAAGCTCATACTCTTTTGGCTCAATATTTTTTTTATCTGTCATGTTTTGCCTTCTACCACAATCTGTGCGGGGAATTTAAAAGAATCTGAAACATCATAGCAAGATCCCGCCCTAACGTTAATTATTTATTTTAACGGGATAAATTTATGCCTTCATAGCTCCAAAAGCACTACTTTTAAATTTTAATTCCCCTGATTTTGCTACCTTTCCTTTGCATATAAAAAAGCCCCAATTCAATCGATGGGGCTTCTCTTTTTATATTTTAGCCGTAGCCTTTAGATTAATCTTAATGTCTTGCAACCATTAACTTCTTAATCTCTGCAATCGCTTTCGCAGGATTTAAACCTTTCGGACAGGTATTCGTACAGTTCATAATCGTATGACAACGATAGAGCTTAAAGGGATCTTCTAACGCATCTAAACGCTCCCCTGTAAACTCATCACGGCTATCTGAGATAAAACGATACGCCTGTAAAAGCACTGCAGGACCAAGGTACTTATCGGAGTTCCACCAGTAACTTGGGCATGAAGTTGAGCAGGATGCACAGAGAATACACTCATAAAGACCATCTAGCTTGCGGCGCTCTTCAATCGATTGTAGACGCTCACGGGGTGGATTAGGTGTTTCTGATTGAAGCCATGGTTGGATCGACGCATATTGCGCATAAAAGTGTGTTAAATCGGGAACTAAATCCTTAACAACATGCATGTGAGGTAATGGATTAACCACAATCTCACCTTCTACGTCGCTCATCGCTTTAGTACATGCAAGAGTATTGGTACCGTCGATATTCATCGCACAAGAACCGCATACCCCTTCACGGCATGAACGGCGAAGCGTCAACGTTGGGTCCATTGAGTTTTTGATGTAAAGAAGACCATCAAGCACCATTGGGCCACAATCATCTAAATCCACTTCGTAACGATCATAACGTGGGTTTTCACCCGTATCAGGATTCCAACGGTATACCTTAAATACACGTTTATTGGTTGCGTTCTCATTTTTAAAGAATTTTCCCTCTTTAACAATGGAATTCGCAGGTAATTTAAATTCAGCCATAATTCTTTCCTTTTTCTCTTAACTATTCTTACTAATTCAGCTACTTAATTAGTAAGTACGTTCTTGAGGTTCGATATAATCGACTTCATCGGTCAGTGTGTAAGTGTGAACGGGACGATAATCAATCGTCACTTCACCATCTTCACTTAACCATGCGTAGGTGTGTTTCATCCAATTCTCATCATCACGATTTGGATAATCTTCACGGGCATGGGCACCACGAGATTCAGTACGATTAATAGCTGATTTAACCGTTGTAATCGCGCATACTAAAAGGTTCGCAAGCTCTAATGTCTCTACTAAATCTGAGTTCCAGATCAAGCTGCGGTCATGAACTTTAATGTCATCGAACATTTTATAAGCTTCTTCGATGCGTTTAACACCATCTTCAAGCGTCTCTTGCATACGGAATACCGCCACATCTTCCTGCATTGCGCGCTGCATTTTATCGCGCAGAACTGCGGTGGGGATATTTCCATCTGCATGACGGATCTTATCAAAACGATCTAAGATCTTAATCACTGTATCTACATTAATCGGCTTTTGAGGCGCATTGGGCGTTAAAGTCTCTGCTGCACGATTTGCCGCCGCACGACCAAATACCACTAAGTCTAAAAGTGAGTTTGAACCTAAACGATTAGCCCCATGAACAGAGACACACGCAGCCTCACCAATAGCCATCAGTCCGGGGACTACTGCATCCGGATCACCATCACGAAGTGTAACAACCTCACCATGATAGTTAGTGGGGACACCTCCCATGTTGTAGTGAACTGTAGGAATCACCGGAATAGGCTCTTTACGAACATCTACATCTGCGAAGATACGAGCACTCTCAGCAATACTAGGAAGACGCTCTTCAATAACTTCTGGACCTAGATGCTCAAGATGGAGATAGATATGATCCTTCTTAGGACCTACTCCACGGCCTTCGCGAATCTCAATCAACATAGAGCGAGAAACTACGTCACGCGAAGCTAAGTCTTTAGCATTAGGGGCATAACGCTCCATGAAACGTTCGCCTTCAGAGTTTGTTAGGTAACCCCCTTCACCCCGTACACCTTCGGTAATTAAGCAACCTGCGCCATAGATACCGGTAGGGTGGAACTGAACAAACTCCATATCTTGTAATGGAAGACCAGCACGAGCGACCATCCCGTTACCATCACCGGTACAAGTATGGGCTGAAGTTGCAGAGAAGTATGCACGGCCATAGCCCCCTGTGGCTAATACAACAGTCTGGGCACGGAAAACATGCATCGTACCTTCTGCTAAGTTCCAAGCCACAACGCCTCGGCACTCACCCTCTTCCATAATTAGGTCGATTGCGAAGTACTCGATATAGAATTCTGCATTATGTTTAAGCGATTGTTGATAGAGAGTATGAAGCATCGCATGACCAGTTCTATCTGCCGCCGCACAAGTTCTTTGCGCTTGACCTTCCCCGAAATTGGTAGTCATACCTCCAAAGGGGCGCTGATAGATCTTGCCATCTTCTGTACGTGAGAAAGGAAGGCCATAATGCTCAAGCTCTAAAATAGAGGGAATCGCTTCACGACACATATATTCGATCGCATCTTGGTCACCTAACCAATCTGATCCTTTTACTGTATCGTACATATGCCAGCGCCAATCATCTTCGCCCATATTTCCAAGAGCTGCAGATACTCCGCCTTGCGCTGCTACAGTATGTGAACGTGTGGGGAATACTTTAGTTACACAGGCTGTTTTAAAGCCTTTTTCTGCCATTCCTAGCGTAGCACGTAAGCCTGCACCACCTGCACCTACTACGACAACATCGTAGAGATGCTCGGTGATTTTATAATCTTTATATTCTTTAAGGTTGTTAGTCATCGATTAAAACTCCAAATAGTTTGCATCTTATTTTGTTTGTTTATTTCGCCTTAGCGCTATTTAATCAGGGCTTAAAACGAAAAAATCTTCAAAGATTTAAGTATCAATGAAGAGAGACTTTTAGTAGAGCGCTGCACGGAGAATAGCCCATACAACAGCTAAACCTACAATTGAAAGGATTACGCGCATTGCATTGAGCGCCACAATACGAACACATGTTTTAGCGACATAGTCTTCGATTACCACTTGCAGACCTAAAATCGCATGATAAAAGGCCGTAAAGACAAATGTGACGGCTAATACGGTATTAAATGGTTTCCCGATCCAAGCAATTGCTGCTTCAAAACCTTGGCCATAAAGTCTCGCAAACGAAAATGCGAACCATAAAAAAAGCACCGCAAGCACAACGGCTGATACTTTTTGAGCAACCCACTGACGTGAGCCTGAGCGTGCTGAGCCTAATCCCTTTACACGACCTAAAGCTGTTTGATGTCTCATGAATCTCTCCTTACGCTGCAAAGCCAACAATAATAAGGATAACTGCTAACACTGGCGCTGCAATTTGCACCATCTTTGCAGTTTTCTTTGCTGAAGGGATATCAACCCCCTTACCTGCATCCCAAAATAGATGACGAATACCGTTACAAAAATGGTAAGTCGCCGCAAATGTTCCTGCTAATACTAGGAGGATCATTAAAGGATTCGTTAATACCTTATTCATTTTGGCAAATGCTTCTGGACCTGCCGCAAGTGTGCCAAACCAGATGCCTACAACCAGCATGATTAAGACAAAAGAGATCCCGGAAAGACGATGTAAAAAGCTCATTACCGATGTAATTTGCAGTTTATATCCACTCCCCAGCATAAAAGGCGATAAAGGTCGCTTATGTTGACTCATAAATATACCCCCAAAAAGTGATAAAAAATTAGATAAAACCTAAGTCGCTCCAGTTTGCCAAGATATCGCTAAGTTTTCAATCTCATTAAACTAAATTGACAATTCAATAAGCAATTATGAACGCTCCAAAGCTTCGATTGGTGCTAAATCTGCAGCTCTTTTGGCTGGAAAATAGCCAAAAATGATCCCAATCATAAAAGAGGCCACAAAGGCTAAAATAATCGAAGGTAGCGAAAAACTTAAAGGCATTTTGTCACTAATAGATCCAAAAAGTGCACCTACGCCAAAAGCTAAAAGAAGCCCAATGACGCCCCCTAAAAGACAGACTAATACAGCCTCAATTAAAAACTGCTGGGAAACATCACTTTTTCGAGCCCCAACAGCCATCCTCATGCCTATTTCTTTCGTTCTTTCTGCCACGGAGACTAACATAATATTCATAACGCCTATCCCCCCGACTAAAAGAGAAATTAGCGCAATGGAAGTGATTAAAATCCGCATAACGAGAGTTGTTGATTCAATCGTCTCCCGAATCGTATCGGCATTGAAGATAAAGAAATCCTTCTTGCCGTGAAGCTGCGTCATAATATCGGTAATACTCTTCTCTGCGAGCTTAATGTTGACCGATTCATCCACCCGAACAGTGATATTACGCAGTGAGCTCTCCCCGAGCATCCGTTTCATAGCGCTAGAGTAAGGAATCCAAACATTCATATTGTTGCTTCCCCGCAAGCCCTGAGCCTTTGAGGTGGCAACACCGATCACCCTAACGGGAAGATGCCCCAACATAATCACCTCTCCAATAGGGCTTTCTCCATCGGGAAAGAGAGTTTGTACACTGTTATCATCAATTACCGCCTCAAGGGCTAAATTCTCTTCACTCTCCTCATTAAAGGCGATTCCCTCCACAATATCGTATCCCTGCACATCAAAAAATTGATGCCCTACTCCTTGAACTTGGGTATTGACTGCCGAAATATTTTGATAGCGAACCTCAACAGAGGTGGAGACCATAGGCGTCACACTATGGATAAAACTTTGCTGCTTTAAAACCTCCACATCACTGGGGCGTAAAGAACGCACACTCATCGATTTTCGGTCCCCAAAGCCGGTGCCAGGATAGATAGTTAATGTACTTGTTCCCATGGCATTGATATTTTCGAGAATCTTTTCTGTGGAGCCTTTACCTAAAGCGATTACTAGAACCACAGAGGCAATACCGATAATAATCCCTAGCATTGTTAAAAAGGTACGCATGCGCTGCATTGCCATGGAGATAACCGCCATTGAGAAGGCATTTCCTAAACGCTGTAATAGCTGACTTAATTGGGATGCCTGTTTCTTCTCTTTAACAGAAGGGAGAGCTCCCTTCACTTCAGTCTCAACGAGGGGATTTTCTCTATCCCGAATAATCTCTCCATCGCTGATCTCAATAACCCGGCTTGCATGGGAAGCCACATCTGGATCATGCGTAACCATAACCACTGTGTGCCCAGCACGATTCAGTTCTTGCAAAATCTCCAGTACCGCCTTGCCACTTTCACTATCGAGAGCTCCCGTCGGCTCATCGGCAAGAATAATGTCGCCCCCATTCATCAAGGCTCGGGCAATACTCACTCGTTGTTGCTGCCCTCCGGAAAGTTGGGTCGGATAATAGTCGATGCGCTCCCCAAGCCCTAAAGCTGTCAGTAATTTTTTCGCCCGCTCATTACGAAGATCAGGGGCCATGCCCGAATAGATCGCCGGCATCTCCACATTACCTTTTGCGGTTAAAGTATTCAGCAGATGATAACGTTGAAAGATAAAGCCAAAATGCTCTCGCCGTAGTTTAGCGAGATCTTCCTGGCTGTAATGGGCGATCTCTTTGCCTTGAAAGAAATAACTCCCTCGGGAAGGGTAATCAAGCCCCCCGATAATATTCATTAAAGTAGATTTCCCCGAGCCCGAAGCCCCCATAATGGCGATAAACTCACCCTCTTCAATGGTAAGTGAGATCCCTTTAAGCACCTCGACCTCTAACTCTCCTGTTTGAAAAGTTCGGCCTAAATCCTTTAACTCAATCAAAGGGGCATCTTGCTTTGGTCTCGCCACAGCCCTGCTACTCATATCGATCTACCTCTTCTGCCTCTATTCTGCTCATAGATATTTAGCCGCGACGCCCCACTCCCGGCGGACGACTCATTGTTGGGGCGCTTCTTTTATTACTCATCTCAAGCTCCGAGGTGATGATTAATTCACCCTCTTTCACTCCAGACTTAACCTCTGTAGAGACATTGTTTGAGATCCCTAACTCCACCTCTCGCGCTTCAATCGCCTCCCCTTTAGGATCTTTGAGCACCCAAATCGTAGCCTTCTGATCTGATTGACCTTTGCTCTTTTGCAGATCCCTTTCTGCAGCTCTACTCGGTTTAAATCGAGTGGCCATCGAAGGGATCACTAATGCATCTTTAGCCTCATCAATCACTAGATAGACCTGCGTTGTCATATCGATATAAAATTGTTGATCGGGATTTTCTACATCAAAAAGTCCGTTGTAATAGACCGCTTCATTCACATTTGTAACCGCGTTACCCACCGCCGTCTGAAAGGTTTCTGTCGCAGGCTCTATCTGCCTTAATACAGCTTCATAACGTTTATGGGGCTCACCTAAAATCGTAAAATAAGCCTTCATCCCCGGCTCAACACGAGTGACATCGGCTTCTGAAATTTGGGCTTTAATAGTCATAGTAGAGAGATCTGCCAATTTAACTAAGGTCGGCGCAGTCTGAACCGCATTAACCGTCTGCCCCTCTTTAACAACTGTCGCTACCACTACGCCATCAATCGGCGCTAATATTTTGGTATAAGTAAGGTTGAGTTTTGCTGTATCCAAAGCAATTTGCGCTTGTGCAATCTGAGCATCTAACGCCTCTACTTCTGCCTCATATACCTTTAAATTTGCCTCTGCAAGATCGAGTTCTGATTGTGTTGTGGCACCATTTTTAATTAAACGACGCTGACGCTCCACATTAATTCGTTGATTAATGAGCTGAGCCTCTTTCGCAACTTTCGAGGCAATACTATTTTTTAAGCGGGCCTCACTATCTTTAACTGCATTTTGTTGAGGAAGGTCATCAATCTCTACAATAAGCTGCCCTTTTTTAACTCTGTCCCCAAGCTTTACATGCATCTTTTGCACCTGCCCTGAAACCTGGGCACCCACATCTACCTGCTGAGAAGCCTCCATTTTTCCATCGGCTAAAATATTGACTTCAAGATCCATAATTTGAGCAGGCGTTGTTAAGTAAGAGATGCTACTTTTCGGGGACAGCATCTTATAGCCTGCAATACCGATGATTAAGGCAAGAGCGCCCACTATATACCGCTTTTTGAATCGCTTACTGCTCATATTTTTGACCTCGTTTTCCTGAAGGTTCTTGCGTCTAAATCGCCACAATAAAATAAAAAATGGAGTTCAAAGTATACAGCAAAGAAGAGGAGATGTGCTATCTCTATTGAAAGCGATTCTCAATATATATTATTTGAATGTATATTTCCTCCCCCGCTATACTTTAATGAGAGATTGAAAGATTAAATCCACCCTCTTGCCGAAGAACCCTTTGGTTTTCATTTTCTAACATCGTACAATCAGAAAGGATTAATATTTATCAGCTTCTAAGCCCCTTAAAGGCACAAACATTTATAAGAGTATCGATATGTCAAAAAAGTTACGTACCATCGACCTTGCAGTGGTAATTCAACATCAAGAGAGCCGCGAAGAGGTCCGTTATTTAGATAAAGATTCTGCCACTAATTTATTACAGACCATTGGGCAGAATATCGCGGAACATTACCCCCAGATTACACAATGCGGGCTTATTGGCATCGGTTCGATCTACCATCTTAATCAAATTATTCGCCCTGCCTTTCCCATCTACTCTCAACTCTTTGAGATCTCTAAAATTCGCTTTAGAGCCAATAATTTTAAGCCGCTCATTATCGGTATCGGTACAGAAGAGGCTGAATTTGAGATTGCCACCTTCAATAAAGAGAAAAATGAGTTTCAAGATGTCTTACAGGTCCTGCCCTTTACTGCGGTGATGCCGGCTGAAGAGTCTTCCGATCAATTTATTCAGTTATTAGAATCTGAATTGATCAATAATGCCCATCTTAATGGGAAAATTATTGAAGAATTTGAAGCACTCTTTGGGCTGAAAATCTTAAATATGAGCATCGTAACTCTGGCAGATCTGAATGGTCTCTTCGCCTCTCAGCTTATTCAGATCGGTTTAGAGGAGCTCTGGCAAGTGATGCAAGCGGTGATCTTTAATCAAACTGAAATTCTCCGCACTTTAGGCAGTGGTCACACCCTCTATTGGAAATTAGATGAAGTGGCCCTCTATGTTGCCCACGAAACAATCTATGATGAAGCAATGAAAGATTATTTGCAGGATTACCAAACTTATCAATTGACTACTCAACGGCTTGAGTATCTATTTGCCTCTCATAAAATCCCTTTTAGCCGTATAGAAGTGATGAATCCTAAATTTTTTGAAGGCGAGATCACTATCGAAAAAGCTAGAGAGCAGCTCTCCTCTCATATTAAGGCGTTATAAAAAGGAGCAAGCCTTTTAAAAGAGACTATAAACTTTTAAAGGGCCGATAAAAAAGGGGATGCATTTTGCATCCCTCTCTATTTAGATAATTTCAATAACCGTTCTTTACACGCTGATCTTTAGCGGGCGAACGATTATTGAATCTTTCCGTGGCACTCTTTATAGCGCTTACCTGACCCACAAGGGCAAGGATCATTACGACCCACATGGCGCATATCGGGCAGCTCTTCCTCTTTCGGTTGAGCATTAGCACGATACTCTTCATCTTCATGACGAATCGCCATCGACTCCTCTTCGGGCTCAACACGAATCTGGATATTACTTAAGAAACGAACAGTTTTATAGTTAATCTGATCTAACATCGCTTGGAAAAGCTCGAATGACTCACGCTTATACTCCTGTTCAGGACGGCGCTGAGCATAGGCCCGAAGCTGAATCCCCTGACGGAGATAATCCATCGCCGCTAAATGCTCTTTCCACTGGGTGTCGAGCACTTCGAGCAAAATTGATTTCTCAAATCGTCTAAATTGCGCAAGATCCACATGAGATTGCTTCTCTTCATACTGCTCTTCACTCGCTTTGAGCGCAGCTTCGTAGATATCTTCCCCAGTTAAGCTCTCATCACTTTCATACATAGTTTTAAGATCAAGATCGAGGTTAAACTCCTCACGAAGGCGCGTCTCAAGACCCTCAAGATCCCACTGCTCCGGGAAGCTTTGGGGCGGAACATGCTCATTGACTAGATCACTAAAGACCTGCTCACGCATCATATTCAGAGCCCCGGTAACATCATCTACCTTGAGGATATCATCCCGCTGTTGATAGATAATCTTACGCTGATCATTCGCCACATCATCATATTGCAGAAGATTCTTACGAATATCGAAGTTATGCCCTTCCACTTTACGTTGCGCATTTTCGATCGCTCGAGAAATCCATTTATGCTCAATCGCTTCACCCTCACCCATGCCAAGGCTCTTCATCATATTGTAGGCCCGAGGACTTGTGAAAATCCGCATAAGGTGATCTTCAAGGGAGAGATAAAAACGGGAAGACCCCACATCCCCTTGACGCCCAGCACGTCCGCGAAGCTGATTATCGATACGACGAGACTCATGACGCTCTGTACCAATAATATGTAAACCGCCCAGCTCTAAAACCTTCTGCTGACGCTCTTTTGCCCGCGCACGAAGCGCCTCTAAATCCGCTTCCGTGGCATCTGGATTGGAAGCTAAGAAGAGCTCTTCCTCCATCTCCACATTTCCACCCAGAACAATATCCGTTCCCCGGCCCGCCATATTCGTAGCGATTGTAATGGCCCCTGGCGTCCCCGCTCGACCCACAATATAGGCTTCGCGCTCATGCTGCTTAGCATTTAAGACTTCATGAGGAATGTTTCGCTGAGTTAAGATCCCGGAGATTAATTCCGAAACTTCAACCGAAGCTGTCCCCACAAGTACCGGCTGCTCTCGCTCGTAACAGTAGAGGATATCTTTAACAATCGCCTCATATTTCTCTTTTTGTGTTAGGTAGACTAAATCCCCATAATCGACCCGCTGAATAGGCTTATTGGTTGGGATCACAACTACTTCTAGCCCGTAGATCTCTAAAAACTCAGGGGCTTCAGTATCTGCCGTACCTGTCATTCCTGCGAGCTTTTCATAAATACGGAAATAGTTCTGGAAGGTAATGGAAGCTAACGTTTGGTTTTCCGGCTTAACCTCTACCCCCTCTTTCACTTCGATCGCTTGGTGAAGACCATCCGACCAGCGACGTCCTGCTAATGTACGTCCTGTATGCTCATCTACAATCACCACCTCACCATTCACAAGGATATAATCTACATCACGTAGGTAAAGATAGTGTGCTCGTAAACAGTTATCTAAATGATGATAGAGCTTTAAGTTCTGATTATCATAGAGACTATCCCCCTCTTGAAGAAGACCTGCTTCTACTAAAAGGCGCTCAATATGCGCATGCCCCTCTTCGGTCAGGTTAACCTGCTTATCTTTCTCATTGATCTCAAAATCAACAGGTTCACCTTCTGGGGTGGGTTTTCTTAAATAGGGGACTAACTCATTAATCTTAATGTAGAGCTCTTCAGAACCCTCTACAGGCCCTGAAATAATTAAAGGGGTACGCGCCTCATCAATTAAGATTGAATCCACTTCGTCGATCACCGCAAAATAGAGGGGGCGCTGAACCTTCGATTCTAAATCGTAGACCATATTATCCCGAAGATAATCGAATCCAAGCTCATTATTGGTGGCGTAACAGACATCCGCCTGATAAGCCGCTTTTTTCTCCTCTAAGCTCTGCTCAGAGACAATCACGCCAACCGATAAGCCTAAATAGTTATAGACTTGTCCCATCCACTCGGCATCACGGCGAGCTAGATAATCGTTAACGGTAACTACATGCACACCCTTGCCCATAAGAGCGTTAAGGTAGACAGCAAGCGTCGCAACAAGCGTTTTACCCTCTCCTGTGCGCATCTCTGCAATTCGCCCCTTATGGAGCATATATCCGCCGATTAACTGCACATCATAATGGCGCATGCCTAAAACTCTGCGTGCTGCTTCGCGCATGGTGGCAAAAGCTTCGGGCAAGAGATCATCTAAAGTCTCACCATTAGCTAATCGCTCGCGGAAAAGTTGAGTCTGATTCTGTAGCTCCTCTTCCGATAATGCACGCATGCTCTCTTCAAGCGCGTTAATCTTTTTAACGTACTGATTCGCCTCTTTAATCATGCGATCATTACGTGTTCCAAAAATTTTGCGGATTATTTTACTAAACATTCGTTACCTTTATCCTATCGATATTGTCTTATCTAGTGCTTACTTACAACGCTCATTCTTCTAAAAGTAGTCAACCTCTAATAAAAGAAGAATCTAAAGCTAGAATAAACACTCAGGCGCTTAAATTTAAGCTCTCTATACTACACGATTTTTCAGGTTAATTAATCGTTAATTCTCTTTATAGAGTTTCCTGTTATGAATTTAGATTATGGGGGCTGCTCACTTATTTTCAATCCAGTTATTTCGATGGATCAACTCATCAGCAATAATGTAGCCTAAACGCTCCTGAATTTTATGTGAAGGTGTGCGTAAAATCTTCATCACTTCGTGAGAGTGGTAGTTTGAAAGCCCCCGGCCTATCTCCTCCCCTTGTAAATTCACACAGACCACAATATCTCCCCGCTCAAACATTCCTTCAAGCGCAACAACGCCTATGGGTAACAAGCTTTTCCCATCTTCGATTAAAGCTTTTTCTGCCCCGGCGTCTACAATGAGATGCCCTTTAATCTGCTTCTGCTCGAGCATCCAGCGTTTTTTAGCCGAGACCTTACAATTAAGCGCTTTGAGCTTCGTCCCCACCTGCTTGCCTTCAGCGATAGCTAAAAGGATATTTTCCCGATCCCCTTTAGCAATATAGGTTGTTGCTCCAGAGCGGGCTGCAATATGGGCTGCAGTGATTTTTGTATACATCCCCCCTGTCCCCAATTTCCCCCCCTCGCTAGAAGCCATACTTGTTAAACGGGGATCAAAGGCATCGGCTTCGTGAATCAATTTAGCGTCGGGATTCTTCCTTGGATCACTCTCATATACCCCCTCTTGATCCGTTAAAATAATATAGATATCCGCCTCAATTAAGCTTGCGACCAAAGCGCCGAGGGTGTCATTATCACCAAAGCGGATCTCATCAAAAGAGATGGTGTCATTCTCGTTGATCACTGGCACAGCCCCATGAGTGAGCAAAGTGCCGATAGTGTTTTTAATATTCAGATAGCGCTGGCGATCGGCAGCATCTTCATGAGTCAAGAGAATCTGCCCTGCATGGAGATTAAACTCCGAAAACCCTTCGCTCCAGGCATTGGCTAAGCCGGTCTGTCCTATAGATGCTGCCGCCTGTAACTCATTAAGAAACTGAGGCCTCTCCGCCCACCCTAGCTGTTTCATGCCTTCGGCCACTGCTCCTGAAGAGACAATCACAACCTCAATTCCTTCTGCTTTAAGCTGAGCGATCTGCTCACACCAATGGCGCACCCGGGAGGTGTCTACCCCTTCACCATCATTAGTGATCATCGCACTACCAATTTTGATCACCCAACGTCTCTTCTCGATTCTCTTTTCCATCACATCTTCACTCAATAATTATTCATTAAGAAACCGTTCTAAATATAGATCAGCGCCGAAGTCTGCCGATTCTACCATCGGCACATAAATTATTTGATAATATAATCTTTACTTCTACTATAAGAAGTAACCTTTCGCTTTATCTCTTTACATTTTGAGCCCTTTCAAAAAAGAGCCAAAGCTAAAAGGCCAAAATTTATAAATAATTTTATAAGAATATTAAATAAAAGGTTTTTCTACAGCTAGAGGTTGCGGATTTATTCCTGTAAAGCCCCTATCTGTAACCACCGATAGATTTGGAGATTGGATTCTAAATATGACAGCAAAAACGCTCTATGAAAAGATTTGGGATGATCATGTTGTACGCACCGAGAGTGATGGTACAGCACTTCTCTATATTGATCGTCATATCATTCACGAAGTCACCAGTGCGCAAGCGTTTGAAGGTTTAAAACAAGCTGGCCGTGAACTATGGCGCAAAAGCTCTATTATCGCCATGGCGGATCATAACACGCCCACCACAAGTGATATCGCAAATATCGAAGATCCTATTGCAAAGCTACAAGTGGATACTCTCCATAAAAATGCAACAGAGAATGATCTTACCTATTTTCCCATTGGGGATATTCGCCGAGGAATTGTGCATGTTGCGGGACCTGAACAAGGTGCTACTCTCCCTGGGATGACGATTGTATGTGGTGACTCTCATACTGCTACCCACGGAGCTTTTGGCGCTATCGCCTTTGGCATTGGCACCAGTGAAGTAGAGCACGTTTTTGCCACAAGCTGTCTTGTGCAAGCTAAATCAAAAACAATGAAGATCGACGTTCAAGGCAGACTTCAGCCCGGCGTGACGGCAAAAGATTTGATCCTTGCCATTATTGGTAAAATCGGTACCGCAGGCGGCACGGGCTATGCTATTGAGTTCTCGGGAGAAGCAGTAGAAAACCTCACTATGGAAGGTCGCATGACGATCTGTAATATGGCCATTGAAGCAGGTGCCCGAGTCGGCTTAGTAGCCGTCGATGAAACGACCATCAACTATATTAAAGATCGCCCCTTTGCCCCCAAAGGTGAAGATTGGGAAAAAGCAGTCACTTACTGGAAGACTCTCCATTCAGATGAGAATGCGGAGTTTGATAAAGTAGTCACGATCGATGCAAGTAAGATCGAGCCCCAAGTAAGCTGGGGAACAAGCCCCGAGATGGTGATTGGAATCAATGAAAGAATCCCCGATCCTGCTAAAGCGGAGAATCCTGTTCAACGAGAGAGCATCGAAAAAGCGCTCAAATATATGGGTTTGAAGCCTAATCAATCTCCTAAAGAAATTATGCTCGACAAGATCTTTATCGGCTCATGTACAAACTCCCGAATCGAAGATATTCGCGATGCTGCCAGAATGGTTAAAGGTAAAAAGATTGCGGATAATATCAAGCTTGCGATGGTTGTGCCCGGTTCTGGCTTAGTTAAAGCACAAGCCGAGGAAGAAGGTTTAGATCAGATCTTTATAGAGGCCGGATTTGAGTGGCGAGAGCCCGGTTGCTCGATGTGCTTAGCGATGAATCCAGACCGCTTAGAGCCTCAGGAGCATTGCGCCTCTACCTCTAACCGTAACTTTGAAGGGCGACAAGGCACCGGCGGGCGTACCCATCTTGTTAGCCCCGCTATGGCCGCAGCTTCTGCGATTGCAGGCCATTTTGTGGATATTCGTGAATTTAATTAGGAGATAATTATGCAACCCTTTACAACACACCAAGGCATTGTCGTTCCCCTTGATCGAGCAAATGTGGATACTGATGCAATTATCCCTAAACAATTTCTCACCTCGATCTATAAAACTGGTTTCGGCCCCAATCTTTTTGATGAATGGCGCTATAAAGATCATGGCAAACCGGGCATGGATAACTCTAAGCGCCCACTCAACATGGAATTTTCACTCAATAAGCCAGAATATAAAGAGGCGACTATTCTCTTAGCTCGAGAAAATTTTGGCTGCGGTTCCTCCCGAGAACACGCTGTATGGGCACTGACCGATTATGGCTTTCGGGCAGTGATTAGCTCCAGCTACTCCGATATTTTCTATAACAACTGCTTTAAAAATGGTTTTTTACCCATCCGTTTAAGTGAAGAAGAGATCGATGCGCTCTTTAAGTTAACAGAGCAATATAAAGATCTTGAGCTCAAAATCGATCTGCCTGCACAAACAGTGACAGCGCTACAAAAAAGACAAATAAAAGCAGGCCCTTTTCACTTCGATATTGATGAATTTCGTAAGCATTGTTTAGTCAATGGGCTTGATGATATCGGCCTAACCCTAGCCCATGCAGATGAAATTCGCGCCTACGAGGCTAAACGCCAAAAAGAGGCACCGTGGCTCTTTAAATAAAGGGATTTTTAAGTGATAATAATACCCGTTCTAAGAGCGGGTATTTTGCTATTCATCACGCAATTTAAAAGTATTGAATATTCCCCTGCTCTACCGATTGATTTTTATAACTCAAAAATAATTATGAAGACTGAAGAAATACGCCGTAAATTTTTAGATTACTTTATTCGCCAAGGACACACGGAAGTGGCCTCAAGCTCACTTCTTCCGGCAAATGACCCAACGCTTCTCTTTACTAATGCGGGAATGAATCAATTTAAAGATTGTTTCCTCGGTTTAGAAAAGCGGGACTATGTCACGGCAACGAGCTCCCAAAAATGTGTTCGTGCAGGGGGAAAGCATAACGACTTAGAAAACGTTGGCTTTACTGCGCGTCATCACACCTTTTTTGAGATGCTCGGCAACTTCAGTTTCGGGGATTATTTTAAAGAGAAAGCGATCTTATACGCTTGGGAACTCTTAACAACGGTTTATAAACTTCCGGAAGAGAAGCTTTTAGTCACCATCTATCACGATGATGATGAAGCTTATAAAATCTGGAACGAAACGATCGGTCTTCCCGATGAGAAGATTATCCGCATTGGGGATAAAGAGGATGGTACATCCGATAACTTCTGGCAGATGGGCGATACTGGTCCATGTGGTCCTTCTTCGGAGATCTTTTATGATCATGGCGAACATATCTGGGGAGGTCCTCCCGGCTCAGCTGAAGAAGATGGGGATCGCTTTATTGAGATCTGGAATCTCGTATTTATGCAATTTAACCGTGATGAATCGGGGACATTGCACCCTCTTCCTAACCCCTCTATCGATACAGGAATGGGGCTAGAGCGTATTGCAGCTATTCTTCAGGGTGTGCATAGCAACTATGAGATCGATCTTTTTGTAAACCTGATTAAAGCATCGGCAGAGGCTGTGGGCACAACAGATCTTGAGCATAACTCTCTTAAAGTGTTAAGTGATCATATCCGCTCAGTCTCCTTCTTAATTGCCGACGGTATTTTACCTTCTAACGAAGGGCGCGGATATGTACTTCGCCGCATTATTCGCCGAGCAATCCGCCATGGTTATAAACTTGGCCAAAAAAAGCTTTTCCTCTATAAAATTGTTCCTGCACTTGTGCGTGAAATGGGCGATGCCTTCCCTGAACTTAAAGAGAAACAGGCTTTTATTGAAACGACGATTAAAGATGAAGAGAAACGCTTCTCTACCACGCTTGAGCATGGTTTAAAATTGCTTGAAGCTGATATCGCAAAACTTAAAGGGAACGTAATTCAGGGCGAGACGATCTTTAAACTCTACGATACCTACGGTTTCCCCGTTGACCTCACTAATGATATTGCCCGTGAACAAGAGTTAACGCTCGACATGGAGGGTTTTGAAAAATGCATGGAAGAGCAGCGGGAGCGTGCCCGTGCCGCAAGTAACTTTAGCGCGGAGGCTACACTTAATCTTCAAAATGCCACCGACACTACTTTCCACGGCTATACGCAAACTCAAGCCACAGGTAAAGTGGAATCGATCATTGTAGAAGGTGAGGAGAAAACCTCTCTTCAAGAAGGAGATGATGCGATCATTATTCTTAATGAGACCCCCTTCTACGCTGAAGCTGGCGGACAAGTGGGCGATAGCGGAATCCTTAAAGGTGAAAACTTTGAGTTTTTAGTCAAAGATACGAAAAAGCAACAGAACACCTTCCTCCATATTGGGGTACTTAAACATGGTGAGATCACCGTAGGACAAGAGGTTTCTGCTCTTATTGATGATTCTCGCCGCGAGCTCATTAAAAAGAATCACTCCGCTACTCACTTAATGCATAAAGCATTACAAGATGAGCTTGGAGATCATATTGAGCAGAAAGGCTCATTAGTCACTGATGATCGCCTTCGTTTCGACTTCTCCCACAACAAACCGGTGACTTTTGAGGAGTTGCAAGCCATTGAAAAACGTGTAAATGATGCTATTCGCGCAAACTACGAAGTAACCGCGAATGAGATGCCGATCGATAAAGCTAAAGCAAAAGGCGCCATGGCCCTTTTTGGTGAGAAATATGGCGATATTGTCCGCGTTATTGAGATGGGCGACTCCATCGAGCTTTGTGGGGGAACACATGTCTCACGCACAGGAGATATTGGCCTTTTTAAGATTATCTCCGAAACAGGGATTGCTGCGGGAGTCCGTCGTATTGAAGCCGTAACGGGGGGCGATGCTTTAGAGATCATGCTCAATAATGCCAAAACGCTGAACAATTTAGCCGCTCAGCTTAAAACAGATTCTGCGCACATTGAATCCCGCGTAGATCAAACGCTAGAAGAGGCGAAAACCTTACGTAAAGAGATCGCACAGCTCCAATCAAAACTGGTCTTTGCAAACCGCGAGCAATTTATTCAGAACGCTGAGATGATTAATGGCGTCAAAGTCATTGCTGAAAAGATCGAAGGAGCAGATAATCGCTCTTTACGTGAGCTTTGCGATAACTTACAAGCTGAAACTAAAGGCGTCACTATTCTGCTTTCAGCGATTGATGGCCGCGTAGCTTTAGTTACCAGCGTAGATAAAGGCCTTACTGATCGGGTAAAAGCTGGTGAGCTACTGAATATTGCAGCTCAAAAAGTGGGTGGAAAAGGGGGTGGTCGCCCCGATTCTGCTACAGGGGGTGGATCACAGCCTGAAAATATTCAGCAAGCCTTAGATGCTGCCCGACAATGGTTAGCTGAAAAATTATAGAATAATGAAAGATGAGAGGCATTCTTCGGAGTGCCTCTTTTTACGAGAGGAGAATCTATTTAATGCGTATTATCACTCATCAAGATTTAGCGAATTATGAGCCTACCATACTCAAATATCGACGCTATCTTCACCAATACCCTGAGCTCTCATTTAAAGAGTATAAGACGAGCCAGTTTATTTTTGAGGAGATGAGTAAACTTTCCCACGCTACGGTTACTCGCCCAACAGAAACATCGGTCTTGGTGCGCTTTATCACCCCTAACCCTGGACCTAAAATTGGGCTTCGGGGAGATATTGACGCTCTTGCCATTGAAGAAGGTCGAGAGGAGAGTGAGATTCCCTTTAAATCCAAAATCAAAGGGATGATGCATGCTTGCGGTCATGACGCACACGCAGCCATCTTAATGACGGCCTGCCATTACTTCAATGATCATTTTTCTGAGCTTAATGGTGAAGTCTGGGCGATCTTTCAACACGCTGAAGAGATTCCTCCCGGCGGTGCAAGAGAGCTTGTAGCGACAGGACTCTTTAATGACCTAGATTTCTTTTATGGTCACCATCTCTGGACAATGCTTCCCACCGGCACTATTGATCTTAAAGATGGGCCCGTCACTGCAAACGCAGATCTCTATCGAGCGACTATTAAAGGGAAAGGCAGTCATGCTTCAGAACCCCATAATGGGATCGACCCCGTACTTATCGGGGCGCAAATTATTCAAAAACTTCAGACTATTATCTCCCGGGGAATCTCTCCCCTTGAAGCGGGCGTCATTAGTAATACCTATTTTAATGCAGGCCACCCCGATGCCCTAAATGCGATCCCGGGCAGTGTAATGATAGGTGGATCTGTTCGCTCTACCACTCCAGCGATGCGCCAATTTTTTAAAAAGAGCATCACGCAGATGATCGAGTCTACCTGTCGAGATTATGGTGCAACTGCTGAAATTGAGTATCTTTTAGGGTATGGCGTAACCTTAAATGACCCCGAAAAAACCGATTTTGTACGGAGCTTTGCAACACAATTTAGTAGCGGAAAGGTAGTCAATCATCCCCCCTATTTAGCTGGGGAAGATTTTAGTGAATTTGCCAATATTGTCCCCGCAACCTTTGCCTTTATTGGTGTCGGGAATCCTGAAAAAGATTGTATCTATCCCCACCATCATCCTAAATTTAAGATGGATGAGGATGGTTTTATGATCGGCTTAAAGATGTTCGTTAATGTTGTGCGTCAATATGAGGTCTATTTTAATTAAAAGATTAAAAGCTCTTAAAAAAGCTAGCTAAATAATAAAAAGATCCCTACAAAAAAGCCCCCGATTATCTCCACTTAATCGAGGGCTTTTATCTTTTGAAGGCCAGCTCTAAAATGCAGTCCTCTACTTTAGAGCTGATCGACCATTATTTTACTAATAACACTGGGCAACGCGCCTTTTCTGCCACGCGAGAGCTCACACTCCCTTGAACAAATTTACGCACTGCGCCTAAACCACGGCTACCAATCACCAGCAGATCATACTCATTCTCGTGCTCATGTTCGATGATCGTATCGGCCGCCTCCCCTTTTAAGAGGGTCTTCTTCACGGTGATGCCTTTAGCTTCGATCTTTTCAGCAATGGGGCGTAAAATCTCCCCTTTAATCTCTGCCATCTCTTCATCTGTGGGCTCGAGTAAAATTTGGCGAGCTGTGCGAGGTGGCAGAATCACATAGAGAATCTCAATCATCGCATCGGGAACATTCGCCGCAATTTTAATCGCTTCGTGTGCTGCACGTACTGAGTTATCAGAACCATCAACCGCAAGCAGGATTCTCTTATACATATTTATTTGCTCCTTTTCATCAAGAGAATGGCACTCCGCTTATAAATATTTCATCTAAAAGTAGCGCCGTAGACTATCTAAAATTAATTGAATCTCGTTACTAAAAATGTTGATCTCTATAGTTCATCGGGATAATTACACGATATATAGATCTTCCCCATTATCTTATCATAGGCACCGCAAGATCTTCTGTTAGATATCATTTTCTTTTGCTTTTTTAGAGCCAAAATTTAGGAAGAATTCGCTCTCCTTGTAGTTTTCCTGTAGTTAAAGCAAAAAAAATATGGCATGATGGAAACTCAAATTTTTTAGACCATTCAAATTGACTATTTAACCGATAAAAGGAGTTTCTTCTATGGCGAATGATTTTCGTATTGAGAAAGATACCATGGGCGATATGCAGGTCCCGAACGATAAACTTTGGGGCGCACAGACACAACGCTCATTAAAAAACTTCCGCATCTCCAATGAGAAGATGCCTAAAGCGCTCATCTATGGATTAGCCATTGTTAAGCGCTCGGCAGCGAAGGTAAATGGGGATCTTGGCCATTTAGAAGCAGATAAAGCAAAAGCAATTATGCAAGCGGCAGATGAAGTTTTAGCCGGCAAACATGATGATGAGTTTCCCCTCTCCCTTTGGCAGACAGGCTCAGGCACACAAACAAATATGAATATGAATGAGGTTCTGGCGAATCGTGCAAGCGAGATCCTCGGGGGTGTGCGGGGTGAAGAGCGTCTTGTTCATCCTAATGATGATGTGAATAAAGCACAGAGCTCTAATGATACCTTCCCCACTGCAATGCATATTGCTGCAGTATTGGAGATTAAAAAACTTCTTATTCCTGAGCTAACCCGTTTACGCAAAACATTTGGTGAAAAGGCTGAAAGCTTTAAGGATATTGTAAAAATCGGACGTACTCACCTGCAAGATGCTACCCCCCTTACCTTAGGGCAAGAGATCTCCGGTTGGGAAGCGATGCTTGGGCACAATTTAACGCATATTGAAAATGCCCTCCCCCATCTAATGGAATTAGCTCTTGGCGGCACTGCTGTAGGCACGGGATTAAACACTCATCCTGAATATGCCGAACGTGTAGCGAAAGAGATTGCAGATTTTACCGGCGAAGCTTTTGTGACTTCACCCAACAAATTTGAATCTTTAGCCACCACTGACGCATTAGTTCATGCCCATGGTGCCCTGAAAGGCTTAGCGGCTTCATTAACTAAAATTGCAAATGATGTTCGCTGGTTAGCTTCAGGCCCTCGCTCAGGTATTGGTGAGATCTCTATCCCTGAAAATGAGCCTGGAAGCTCCATTATGCCTGGTAAAGTTAACCCCACTCAATCGGAAGCTTTAACGATGCTCTGTGCTCAAGTGATGGGGAATGATGTCGCGATCAATATCGGCGGGGCTTCTGGAAATTTTGAGCTTAACGTCTTCCGCCCCATGATTATTGACAACTTCCTTCAATCTGTACGGGTTTTAGGAGGAGGAATGCAGAGCTTTAATGATCACTGTGCGGTGGGGATTGAACCTAATCGTGATCGTATTACAGAACTTGTAAATAATTCTTTAATGTTGGTCACTGCGCTCAATACCCATATTGGTTACGATAAGGCCGCAGCTATTGCTAAAAATGCCCATGCTAAAGGGACAACTCTTAAAGAATCAGCCCTTGAGCTTGGCTACCTCACTGAAGAGGAGTTTGATGCATGGGTGAAACCCGAAGAGATGGTGGGCTCACTCAAATAAGCGATCGATAAAAATCGAGTATTTAGCGAGTATTTCATCACTATTACGCCTCTAAACTTTACGTTTAGGGGCGTTTTTCTATTAGGGCGTTCATGCTAATATTCAAGCATCTCTTTAAATTCATAAAATAGAGAGTACCCACTCAAAATACTAATATTTATAAACTTGAGGCTTCTGGAGGGTTTTTATGGCAACTAGCACTCGATCCATCAAAAAGCAGGGAGTTATGCTCTCAATCTTATTGATGCTTGGATCCGCCCATCTTTTAAATGATCTTATTCAATCGATGCTTGTGGCGATCTACCCTCTGCTTGAGCGTAACTTTCAATTAAGCTTCACTCAAATTGGTTTAATTAGTCTCGTCTACCAGATGACGGCCTCTATTTTACAGCCCGGTATCGGTTATTTTACAGATCAACATCCAAAGCCTTATCTCCTGCCTTTTGGAATGCTTTCCACCACATTGGGGGTTATTCTTTTAGGATTTGCCACTGGTTATCTGCAGATTCTTTCCGCCGCTGCTTTAATGGGAGTGGGCTCTTCTATCTTTCATCCCGAAGCGGCCCGCTTAACCCGTTTAGCCTCGGGCGGTCGTTACGGCTTTGCCCAATCGATCTTTCAGGTTGGAGGAAATCTTGGCGCCTCACTTGGGCCACTTTTGGCGGGAGTTTTAGTGATCCGCTATGGCAATCAACAAAATATCCACTTTTTTGCCCTTATCGGTATTCTCGCCGTTACGCTACTCTTTATGATTAGTCGCTGGAGTGCAAAACAGAATATTCAACAGAGTAATCGCTACGCCAAAGGGGAGAGCTTTCCTTTTGGAAAACGGCGAACATTTCTCGCCCTTGGGATTTTAGCGATCTTAATCTTCTCTAAATATTTCTATATGGCGAATCTTACCAATTATTACACCTTCTATTTAATCGAAAAATTTAAGATTGCACCGGAAAACGCCGTCCTACTACTCTTCCTCTTTTTAGCTTCCGTGGCGTTAGGCACGCTTATTGGTGGACCTGTGGGAGATCGTATCGGCCGGCGCCGAGTGATCTGGTTTTCTATGATAGGCGCACTACCCTTTACACTCCTCCTACCCCATCTTCCACTGATTCCTCTTGTGATCACCTCAATCTTTATTGGGCTTATTCTCTCTTCCGCCTTCTCCGCCATTGTTGTTTTTGCGCAAGAACTTGTACCCCAAAGTGTTGGGATGATTGCCGGCATCTTCTTTGGTTTAATGTTTGGCATGAGTGGAATCGGCGCTCTTTTTTTGGGCTGGGCGGCAGATAATAGCTCACTACAGACTGTATTTGTGGGGACCTCCTTTCTCCCTATTTTAGGGGTTTTAACCAAGCTACTTCCTCAAATTGAGGCACAAGAGTTTCACTAAACTTCATTAAGTTTATGCATTAAACAGGATCACTCTTAAGACGAATCCTTGAGCCAACGCTCAAAACCTCGTCTTTTAGAGGCAATACTATCTGCAATACGGATAGGCTCTGGCAATTTATACCCCTTGAAAAGATAGGGCAAAAGGCTCTCGATCTCTTCTAAATTGATCTTATGCCCAGGGGAGATATAGAGCGGATTACTCCCCTTTTTAGAATGATAAAGCAGTCCGACCTCTCTCCTCTTTCTATCAAAAGCCTCCTCATCGGAATAGATATAGGCGATTCTCTGCCCTCCCGTAGAGTTTTTATAGGCATCTATTTTCTCATGAATAGAGGGAATAAAACCGGATAATCTACGCTCTGCCACCCCGATTGTGGGACGATCAAGCCATACACCTAAATGGCTACCATTCCCTAATCCCCGAGGATGGAGTACTCCTTGCCCATCAACTAAGATAAGATCGGGCGTTAAACTTAAATTCGCAAAAGCTTTTAAGAGACTTGGCAATTCCCTAAAGGAGAGCAGTCCCGGGATATACGGCATCGGTACCGGCTCTTCCACAATAGTTCGCTCCACCACCTTTAAGGAAGGAAATTGCAATACCACCACAACAGCACGAATAATCGATAGCTCCCCCAAATTATCCTGCTTAAAGCCGATATCTGTCCCGGCAATATAATTTAACTGCTCCAAAGGAGGAAGAGATCCCCCCGAGATATCCACTTTGGAAGCTAACTTCCGCTGAATCTCCCGCGCCTTTTCCGGCTCAATCACCCAAGGATGTAGCTCCTCTTTAAGGGGGAATTTTTTCAATCTCATACTGCTCCTTTCTTAATTCAGTCATCAAAATAGCCTTCTTATCCGTTATTTATATAACGAATGCATCTTATATCACTCATTGCTTTATGGTGTGCTCAACCTATAAATGCCGTATATAAATAGTTTTATATAAATAAATTACTCCAATAAAACACTCTTCTTTTTCTACCCCGCCGTGATACCGTATAATTATAGCTATCTATCGATTCGTTAAGCGCAAGGAGCCGGTATGCAATTTCTTCACCGAGCAATCAATTTTTTCACTCAAGGGACGGAGAATCTCTTTCGTCTGCTGATTAAAAATCGTCAACGCCGAAGAATCACCGCTATTTTCGTTGCACTTATTCCCTTAACTCTCTGGTTTACCATTCATACCCAAGGTGCGCTCTCCTTCTCCCCCTTACAGACGCTCGGCATTACACTTTTTGCGCTCTTTGTGCTTGCTTCCACCTATAACGCTCTGCTTACCACCCTTCGGCGTGCGGCGATCTTTATCGATAAAAATCCCGATAACCCCTACGTTAATCGTATGCCTCCCCGGCAGGTGCGAGTATTACTTCTTACCATTTTAATCCCGATTATGGTGATCATCTCTCTCTTGATGATCGATCTAATTGCGATGATCTTTCAAGTCCCTCCAGCTGGGCTCTATGATGGTGATTATCAATTTTTAACCTCGCTCTATTTCGGCACATTTGCCGTATTGGGATTTAGTGTCTCTGCCTATGTAGCCTCAGTGCGCCACCGCTCTTTAAGAACTTCGGAGAAGCGTCTTGAATATACTCAACAAAAAGATCGGGAGATGGAGGTTGATAAACGCTTTTTAGAAGGCATTAAACTTCTCGGGGATCAGAACGAATCAGTCCGTTTAGGGGGCATCTATATTTTGTGGGAGATTGTTAAAGATGCTGTAAAAGCGCTCCCCTACCTTGAAGAGAAAGAGGGCTTTGTCTATTTCTATAAATATAAAGATTACCCCATTACACCCTATCTTGTAACGCGCCCGAAGGTGGAAGAGGAGCGCTCGCAAAAACGACTTCGGGAACGATATCTTAAAAAGAATCCCGCAGACCTTGCACAAATTAAAGCTTATAAAAAAGCTTACTCTCTTCATGGCCAGATCTTGTCCATTCTCTGCGGACATATCCGTACCCTTACCAATTCCGAAAACTATCTATTAGATTATTACCCCTCTATTGCTAAAGAGAAGTTTCCTAAAGCCTATGCCGAACGTTATGGAGAGGCGCTCAATCTTATCTCTGAAGAGGCGGAAGAGCCTAGCAATGAGATTGCGATTCTCTTTCGCCTTCTTAGCAAGCGGGAATACTCTAAAGAGAAAACAGTCGTCCGCTCGCTCAATTTTAAAATCAATTTAGCCAATGCGATCTTAAAAGGCATCTATGGCGACCAGGGGGATCTCTCCCATGCAAATTTACGCAATGTCAATTTCGCAAATGCCCGCCTTAACTATGTTCAGTTTGATTATAGTAATTTGCAGCAGGCAAACTTTAATGCCGCAACGCTCAATATCTCCACCTTTACCATGAGTGAGTGCCGGGCGGCGAGTTTTATTCGGGCTCAAATTAGCAATAGTGGCTTTAAGTTTACCAACTGTATTCGAGCCGATTTTAGTTCGCTTTTCGATCGCGTCTATTTTTACGGCACTACCATGCAGCATACCCGCTTTAGCTATCAAGATTTTATGGAGGATCGCATCCAGTTTAAGGGAATTAACGGCCTCCCTGGATTTGAAAACTGCACCAGCTTAGAGAGTCGAGCTGTGATTGAGTTAGTGGATAAAAATAATAAAATCATCAAGCTTCACCCCAATAAAATCGATCGCATTGAAGACCCTAAGCTTTTAGAAAAATATCAAACGCTTTTACAACAGCCCTCATGGCGCATTCCTATTCATGAGGCAGAATTTGCTTATAGCGCCCTTCGCCGCACAGGAGACCCTATTCAACCGGGAGAAACCTATAGCGGTTATCGCAGTTTAGAGCAGATTAAAACTCGGGATAATCTGGCCGTATTTTGCCGCAAGTTCCGCGAGCAGCATCAAAACATTCGGGATCTATTTGAATCTTTAACGCCTAAAGATCAACGTTTAGCACAAAGAATGTTTACAGATTTTGATCATCTTGAGATCAGCGAGGAAGAAACGCCCTCTCAACACTCCTCATAAACTGGCCTATTTAAAAAAAGAATAAAGAGACGGCGCAACGGCAAAGAGAATGGTATATTTAACAGAGCTCTTTAGGCTCTGTTAATCTTGATCTTTTAATCCTTTTATATCTATAGATGAATATATCCATGTCTGAAATTCTGCTCATCAGCGATCTTGCCGGGGTTGGCAAAGTTGCGCTCTCTGCGATGATTCCGGTTTTAACTCAACCGAGCAATAATCTCTCTTTTTTACCCACTGCTGTGGTCTCTAATAATTTCGATTATGGCGAAGCGGTAGTTCATGATCTCACCTCCTTTATGGAAGAGAGCATCGCAATGTGGAAGAAACATGATATTCAGTTTGATCTCATCACCACCGGTTTTTTAATGTCTAAAAAACAGGTGGAAGCGATCGAATATCTCCTCGAAAACCAAAAAGTGCGCCCCTACCTTATTGCAGATCCTATTATGGGGGATAATGGCATGCTCTACCCTGGCTTAAGTGCCGATTTAGTAGAGGGAATGCGCGCTATTGCACCCCATGCAGATCTTATGCTGCCTAATCTTACAGAAGCGGCACTCATTGTGGGGGAGGAAGAAAACTTTCATAACATCGATGAAGAAGGGGTAAAGCGCTGGATCGATCGATTACGGGAGAAAGGAACAAAATCAGTTTTAATCACTAGTGTAGAACTAGAAGATGGAAAGCATTATATCTACGGCTATTCCGCAGCGGAAGAGGAGTACTTTAAAGTGGAATATCGGATGATTCCCAAAGAATTTGCCGGCACTGGAGATATCTTCTCAGCACTTATGACCGCAGAAATTGTTCATAACCGTCCGCACTCAACCCTTAAAGAGATGGCTAAACGCTCAGCCGATACCATTAGTGCTATTTTAGAGATTGAGCTTGAGAGAATTCAAAAATTAAGCGTTAAAAATCCCACTAAAGAGTTTTCAGAGGTGATGGTCCAAAATCACCTGCCCCGCTTAACTCAAAGCTGCCAAATCGATTAGAGAATAGAGCCATAGCAGAGCATAACGATCATTATGCTCTCTACTAAAATTTAAGATTACACAGACAAAAAACAGAAGATTAAAATAAAAAAGAAATAAAAAAGCCTAAGTTAAAAAACTTAGGCTTCTCTTATTTGGCTCCTCGACCTGGGCTCGAACCAGGGACCCCATGATTAACAGTCATGTGCTACTACCAACTGAGCTATCGAGGAATAGGCTTTTTATTATAGGCATTTTTCGTAAAAGCGCAACTTATAATTGCCTAATCATTAATCATCCCTCCCTTCTCCTCCTCTATGTCTATTACTGCCCTCTTTATTCACAACAAAAGAATTCTAAAATTGAAGGCGTTTGGTATGAGCTTTATCATTTCTACTTCAAAAAAGATGTAAACAGAGCTATTGCGAAATATTTAAGCAACTATTTTTGTTTGATTTTAATCAACTCCTCTTCCCTCTTAAATTTTCTTTATAAAAATCTCTCAGATAGCCCACTTTAAAGGGGACTGTTTCCTATTGAGATTTCTAAAAAATAAGCCTCTATATCCCCTCTAAAAGTGCCTAAAGGGCAAAAATATTTGACCCAAATCAACTTTTAAAGGTTGAAAGATCAAAATCAGCTCTCTATGATGGGGCTTCTTCTGAGCTATATATTGCTCAATACTTATTCAAACAGTACAGATACAAATAAAAATAAGAAAAGTCTGAGTTTTTTGTTTTATTACTTTGTGTATTACAGATACATCTATCTTTTCCTCACTTTTCTCCCTCATACTGACCTTTTGAGGTTACTGTCAAAAATAAAAACCGTGAGATTTTTAATTCAAAAAGACTGATCTGTTAACACTCTTCTCACATTTTGGGGTGTTAAGGAAACAGAAAGGAAACTATTAAAACCTATGGGTAAATTACACGTCAAAGACTTGTCCCTAATTTATGGTTCAAACAGAAAACAAGCGATGCGCATGCTTGAAGCGGGGGCATCGAAAGCTGAAATTCAACAAAAAACAAAGGCGGTCGTCGCCGTTAATCGCGCAAATTTTTCTATTAATGATGGCGAGATCTTCGTCATTATGGGGCTTTCAGGAAGTGGGAAATCTTCCCTTCTACGCTGCCTGAATATGCTAAATGTGCCCACTAGTGGCTCCATTTTTATTGATGATGTGGATATTACAAAAGCGAATAAAGAAGAGCTTCTTCAAATTCGCCGCAATAAGATCGGCATGGTCTTTCAACATTTTGCTCTACTTCCCCATAAAACCATCTTAGATAACGTAGCTTTTGGTTTAGAGATTCAAAATATTCCTCTTGAAGAGCGTCATAAAAAGGCGCAAGAGGTTCTCGATATGGTGGGGCTACAAGGATATGAAGATTCCTATCCGAGCCAACTGAGTGGAGGCATGCAGCAACGCGTCGGTATCGCCCGTGCCATTGCCAATGATTCCGATATTCTCCTGATGGATGAAGCCTTTAGTGCGCTAGATCCTCTTATTCGCAGCCAGATGCAAGATGAGCTGATCGAAATTCAGCAGAAATTAAAAAAGACAATCGTCTTTATCACCCATGACCTCGATGAGGCGCTTAAGCTTGGTGATACCATCGCCATTATGAAAGATGGGGTTATCGTACAGCAAGATAGTGCGGAGAATATTCTTCTCAACCCCGCTGATGATTATGTGCGAAGTTTTATCAATGAGGTAGATTCCACGAAGGTCATTACCGCAGGCGGTCTTATGAAGCCCTTTAGCGAGCGGATTCATATCGATCGTGATGGACCTGCTACAGCAGTACGCCGTATGGAGCGCCATAATCATCACTTTTTACCCGCAGTTTCAAGTGGGAATCGATTTGAAGGGTATCTACGCCTTAATGATGCTCGCCGTTTAATGCGAGAAGGTGAGCGCAGTGTTAAATCGATTTTAATCGATATTCCCACCACTCATATCGATACTCCGGTTTTAGAGTCGCTTCCGCTCTTTGCCGATCATACCTACCCTATTGCCGTTTTAGATGATAAAGAACGGCCTCAAGGCTATCTTCGTTATATCAAAGTGATTGAGATGATGAGCGAAGAAGATCCCGAACTTTCCCAAAAGGGTGAGGAAGGAGCGCTTAAAGGCAAACAAGCCCCACAAAAAGTGGCTGAAGATAAAGAGAATAATGTAGAGAAGGAGGCGTAATATGAATATTCATTTAGGTAAATATGTAGAACTCTTTGTAGATTGGCTCTCAACGGTTGGGCGCCCTTTTTTCGAGCAAATTACCATTATCATTGGGAATTCCGTCCACTTCTTACAAAATGCATTGATGGCGATTCCCCCTTTTCTCTTAATTTTAATTTTGGCGCTAGCGGCATTTTTTGCAACCTGTAAAAGTTTTACCCGCTTACAGATCACTCGGGAAAACTACAAAAAGCGCTTAGGCCTACCTATTTTTATTCTTTTAGGTTTAAGCCTTGTTTATGGGATGGGCTTCTGGCCGCACCTTATCGATACCTTAGTGCTTGTTTTAATCTCGACAGTGATTATTTTAATTATCGGGATTCCCCTTGGTATCTGGTGTGCGCGCAGCGAACGGGTTAACGCCATTGTTCGCCCTATTTTAGACTTCATGCAGACAATGCCTGCCTTTGTCTATCTAATTCCGGCGATTCTCTTCTTCTCTGTAGGGGATGTTCCTGGAGTGATCGCTACCGTCATTTTCTCACTCCCTCCCGCTGTTCGTATGACCACTCTTGGGATTAATGAGGTTCCTGAAGAGATCGTAGAAGCATCTGTCGCTTTTGGATGTACGAATCGCCAAACGCTCTTTAAGGTACAGATTCCCCTTGCAATGCCAACAATTTTAGCCGGTATTAATCAGACCATTATGCTCGCACTATCGATGGTGGTGATCTGCTCAATGGTGGGTGCTGGCGGCCTTGGGGAGAGTGTATATGCTGGTATTCAGCAGGCAGATATGGCGCTTGGTTTTGAAGCTGGGCTCTCCATTGTGATTTTAGCCATCATTTTAGATCGCATTACACAAGCTGTAGGTCAATCGAGCAAAGCTAGCCAAGTGGAGTAAAATCTCTCTAAAACGGCGAAGCTTCAATCTATCTGCCGATTTCATTCATTCCATTTTAAAAATTATTAAAATTTAAACTAAACTTACACACTAACCGAAAGGATTTCATTATGAAAAAACTTCTCCGAGTCACGCTTCTTGCCTTTACCGCTCTCTTTGCGCTTGCGGCTTGTAGCGATAATACCCAAAATAAAGATCAAACCTCTCTCTCCATTCTCTACCCTAGCTGGGCAGAAGGTGTAGCGATGACCCATCTTGCCAAAGTAGTATTGGAAGAACGGGATGTTGATGTTAACACAACTTTAATCGAGCCTGGCCCACTTTATGCTTCTTTAGCTAAAGGGGATGCTGATCTCTATCTTGATGCTTGGCTACCCCATACTCATAAAGATTATTGGGAGCGTTTTGGCGATAAGCTCGATGTTGTAGGAACAGTATTTGATGATGCCAGCACAGGACTTGTTGTGCCTGATTATGTTGAGATCAACTCTATTGAGGAGCTGAATGAAAACGCTGCTGATTTTGAAGGTAAAATCTATGGAATCGGTTCAGGTGCTGGGGTGCATACCAATACCATTCGAGCCATTGATGCCTATGACTTAGATTTTGAACAGATTACATCATCTGAAAGCTCAATGATGGCTGAACTTCGCCGTTCTATTGGCGCTAAAGAGCCGGTAGTGATCACGGGTTGGAAACCTCACTATATGTGGGATCTCTATGATCTTAAGATGCTTGAAGATCCTAAATCGATCTACGAGATCGATAAGATCCACATTCTTTCCCGTAAAGGATTTAGCGATGATCAACCTGAGCTTGCTCACTTCTTTAGCAATTTTGTATTAGATTCTGACAAACTCCATGAACTTATGGGCATGGTAGGTGAAGATGAGCGTAATCCTGATAAAGGCGCTAAAGCATTCTACGATAAATACAAAACCGAGATCGATGCTTGGTTTAAATAGTAGCTTAGCGTAAGTTTTATAATCTAAATTTACGAGCTAAACTTACAATATAAAAAAGACTGAAAAGCCATCAACACTGTTGATGGCTTTTTTATTCCTAAAATTTGATAAAGAAGAGATAAAGTACTCAATGGGGTAGACTACTCTATAGCTACGATATGCAAAACGATGATTGATAAAATAAGCGTTTTGCCTGTTCCGAATACTTCCCAACTTCCCAAATAAGGAGATATCGATGCGAATTAAAACGTCCCAAATTATCGATTGGCTCGAAGAGGATCTTCCCTATTTTGATCTTACCACTAAGCTTTTAGGCGTAAATCAAAAGCCCTATGAAATGGCCTTTTACAGCCGTGAAGATGCGATTATTTGCGGTACAGAGGAGGCTCAAGTTTTAGTTAAAGAGGTAAATGCTAAAGTTTTAGAGAGCGCAAAAAGTGGAGATGCAATCCACAAAGGAATCAGCTTTTTTAAAGTTCAAGGAGAGTTTGCAGCCTTAAATGAGATTGTGAAAGTCATTCAAAATATTTTTGAATTTAGCTCCGGCATCGCCACTCGTACAGAGCGATTAGTCCGCACTGCAAAGGCAGTAAATCCTAAGATCAATATCCTCACTACCCGAAAAGTCTTTCCCGGCACCAAAGCCCTCTCCATTAAAGCGATTCTTGCAGGAGGTGCTTATCCTCATCGTTTAGGGTTATCCGAGACTATTCTGCTCTTTGAGCAGCATATTGCAGCGATCGGGGGCTTTAAAAATCTTCCTAAAATTGTAGAAAACATTTTAGAAAACGACTGTGAAAAGCAGATCTTAGTCGAAGTGAATAATGCTGACGAGGCACGCCAAATTATGGCTCTTCCCATTCATGGAATTCAGTATGATAAATTTCCGCCCGCAACATTAACCAAAATCGTAGCTGAAGTTTCAGCCTCTAACCCCCAATTAATACAGCTTGCAGCGGGAGGAATTCATCTCCAAAACGCAGCGGAATATGCAAAAACAGGGGTGCATGGCCTTGTAACAACCTCCCCCTATTTTGGAAAGCCCATAGATATTGGTGTACATTTTCGAGCCCTTTAAATAACAATAGAGAATATAAAAAAAGCCCGAAAGCGCTATTTAAGACTACTTTCGGGCTTTTATTGCTCGCTAATGTTGTGGCTTTAGGTTATTTAAGTTTCTCCAAACGGGAGACATCACGCACCGCACCAAAAGCGGCAGAAGTGGCTAAGGCTCCATATACTTTAAGCGCGTTGGAGACTTTGCGAGGGCGCTTTTTTGCGGGAACAAAACCCTTTTCACGCTGTGCAGGCATACGCTTTTCCAGCTCTGCTTCTGGCACATTGAGCTCAATGGTACGGTTAGGAATATCGATGATAATCTCATCGCCCGTTTCAACCACAGCAATTAACCCCCCATCGGCTGCCTCGGGAGAGACATGCCCAATGGAGAG
>JASLFU010000045.1 GCA_030150405.1 Ignatzschineria sp.
TATTTAAGCCTCTGTTTTTGTGGCTTTTTATACTTTGATTAAAAAGAGGGTTTATGCTTTCAGTTCTTTAACAATTTGGATATTATAGGGGTGTCTTGGAGTTTTTACTTCAGTAACCCGCCGCACAGGCGGCTTAGAAAAAAAATCAGGTTCAATATATTCTTCTTTCTTAGTAACCCGCCGCACAGGCGGCTTAGAAACCCCCAATTTTAAAAAATTGGGGAGACTTTGCGTAACCCGCCGCACAGGCGGCTTAGAAATAACGACAAAGGGCATGGGTTTTAGCCATGCCGTAACCCGCCGCACAGGCGGCTTAGAAACAGCAGGATGGAGAAGAGTTCGCCAATTAGCTGTAACCCGCCGCACAGGCGGCTTAGAAAAAGCGCATTTTTATAATTTGGCAAAGTTAAATGTAACCCGCCGCACAGGCGGCTTAGAAAATCGTTTTTAGAAGCATTATTATTGACCTGTAGTAACCCGCCGCACAGGCGGCTTAGAAAGCTATGCGTGCTTCCGCTTCGCTGTTATAGATGTAACCCGCCGCACAGGCGGCTTAGAAAGCTCCCAATAACCGCCATTGGGCAGAGCAAATGTAACCCGCCGCACAGGCGGCTTAGAAATTTATATAAAATCTAAAACTATCGGTTTCGTGGTAACCCGCCGCACAGGCGGCTTAGAAATAAGAGTGGTTTTAGCGTCTTATATTCCAAGGGTAACCCGCCGCACAGGCGGCTTAGAAATTCTCACTGCTTTCGATTCTCTCATGCCGATCGTAACCCGCCGCACAGGCGGCTTAGAAAAAGTGGTTTGCTCTGATATTGCGCTGAATAGCGTAACCCGCCGCACAGGCGGCTTAGAAATATTTGTGTATAATTATTGCACAAATCGAGTTGTAACCCGCCGCACAGGCGGCTTAGAAAAAATACGCCTTATCGTATTCTCAATTCCCAGTGTAACCCGCCGCACAGGCGGCTTAGAAAACTTCATCAACAGCAACCTCAATCACGCTTGAGTAACCCGCCGCACAGGCGGCTTAGAAATACATTGACAAACATTAATAGATGGCTCAAAGGTAACCCGCCGCACAGGCGGCTTAGAAATTTATGAATGGGTAAGAGATGATATCTTTAATGTAACCCGCCGCACAGGCGGCTTAGAAAGTATACGCATAAATATACGCTGTGCGGCTTAAGTAACCCGCCGCACAGGCGGCTTAGAAATTCGATCTCTACATAGACTTCACCCATGTCGAGTAACCCGCCGCACAGGCGGCTTAGAAATTCTGAAGAAACTCCTAATTTATGCGTGATTCGTAACCCGCCGCACAGGCGGCTTAGAAAAAGACCGAGACATATTTACAATTGATACAGGAGTAACCCGCCGCACAGGCGGCTTAGAAATGCACCGCTGAAGAACTGATTTGAGCCACTTCGTAACCCGCCGCACAGGCGGCTTAGAAATGCATCAACGTTGAGAATTCTAGACCAAACTTGTAACCCGCCGCACAGGCGGCTTAGAAAAAATCAAAGAACCATCTAAGCTTGTAGAACGCGTAACCCGCCGCACAGGCGGCTTAGAAAAATTAAAAAAAAGTTCTTCACCTTCTTTTAAAGTAACCCGCCGCACAGGCGGCTTAGAAATTCCACGTTTCGACAATAGAAACAGTGGGCAAGTAACCCGCCGCACAGGCGGCTTAGAAATTGCGGCCGCATCTGGTAATGGCTCTGCAAAAGTAACCCGCCGCACAGGCGGCTTAGAAAAAGGTGGCAAAAGGGTTCTCTTTATAGATCTCGTAACCCGCCGCACAGGCGGCTTAGAAAAATGATGGGGATGATTGGAACGATAAGCACTTGTAACCCGCCGCACAGGCGGCTTAGAAAAAAATGTAAACATTTGCCTAAATAAACCGCCAGTAACCCGCCGCACAGGCGGCTTAGAAATGAATTTAAGGTGTTTTTCTAGTGCAGGATAGGTAACCCGCCGCACAGGCGGCTTAGAAATGAAAGCGGTCGCCGTTACTGTAGAGCGATACGTAACCCGCCGCACAGGCGGCTTAGAAACTTAGAGCGGGATAATTGGCAAAATGTATACAGTAACCCGCCGCACAGGCGGCTTAGAAATTAACATCTTCCGCTGCGTCGATTAAGTCTTCGTAACCCGCCGCACAGGCGGCTTAGAAAAATGAGGTTATAATATGAATGATTATCTTATTGTAACCCGCCGCACAGGCGGCTTAGAAATTTCCAACCGTATGTCGGATTTAATCTAAATGGTAACCCGCCGCACAGGCGGCTTAGAAACCATATTCTAATAGGGGGTATAGATGGGATTAGTAACCCGCCGCACAGGCGGCTTAGAAAAAAAGTTCTTCAATAAATCGCTTTTCATCAAGTAACCCGCCGCACAGGCGGCTTAGAAATATTCAGAGGCATTGCAACTTGCAGCGGATCAGTAACCCGCCGCACAGGCGGCTTAGAAAGAAAACTATATCTAAACCTTTTAATTTATATTGTAACCCGCCGCACAGGCGGCTTAGAAAACTACTTTATAATCTAGTGATCCTTTATCGTAGTAACCCGCCGCACAGGCGGCTTAGAAATTTTAATGGAGTTAGATCGTATTGAGGCAGGAGTAACCCGCCGCACAGGCGGCTTAGAAAGTTTCAGGTATTTATGCTGAGGTTGGGCGTAGGTAACCCGCCGCACAGGCGGCTTAGAAACTTCTGTTGCAACCCAGAATCAAGCATATAAAGTAACCCGCCGCACAGGCGGCTTAGAAATTCTTGTAAAATTTAAATATCGCTTTACATTTGTAACCCGCCGCACAGGCGGCTTAGAAAAAGCGCCTTCTTCAGCTTCAGCTTCGTAAGTGGTAACCCGCCGCACAGGCGGCTTAGAAAAGAACATCATCAACCTTTTGCAGAGCCATTATGTAACCCGCCGCACAGGCGGCTTAGAAAAGTAAGCGCCCGATCTCTTCCCGCTTAAGCGCGTAACCCGCCGCACAGGCGGCTTAGAAATTATTTTGTGTAACCGATTGTATTCATAAATAGTAACCCGCCGCACAGGCGGCTTAGAAATATATTGTAAGTGAAGATGAAGACTTAGAATTGTAACCCGCCGCACAGGCGGCTTAGAAACCCATTTGGGGGCGTGCGTCAGTGGGGGGTATGTAACCCGCCGCACAGGCGGCTTAGAAATCCAGACCTCGTTAGATTAGAGCTTGAATACAGTAACCCGCCGCACAGGCGGCTTAGAAATTAAAAGGCGTTTACATGCTATTTGGGGGGGTGTAACCCGCCGCACAGGCGGCTTAGAAAGGCATGAGTATCTGCAAGCGTAGCCAAGTAAGGTAACCCGCCGCACAGGCGGCTTAGAAACGCTGCTCTTCTCACTACGCTACTAAATAGTGGTAACCCGCCGCACAGGCGGCTTAGAAATGAGCTATACCACCTTGAGATGATAGCATTCTGTAACCCGCCGCACAGGCGGCTTAGAAATTCAACCATAAATAACCCATCCATTCGATCTTGTAACCCGCCGCACAGGCGGCTTAGAAATGATTTTGCAGTGTGGGAGTAATTATGTTTTTGTAACCCGCCGCACAGGCGGCTTAGAAAAAACATGCATTAGAGATGGCGTATATTCAATGTAACCCGCCGCACAGGCGGCTTAGAAAAAGACGTATATCTAGATTACTACGATGGCTCAGTAACCCGCCGCACAGGCGGCTTAGAAAACGCTAGTCTACTGCGTCCTTGAGCAGTGCGAGTAACCCGCCGCACAGGCGGCTTAGAAATCACTGATTTGCCTGTAATGACCTTCCCATATGTAACCCGCCGCACAGGCGGCTTAGAAATATATAATATATAAGCGCCCAGATATCCCCCCGTAACCCGCCGCACAGGCGGCTTAGAAATCCAATTACTAAAAGGGCAGGACAATGGAGCAGTAACCCGCCGCACAGGCGGCTTAGAAATGGTCTTACGGCGTCCTGGTCTTACGGCGCCCGTAACCCGCCGCACAGGCGGCTTAGAAATTTATGAACTTGTAGGAGGCGCGTGGGTTATGGTAACCCGCCGCACAGGCGGCTTAGAAATGATACGCTTGCGCTTTCCTAACATTTTAAATGTAACCCGCCGCACAGGCGGCTTAGAAAAAGACCGATAAAGTCGCAAATCATATCTACTTGTAACCCGCCGCACAGGCGGCTTAGAAATTCAAAAGATTGTAGGCCTTCTCTAATGTCCCGTAACCCGCCGCACAGGCGGCTTAGAAAAACCACAAAATAGAGTATCGCCTTTATCTTTTGTAACCCGCCGCACAGGCGGCTTAGAAAAGTCGTTGCGCTCGTACATGCTCCTAATGTCGGTAACCCGCCGCACAGGCGGCTTAGAAAGATCTACATCAAGCTTCAAGAATGCGCAGACTGTAACCCGCCGCACAGGCGGCTTAGAAATGTTGAGTTAAACCCTTTCGGCGTTGTTCCTAGTAACCCGCCGCACAGGCGGCTTAGAAATGTTTAAAAGCCAGCAAGCAAACTGCCTACTGGTAACCCGCCGCACAGGCGGCTTAGAAAAAAGATCACAAATTGATGATGGGCTTATCGGTGTAACCCGCCGCACAGGCGGCTTAGAAATGATACGAAAGCCGTGTATCTTGTTTTTGAAGGTAACCCGCCGCACAGGCGGCTTAGAAATTATTAGTAAAGGCTTATTAAGAAAAGAGATTGTAACCCGCCGCACAGGCGGCTTAGAAAGATGTTTGATAGTTTCATTCTTAATCTCCTTTGTAACCCGCCGCACAGGCGGCTTAGAAAGATGTTTGATAGTTTCATTCTTAATCTCCTTTGTAACCCGCCGCAAAGGCGGCTTAGAAATTCGGAGGAGTTAGCAATCAATCTATGCTTAAGTAACCCGCCGCAAAGGCGGCTTAGAAACCTAGGCGGTGAGTTTTCGATGAAAACATGTAGTAACCCGCCGCAAAGGCGGCTTAGAAACAAGACGTTTTATCAGTATCTAACATGTGGGAGTAACCCGCCGCAAAGGCGGCTTAGAAATATTGGCTCGCTTAGATTATCACAATGGGTAGGTAACCCGCCGCAAAGGCGGCTTAGAAAAAACTTCATGAGGGTCTAATGCATAAGCATAAGTAACCCGCCGCAAAGGCGGCTTAGAAACCCACAATAAGCGTCACCAAAACATCCCCAATGTAACCCGCCGCAAAGGCGGCTTAGAAACGCTCTATCAACGGATAGAGGGACTTTGCAGTGTAACCCGCCGCAAAGGCGGCTTAGAAAGCAAAGAGCTCTCTAAAATCCTTGCTTACCCGGTAACCCGCCGCAAAGGCGGCTTAGAAATCTTGAGCCGTAATAAAAAGTCCTTCCATACTGTAACCCGCCGCAAAGGCGGCTTAGAAAAGAGCGGATCGGTAACGGAGATTGGCACTTGTGTAACCCGCCGCAAAGGCGGCTTAGAAAAGCAACCAAATCAATCAAATGCCGACCGAATTGTAACCCGCCGCAAAGGCGGCTTAGAAATTGAGCAGTCAAGAATGGACTTACTATCATGCGTAACCCGCCGCAAAGGCGGCTTAAAAACTCTGCCCTGCGGCGAGCAGACAAGCGCCGGCGTAACCCGCCGCAAAGGCGGCTTAGAAAAATCATCATCATCAGCAATATTTGATTGCTTAGTAACCCGCCGCAAAGGCGGCTTAGAAACTGCAAGGCGATTAAAGCAAGCTCTAAGAATGGTAACCCGCCGCAAAGGCGGCTTAGAAAAGACTCCAAAGGCTATCTCTCAAACAAAAAAGGTAACCCGCCGCAAAGGCGGCTTAGAAAACCCAATCAGGAGGCGCACTACATGGATACACGTAACCCGCCGCAAAGGCGGCTTAGAAAAATGGCTACCCGTCTACGGCAACACCGAATATGTAACCCGCCGCAAAGGCGGCTTAGAAATTATGGTTTTAGCTTTTTTCCCCTATCCTGCAGTAACCCGCCGCAAAGGCGGCTTAGAAAAGGATCGGGATTATTAGCTAAAACGTAAAGGTGTTATCCACCGAGAAGGTGGCTGATAAAAATGCAGGATAGGGATATTTAGCAAAATTGATGTTATCCGTCGAATAGGTGGCCGATTGTGACCTACAGTTTAGGTTTCTTTCGAGTATAATCGAGCCTTCAAGAGAGAGGAGGCAATAAGATGGCATTATTACAGCGGGTATTTGGACGAATCCGTTTTTATTGGGCGGATTATGTTCGGAGTTATCTCTTTTTGCAATTTATTCGGCTCTTTTTAGTTTTGCCATTTTTAAGCTTTCTTTTCTATAAGATTTTAGGAGTAACGGGGATTGAAAGCCTCACAAGTCAAACACTTTTGGAGGTTTTGCTTTCACCTTGGGCGTTGCTCTATGGTGGGCTTTTTCTTTTAACTACGCTGTTTGCCATCTATTATGAGCTCGGCTACTATTTTTTATTAGCGGATGATCAGCGGCAGGGCAGGCCGTTTAAGATCCGGGCTCTTGTTCGGCGTTTAAATCGCAATGCTCCCCATTTTTTAAGTCTGCATTCACTGCTTTTAATGGGCTATTTTTTCCTGATATTGCCTGTTATCTCTTTTGGCATTAGCCCAACTCTGCTCGAAAATTTAAAGATCCCCCATTTTATTGTAGATGAGCTGCTGCTCTCCCCTTCGGGGCGGACTCTCTATTTCTCTTTATTGCTCTTATTAGGTTTTATCGGCTTACGCTTAATCTATTCCCTCTATTTTTTCACGCTCGATTCGCAGCGTAATATTGGGGCATCTATTATTAAAAGTTGGCGTTATTCCCGGGGTAGAGTGATGAAAAGTGCACTGATTTTGGGAGGTTTGTCGCTCTCTTTCTCTCTGGTGGTCTCGCTTTTAGCGATTATTGTTTTTGTGCCGCTTTTTTTGGTGGAGAGAGTACTGCCGCCGCTAGCGCCGATTTTTTCTGGGCTTTCACTCTCTTTAATGCAGTTTTTGCTCTTTATTCTTGCCGGCTTAGTAATGCCAGTGATCACCAATACTATTGTAGAGCTCGCCACAGAGGGGGAAACTAGGGCAGAACCTAACAAGAGAGCGCCCGAGCAGGGGCGGCCAACACTCTATATTCTGGAACTTATCCGGCGATTTCCGACCTTACTACTGCTGTTTACCCTAGCGGGAGCGGGGGTTATTTTTGGAAATATTCAGGCAGTTAATCAACTTATCTATCAGCCGAATACCTTAATTATTGCCCACCGGGGATTTTTAGAAGGAGGGGTTGAGAATACCCTTGGTTCTTTAAGGGCGGCAAAACAGGCGGGGGCGGATCTTGTGGAGATGGATATTCAAGAGACGAAAGATGGCCAATTTGTTGTATTGCATGATTATAATCTTAAGCGATTGGCGGGATTAGAGCGGGAGAGCCATACTCTAACGCTGGCTGAGTTTGAAGAGATTGAGGTGATGCAAAATGGTTTTCGGGAGTCGATACCTTCTCTTAAAAACTATATTTTAACGGCTAAAGATCTGGAGATTCCGCTTCTTATTGAGGTAAAGCCCCATGGTTATGAGAGCCCTGATATGGCTGCAAACCTGGTGAAGCTTTTACGATCTTTAGAGGTGAATGAGCAGTTTTTAGTTCAATCGCTTGATCGTAAACTCTTAGATGAGATTAAGGCCTTAGGCCCGGAGATTAAGACAGGTTACGTTTTGCCTTTAAATATTGGGGCGCTCCCTAAAACAGAGCATGACTTTTTAGTTATTGAAGAATTTTCGGTTACTCCCAATTTAATTCAAGCCGCTGAGAAGCAGGGCATTCTACTCTTTTTATGGACGATTAATCGCGATGATTTGATGCGTAAGTACCTTCGATTAGATGTTGATGGCATGATTACAAATCACCCCGATCGGGCATTAAAGTTTCGTAATGAAAGTGAAGAGACTAAAACCTTTATCCGCCGTGTAAAGCACTTTTTAGGGTGGTAGGGGAGCTTAGAAAGGGATGTTGTTGTAGATCTCTTCGAGCTCCTGAAGTAGCTCATTATCCCGGCGACCATCCGGTTTTTCGGGGAAGGGCTCATCTCCAAGAAGTAGAAATTTACGCACAATAATCTCTAAAGTTGTGCGTTCGATGCCGAGCTTATCCTGATAACGATTGTGATAAATCGTTCCTTCGACATAGAGCTGCCGGCCCTTAGTTAGAAGTGATTTTGCGAGCTCCGCCCGCTTTCCCACAAAATTGAGCCGATGCCATTCAGTATGCTCTTGCCACTCATGATCTTTATTACGAAAGCGATCTGTCGTTGCGAGCGTAGTGGTGGTAATGGGGGAGCCATTAGCGGTAAATCGCAGATCGGGATCTCGTCCGAGACGACCGACTAAGATCACTCTATTTACTCCGTGCATATGGCCTCCTTAAACATCTACGTTACGCTAATTCTATTTTACCTCTTTTATGTAAGCGTAGCTTATTCAGCAGCGATTGAAAATGATTAATGGAGGGTGGGAGGGAAGCTTTCTTTAAGTTCTTTCTCTTTCTCATCATGTTGTTTGCGAAGTAGTAAAGTTTGACGATACTCTTCTGCTTCTGGAGTTTTAATCAGTTCGTGTTCGATCCCTAAGTTTTTTAATTCAGATTCAATATCGTCTAGGGTAACGTTAAAAAATTCTTTTCTATAGTTTGCTAAATTAACTCGGCGGTCAGAAAAATGATTGTGAAGCTGGCTCTCTAAAGTAGGAGCATCCTCGGAATAGATCATACCATGTAAATCAAAGGTAAAAGGGACGCTAGCCCCACTTAACTCTCGGATGCGCTCGAGAGGTTCTAGACGACGAGTCATACCGATTTTATAGATATTTTCGCCAAAGGCGCCAATGTTAGAAATGATGTAGACAAAGCCTGCGCGGGTCTGTTCAGCCATGGATTTCGCACGTTCGCTTATTTGATGTGCTTCAGCAAGTTGTTTTTCTAGTTTAGCAATGTGTGCATTAAGTTCAGTCAGATCTTCACCTGCTTTTTGATCAGCCTCTTTGCGAGCCTTTTCTAAAAGATTCTGGTAGCGTCTCTCTTCTTTTTCTGCTTGAATACGCTCTTTTTCTAAGCGTTCTTCTTCACGAATGAGGCGGCGTTTTTCTGCTAGTTCTTCTCGCTCTTCTTTCTGTTTTCTTGCAAGTTCATAAGCAAGAATGAGCTCATCAATTTTTAAATCAGTATAAACATCCGTAATTGCAATATTATTAGATTGATTAAACTTATTAATATCTTTTTGTGTTTTATAAATACGTTTTTGAGAGTTAGTAAAATTGCGCCAGGAGACTTTAGAGATAATAAAATTACATTCATTATTAAAAGCTCTAAGAGCCATTTTTTTGGCTTGATTAATAAAATGCTCTCCTTCCCGTTTGCTTCCATTTACAACCCAATCGGTCTTTGCAGAGATTGCTCTATCTTCTTGGATCATGCGTTTTTGAGCCGCTTTAATTTCTGTTAAAGCCTCTTTGTAACGTTCTGACGTGGCATAATCAAAAATAGGTTTATAAAATCCCATCTCATTGAGTTCACTCTCTTCTTCATAGATTGAGAGCTGCTTTTGGAGTTTTTGAAATACTTGATATCTGCGTTCGTACTCTTCATTAAGTTCGGATATCTCTTGCTGAGATAAGGTTTTCTTAGCTTCAAGTTGATTGACTGCTTCTTCTACGGAGATAATTGGGGCATATTTTTCCTCAAGTAATTTATTTGTTTTGCGTAATTTAAAATATTTAATAGTAAGAAAGATAAGTAAAAAAGGTAGGGCAAGGAAAAATAGCCCTAAACCGATCGTGAAAAGTTCATTCATAGCTATTAATGATTAACATGTTGAAATATATGGAGTTAATGATATCTGATTTGGCATAAAAAAGCCCCGATAGCGATTGAATGCTTATCGGGGCTTTTATTTTCAATAAAAATCTGGCGCGCCTAAGAGGGATCGAACATTGTCTTGTAAGCCGCTTTATTATGTTGTTTTGGTTTTTTATTTTTGTATTATACCGTCAAATATACCGTAAGGGTGTTTGGCATTAAAAAACCCGCTAAATGCGGGTTTTATTTATTCGGCAGGGATGTTTTTTATCACTTGGTTAATCTGTTCTATCGAGATCCCGGTCATTTCTGCCAGTTGTTGTTTGTTCCATAGCTTATCTGATCCTGCGCGAAAGTGGGCAGGAATTTCGCCTCTATTTTCAAGCCCTACAATATAGTTTGTGCTGCGGGGCTTGCCGTTATTAGAAAAGATATAACAAAGCTGTTTTTGATTAACAAAAGGTAGTGCTTCTACGTTTACCATTCTTCAGCTCCTTTTTAAAACGGGATGTCAGAATTGGGTTCATCAAAGTCTGCGAAGTCTTCATTTGTGACTTCTCGGGGTGGTGATTCTCTTGCGGGAGGTTCGTGTGCGTTTTGAGTGTTACTTCCGCCTCCGCCACCGCCTAGCATCTGCATTTCGCGTCCATTAATTTCGGTGCTGTAGCGCTCGATGCCGTTGCGGTCGGTATATTTATTCGTTCTTAGCGAACCTTCCACATAGATTTGGCTGCCTTTGCGAAGGTATTCTCCGCAGATCTCTGCTAAACGCCCAAAAAAGACAACACGATGCCACTCGGTTCGCTCTTCTTGATTGCCTTGCTGGTTCTTCCAGCGCTCTGTTGTCGCGAGTGATAGGGTGGCTACGGCTGTGCCGTTTTGGGTGTATCGGATTTCGGGGTCATTGCCCAGGCGACCGACGATGATCGCTTTATTTACGCCTCTACTCATCTTGAAGATCTTCCTCTTTGATAAATATGCCATTAACGAGCTTTCCTCGGCGATCTTTGATCTCGTTATAAGCGAGCTCGACACACTCCTGAAAATCTACATCGAGTTGTGTACAGAGCCCAACAAGCACAACGACCATATCGCCAATACTATCTTTTACCACTGCGTTATTTTCTCGGGCTACGCCTCCGGCAAGCTCTCCCCCTTCTTCAAATAGCTTGGTGATCTGTGCGTGGGGATTGGCGCAGTGTAAGTTCCGATCGATAAACCATCTCTCGATCTTCTGAATGGTTTGGCTTAATTCTGCTTTCATCTATTTATCTCCTTTTTTGCCTTTTCTCTACTCGCTTGGCCACTTCGTCGAGGTCGATTACAACGTGAGGGCGCTCTTTCAAATAGGTATCGATGATTTTGCCGTTGATAACGTTAAAGCCATCGAAGATCTGCTCGAGCAGGTACTTTGCAAAGATTTGTCCTTCTTGGGTTTTAAGGTAAATATCGAGGTGTTTAGGGTTAATCTTGCTCATCACCTTTAAGCTCCATTGAGTAGTAGACGCGATACTCGTCTAGCTTCTCCCAGGCGTAAGTGGATTCACACTTGTGACAGATCTCATTGCCGGCATCTTTATGCATTAGCTCTGCCAGTTTTAAATTGATCTCTGTAGAACAGATAGGGCAGCATGGCTTTCTGGTGCTGATATGGAGCTCGATTCCATGCGGGTCGTCACTCTCTAGCGAAGTGCTGAGAACCTTTGGGCGGTGCTTAACATATTGCCCGCTTGCGAGCTTCTCACGCGCCTCCTTTTCTGAGTGAGCTTCTACATCCAGTTGCTGGGTGTATGTCTGCTTAAATTTAAATATCTTTTTCATCTTTAACTATGTAATAACGATAAGTAGTGTTGTTCTTGTTTAGTATTGAGCTTGCTGTAGTAGAGGAGCGCCCGCCGTGCGTCTGTGAAGATCTTCTCTACAAAGAAGGATGCGCTCTCTGATTCGTATGTAAGAGAGACGGCGGTTGTGCCATCTTCTCTTTCTCTATGCTCTGCAATGCAGAAGTCGGATATCTTCTTTCTGCTTTTTCTGGCCATTGTTAAACCTCGTTATACTCTTTGATGTAGATTGTTTTACATGTAGGGCATTGATAGCGCTTTGGCGCGTCTTTACGCTCTGCCAGTTTGGCTATGCAATGGCTGCAATTGTTATGCTTGTTTGGCATATTTCGCATATTTAGCCTCTGCCTTGAGGTAATCGGTTTTTGAGATCATGCGGATCTCACCCCTTAGCACTGCGCACTCTAAGATATGCAAGCTATCCTCTATTCTTGGCACTTCGATTTTGGCCACATAGGGAAAGGCAGGGTAGAGCGCCGAGGGGGCTTTAAATGAGTGTGCATTCTCCACCGGGGGTAGAGCCTTTTTGGTGCGGATATATCGGCTCATAGTTTTATCAAGAGGAACATTGCGCCGATAGCGATCACTCAAGCCTGCTCGGGTGAGATTTTGATTAAACTTTTCGTTAAACACTCTGAGCATGGCGTGCTTGCATCTAAACTTTGGGTAGTTTTTTACAATCCAGCGAATCTCTCTTTTCATCACTGCCTCCTACGCCAAAGCCGCCTTACGGGAGAGTGCGTTATTCTTTTGGGCGAGCTTGCCCTTAAATTGCTCTGCCTTAGCTGTGTTAATGCGCTCGAGATATTTAAGTCGACGCTCTGCAGCGAGCAGTGTTGCTCTACTCTTTTCCCGAGAGAAGGGGGAGATGTAGAGGAGTAGACGCGCCTTTTTTGCCATCTGCATAAGTTGTTGGCGCGTGGGATTGTCGTTTAAGATCTGTGCCTCTATATCGCACATTAAGCGAGTGATGCGATTTGTCTTGACGACTTTGCGATTGGAGAGCTTCATCTCTCTGCGTAATAAGTAACGGTTAACTCTGATTTCAAAATAGCGTTTGATTTGATTCATTTTTATTGCCTCCTATTAATCTTGCTACAGGAATAATTACATATGTAACAATTAAAAGCAACACTAATGTAATAAATATTGTTTCTTATGTAATGATTGAGGCAATAAAAAAGCCCCGAATAGCCGGGGCTGAGGCTCTAAAAGCTAGCTACTTCTTGATTTTTATCTCTGTAACTCTGGGCTCTGCTGTCTGTCGATCCCATAGTAATAGGGGGGAATCTACAGTGTAATATTTGCCTATAGGCATCTCCAGAGTAAGGCTCGGCTTGAGCGGGGGCGTTCTATCAAAGATCGCTTCAGAGTTCACAAGCTCTATTTTCTGTTCGTAAATATCTTCGCCTTTATCATTTTTATAGAATACAGATACGACTAGCTTGGTAATCTCTTTATCGCCCATATTCCTAACCGCAAGGCGTGAGCCAATAAAGTTTTTGGTGCTATCGGTCGTCTGGTCATGAGAAACCTCAAAGTCATAGATATCTATATATTTACCGTAGAGTTTCTCTTTTGCTTTTGTAACTTCGTAAGGCTCAACTCCAAAAGGCGCTTCAATGCTATTAATGAGCTCTTCGGCTTCTTCCCATTGGTTATTTAAAAGTAGTTCATTTATCTGCTGGTACTTTTTGTTTAAAGCCGCCTTTTCGAGCTCTGCTTTCTTTCGGTTCTCTTCAGCGGTACGCTGCTTTTCAGCATAAATGGAGAGAATCTCTTCTGCGGTTAAACCGTGGAGTTTTTGTTTGTTCTCCTGTTCAGATATTTCCCTCAACTCTGATCCCGTTGGTGCGAACTCTTCCCATAGATCTTCATCAAATCCACTTCTCAGGGTTTCACCAATGGCAATTTTGAGGCGTTCAGCTCGATGTTTATCAAGCGATTTAGTCATTTTTTGAATAGACTTTTCCATCGCCTTATCGCTGCTGCCATCAAAGGTCGGTTCGCTACATCCAAATAAGGTTAGGCTGCTTATAAGTAATACTAAGGTTTTTCTCTTCATGGTTTTTTAAGTTATAAAAGCACGGAGTACCAAAAGACGCGCCCGATCACATTAATATCTGAGGTGCTGGCGGTAATAGGGGGGTACTCTCGGTTATATGATTCGATAATAATCTCAGTGCCGGACTTCATCTTTAAGATTTTAATCTGGAGCAGTCCATCATTATTGATGGCGTAGATCTGCCCGTCCTTTACATCTGTATCGCCCATATCGATAGCGACAGTGCAGCCATCGGGGATAACAGGTTCCATACTATCGCCCTTGGCAGTGACGCAAGCGGCATTTTTGGGATTAATGTTTTTATTGCTTAATGTCCTTCGGCTAAATCTTAACTTTCTGCCTGAATAGTCTTCGGCAGAAAAGCAGCCATCTCCGGCAGATAAAAGTACATCCTTGTAGAAGGGGATCTCGACTTCATGGTCTCCAAGTGGAGTATTGTCATCCCATGGATCTAAGATTACTGATTCATCAACAGGAAGAGCGGAATCCTCTTTCCCATCTTTAAGCCACTCGGCTGATACCCCAAGTGCTCGAGCAATCTCTACAATAAATTTGGAGCTCTTATTACGTCCATTCTCTAAGAAGGTAATGGTTGAAATTGAAACGCCGGCGCGTTCTGCAAGCGCCTCTCTGGAGTATCCCTTCTCTTTTCTGGCTTTAAGTAATCTGTCTTTTAGCATGTTTGATCTCCTTTTATGTTCATTTTAGTTACTTTTGTAACTATAGGCAAAGAATTTTAATTTGCGGAGATCCCTTGTCTTGACTTTAAATGTTACATAGATAACAATAAGAAAATTACAATTGTTACATAGGGAATATTAATGGTTGGAATTGAGGAGATTATTCAGAAAGCCGGGGGAGCGCAAAAATTAGCTGATGCTCTCGGCATTACACGTCCAGCAGTGGTTCATTGGAAGTCTCGCAAGCTTAAAACACCGCCTATTCAACATGCGGAAATTATTGAGCTGGTGACGGGGATTCCTAAGGAGAAGATCTGGGTTGAGCATTATCAGAGATTAAATGAGTTAAAGCAGGAGGAAGCATGACAGCTTTACAAAGAATATGGCTACACCTCTTTGGAGGGGGCGAGCTAAGTGATCGGGGCGCAATGGTGAAGTACGGCTATGGCGCGTTTAGATCTCGAGTAGCAGAAAAGCGTGACGAGTATCACATTTTAGATCGCTGGGAGGAGCTTGAGATTGGAGGATCAAAAGTCCGCTTTAAAGTTTACTTTATCGATCCCGTTTTTTTGCAGAGTGAAGAAGCCCAAAGAATACGAGGCTCACTTAAGGTGGCTTCAAGGGAGAGTGCGTAATGGGTAAGAAAAGAGATGTTTTAAGAGATTTAAGAGGCTTCGGAACGGTAGAGAAGTGGGTTCTCACCGATCCGAAGCTTAGCATCTCAGCGAAGGGATTATATGCCTTGCTTTGCTCTTTTGCGGGGGACAAAGACAACGCATTCCCAGGTACTGATTTGCTGAGGTATCAACTAAATATTAGTAAAGACACCTTACATAAGTATATCAAAGAATTAAGAGAAAAAGCGATTATCCGTGTTGAGCAAGAGCGGGAGGCTGGCAGGTTTTCAAGGAATATCTATACCTTACTCCCTTATGGTTCGACCGTATCCGAAAAAGTCGGACACGGTAAATCAGGAGACGATAAAACCGGAGGCGATAATCTGGACACTAATAGTAACAGTCTGAAGAAAAACAGTAGTAAGAGTAACAGAGTGAATACCCCCTTACCCCCAGAGGGGGAATCGGCGAAGCCGAAAAAGCCAAAAGCAAAAAGAGCTCGAAAGGATTTTGATGCAGAAGCAGAGCTTCTGGCGCGTGGTGTAGAGAAGCAGGTAGCGCAAGACTATCTCCAAGTGCGTAAAGCAAAGCGAGCGCCTTTAACGCTCACTGCCATTAATCGTTTGCAGACAGAAGCAGAAAAAGCAGGGGTAAGCGTAAATGAAGCGGTAGCGATTGCCGTGGCGAATGGTTGGCAGGGCTTTCGCGCAGAGTATGTAAAGGGTAGATCGCCAATGCGCCAGCAGAGTGATGGCTTAGAGCAGATGAATTATGGCTCGGCAGTTATTCCGAAAGATATGCTTAAAAAGTTAGGGGGTAAGTCATGAGTACAAGAGATGTAGCAAGAGCTTTAGAAAATAATAGCGTGGATGAGCTCGTTACCTATGCCATGAAAGAGACGGCAAAGCGTAGGGAGGCGCGTATTCAGCGCGGTGGCTTTATCTCCACAGCAGATCTAACTGCCAGCAAAGCGTCCACACCTGTTGAAGAGGTAAAGCCTAAGCTTACGATTGTTACGGGCGAATATAAGCCGGCAGAGTATGCGGAGTGTGAGATTCATGGCGAGTATGTATCGCTCTACAGTAATGGCGACCCCTTTCAGGATCGCGCCGTGATTGAATGCCCAAAGTGCCGGGAGGCGAGAGAGCTTAAGCGCAAGCTCGGCGGGGTGGATGGTATCGCAAAGCGATTTACCCTCTGTAATTTTGATAATTACAGAACAGAGTGCCAAGAGCAGGAGTTTGCTAAGGAAGTGGTGCAGATGTATGCCGATGGGTTTGACGAACACTTTGAATCGGGGCGCTCAATGCTGCTGCAGGGGAACGTGGGTACGGGTAAGACGCATTTAGCGTGTGCAGTGGCGAACCAGATTGCCGGGAAGGGGTATACCTCTATCTTTCGCTCGGTATCCAACTTGATTCGTTCAGTTCGAGAAACTTGGGGCGGCGCAGGAAGTGAAAGCGCGGTGATTGAGGTTTATCGCAACGTGGATCTGCTCATCATTGATGAAGTGGGCGTGCAGAACAATACGGAGAATGAGCGCAATATCCTCTTTGACATCTTAAACAGCCGTTACGAAGAGATGAAGCCCACGATTCTGATCACCAATCTTGATATTGAGCGTTTCACAAAGGCAGTGGGTTTACGTATTGCGAGCCGCGTCCAACATGATGGCGTGATTGTGCCATTTACGTGGGGTGATTATCGAAAGGAGGGCGCGTAATGAAAACTATGAGTATCTTCAAAGAGAAAAACCGCACGGGAGAGCTCTGTGTGCGGGAAAACTTTACTCCTACAGAGTGGGAGACCAATTACTACGAGATCCATAACTATGAGGCGGTGAATCCAAGCTCTTTCGATGAGGTAAAAGAGCTTGTGAAAAAGCATGAAAACTGCCGATTTGTAATTGAGAGAGAGTGGGTTTGTGATCGAACTAGCTTTCATCACCGAGCGCTGAGGCCCTATGTGCATATTCATTTTGATGAAGAGGGTGTAAAGGTAGGCTCTAACTACTTTCATGCCAATGAGCATCAAATTTTTGATCGGGTAGAGGATATGGAACGTTTTTTTCTATTAATTCCTATTGATGAGAAGCCGATAGAGCGGCAAGAAATGCCTGAAGTGATGGTATATGAGGAGTATCAATTGGATCTATTTGGAGGGTGGGTGTAAAGCAAAGAGATAAAAGCAGCGCTTATCTTGGTGCGGCAACACCAAGGATAAGCAGCAACAAGAAATGGCTTGTTACCCAAGCATTGCAAAGGAATGCAAGGCTGCCCCCTGCAGGGGCGTTAATGTTAGCACGATTAACGAGGTAACAAAATGAATCACAAAGTAGAGAAGGAAGAGATCCGGTGCGTGAGCTGCAATAAGAAGTTATGCGAAGCGGTTTACCGCGTACTTGAGATCAAATGCCCTCGCTGCAAAGCGATTAATGTAATTCGGAAGTAGTTATAAATTGAGCGCCTCGAGCGCCTTTTTATGAGCGCCATGAGCGTCTTATTTGGAAGGAGACGTTCATGCAGAAGTATGTAAAGTCGCCGCTCCCATTTTTGGGGCAGAAGCGGAATTGGTTAAAGACGCTCAGAGAGCAAGACTTAGCGGGTAAAACCGTAGTGGATCTATTTGGGGGAAGTGGGCTTGTATCCCACACCATAAAAGAGGCAAACCCCACGGCGCGTGTGATCTGGAATGATTACGATCATTTCATTATCCGCCTGATGCGGATTGGAGAGACAGAGCTCCTGCGGCAGAAGCTGCGAGCCTTTAATTTGCCAGTGCGAAAAAGGATTGGCGAAGAGGAGAAGGCGAAGATGGCCAAAGTCATTTTGGAGCATAAAGAGGAGTTTGGCGGCGTGGATTGGATTACGCTCTCGAGCTGGCTCTTATACTCCGGGAATTACGCGCATGATTATGAGGATTTGGTGCGCCGAGGCTGGTATTACAGCGTGATTAAATCGGAGCTTGATGCCACAGGTTACCTCACGGGAGTGGAGCGGGTAAGCAAGGATTTTAGAGAGCTCTTTGCGGAATATGCCGATGATCCCGATGCTGTATTCATCGCAGATCCCCCTTACATCATGACGAACCAGACGGGGTATGTACCCAATTCTGGGGAGCATTTTCGGCTTAAAGATGCGGTGCAGCTGATTCAGCTTTTATATGAGCGCCGGGCGCTGCTCTTTTCGAGCCCAAAGAGCGAAACAGATTCACTGCTGGAAGTCTTTGTGCCGGAGACGCTTTCGCAAGAGGATTTTGCAACGAGCATCGGCAGAACACGGGTAAGAGAGACACTCTACTTTATTAATTGGTAAGGAGCGGGGCGGTGTAAAAGCCGCCCTTTATAGATGAAGAAGCGAGAGATTAAAGAGTTACTACAGAGTGTGATTGATGATCCTGCTTACATAAATACGGCGACCGAAATTCTATGGCAAGAGATGCGCCAGATGAATTTGCCCGATTTGCGGCAGTTTCTGCTCGATAACAATGTGGGGTGCATGATTCGGCTCGACCAGAATTGTGAAGGCTTTGGAGATCAGCGCGCGCATGTGCGCATGAATCAGATTACGGGGACGGGTTTAAAAGCGCCTGATCCTCTTTTTGCATGGAGTTGCGGCTATTGTCATAGGGCTACGGAGAGTAATCCGAAAACACGGCTCGAACATGCAGAGGGCGTAATGCGAACGCTCTATATCTTAATTAAGGGGCTGCCGATGGTGGCCAAGAACGATGTAACACGACAAAAGACCAACAAGGGGATGGGATAACTATGGAGAAAAAGCGGGAATTTTACGCCGTAGCGATTGCTTCTTTTGAAAGTGGAATGAAAGAGCATATTGCGGCAGTGGTTGAATGTTCCGGGCCAGTAACCGGTGCTGTGGTGGATGATTGGAGTAGTTATCTAAAAGGGAAAATGGTGGGTTGCACCGGTGTTTTGATTTTAAATTGGAAGGAGCTTAATCAGTGAGTATTGTTGTTTTGCCGTTTCCCGAATCGATTTTAATGCCGAACCGCTCGCGCGGAAAGCATTGGGCAGTGATGCAGAGAGCAAAAAAGAAGGCGATCCGTAACTCATTCTTTCTTACCAAAGAGGTGGGTAAGATTAATGTGGAGAATGGCTTGCAGATCACCTTTTTCACGCCTGATAAGCGCCGCCGAGATAATGATAATCTGCTCTCGGCATTAAAGCCCTCTTTAGATGGATTTGCTCAAGCGCTCGGGATTGATGACACCAATTTTAACCCGTTAATTATTCGGCGCGTAGATGGCGTAGGAAAGGCGCTTGCCCGTGTGGAGATTGAGGGGGTAAGCAATGAGTAAGCAAAATTTACAGCGCGCCAATTACGCATTAGAAGAGTGGGCGCAGTGGGCATTAAGTAGCGATGGTTATCCTCCAACATCGGCAATAGAAAATCTCGGCAAGCCCTCGGCGCGTAGTTCAGACGCGCCTCTGCCGCACGGAGTAGAGTTCCCCAATCGAGAAGTGGCAAACGTGATTTATGTCTTTCATAAGATGATTGAGGCGGGAGATAAGAGCGCACAGAATTGTCAGCTTATACGCGCAGTGATGTTGATGCGTAAAGAGAATGAATCAATTAAAGAGTTTTGCCGAAGGGTTTGCAATGAGATTGGCAAAGATTCAGGCTTTTCTTTTCAAAAGTATCATAAGGCTATTAAAGAATTTGCGGCGCGTCTTGATATGCTTTAAATGATTAAAAGGATTTGCAAAAGTCCGGACTTTATATTACTCTGAAATTTAAGATGCTATACGCATGTATAGATAAAGGCGCTCCAGTTGGGGCGCTTTTTTTATTGTACTCCGAGCAGGGGATATTTAGTATTCTTTTGCTTACATCTAATGGCATAGGTTTATCCTCTTGATTATTAAAGGATCGAGGGAAATTCAGATATAACATATTAAGAAGGAATGATCGTCTTGCTAGCATAATTAGCTCCAAGTTATATAGCTATATCGTTATAGAAGTCCTTTTTCGACCTTTAGTTTAAAAGGGCGGGTGTATTTAGATAATTAAGAAAAGTGTTGTTGCTTAATGTAACTAGTTAATTTGACCGTTTTTTGTTGTCTGAGATAGACTGCTATCTAATTTATTTAGAATCAGCAGGTAACGTAAAATGTCATTTGAGTTAAGATCTTTCTCTTTTCATTCTATTTCTGTCAAAAGTAAATGTGTTGAGGAGCGGGCTTTTGATGGGGCGAGTAACGATGATGTTGAGAATTATATTAAACATGTTTTGGCCGAAGTAACGACTCCTCCAAAAAATCAAACCAGAATTAGAGGACAATTCTATAAGTTTAGTTCTATGGATGAGCGAGTAGCTGCGAATTTAAAGGCTATGATTAAAGATTCGGATTCGGATAATTGGATGCTAAAAGCAAAGGATAACGCGGAGAAGTTACTGGAGGTTGAAATTGAGGTGCAAAAAAATATAGACCACTTAAAGCATGATGTAAGGGAGGGGTGTTTATTGCAGGTGGTTTATAAAAACAACAGTGCATTATCAATTGCTGTATTAAAGATTGATGATAATACATTTTTAGATGCTGAGGTAATGGCATTAAAGACAGGGTTGCCTCTAAACACGAGAATGCAAAAGGTAGCTCTCGTAAAGTTTAAAGAGGATGGAGAGGTAGATAGCCTACTGTTGTCAGATACCAATCCAAAAATTTCAACTTATTGGCGTAAGGATTTCTTAGAAGCTGTAGAAGTAAGGGATTCGTCAGTTAATACACGGTTAGCTTTTGATGCAATTGACAGGTTGTTGAAAAGACGTATTCAGAGGAAGTCAACTCAGGATTTTTATTTCTTAAGGAACCAGTTAATCTTGGATTTTAGGGAAGGGAGTTTTGACTTCACTCAATTAGTTGATAAATTCGAAAAATATTCACCTGTTAGTCCTAATTTGGATAAGCCTTTTATGGCTAAGTTCATTGCTGAATTACAAGGTTTACCTCACACTCCCAACAAAGAGTTTGATACACAGTTCGATATCGCAGAAAATGTGATAACCGCTAAAATAGCAAATAGGATTATGATTGACGATATATTTGAGCTCAAAGTCAAGAAACCTATTGAGGACTTAAAAAACAAGTTTGGTGTAGGTGAAGATAGTGATGGACGAAAATATGTGAAACTATATTCGGATGAAGGATACGAAACCTTTATGAAAAAATAGGCGGAAGCTATGACATTTACAGAGAGGTTAATAGGATCTATCGGGAAGTCAGGGCATATAGATATAAAGCAGAGTTTTTCTTATTATAATGCTAGCGGTGATTTTCAAGATCTTGTATTGAATGACGAATCATTCATATACTTGAAAGAGGTTCTTTCAAATCTTAAAGGAATAGATGAGCATTTTACTCTTGAAATAAAAAACGGGGATAATGATGTTGTTATATTTAGTAATGATAATGATTTATCCATTGTGACAGAAAAGTGCGAGGAATTTATAGAGTCCTTTGAAGCTCATGAGCGCACGCATTTTAAAGTTGAGTGGTCACAAAATGAGCGCAACAAACATAAGCCACTGATCTTTGATGTAGCGAGTTTTTTTAAATTTTTAAGAGAAGAAAAACTAGTTAATGTTTTGGAAGGCTTGTCCTGCAGATTTAATAATCAAAATATAAAGTTTTATTGTTTTGAAGACTCAGAGGATTTTTCTAATGATTATTTTAACTTTATTAGTGTCGGGGCTGATGCTAAATATCTAAATAAATTCAATAGTAATGAACAGGATAAGCTTAAGATAGATCTCTACGATGCAAGAGTTGATTTGAGAAATAAGGCAAGCCATTTTTTTAATGCTGAATCTCTACGGTTTATTCCGGAACATTTCTCGTTTGATATGGGAATCAGTAATGAATATTGGAAGGAAGCTTTTGAAAGATGGGAGGCGATATTTTATTTGGTTTATTTAAGCGATTACTCTTCCATAGAAGAAGATGTTATAAGCTTTAAAATTAAAGGGTATAAAACATTAAGCGGCCGCACTGATGGGAAGGTCCCGAAGACTGTTCTTAAAGAATTGAGGTTAATATATGAGTGGGTTTATAGTGATGGCCCTTTTATCGATAAGATTGGAATAGCCAGGAACGTACTATCTATACATATAGTAAACGATGATATTAATACTCTAGAGGTAGGGACATGTGCTTCAGCTCAATCTGGTTATGATCTTTATTTGAAAGATAATGTTAGACAGTACATAGAGATTAAAAATAAAATAGCAGATATGTTGCACTCGCAATCTGAAAAAGCCACTTCAATTGTTAAAGATATGTTCAATATGTTTAAAAACAGTATGTGGACATTTCTTACTTTTTTTATCACTGTATTTTTGTTTAGATCTAAACTAGGTAGTGAAAATGGGCAGAATAGCGGTGTATTTTGGGTGGGTATAGCTCTCATAGGACTATCTTTTTTTTATATTATGTTTGCTCGCAGAGAAGTGGATGATGAGAAGGATCGGCTGAATAAAAAATATACTGAGATATCAAATAGATATAAGGATTTGTTGAATGAGGCTGATTTAGAGAAAATCTTGCAGCCAACTAATGGTGGTTCGTCAAAGCAGATTGAGCTTGATTATATAGATAAGAAAAAGAAGCGCTACACGATATATTGGCTGTGTTTAAATATCATAATCTTAATTGTTTGGCTGCTTATATTTTTTGAAGAAGTGGAAGCAATTACAGGAAAACTATTAAATTTGACCTCCTCTTTTAATATAGTAAGGAATTTTTTTAGTTAAATGAATTATGCTAAATCAGTAACTATTGAAACCTTCCAATATTTGCCCCGGTAATACGGGGCTTTTTTATGGGTGAAAGAAAATGAATAAGTATCCAGAGCGCTTCTTGCTCTTTATCAATGTGATTATTGATGAGATTGAGAAGGGCTTTTCTAATCATAAAGATGATCGAGGCGGTGAGACCAATTGGGGAATCACCAAAGCATTGGCGCGTGCGCATGGGTATCAGGGAGATATGCGAAAGCTTACCCGGGATCGTGCAATTGATATCTATTATCGTGAGTTTTGGAATGCAAAGATCGTCGATAGCATTCATAACTATGTTGCGTTTCATCTCTTTGATTGTGCGATTAATAGCGGCTATACCAATGCCATTAAGATTTTACAGCGAGCTGTAGGCGTGAAAGATGATGGGAAGCTCGGTGCGGCAACGATGAATGCGTTGAGTAAGCTCTCAGAGCGTGACGCTATTCTTAAATTCTGCATTGCGCGGATGCACTTTTATGGAACGTTATGGAATTTTAAAACGTTCGGCAGAGGTTGGCGCAATCGATTATTTATTTTGGCAGATGTGAATTGGGAGGCAGCGCGTGAGAAGTATCTTAATTAGTCTTTGTTTGTGGGTGGTTGCCGGATGTGCAGTGGCAATTCCTGAAGTTGAGCAGGTGAATAAGTGTAGTGGCTGGACGCCAGAAACTATCTACGCAAGCGATAGTAAAGCAGAGCAGCTAAGAAAGCTTGAGCGTAATACTTATATGCAGGGTGTTTGCCCATGATTGAAGATGTTTTAAAGAGTGGCGGCGCGTACTCCACAAATAAGTGTGTGCTTGTAGGCGCGTTTCTAGTCTCTTCGTTTGTCGTGATCTATACCACGATTGCTCACCCTGAGCATTTAACGGGAGTGCTTGGATTTTATCTTACGATCTCCGGCGCATTAACAGTGACAAAGGGCGTTAAAGATCATGCAGACGCAAAGCTCGGGAGAGAGCATGAGGAAGATTAGAGCTGTAGTGATTTGGATATTAGGTGCGTTAAGCGCCTTTTTTTATGTCTTGAATAAGTCTAAATCAAAGCAAATTGAGAAACAGAAAGATGAAGCGGATAGATATAGAAGAGAGGCAGAGATACAAGGCTACATCGCAGAAGAGGAGCGCACGGCAAGGAACGTTAAAGACAGCATCGCTCGCGCTCCTGAGCATGATATTGATGAGCTGCTCGACCAAACAGGAAGTTATCGAGATTGATTATCGAGCGATCAATTGTGCGGGCTGGGATCGCGTAACACTAAGTAGAAAGGATGTAGTCAGCAGACAGACAAAAGAAGAGATCGCCGCGCATAACTTACGGTATATGAGAGTGTGCGAACTAAAGGAAGCCGACCATGGCAGATAGAAGAATTACAAAATTAGAAGAGAAACAGAACTGGTTAGAGCAGCATGCTTGGAAGATTGTCTCAACGCTCGGGCTTGCTGCAATCGTCTGGTATCTGAATGGGATTAACGCAAGCTTAAAGAATCTAAGTGATGACATCATTGATATTAAGCTTGCAGATAGTGCGAACGCAGCGCGGATGAATCGATTACAAGAAGATGTGATCGGGCTTAAAGCCGGCGAAAAGGAGTTGTCAAAAAGAGTCGGCGCGCTCGAGAGAGTATCTGAAAAACATGAGCATCAATTGCAGAGATTGGAATGAGTAAGAAGAGAACACTGAAAACACTGGGTAGCAGATTAGATGTGGTAGATACAGGATCGCTCGGTGTTGTAGAGACTGGCTCATGGCGTAGCGGTAAATCAAGCACAGCGCGTGGCTATGGCTACAAGTGGCAGAAGGTGCGAGAAATTTTTCTTGCTGAGAATCCTTTGTGTGTTTACTGCAAGCGAGAAGGAAGAGTAACAGCGGCAAACGTTGTTGACCACATTGTTCCACATAAAGGCGACCAAAAGTTATTTTGGAGGCGTAGCAATTGGCAGGCGCTTTGTGCGTCGTGCCACAGCTCTATCAAACAAGCAGAAGAGCGGGGGAGCTAGTGTTTCCAAAGCATGGGAGGGGGTGGGTTGAAAGTTCACACGGAAACACTTTCTAGACCACCCCCCCATTCACGCATAAAAAAAATTCCGATTTTAGAAAATTGTTAAAGGTTTCACGGGCTATGTTAAATGATAAACAGAAGGCATTTGCTCGCGGGATCTTGCGGGGGCTAAGTAATCGAGACGCCGCTATTGAAGCGGGCTACGCAAAAAATACAGCGTCATCAGCAGGATCTCGTTTAGCAAGAAATAAAAAGATTTTAGATTACATTTCTCGGCTCGAGAATGTTAAAGAAAAAGTTAAAGAAGATGTGGCCGATTTTGTACCCGTTGGCACATCTAGCAAGGTGAAAAAATTCAAATCAAAACCCGATCCACTCAAGTTTCTTTTAGGGGTGATGGATGATGATTTTGAAGATATCAAAACTCGGGTTGAATGTGCGAAAGCTGCGCTCCCTTATGTTCATGCAAAAATGGGCGATATCGGGAAGAAGCAATCGCAAGAAGAGCAAGCAAAGGATATGGCAAGTGGGGGAGGGAGCGGTCGTTTTGCCGCAATGGCTCCGCCAAAGGTTAATTGATGAGTGAATTGAAATGGTCAACAGCATGTAAAGATTGGGAAGATCGTGTTGTTAATCAAAAATCGCTCATACCGATTAAACCGCTCTTTCCTGAGCAGGCCGAGCTTGCGCTTAACGTCTTTAATGAGCTTGTGCTTGTAGACGTAGCGGGTTCACCCAAAATGGGCGAGGTTACGCGAGATTGGGTGTTTGAATTCGTTGCCGCAATCTTTGGCGCATATGATGCAAATACCGGTGTTCGCCTGATTAATGAGTTCTTTCTCTTAATCAGTAAGAAGAATACTAAATCCACGATTGCCGCCGGCATTATGATGACAGCGCTCATTCTTAACTGGCGTCAATCAGCAGAGCTCATCATTCTTGCGCCAACAAAGGAAGTTGCCGATAACTCATTTATCCCGGCGCGGGATATGATCAATGCTGATCCTGAATTGCAGGCGCTCTTTAACGTCTCTGAACATACGCGAACGATCACACATCGTGTATCGAAAGCCACGCTTAAAGTATTAGCGGCGGATTCGCTTACGGTGGGCGGAATTAAAGCCTCTTACATTTTGATTGATGAGGTTCATTTATTCGGTAAAAAGGCGAATGCCGAAAGTATGCTAAGGGAAGCGCGAGGCGGTTTAGCGTCAAGACCAGAGGGCTTTACCATCTGGCTTACAACGCAATCGGATGAACAGCCTGCTGGTATCTTTGCATCTATGCTCAGTTACGCTCGGGGCGTGCGAGATGGGCGCATTAACAATCCGCAGTTTTTGCCGATTCTCTACGAGTTCCCGGAGAAGTATATCGAAGAGAAGCTGCACTTATTGCCGGAAAACTTTTACATCACAAATCCCAACTTGGGCGCGTCTGTTGATGAGCGTTTTCTCATTGCGGAGTTTGAAAAAGCGAAAGAGGGGGGCGAGGAATCGCTTCGAGACTTCTTAGCAAAACACTTAAACGTAGAGATCGGGCTTAATCTTCGCGATAGCCGTTGGATCGGTGCAGATTTTTGGGAAGCGCAAGCGGCAGATTTTACGCTTGAAGAGCTTATCGAACGCAGTGAAGTGATTACCATCGGCGGCGACGGCGGTGGGCTTGATGACTTGCTCGGTATGGCAGTTTTAGGAAGAGAAAAAGAGACGCGGCGTTGGCTTCTTTGGGTGCGCGCTTGGTGTCATGAAAAAGTGCTCGAGCTTCGCAAAAACATCGCGGCGCAACTTCGGGATTATGAGAAGGATGGCGATCTCGTAATTATTGAGAAGTCCGGCGAAGACTGTAGGCAGTTTGGCGCAATCTGTAAGCTCGTTTACGATTCCGGCAAGCTCGACAAAATTGGGCTCGACCCTTTAATGGTTGGCGGTTTGATTGATGGAATTATCGAAGCAGATGTGCCAGAAGAGCTCATTGTCGGGATTGCTCAGGGCTATAAACTTGCTGGCCACATGCAAACAACAGAGCGCAAACTTGCAGAAGGCACATTATTCCATGCAAATCAGCGAATGATGGATTGGTGCGTAGGCAATGCGCGGGTAGAAGTTCGGGGCAATAACGCACTCATCACAAAGCAATCTTCGGGTAAGTCAAAGATCGACCCCGTGATCGCAACGTTTAACGCGGCGAGCTTGATGGCGCTAAACCCCGAGGCAAAGGGGAGTATCGGTAGTTTTATTGACAATATGGTAATGATTCTATGAAGAAGAAAGGTGTATTTAAACGAGCGCTCTATAAGCTCTTCAATGTTGAGAGTGATATTGATCGGCGCGTTAATGCGGCGATCACCACATTTTCTGATGCTTACAACATCTCGCTGAGTGGGCAGAGCGTAACAACAAGTAAATCTCTGCAGGTTTCGGCAGTGTGGGCATGTGTTCGTCTCTTAGCAGAAACGATCTCAACACTTCCGCTTAAATTACACGAGCGGCAAGAGGATGGCTCACTTAAAGACGCTACCGATTACGCACTTTGGCGAACACTCTGCATTGAGCCTAATAAGCAGCAGACCCCTTCAAAAATGTTGGAGTTCTTAGTGGCAAGCTTAGCACTTCGCGGTAATGCATACTTTGAAAAGCGCATGGTTGCAGATCGTGTTCGTGCGCTGATTCCGCTTCTGCCACAAAACTTAGTAAAGATCGAAAAGCTCGAAAATGGTGAGTATCAATACCGTTTTTTAGTAGAGGGGAAAGAAGAGATCTTCCCGGAGAAAGATATTTGGCATATTCGCGGCTTTGGGCTCGATGGCTTAACGGGGCTCGATTCATTAAGCGTAGGGAAAGAGACGATCGGCTCTGCTATGGCTTCAAATGAAGCGGCGGCCACATTCTTTGAAAAGGGAATGTCAGTCTCCGGCGCGTTATCTGTAGATCAAGCGCTCACAGATGAGCAACGAGAAAAGTTAAAAGCAAACCTTTCGGGATTTAGTGGCTCGAAAAATGCCGGCAAATTGATGGTGCTTGAACATGGTATGAAGTATCAGGGCATCTCATTAGCTCCCGAGCAGAGCCAGTTACTCGAATCTCGCGGTTATGGTGTTGAGGAGATTTGCAGGCTCTTTAAAGTTCCGCCAATTTTGGTTTATCACATGAGTAAACAAAGCTCGTGGGCGTCATCTGTAGAGAGTGTGAATCGGCAGTTTTTAACGTACACGCTTCTGCCGATTATTAAGAATATTGAAGAGTCGATCGTTAAATCATTAATCCCGCCTCAAGACCGGGATCGCATCTTTCCTAAGTTTAATTACGAGGGCTTTTTAAGAGCGAACAGCGAAGAGCGCGCAAGCTTCTATAATTCTGCACTTTCAAATGGCTGGATGAGTAGAAACGAAGTTCGAGCGAAAGAGGATCTGCCACCGATCGAAGGCGGCGATATCTTCACGATTCAATCAGCATTAATTCCCGTTGAAAAGGTAGGAACAAATTATGAAAAGAAAACTCAATCTCCCCAAGATGAATCTCAAGAGTGATTATTCCCTCAAAGCCAAAGAGAAGTGGCGACCGCTGGCGCTTGAGGGCGCCGAGGGTGATATCAATATCCTTGATGAGATCGGCGACGATTGGTGGAGTGATAGCGATACCACACTCTCCCGTGTGCAACGTAAGTTAAATGCAGCAGGGGGGGAGGATATTACGGTGAACATTAATAGCTTTGGGGGCGATCTTTTCGAAGGCATCGCCATCTATAACGCATTGGCCGCTTACCCCGGCAAGATCACCGTAAAGATTTTGGGGATTGCCGCCTCTGCCGCATCTGTAATTGCAATGGCGGGGGATGAGATCAAGATGTCTGAAGCCTCTTTCCTTATGATCCACAACTCATGGGTAATTGCTGCCGGTAATCGAAATGATTTTCTCGCATTAGCAGAAGAGCTACAGCCCTTTGATAATGCAATGGCGAGCTTATACGCTTCCCGCACGGGATTAGATAAAGAAGAGATTATTCAGCTAATGGACAAAGAGACCTACATCAGCGGAGAAGAGGCGCTCGATCAGGGTTTTGCCACAAGTTTAATTAACGATAAAGAGTATGCGCTTGCCGATGATTCTGTAATCGCAGCGCACAGAGTAGATCGCTTACTTGCTAAACAAAATATCCCTCGCTCAGAGCGCAGGCGATTATTAAAAGAGATTAAAGAGGGTACGCAAAACGCTGCCCCCGAGAGTACGCATAACGCTGCTCAACGCTCCCAAATTTTAACCAAAATGCGGGAGATCGAAGCGCTATTTATAGCGTAGTTATTCACCTTAAATCAATTAATTTAAATGCACCGCCTATTGGCGGTTTTTTTTATGGAGTAAAGCTATGCCAGAGTTAACAAAACAGCTGGAGTCGCTTAAAGCGGCAGTGGAAAAGAGCAACGATGCGCTCTCTAAAGCATCTGATCAGTATCTTGCGGAGTCTAAAAAGCTTGGCGAAGCAAATGCCGAGACAACAGAAAAGGTCGATAAGCTTTTAGCTCAGCACAACGACAATATGAAAAAGCTCAACGAGCTTGAAGTAAAACTGGGTGAAGCAGAAGCCGCATTTGCATCTGTAACACCACAGCGCAGTGCCTCTCCTATTTCAGCAGGCGAACTTGTTGCCAAAGCGGAGAACACAGGGGATTTTGCGCGCCGTGTCTTGGCGAATGAACGTAGCCGGACTTCTATTGCTGTGCCTCGTGCGGCATTAACCAACGTTAATGTTGGGGAAGGTGTTGTGCCAGATCACCGCTTGCCGGGCATTATGCCAACGCTTAAGCAGCGTCTGTTTTTGCGCGATCTTATCACACCCGGTCGCACAGATTCCAACATGATTCATTGGGTGCAGCAAACGGGTTTCACAAATAACGCCAAAACTGTGCCCGAAGGCGAATTAAAGCCCTACAGCAAGATCGAATTTGCGACAAAAGATACACCGGTCGCCACCATTGCGCATCTCTTTAAGGCGTCGAAGCAGATTATGGACGACTTGCCACAACTTCAATCGCTCATCGATTCAGAGCTTCGCTACGGCTTGAAGTATGCAGAAGAGCAGCAGCTCCTTTTTGGCGATGGCACTTCCGGCAATTTACATGGAATCTTCCCTCAAGCGTCTGAGTACGAAAAAACGGCGCTTACCGAAAAAGTAAACGGTATTGATGATATCCGAGCGGCGATCGTTCAAGCGCATCTTGCACGTATTCCCGCCACCGGTATCGTAATGCACTTGCGTGACTGGGCGAGAATCGAGCTCCTTAAAGATGCAAATGGTAACTACATCTTTGGGAATCCTTCTGCACTCGCTTATCCATCGCTTTGGGGCTTACCGATTGTGGAGACTGAGATCGAAGCGTTCGAGGGTAAGTTCTTAACGGGTGCGTTTTCAGGCGCAGCGCAAATTTTCGATCGAGAAGATGCAAACGTTGTGATCTCCACAGAGAACGAAGACGACTTTGCACGAAACCTTATCACTGTGCGTTGTGAAGAGCGTTTAGCGCTTGCTGTTTACCGCCCAGAAGGCTTTATCAAAGGCGAGTTCACGGTAGCGGGTTAATAACCACTTATCACAATCTTAATAGGGGCGGGCTTTCCGCCCTTTTTTTGGAGAAAAACATGAAATTAACAGCATTAAATAACTTCCTTTTAGGGAAAAAGGTTCTTGAAGTGGGTGAGGTTTTTGAAACCACAACAAGCCATGGTAAAGAGCTTATCGCACGAAATCTTGCCGAGATTTACGATGAGAAGGCGGAGCCTAAAAAAGAAGAAACGCCGGCAGTAGAAGAGGCGAAAGAAGAGAAGGCAGAAGAGAAAAAACCTGCCAAAAAAGCCCCTGCAAAGAAGAAGGCAGAGCCTAAAAAGAAGGAGTAAGCCGTGATTGAGTTAGATGAAGTAAAAAAACATCTTCGTGTCATTCATGATGATGAAGATGATCTCATCAAAACCTATCTACACGCCGCAATCTCTACAGCAGAGCAATATCTCAATCGTTCAATCATTAAAAGTGAGGAGGATCGTGAGTCCTTCAATGATCTTCTATTGCCGCCTGATGTTCGGGCGGCCATTTTACTGATTGTGGGTAGTCTTTACGCAAATCGGGAAGATGAGAAGCGAGAAATGCCGATGGCGTCTCGCTATCTCTTAAATCCGCATCGAATCAATATGGGGGTTTAAATGAGCTTAAAAGCAGGAAATTTAAGGCACTTTATTACGCTCGAAACCCCAAAACTCTCAGAAGATGCATACCACGGTGAAGAGTGGACGCTCTATAAAAAGGGCGTCCCCGCCGCTTTTAATTTTTTAAGTGGTAAGGAGTTATTTGCCGCAGGCGCAGAGCATTCCGAGATCACGGCGCGTATTCAAGTGCGTTTTGACCCTAATATCAATGCTGCCATGCGTGTAAAGTTCGCAGGTAAGCTCTACGCAATCCACGCAGTAATGCCCGATAACCGCTCAGGAAGAGAGTGGCTTACGCTCTTTGTGAGTGAAGGCGTCGTGGGTGAGTAAATATCTTTTAGTGAAAAATAACATTATCTTATTTTTCGTAATCTTTTGTTTTTGGGTTAATTGCTTTATCCTCTTTTATAGGAGGTGGCAATGGAGTATTTTTTTATTATTGGATGTTTAATATTAATTGTTTCGCTTATTGTTGGTAGTGCAGGAGTGGCGGAAAAGGTAAAGGAATCCAAAAAAGTTGACCCACAAGAAGTGCAGAAAAATTTACGCTATGTTGCGTGGAATAAAACATATAAATGTGATGTTGTAGGAGAGAGTTACTATCAAAAGGCACTCTCATTAATCGCTGGTCCAAAAGAGAAGGATTCAAAGCTTCTTGATTGCACAGCGGTATTAATTAGAGATCCTTGGAATAAGCATGATCCTAATGCGGTTGTAGTAACGATAGATGGCCAGCAGGTAGGTCATTTAAGTAAGACGAGGGCAGCAGGACTTGTAAGGGAGATGGAGAAGCAAGGTTTGAGCAGTAAGATTATGTTCGTTGTTCAAGCGAGAATTCAAGGGGGATGGAAAAACTCATATAGTGAAGGGAGCTACGGAGTGATTTTAGACTTTCCGCCTGCTAATAGATTGTCTAGCGTGATCTCTCCTATATCCATGGAAGATAGTGAGGTACGGTTTAAAAATCGTTTGAAATAGTTAGAGCAATCTATATGTCTAAGGACTGTTTTATGACAAGCAGTCCTTTTTTTACGCCTGGAGAAAAGTAGCAAAGATGAAATTCGAACTCAAAGGCACAGAAGAGCTGATGAAAACGCTCAAAGAAATCAGTGCTGATCTAAAGGTGCGGGGCGGGCGCACGGCGCTTCGTAAGGCGGCAAACGTTATTCGGGATGATGCCAAGCGGAGAGCCGAAGCCTTGGACGACCCCAATACCCCAGAAAAAATCGCCGATAACATCTCTACTCGGTTAGATTCCAAACACTTTCGCAAAACGGGAGATCTTAAGTTTGAGGTGGGCGTTCGCGGTGGAGCGGGCGGAGTGGGGGGCGATAAATCCAAGAACAAGGGCGGCGATACATGGTATTGGCGTTTTTTAGAATTTGGTACAGAGCATATGCCGGCAAAACCGTTTATGCGACCAGCGATGGATGCCAATTACAACAGAGCGGCAGAAGTCTTTATTGAGGAGTATAAAAAAGCGCTCGATCGAGCAATAAAAAGAGGGCAACGATGAATCACTTTATCAATGCAGTTATTAAGCGATCTCCCGAGCTTGTAAAACAGCTGGGGCGGGGGAAGAAAGTATATAGCGCGGGCTCTGCACCGCTACGCATTCAGCCGCCTTATATCACATGGCAAATCATTAGCGACACCCCCAAAAACACCTTTGCCGAAGTGGCTAAAGCAAGTTCGGCGCGTGTGCAGTTTGATATCTACTCAAACGATGAGAGCCAAGTTTTTAGACTCTCAAATCTGCTTGAAGAAGCAATCGGAATTAAGGGCATTATTCGGCTACGATCTGGGCCGACTAAAGAGCAGATCACCAAGCGTTTTAGACGCACCATCGATGTTAGTTTTTTTATTAATAGGAACGAGTTATGAGTAACGATAATTTCCAATTTGTGTGGACTCAGGGAACTGAGCTCTACGTTGTAGGACCAGCTTCGGCAGAGAGCGATACTAAAACGCTCACAAAGATCGATCACATCTATGATCTTAACGTGCCAAAACCCACCCGCAACATCTTCACAATCCAGCCGCTTGACCGCAAAAGCGCCATTAAGCTCTCAGGTGTAGAAGATCCCGGCGAAGCGGGCTTCTCTATCTATTTAGATACTACAAATCCCGGGCATCACTACTTAAAAGAGATGTACGATGCGCGCGCGGATTTAACCTTTATTATCGGGCTTGATGATAAAGAGACAGGCGCAAAAGAGCCGGAATTGGAGGGCGAAGAGCTTAAGCTCGATTCTGCAACACGCTCTTACTTTGTCTTTAAAGGTGAGCTTCTCTCATTCCCACCCGATACGCCGGAAGATACGGCCGTCTCTGTGGTGCTTGATGTGTTAGTGAAGACGCTGCCCGAATTTACGCTTAAAAACTTAAAAGCGAAGGCACGAACTGCACCTGCACCCAAAGAGACGAAGTAACCTTCAGACCACTTAAACGCAATCAAATCAGCCCCGTAATAGGGGCTTTTTTAATGGAGTAAATAAGATGAATTTAAAAGATATTGCACAGCAAACCGCTGTAATCCACCAACGCGAAATCACCCTTAAAGATAATGAGGGGAATGATGTCACCACTACCGCTTATATGCGTAAACTCCCCTTTAATTTGGTGTGGGGCGGCGAATCCTTAACCGATGAAGATGGCAATAAACTCAATGATGAGCAAATCATCGCGCGCCGCATTGCTTACACCTTTGTAGATAAAGCAGGCAAGCCGCTCTTTACCGAGAGCCAAGTCTACGGCATTGGCGAAAATGCACTCCGTGCCGATATCGTTTTCGCACTGATGACGGCGATGGGGGAGCTTAACGACTTGGGAAAGATCTTCGGGATTCCGAGCTCACCGATGAAGACGAATTCTGGTGCGAGCTCGTTATCCACGGAATCGGTGGGAACACAATCGAAGAAGCCAAGAGTGCAATAAGTTTAGAAGAGGGCTTAACGTGGCTGCGCTATATCAAAAAGCGCGGCACGCTCAATCCCGCTCGTAAAATCGAGCAACACGTGGGCTTTTTAAACGGTTTATTTGTGCAGGCGCACAGTAAGGGGAAGATCAATTTTAGTGATTATATGCCTTACGAGCTTGCCCGTAAGCCGAAAGAGTATAACCAAATCGAAGCGCTTAAAAATATGTTCGGCGCGTATACGGTGAAGGAAGATGAGTAGAAGTTTAGGAGCATTAACGCTCGATTTAATCGCAAATATCGGCGGCTTTGTGCAGGGTATGGATAAAGCCGCACGCGTTGCACAGCAAGAGAGCCGTGCGATTCAAAAAACAGTGCGTGGAGTTGAGCGGCAATTTCGCTCGCTTACACGTACGCTCCAATCTATGGCGGGCGTGATTGGCGTTGCGCTTTCTGCCTCTGCATTAAATGGCTGGGTAAAAGGTACGCTCGAAGCGGCGGCAAATACCGATATTTTGGCAAAGCGCCTCGGGGTTGGTGTAGAAGAGCTTACAACATTTCGCTATGTTTCGGAGCAAGCGGGCGTAAGTGCGGATACGTTTGACGCATCGCTTACCCGATTAACTCGCCGACTAGGTGCTGCGGCAAATGGTGGCGGTCCTGCGGCGGCGTCGCTTAAGCGTTTGGGCTTAAATGCTCAAGAGCTCCTTAAACTTCCGCTCGATCAGCGTATTTTGGCCATCTCCGATTCAATGAAGAAGCTCGACACACAAGCGGAAAAGCTCACCGCAGCGCAAGACTTAATGGGCGATTCTGGTCGTCAGCTTGTCTCAATGTTCGATATGTCGCGGGAAGAGGTGGCCAAACTTGCCGATGAAGGAAAGCGATTAGGCTACGTCTTTAGTGAGGAGTTTGCAGAGTCTGCCAATTATGCGCTCTCAGAGCTGGATAAGATTCGAGGTGCTTTCGGGAATTTAGCGACAAGCATTGCCGCAGAATTTCTGCCCGACTTAAATGCAGCGCTCGAAAATATCACGGTAGAGGATATTGAAGCAGCGCTAGAGGCAGTGCGTACTTCACTTGGCTATGTGGGGGAGGCTGCGCAAGTCTTTGCCGTGATTGTCGGTACTCGTATGGTGGGGAGTTTAGCAGCGTCCACTGCTGCGTTTGCAGCGAATACCGTTGCCCAAACTTATAATGCAGCGGCTGCTGCACGTGTAGATGGTGCTTCCCGCGCGGCAGCGATTGGTATTGGCATTAAAACTACAGCTCTTAGAGGAATGAGTGTCGCTTTAGGGGTTTTAGGTGGTCCGGTGGGTTTGCTATCGCTGGTGGCGGGAGGGATGTATTTATTCTATAGCAAAACAAAAGAAGCACGCCCAGAGGTGGATGCTTTAGCCCGTAGTTTGGATGGATTAGACGCCGAGCTCGAAAAGCTGACGGAAGCACAAGCGAATGCAAAAATTCTTGAGAATCTTGAAGCTATTGAGACTGTATATGAAAACTTGCATGCTCAACAAGAGGAGTATGCAGGCATACAAGAAGAGCTTGAAGAAAAACAAAAAAGATATAACGAACTAATTTCTGAGGGTACAAAACTCTCAATTGCTTGGGCAGAAAGGACCAGAGAGAGAATAAGACTTTTAGAAAATATGGGAGCGACACTGAAAGCGGAAATAGATACATCTATTCAACAGGTAGACCGCTTTTCAGAGGCGATTAATAAATTACAGAATCAAGCGCACGCTGCCAGCCAAGCACTCGATGAAGTGGCCAGTAAAGATTACTCCGGCAATATCGAGCAATTTGAGAAGATGGCGGCGCAATATAAAGAGCGTATCGCTTTAATCGGTAAAACAGGTTCAGCAGAGCAGTTGCGGGCGCGTTTCGAGCTTGGGCAATATAGCGACTTAAATCAGGCGCAAAAAGATCAGCTCCTCGCATTAGCTGCAGAAGAAGATGCACGCAATAAAGCACACAGATCCTCTCAGCAAAGAGCGACAAGCTCTACACGCTCAGCAGGTGTAAAGCGCGATGTAATGGCGGATTATCGGCGCGTGATGGAATCTGTACAAACAGAAGAAGAGCGCTTTAATAGTCACCTCGAGAAGAATATCCAAATTCTAAAAGAGGCGAGTGCAACGCAAGAAGACTTTACAAAAGTCCGCATGGCGGCGTATGAGAGCGCAAGCATGACTATGCCGGGGGCAGACTATGGTGCAGATGATAGCGTTGTGGGAAACTTTGCACGGCTTCAAGAGCAGGCAGAAGAGCTCGAACGATGGAGGGAGCATCAGCTCGAAAAGTTAGAAGCCGCATTTGGGAGAGAGGTAGAGATCACCCAAGCTGCTATTGAGGAGAAAGAGCGAATCGAGGCGGCGTACCGTGAACGGCGCGCACAATATGATGCACAGATGAAGCAAGAATCACTTCTGCTTACACAAACCATGACGGGCGATACTTTACGCATGCTTGAAGAGGCAGGGCTTAAATCATCGGGTATTTACAAAGCGATGTTTTTAGCCAATAAAGCGGCAGCGTTCGGAAATGCGATTATTAGCGCACACGAAGCGAGCGCAAAAGCGTTGGCCACTATCCCCGCACCGATGAACGTGCCGATGGCGGCGACCATTAAAGCCGTGGGGCTTGCTAATGCTGGGGTAATTGCCGGCACAGCGCTTACCGGTATGGCGCACGATGGTATTGAGAGCGTACCCAAAACGGGTACATGGTTACTCGAAAAGGGCGAGCGAGTAATGACCAATAAAACATCTGCTAATTTAGATAAAACATTGGAGATGATTCGCCAAAACAACATCACCAACAATAATACCCCGACAATAGTGGTGAATGTTACGGTCAACGCCGATGGCTCAACAAAAGAGGAGAGCAACGACACAGGGAACGATTTGGCAAAAATCGTTAAAGGCGTTGTTGTTCAAACACTGCAAAATGAATTTAGACCGGGAGGTATATTCAGTGGCAAGAAGCGTTTTTAAGTGGATTCCCGAAGATGCCAAGCTCCCCTACAAACCACGCCGTAAAAGCGTGCAGTTTGGGGGAGGGTATGAGCAACGCTCTAAAGATGGCATTAACTCAAACCTGCGCACCTTTAACTTAAGCTTTAAGGGTAGCCCACAAGAGATGCGGGAGATTCGGGATTTTCTTAACGAGCACGAAGATGGCACAGCCTTTATCTACAATCACCCCCACGAACCGCCCGCACTCGTCACGTTTGATACCGTCGATCTTGATGATACCGACTACTTTCTATCAAGCCTAAGTGTAACTTTTAGAGAAGTAGTGTCTTGATCTTGTTCTCTTTCGTGTTTCGGGGTATATATGTATTTGTTAATCTTTATAAGATTAAGAAAAAGCATTCATTTTACCTTGGATTTTAAGCATGAAAAAAATTATATATTTGGCACTGACTGCTGCCGTAATTGCAGGATGTACTACTGTTGTACATAAAAAATGGTCTGTGGTTGGGGGAAGTAAAGCTGATGCTACTGTGCGTCTTGCTTTTGAGTATGCAGAACTTGAAGAGCCAGTTACTGATGAGCTTGAGGCTAAAAATTTAGCGGTACAGAGATGTAAAGCTTGGGGGTATAAAGGAGCAAATGCTTTTGACTCGGCTATGACTAGCTGCGTATATGGCCCAGGAGTTTGGAGTAATTGCGGCCGCTACAGAGTAACAATGGAATATCAGTGTACCGAATAAGTCCTGAATCTTATTATTAAGATAAAACCCGCTTCGGCGGGTTTTTTATCGCCTATAGAAAAGTGAAGGTTATGAGCAATATCGAGTTTTTAAAATCCCTCTCAGATTTAGAGCAGGATTCGGAGATCATTCTTTATGATTTTGATCTTACCATCGCCGGCGGAGGGATTATTCGTCTTCATTCTGGGGTGAATGAGTTTTTCGAGCCGGTGGTGTGGCGTGGTAAGAAGTACGAGCCTTTCCCCATTGAAGATAGCGGGGATGAGTGGACTTCGGAAGGCGCGTTGCCACGGTTAGAGGTTACGCTTTCTAATATTCATGGCTTTGTCCTGGGGCTAATGAATGATTTGGGGGATATTCGCGGCGCGGAGGTTACAAAGCGTATTACATCGGCAAAGTATCTTGACGCTGTAAACTTTAAAAAGGGCAATCCTCATGCCTCGCCGCTGCAAGAAGAGGTGTTCTATTACACCATTGAGCGCGCGAAATCGATTACCCGTGATGCCGTAGTTTTAGAGCTTGCTGCGCCTGTAGATACAAGCAATCAGATCGATGGCCAGCAGATTCATGCCGATATCTGCACGGCGACTTATCGTGATCCCGATTCGGGTTGCCCATATAACGGCCCACCAGTGGCGGATGAATATGATATCGCCACCACAGACCCTAAAAAAGATCGCTGCTCTAAACGTTTACAAGGGTGTATGGCACGATTTGGAGAGGCCGCCGTTTACCCGATTCCTGTTGCCCCTTCTGTTGATAAGGTATTTAAGTGATGAAAGACATTATTGAATATATGCAAGCCGCAGAGCCTCAAGAAGCCTGCGGTTTTTTATTGCGTGATAGCTCATTTATCGGCGTGCCCAATGTTTCTGAAACGCCGGAAGATTCCTTTGTGATTGATCCTGCCGAATGGATCGGCAGAGATGTAGCGGCGATTGTCCATAGTCACCCCGGGGGAAAGCCATATCTCTCCACGGCAGATCGAGAAAATCAGCTCGAAACAGGTTTGCCATGGTTCGTGGTGGTGGGTGAGGAGATTTACCGCTATCGCCCCGTGCCGGCATTGCGGGGAAGAAAGTTTAAATACGGAGAGGCGGACTGCTACACATTGATGCGCGATGCGTATCATTTAGCGGGGATTGATCTCCCAGACTTTCCTCGCTCTACAGTAGAGAGTGACGCCGATGCCGATATGTTCCTAAATAACCTCGGCAAGATTGGCTTTAAGGAGGTAGACGATTTAGAGCCTGGCGACACATTGCTGCTCGATTACGGATATGGCGCGTCTCATGCGGCTATTTATTTGGGCGATCATTTTATCCTGCATCATGAAATTGGCAGGCTCTCACGAAGAGACAATTACAGCCAATATATGCAGGAGAGAATCCACTCAATCTGGCGGCATAAAGATTGGAAGCCTGAGCGCTTGCAGGGGATTTTAAACGATTTGGAGATGGAAGTATGATCACAATTCATTTACACGGAAAGCTTAAAAAGCATGGTGATTCTTTTAAGTTTAGAGTGCCGATTATTCCCGACGCTCTCCGGCTTCTCTTTACCCAACTCAAGGATTTAGAAGCCGATATCAGAGCGGGGAAATTTACCCTTAAACATGATGATGAATATGTAAATGCCGATGATCTCGATAGCTTAAAAGATAAAGCGGGAGTGCTTCATATTCTGCCGGTTGTGGGCGGGCGTAAAGGGGTGGGGCGGGTAATTGCCGGCGCTGCGCTGATTGGTTTATCTTTTTGGAATCCTATTGCGGCGATCGGATGGGCATCTTCTGCCATGTTTGCCGGGGGGATTGCGCTCGCTCTCTCGGGGGCAGCCAGTCTATTTATGAAGCCCCAAAGCTTTGACGCAAGCACTCAAGACGAAGGCACGGGGCAAAGTACAGCGTTTGGTAACTTAGCCAATGGGATTGCCCACAATACGGTGTATCCCATCTGTTTCGGTACGTTTTATTGCGGCTCGAAAAGGTTATCGCAAGGAATAATGTCGGAACGGAATAACCCTAATCAAGAGCCCGATATTCCTGTTGGCCAGATGGTAGAGATGAAGCGCCACTATTATAGAGGCAAAGCGGCGCGTGATCCGAAGGGGAATCTCTACCCCACAGACTTTAATAACGATAGCGTGAAAGCGCAAAACTACAAGATTATTTAATAAGCTCGCCTAGGCGGGCTTTTTTATTGCGAGGAAAGTATGGGTAGTAAAAAAGGTGGCGGCAAGGCGCGTACTCCGGTAGTCCACAAAAATACGCTCTTTAGCAAGCAGCTTGTAAAGTTTATGGATGTAATTAGCGAGGGAGAGATTGCAGGCTTTGCCAATGGCGATGCGCACCCCTTCAAAAGCGTCTATTTTAATGATACTCCGGTACAAAACGCCGATGGAAGCTTTAACTTTAACGGTGTAGAGGCGTTTTATAACGTAGGCGAGCCCGATCAAAGCTATTTGCCGGGCTTTGAGGCGACCGAAAAAACCGTGCAAGTGGGCGTGGAAGTAAAGCGGGATGCGCCGGTTACCCGCACAGTGACAGATCCCCTTGTAAGTTCTATTCGAGCAACGGTGGGCGTTAAATCGCTGATGGAGGCGAAAGATAATGGCGACCGCGTAAAAACTCGTGTTGATCTGCAAGTGGCCATTATTAAAGAGGGCGTCATTCACGATAGCCAGTTGATCTCTATCTACGAAAAAGGCACGGCGGGATACTATCAGGATGCTACATTTACCGATCTCCCCGAAGCGCCTTTTAATATCGAAGTGCGCCGCTTAACGCCCGATAGCGATAATGAAAACCTGCAAAACGATACAAACTTTGCCTCTTATGTAGAGATTATCGATGCTAAATTATCACTGCCCAATCTTGCAACGGCGGGTTATAAGATCGATTCTTCTATGTTTGGGCAGAGCTTGCCGCGCATTAACCACTTAATTAAAGGGATTGTCTGCTTAATTCCCACCAATTATGATCCCATTAACCGCACCTATAGCGGCGTGTGGGATGGCTCATTTAAAAGAGGTTGGACAGATAACCCCGCGTGGATTCTCTATACGCTCGCCACGAATAAGCGCTACGGGGCAGGCATTAACCCTCGTTATATCGACATCGCTTCGCTTTATCGTGTCTCTCGTTTTTGTGATGAATTGGTGGACGATGGCTTTGGTGGGAAAGAGCCGCGCGTAACATTCAACGCCTATTACACAGATGAGAAGAAATCTAGCGAACGCCGGCAAGAGATTGCGAGCTCCTTCTTTGGCTTAGCGATTTGGGATGGAAAATACTTAACCGCCACCATCGATGACGATACAGACCCCACCGCGCTCTATACCAATCACAACGTAAAAGATGGAGAGTTTGCTTACGAAGAGGTGGGCGCAGATGCAGTCATTACCACGGTGCATGTGCAATATCACGATAAGCGCGACGCATACCGCCAAAAAATCGAAGTTGTGGAGGATATTGAGCTTGTAAAACGCTTCCGTACCAATATTAAGCGGGTAGTTGCCGAAGGCTGCACAAGCCGAAGCCAAGCGCAGCGCTACGGGCGTTATATCTTAGAGAAGTCCCGGCAGAAGATGACCGTTTCATTCACCGTAGGGCGGGAGGGCTTACGCCACTCGCCGTGGGATATTATCCAAATTGCGGATAATCACTACGCCGGTGCGGTGATTGGTGGGCGCGTTTTAGAAGTAGAGGGCAATACCGTTACGCTCGATTTAGAGGTGGAGAATGCCAAGGGCGGTACGTTCACCTATATCGGCGAGAAAGATGAGCGCTTACAGACGATCGAAACAGAGATTCTTTCCCAGAAAGATGAGCGTACGCTCGTGCTTAAAGAGAAAACGGCCGATCTCAAACGCATGACGACTTGGTCGCTCACCCGTAAGGATGTAAAGCCCAAGTATTATCGCGCATTATCGATTGTGGATAATAAAGATGGCACATACAGCATTAAGGCAATCGAGCACGAATGGGGATTACACGATAGAATCGCAAAGGGCATTCGCTACGAAAAGGAGAAGGACAGCATTTGGACTGCATACCCGACCATTTCAAACCCAAATATAGGGAACGAGGGCGGGGATGTCATTATCTCTTGGGATAGCATTAACGATGCCACCACAGCGCTTACATATACGGTAAAACTCTATCGAGATGGCAAGATCTATCGCACATATGAAAACCTTGCCGAGCCGGTATTCCGCTTCGATAGCTTGCCCGATGGTGATTATGTGGTGGAGATCCGTGCGAAAAACGCTCGGGGGCAGCTCTCTAATAAATTAGAGATGCGCTTTGCCATTAACTACACGATTACAGAGCTTACGGCAAAGAGCGAGTATTTTGGTATTTCACTTTCGTGGAAGCTGCCGGAGATCGTAAATAAATCGATCTCTACGGAGATTTGGCGTGCAGAAGTGGATGATATTGATAAAGCGCGGCGGATCGTTACGCTCCCTTATCCTGCGGATAAATATACCGATAGTGGGCTTTCAATGACAGATAGTTACTACTATTGGGCGCGTATTACGGATAACTCTGGCACGACAGGTGAATTTACCTCTTCTGTTAAAGGCGAACCCAAATCTGATCCTAGCGATGTATTAGAGATGCTCGATGGAAAAATTGGTAAGAAGCAGATTAGCAAAGAGCTGCAAGATCAATTTAATACCGATATTGAGGAGCGGATAGAAGGCGCGTTAGAAGGGTTTGATTTTGATATTGATCTGACCGAAGTTAAAAGCGGGATTGAAGAGGCGAAATCAGACGCAGATAGCGCCCTTAAAAGCGCAAAAGAGAATGCAGAGAAGATCAAGAATAACTCTGAAGTTATTAAAGAAGTAAAGCTTGAAAGTGAGCATTCACAAGCGCTTTTTCAGCTTGCGCAGATGTCTGATATGTCTGCCCAAAAGACAAACTTTGGGCGCTCAAGATTATTAAGCGGGCAACTTGCGAATAACTCGGCAAAAATAGAAGAGATCGATAACTTTGTAATTACAGAGAAAGAGGCGACTGCGTTTCGTTTTGGTGAGATCAATACCCGTGTAGATAGGGCAGAATCCACCATCACCAACGTGAAAGAGACGCTCTCTAACGAGATCGAGGCAGAAGCAAATAAGCGAGAAGTGCTGCAAGCGGAGTTTGAGCTTAACGAAGCAAAGCAGCTGCTCTCGAACTCTGCCCACTCAAATACGGAGCGCTCGATCGCCGATCGTCTCTCTTCGTTAAGCGCATCTACGGCAAATGCTCAAGCGAGTATTGATCAGTTAGATACCGTTGTTGCAGAGCAAAATCGAGCGCAGACGGAAAGCCTGAAAAAGATGCAGTCTGCCGTTGATGGTAATAGAAGCAGTATTACCCGCTTAGATAAAACGGTAACGGATAATGAACTCGCGCAATCTGCTCGAAATAGTGAGATGACGGCAGAGATCGAGGGTAACAGAGCGCTGCAAAAGATGCTGCAAACTGCGAGCTCTACAAGTCTTGCCTCGCTCTCTACACGGGTTTATACGCTAGCTGCGGAAACATCGAATAGTGCTGCGGCAATAAAGACGTTAGAGAGAGTGCAAGCGAGCGATAAAGCTGCGCTTACAGAGCAGATTAATAGCGCGACATCTAAAGTCAATTCTCATTCAGCCAGCATTACTGAGATACGCAAAACCCAAGCAGATACCGCTGGAAAAGTCTCTTCTATGTGGACGCTTAAGGTAAATACAAATGGAGCAGTAGGGGGGATTATGCTCGGCGCAAATGGGCGTGAAAGCATGCTCAAGTTTGCAGCGGATAATTTTATTATCAGCACAGGAAGCCAAGATAAAAACCTCTTCACAATCCAAAGAGTAAATGGCCGAGATGTTGCAGCCTTGAATGTAAATGATTTTATTCTGCCCGGCTCGGTAAGTGCGGAGACAATTAAAGCCAATACAAAATTAGTAGCCCCTCTCATTGAAGGGGGTTCATTAAATATTGGAAGTGGTCGTTTCACAGTTGATGATTCCGGAGCAGTAAAAATCCGTTCAAGTGCTTCTTCTAATGCCGGCTTGATAATTACAAATGATGTTATAGAAGTGCGCGATGCAAATGGACGGTTAAGAGTAAAATTAGGAAAATTGAGGTAAGTAATGTATGGATTAGAAGTGTTTGATGAGAAGGGAAATCTTACTTTATCGGGGGAGGCGCCAGTTTTGTGCAGAATGCATGAGTTTTCGCTTGCCCCTAAAGGAAGTAGGAGAATTAGCAAGTCTACCGGTATGCGGTACTGGGTTGCCGTTTCTTACGGAGATTATGTAGGAAGTGGCTACGATATTAATCCTGTAGCTGTTGTAGATGAAACTTCATCGACATTAACGGTAACGAATAAAAGTCCGCGAGCAAGTATTTATGTCTATATAGGAGCGTATTAATGAGTTTTGGGATTTCGCTAACTAGCTCAAATGGATATACTTCTCCCATTGGGGAGGGGTTCTCGACTTTAGCGCTTAGCCATGTAAATGGAAGTTGGAATAACGTGATTGCTCGGAGATCGTTTAGTTTTACTTCTAACCACAATCCCGTAATTTTTGTGGGGGAAGGAGGGATGTTAGAGTACGTCCGTAAAAGTGGCACTCGCTATACTGTAGGAGGTTCTTGGAGCGTGGCTTATGTGTTTGATTCAAACCCAGCCAATATATCTAAAAATAGAGCGCAGTATGGACTGGAAGTATATAACAAAGATTCTCAGCTTATCTATCATTCCGATATGAAGGCGGCGCGTGTAATTGGGCTGGTTCAAGGAGCTTTAAATAAGCCAAAGATCACTTGGCTAGGAAACCATAAAGGGCGAAGATTAGCATATATAAGTAATGGGGGCTATGGCATGGGGTACTTTATGCATAATATAAATTTAATAGAGTATTTTGTTTATAAAGCGGTTTTTGATCGCAGCTTTCCTAATATGTTGACTGCAGGAATTATTGATGCAAATGATACTCCCGGGTCAGGGCTTATGGATGTGTTTGATGGCCTAGGGGTAAAAGATGCCTCCCCCACCCATCAGGGAGTTTTAGATAGCATGGTCGTAAATATGACTATTATTGATGTAACAGATCTTTAGAAGAAAGAAAGGTTTGATGTAGTTACCGCCTTAGGGCGGTTTTTTATTGCTTAAGAAAAGGTAAGAGATGAAGAGACTTCTATTTTTAGTGAGCCTTATGGTTATGCAGCCGAGCTATGCATTCTTTATGGAGAGAGAAGCCTTAGAGAATGCTAAGCGCGGGAAAATTACACTCCTTTGTAAAGTAGGCGAGAGAGAAGTGGCAATCCCTCGTTATAAAATTCAGGATTTTGATGGTTTTAGGTGGCGTATTCATGGTTTAGGTTGGTTGGAGTGCGAGGTTAAAACCTCCTTTTTATAGATCACACCGCCTTCGGGCGGTTTTTTTACGACTGAAGAAAGGTACAACATGGCAAGATTAACAGGTCAATACACTATTCCCAGTTTCGATTCGAGCAACAATAAAATTTTCACCCCGTTTCGTCATCAAGTGGTATTTGTTTTTACAGATGGCACAAGAAAGGTAGAGCGAAGCACGAACGCAAACGGCTCGTACTCCTTCGATTTAGTTAATGGAAAGTATGAAGTCAGTGTCTACTTAAAAGCCTCTAAAGATAAAGAGCGCTTTGATCTGCGGGCAGGAGAAGTGTTCGAGGTAACCTCCTCCACTCCCTCCAATGCACTCGATAAATGGATGCAAGTTATCGGCGATAACGGCAAAGACGAGCTACAGCTCTATTATGAGAACCTTTTAAAGCAGATGCAGGCTTTGGTAGATTCAATT
>JASLFU010000042.1 GCA_030150405.1 Ignatzschineria sp.
GCTTACTATCCCAACGATTGAGGATAAGGATTTTATGCTCTTTTACGCAGGGGTTAAGGAGGAGGAAGGGGTATTGGTGAGTAATGGTGGGCGTATTCTGCTTGCCGTTGCGATTGCTCCCACCTTTAAGGGTGCTTTTGAGAAGGTCTACTCCTATATGCCTCAGCTCGATGCTCCCTATACCTTCCATAGAAAGGATATTGGGCATCGTCAAATTGCTCGGGAAGAGGGTAGAGCTTAATAGAGCTTTAATAGAAGAAGTGTTCTTTGCAGAGGGGGAGATGATCCTTTCCCATAAATGTAGAGAATCGATTAAAAGAGAGCGCATTAAGCGCTCTTTTTTGTTTGATCTTACGTAAAAAGGGGCTTTAAGACTACGCTATAGATAAGAGCGAGCAATTTTATAATTTAAGGAGAAGAGTATGAAGAGAGAAAGAAGAGCCCCAGTGCTATTTATTGGGCATGGAACACCGATGAATACTATCGAAGATAATCGCTGGACAGAGGAGTGGCGGGAGTTGGGCGAGCTCCTTGTAGGAATTGAGGGGATTATTATGCTTTCCGCCCATTGGTATACCCACGGCACTTTAATTACTGAGAAGGCTCACCCAGAGATGATTTACGATATGTATGGCTTTCCAGAGGAGCTCTATAATGTAAATTATCCGGCTAAAAATCCTGCCCATATACGGGATATTACCTTAAAGAGTTTAGCCAGTTATGCTCACTTAAATAGTGAGTGGGGGTATGATCATGGTAACTATTCGGTTCTCTATCAGATGTTTCCTAAGGCCGATATTCCGCTTCATCAGGTTAGTATCAATGCTGATAAAACGAGTCAATACCATTTTGATTTAGGGCGTGCATTGCAACCTTTGCGGGAGCGTAATCTCTTAATTATTGGCTCGGGAAATATTGTTCATAATCTTCGAAAAATAAGCGCAGAGCGGGAATATCCTTGGGCAAAGAGATTTGATGATCTTGTGGTAAATAGGGTAAAATCTCGCGCCTATAAAGAAATTATCGCATTAGAAGTTGAAGAGCCAGACTTTAAAGAAGCAGCGCCCACCCCCGATCATTACTATCCCTTTATAGCAGCTTTAGGTGCAAGTGATGAGAAGGAATCGGTGACAATCTTCAATCGTGAAATTACAGCAGGTTCACTCTCTATGACGAGTTATGCTTGGGGGCTTGAAGAGTATCTTAAAGCTTAAAAGAACGCTAGAGAGATAACCATAGGGAGAGAAGATAGGGCTGATCGACTATAAAAAGAGGCTCTCTATCCCTGTTTTTCTAACAATAATAAAATTATGTGAGGAGAAGCATCCCCCCTATGATTAAACGTTATTTGCTCTATCTGTTGGGCGCTATTCTTCTCTTTTCGGTCATTATTACTTTAACAACCCTCATCTTTGATGATTTTGATTCCCAATTTTATAAAGAAGATCGTGCTCTTTACGATCAACAGCAACTAGCACTTAAAGAGAGTGATCTAGATCGAGAGGTTGCAAATCTTCTTCAATTATCCGGAAAAAAAACAGGGCTCGTTCTTTTTGAAGAGAACCTTGATGCCTTTGCCATAAGGGTGCTTCTCGCAAGAGCTGCTACGCGCACGCTCGATCTGCAATATTATATTTGGCATGCGGATATTACCGGAATGTTATTGGCTCGAGAACTTGTGAAAGCGGCTGACCGGGGGGTTAAGGTGCGACTTTTATTAGATGATCTTAACTCTTTAGATAAAGATGCAAGTTTACAAGCCTTATCGGAACATAAAAATATTAGTGTACGGATGTTTAATCCTGTACAGAGCCGCCAAAATCGCATAACGCGAATGGTGGAATTTCTCTTTCGAGGGTTAAGCCTCAATCGCCGTATGCATAATAAAGCTTGGATTGCCGATGGTAAATTAGCTGTAATTGGGGGGAGAAATATTGGGGATGAGTACTTTGATGCGGGAGAAGAGACCAATTTTGTAGATGTTGATGCTCTTTTAGTGGGGGAAGCTGTTGAAGATACCTTAGAGATCTTTAATGATTTTTGGTTTAGTGGTGTTGCGCGTCCTTTTAAAACATTGATAAAACGCCGAGGGTATACGCTAAAAGATCTTCGCAAGAGTTATGAGGAATTGAGTGAAGAGGAGCAGATGCGCACCAAAGAGTATCTCGATATTGTGCAGCATCACCCAAATATTAAGCGCCTATTAGCGCGACAAGCGGAGATCTATTGGAGCGATAATGCCCGAGTCTATTCAGATCCCCCCGAAAAAGTCTTTGATGAGCGGGAGGAGGAGTGGTTACTGCCCCGTTTTCAGAAGCTTTGGGAAAGTGCAGAAGCCCAGCTCAACTTTGTTTCTCCTTATTTTATTCCCGGCGAGAGCGGCGTTGCTCTAATGCGCCAACTGCGTGAGGAGTCGGTAGCGATCAATGTTTTAACCAACTCTTTAGCCGCAACGGATGTGCCGATGGTGCATAGTGGCTATATCAATTATCGCCAGCGATTATTGGAAAAGGGGGTAAAGATCTATGAGCTTCGGCCTGAAACGATGGTGGAAGTTCGTTTAGGAAAGTTAGGGCAGAAGCTTAATCCCGGAAAGATCCCTAAATTAGGGGTGCAAAATAAGAGTCTACATACCAAAATTTTTACAGTGGATAATGATTGGAGCTTTATCGGCTCCTTTAACCTAGATCCCCGTTCTGCCAAGCTCAATACTGAGATGGGACTTTTAGTAGAAGATGCTATTATTACCGCACGTCTTAAAGAGCACTTTGAGCAAAAGAGCGCCTCTAATCGATCGTTTGAGCTCTATTTAGAAGGGGGAGAGCTCCGTTGGCTCGATATCAATGAAGCGGGGGAGAAGCGTATCTGGAAGGATGAACCCGCAACCGGTATCTTTACCCGCATGATGGTGAAATTTCTCTCCTATTTACCGCTAGAGTCCCAGCTTTAATTTTCTCTCTATAAACAGCATTTATATAAAACGTTTATATAAAAAATAGGTGAAAATTTCTCTTTGATTTCACCTTATCTCTAATTTTTGTAAAAGAGTTTGTGCCCAATCTCGTTAATTTTGTATAAAAAACAGTCGTTTTGTGGGGTTTATAACCAATTGATTTGGCGTGATTTTTTCTCCTTTCGTTTATTTTGTATACTTTATTTGATTTTTTGATTGTCACTCTAAAGTTTTAGTGCTAGCTTAAAACGATAAAATTGTGAGCATTCTGTTTGGCTCAAAAATAACAATCACACTGATAAATCAGAGGGGAGTAGAGTAATGAACCAATATCGTGAACTGTTAAATCAGGGTTTTGAAGGAATGGATAGCCAGAGCTATTTTGAGAAGATTTCCGCTGCATACCTTGAAGATGAAGCAGTTGTCTTAGAGGGGTTGATCGAGTTTTTAGATCTCTCCGAGAGCGATATCGCTACCGTTGAAAAAGAGGCGCAAGATCTTATTAATACCATTCGTAAAGCGCCAGATGTTGAGGATTCTCTAGATGCGTTACTGCGTCAATACAGCTTAAATACCAAAGAGGGTATTGTTTTAATGTCGTTAGCGGAAGCATTACTCCGTGTTCCTGATAAGGAGACGGCAGATGCCTTAATTCGCGATAAAATTGCCGGTGTTGATTGGCGCTCTCATAAGGGAAAGAGCAATAAGAGCCTAGTGAATTTAGCAACACTTGGACTTATGCTCACAGGTGAGATTATCTCTGAAGAGGAGGAGAAGGGAATCTTTAAACGGATGACTCAGCGCCTCTCAGAGCCGGTTATTCGGGCAGCTGTCAATCAGGCGATGCAGATCATGGGTAAACAATTTGTTCTAGGTAGAACGATTGAAGAGGCGATCAAAAATGGTCGTAAAACCCGTGAAAAAGGGTATACCTACACCTTTGATATGTTAGGAGAAGCTGCGCTTACAGAGAAGGATGCGGGAATCTATTACAAATCTTATGAAGATGCGGTAAAAGCAGCCGGTAAGGAGAGCCCACAGCCCAATAGTCCTAAGCCTTCACTCTCGATTAAACTTTCAGCACTTCATCCCCGGTATGAAGTTGCGCAAAGAGATCGAGTGATGACGGAGCTCTTTGAATCTGTAAAAAAACTAGCCCTTTTAGGAAAGAGCCTAAATGTAGATATTAGTATCGACGCTGAAGAGGCTGATCGTTTGGAGTTATCCCTCCATCTCTTTAAAAAGCTCTTAGAGGTACCCGAAATTCGCTCTTGGGGCGGCTTAGGATTGGTTGTACAAGGTTATTCAAAATGGGCGCTCCCCGTATTGATCTGGACAACTCTAGTGGGGCGGGAATTAAATGTTAAAATTCCGCTTCGCCTTGTAAAAGGAGCTTATTGGGATACTGAGATTAAAGCGTTCCAAGTGCGCGGATTAAATCAATACCCTGTATATACTCGTAAAGAGAATACCGATCTTTCCTATTTAGCTTGTGCTAAATATCTTCTTTCTGATTTAACAAAAGGAGTTATTGAGCCGCAATTTGCCACTCATAATGCGCATACAGTGGCGTCAATTATTCAGTTAGCTGGCGATCGAGAGTTTGAATTCCAGCGTCTTCACGGGATGGGCGAAGCGCTTTATGATGAAGTCATTAAACGTACGCAAAAAACAGTACGGATCTACGCGCCTGTAGGAGAGCATCGTGATCTTCTTCCCTATCTTGTTCGTCGTCTTTTAGAAAATGGGGCAAACTCCTCATTTGTTCACCAATTGGTTGACCCTGAGATTCCAGTGGCTCAGTTAACGCGTCATCCGCTTCATATCATTCGTGAAAATGAGACTATCGCAAATCCAGCTATTCCTATGGCATGCGATATTTTAGGGGATAATCGCCGTAACTCCGAGGGGCTCAATGTCAATATTGAAGGGGAGTGGAAGCCCTTTGAGAAAGAGCTCGAAGGCTTTTTAAGCCATACTTGGAAGGCAACCCCGATGATCAATGGTCAGCCTGGAGAAGGGAAAGAGACCCATAAAGTGCACTCGCCATTTGCTCGTCATAATGAGGTAGGGGAAGTAACCTTTAGCTCTGAAAATGATGTGAAAAAAGCGATCGATACTTTAGAAAAATCCTGGTTTAAATGGAATAAACGGGATGTGGAAGAGCGAGCACAAATCTTAGAAAAAATGGCCGATCTTTTAGAGCAAAATCGTGCGGAGTTAATTGCTCTTTGTGCTTTAGAAGCTGGTAAAACAATTCAAGATGGAATAGATGAAGTCAAAGAAGCGGTAGATTTCTGTCGCTATTATGCAATCGAAGCTCGTAAACATAGCCAAGAGATCATTTTTGATGGTCCGACAGGGGAGAGAAATAGTTTCTATTATGAGGGTAAAGGGATTATTGCCTGTATTAGCCCCTGGAACTTCCCCTTAGCGATCTATTTAGGGCAGATTACCGCTGCGCTTGTAGCGGGAAATGCGGTGATTGCAAAACCAGCGGAGACCACCTCTTTAATTGGTTATCGTGCCCTTGAACTTCTTTTTGAAGCGGGATTACCGAAAGATGTTATTGCTTATCTTCCGGGCTCAGGCCGTGAAATTGGAGATATTTTAACGCAAGATCATCGTATTCAAGGTGTGGCTTTTACAGGTTCAACAGCAACCGCACAAGCGATTAATATGAACTTTGCTCGTCGTGGGGGCGCATTACCGACGATTATTGCTGAAACCGGTGGCCAAAACGTGATGTTTGTGGATTCTACCGCGCTTCCAGAGCAGGTGGCAAAAGATGCATTACAATCAGCCTTTGTAAGTGCGGGCCAGCGCTGTTCAGCATTGCGTGTTCTCTATCTTCAAGAAGAGATTGCTGATCGAGTGATTGAGCTATTAAAAGGCGCAATTAATGATTTAGTTGTCGGAAAGCCGTATGATCTTAAAACAGATGTGGGCCCGGTGATTGATGAAAATGCGAAAAATGCCCTTTTAGAGCATATCAATCAATTAAAATCGGAGGGCAAATTAGTCGCTGAAGGGAGTATCTCTCCAGAGTTAGATGCGGTTGGCTACTTTGTTCCCCCAACTATTTTTGAGATTGACTCAATCTCGGAGCTCACAAAAGAGAATTTTGGACCGATTATGCATATCGTCCGCTATAAAGCAGGTGAGCTTAAAGAGCGCATTATGGATGTCAATAACACAGGTTTTGGCTTAACCATGGGCGTTCATAGCCGTAATGAGGAGACGGTGCAATTTATTGAGTACTATTCTCGCGTCGGTAACTTCTATGTGAACCGAAATCAGGTAGGGGCAGTGGTTGGAGTTCAACCCTTTGGAGGCTTAGGACTCTCGGGGACAGGACCAAAAGCTGGAGGGCCAAACTACCTATTGCGCTTTATGATTGAGCGCTCAGTGTCGAATAATATCGCAGCCATCGGCGGGAATACGGCGCTTTTAAGTTTACAACAATAAGATGGGAAAACCCCACGGGAGGGAATTATGAGTCTATTGACAACAATGCAGCCACTGCATATCACATTTTTTATCTATATCGTACTGATGTTGGTGATCGGCTATTATGCCTATCGCTCAACACAGGACCTATCAGATTATATTTTAGGAGGTCGGCGGCTAGGAAGCTTTGTAACAGCGCTCTCTGCCGGAGCTTCCGATATGAGTGGCTGGTTACTAATGGGGCTTCCTGGCGCGGTCTTTATTGCCGGAATTTCAGAGTCCTGGATTGCCATTGGTCTATCGATCGGGGCATATCTTAACTGGCTTTTAGTCGCAGGAAGGTTGCGTATCTTTACGGAATATACCGGGGATGCCTTAACACTTCCCGACTATTTCCAAGGTCGATTTGAGGATAAGAGCCGGATGTTAAAAATTGTAGCGTCCCTGGTGATTCTCTTCTTCTTTGTAATCTATTGTGCTTCAGGCGTTGTAGCGAGTGCACGTCTCTTTGAGAGTACCTTTGGAATGGATTACGATGTGGCGATCTGGGTGGGAGCTTTTGCTACGATTATGTATGTCTTTATCGGTGGATTTTTAGCCGTAAGCTGGACCGATACTGTTCAAGCCTCCCTTATGATCTTTGCGCTAATTTTAGTGCCCGTAATGGTGATTTTAAAATTAGGCGATGCGGGAAGTTTTGATGTAGGGACAACCTTAGAGATGATCAAGGCGAAAAATCCAGCGTATCTTAACTTTACCCATGGTTTAACGGGCATTGCGATTCTTTCGCTCATTGCTTGGGGGCTTGGGTATTTTGGTCAACCCCATATCCTAGTACGTTTTATGGCTGCTGATTCTGTAAAAACGATTCCTAACGCACGCCGCATCTCCATCACTTGGATGGTACTCTGCTTAGCAGGTGCCGTAGCCATTGGATTTTTCGGTATTGCTTACTTTATCGAAAACCCAGAGCAGGGCATCAACGTTTTAGGCGGTGTAAATGCTGCGGGTGAAACGGTACAAGGTAATGCAGAGTCGATCTTTATGGAGCTTGCGAAAGTGCTTCTGAATCCTTGGATTGCCGGAATTGTTCTCTCAGCAGTATTAGCTGCGGTAATGAGTACATTAAGCTGTCAGCTTTTAGTTGCTTCAAGCGCTTTAACCGAGGATCTTTATAAAGGCTTCATTCGTAAAGATGCCGGTGAAAATGAGCTTGTATGGGTTGGAAGAATGATGGTTTTCCTTGTGGCGATGATCGCAATTATGATCGCTCACGATCCTACCAGTAAGGTACTTGGCCTTGTTTCCTATGCGTGGGCTGGCTTTGGTGCTGCTTTTGGTCCGTTAGTGATTATCTCTGTTTTCTGGAGAGGGACAACCCGTAATGGTGCGCTTACAGGTATGATTGTGGGGGCTTTAACGGTAATTATCTATCCAAAGCTGGCGGATATTATTGTGGGCATGGGCTTAACCTCAATGAATGCCGCAGAGCTTAAAGCCGCTTATCCTATCTTAACGCTTTATGAGATTGTTCCGGGCTTTGTGCTTTCAGTGCTCTCAATCATTGGTGTGAGCTTAATGGGTAAACCTTCAGCAACCATGACAGAGAACTTTGATAAAGCAACAGAAGCCTATGCAACGGGGCGTTAATTGATGATTTATTAGCAGGATCGATCTATAGATCACAAAGCTATAAGCACTTTTAGAAGGCAGGGAAACCTGCCTTTTTTTATTGTCTTAAGTTTTGTAAGGTTCTTTTTAAGATTGTATTTTATAGATATAAAAAAGCCCCACCAAAGTGGGGCTCATTACGGTATAAAGAGACGATTTCGTTGGATGAAATTACCGTATTCGACCTTGGCTATCTCCCGTTCTTCTTTTCCTATTTGAATTATTATTGTCTTTATAATGCATAAATCTATGAACGATTTATGGAGGAGAGCCGAGGCTTTGCTTAACTTAACATTAGATGTGAGATTTTAATAAGTTATGGGAATTATCCGTGATGCACACGATCGGCCGCATTTTCTACAGCTTCGCCACCTTTTTGAACATCTTGGCCTACACCCGCTACAGTATTGCAACCTGCTAAAATAAAGCCCGCTGCAAAGAGGGTTAAAACTAATTTTTTCATAATTTTCTCCTTTTGATTAACTCAATAAGTTGAGTTCTATTATCAGCCCTTTATCTCTATTTGAGCTTACAATTTTAGAGTACGTGAATCTCCAATTCCCCGCAATTGCTATTTGAATTCATTTGTAAAGTTATGTTTTTAAAAGCGCTGTAGCCCCCAATTAAGCTTGTTTTAAGGGCTTTTTTTATAATTTTTATGATCTTTTTATCTCTTACAATTTTTATTTATAAAGCAGAGTTAGTGGAGTATTTAAAATAGGCTGAATTTTATCTTCTCCATGAAGAGCACCATTTATAGAGCCCTTAGAGCTCTTTTTTATTTTATTGACCTGAATTGGGTAGATGTTTAAAAAAGCTTCAAAGCTTGAATTTTAAAAATAGATCCCCATTAAAAGAGGGAATTAAAGTTTTTAGTGAAAGTAAGGGGCATTAAAACAGAGCTATTCGTAAATAGTGATGATAAATATTGAAGCTTACAGACCCTTACTCACCATGTTAGATATTTATTGAAGTTCTTTACATTTTTTTATCTGCCGATGGGTAGCAATCTCTTATAAAAGAGGTTTGCTGCTCCTCAATTGATAGGAGAGAGATAAATATGGCGAAAAAGGAAACCATGCAGTTCCAAACGGAAGTGAATCAATTACTCAATTTGATGATTCATTCCCTCTATTCAAACCGTGAGATTTTTCTTCGTGAATTGATCTCTAATGCCTCAGATGCCTTGGATAAACGCCGTTTTGAGGGCTTAACAGACAGTGCCATTATTGAAGGTCAAGGGGAGCCCGCCATTCACCTTGCTTTTGATAAGGATGCAAAAACAATTACCCTCTCAGATAATGGCATTGGAATGACACGCGATGAGGTAATTGAGAATATTGGAACAATCGCAAAATCAGGCACTAAGGCTTTTATTGAGAAGTTAGAGCAGGATGAAAAAAATGCCTCTCAACTGATCGGGCAATTTGGTGTGGGTTTCTATTCCGCCTTTATTGTGGCAAAAGAGATAGAGCTGATTACTCGTAAAGCGGGAACAGCTGCAGAAGAGGCTACTTTTTGGAGCTCTAAAGGGGAAGGGGAGTTTACACTCGATGGCGCCACCAAAGAGAGCGCAGGAACAACCATTACCTTACATTTACGGGAAGAGGATGAAGATCTCCTAAGCGAATGGGTACTTAAAGATATTGTGAAGAAATATTCAGACCATATCGCTTACCCTGTGATGATGCAGGTTGAAAAGCCGATTATTCCAGAAGATCCCGAAAAAGCAGATGGGGAGCTAAAAACAGAGACCGTCATCGAGCAGATCAACTCTGCGACATCCCTGTGGCAGCGAGAGCGCTCAGAGATTAAGGATGAAGAGTATGAAGCTTTCTATAAAGAGTTAACTCACGATACACAAGCACCTTTAAGCTGGAGCCATAATCGTGTGGAAGGAAACACCTCATATACTTCGCTCCTCTATCTTCCGGCTACAGCCCCGATGGGACTTTGGGATCAAGAGGTCAAATATGGAATTCAGCTCTATGTTCAACGGGTCTTTATTATGGAGGGCTCAGATCGGCTTATCCCCCGTTATTTGCGCTTTATCCAAGGGGTGGTAGATACGCAAGATCTCCCCTTAAATATCTCCCGAGAGATTCTTCAAAACTCCAAAACGATTGACTCTATCCGTCAAGGCTTAACGCGCCGAGCTCTAGGTATGTTGGAATCTTTAAGCCTGAATGATGAAGAGAAATATCAGACAGTTTGGAAGCAGTTTGGCAGAGTTTTAAAAGAGGGTTTTGGTGAGGATTTCTCAAATCGAGAGAAGTTAGCGGGCCTTTTGCGCTTTGCGTCTACTGAAAGTGATGAGGAAAATGTCTCTCTTAAAGCATATAAAGAGCGGATGCCCGAAGATCAGAAGAAGATCTACTACATTACTGCAGATTCACTAAATACAGCTAAAAATAGCCCCCACTTAGAGATCTTTAAACAGAAGGGGATCGAAGTGCTCTTAATGACAGATGTGATCGATGATTGGATGATGGGTTTCCTCCATGAGTTTGATGGCATCGAGATGGTGAATGTGGCTAAAGGGGATGTTAATCTCGAAGGTGAAGAGAAGGCGGAGAAGAAGGAAGAGAACACCGCAACTGAAGAGGATAAAGCCTTAATTGAGAAGATGGAGGCTATTCTTAAAGATCGAGTGGAATCGGTGAAGATCTCTCAACGTTTAACTGATTCAGCCTCTGTTTTAGTACGTAATGAGCATGCTTTAAGTGGTCATTTTGAGAAGCTACTTAAAGAAGCGGGGCATGATGTGCCAGAGATTAAGCCGTGGCTTGAGATTAATCCCGATCATTTCTTAGTAAAAGCCTTTAAAGAGGAGACGGGCGATAAAGCAGATGACTTAGCGCTCTTGATCTATGAAGAGGCTCTACTTTTAGAGGGGGCAGATTTAGAAAATCCTTCTGAATTTGTTGCGCGGATTAATCGTTTAATGAAGTAATCATAGTGGCTTTTCTAGAGTAAATAGCAAATAAAAAATAGAAAATAAAAAAGAGCCCTGAGTAATTTTATCGACTCAGGGCTTTTATTCTATTTGCTTAAAAGTAGCTCGCTATTTACGGTTGTTCAATGGGTGATGCAAGCTTTAAAGATCCCGAATATCAGCAATCGGATTGCCATCTCGCATAGCCGGGCTTTCAAGATAAGCTAATAATTTCTCGGCTGTCTCTTCTGGGGTAAGTAGGCCGCCACTCTCTTTTAAGCCGATAAAGCGCTCGACATGGGGAAAGGCCTCTTTTGAAGCTTTTCGAATTTCTACTTGCATATCCGTATCTATTACACCCGGAGCAATGGAAGTGACATAAACGGGAAAGCGTGCCGCCTTCTGTTCCTCATTTAAAACTCGGGAGAAATGATCAATTGCCGCTTTTGTTGTGCAATAGATCGCCCAGCCGGAGTAAGGGTTGCGGGCTGCTCCTGATGAGATATTCATAATATATTTAGGCAGATCTAACGCCTCTAAACGTTTAATAAAGAGGGAAGAGAGGGCAATAGGTGCCGCAATATTGAGATTAAGGGCGGGAGTGATCTCTCTAAGAGGGATCTCATGTATCTGCTCAATAGGTCCAATGACGCCGGCATTATTAATTAATGTAACTTTAGTAGCTTCTGCGAGATGATCTTCTAACCAATTCATAATCGGCTCAAGCCCGTTAAGATCGGTAATATCGAGTTTGATAAGATTTTCATACCCTTTGGGATTCGTTCTTGCTACCCGTAATACACGGTGATTCTCTGCCTCAAGTTTAGTGGCTAAAGCATTGCCAATGCCCCGGGACGCCCCTGTGATAATATAGACTTCCATTAGAATTCTCCTTAAAATTTATAAAATGAAGCGGTTTCTCTCTCCTAATTCTCTTTAACTTTAGCATAAGGAAATTATTAGGGGTTAGGCGAAGCATCCTTATCAAAATAAGCTCAAATTTAGGTGATTTCTTTTTTGCTCCCTCCCTAAGCGTTGTAAATTAGTTTATAATGCAATCCTCTTTTCAGCACAGGTTTTATCTCCTCTTTCTGCTGATATTGTCACCATTTTAGAAATCTAAACCGGTATTTGAGTTATGAAAAAACTACATCTTTCGCTCCTTCTTTCTGCACTTCTTTTAGGAACTATCGCTAAAGGGCAAACACTCTACATTAGTGACCAATTAACAGCGCCTGTACGGGCAAATGCAGGGGATAATTATCGTATTGTACGGATGATTCCTGCTGGCGAAGAGGTTGAGCAATTAGCTAAGCGAGGCGCCTTTGTGCAAATTCGGTTTGAGGGGAACCGCACCGGTTGGATTCATGAGAGTTTTTTAATGAATGAACCGAGTGCCCGTAGTTATATCCAGGAAGCGAAAGAGCGTTTTGAACCTATTCTTTCGGAAAGAGAAGAGCTCGAAAGTAATTTAGAGGCGCTCTTAGAGCAGAAAGAGGCGCTTGAAGCAAAATTAGCGCTTGATGCTGAAAATTATAGTGCAGAGATCGAACGCTTAGAGGAAGAGGTGGAGCGTTTGAGTGAAAAAGTTGTTGAGCTCGAGCAGTTAAGTGCCCATGAAATTGAGATCTCCCGCGAGAATGAGCGTTTAAATAAATTAAAGCATACGCAAATGGTGGAGCTCAATACCCTAAAGCAGGAGAATGATCGTTTAAAAGCGAATAATCGTAGCAGCGAATGGACAGTGGGGGCAGGGATTCTCTTTGGGGGAATTATCTTTGGTTCCTTTATTTTACCCCGCTTAGCGAATAAATTACGCCGTAAGCGAAGCTGGGATCTTTAAATGGATAAATAGAGAAAAACTCCTTCTAGATAGATTTAAAAGTTGACAGATAAAAGAATTTCAGGCTTTAATAGCTTATGCCGATTTGATAACAGCTTGCGGGCATAACAGCTAAAGCGTGAATTTGAAATTCTATAGAGAATATAGTCAAACAGATTAGATAAACGTTAAGCCCGCAATTGTGTGGGCTTTTTTGTGCCCTTCAAAAAGGGATGGAGCGAAGAGCGCTTTCCTTCAGATCGGTAAATTTAAGATATAAAAATGGATTATGAAAATAATTTGGAGGAAAGAATGAAAAAATTATTTAAGGTGGCCACTACAGCCATTCTACTTAGCGTTAGTCTGATTCTAGCAGGATGTGGAGAGAGTGAAACAGTTGCCGAAAGTGGGGATAAAAAGCGGATTACCATCGGGACTACGGTCGGGGATTTTGCCGATATGGTAACAGAATTTATTCAGCCTGAGCTTGCGAAAAAAGGGTATGAGGTACGTCTAGTAGAATTTACCGATTATGTCTTACCTAATCGAGCCCTTGCAGATGGCTCTATCGACATTAATGTGTTTCAACATCTGCCTTATTTAGAATCCTTTAGAACCTTGAATAAACTCGATATTGTGGAGGTATTTCAAACACCTACAGGACCTTTAGGAATCTATAGCGGGAAGAAGTCGGATGCTGAAAATATCGAAGAGGGAACGACTGTCGCAGTAGCGAATGATCCAAGTAACTATGCGCGCACACTGCTTCTTTTAAGCCAAAAGGGTTGGATTACCTTAAAAGAAGGGGTCGATCCTTTAAAAGCAACACGGCAAGATATTGCGAGTAATCCTTATAATATTAAGCTTGTAGAGTTGGAAGCTCCACAATTACCTCGGGCACGGCAAGATATTGACTTTGTTGTCATCCCTGGGAATTACGCTGCAAGCTCAGGTATCTCTTTTGATGAGGCGCTCTTTAAAGAGCCTGGTTATACCTTTATCAATTGGGCGGCAGTGAAGCGTGAAGATCTCGGCAAAGAGTGGCTTAAGGATGTGGAAGAAGCCTATAACTCAGAAGGTTTTAAACGTTATGCTAAAAAACGCTTCTCGGGCTATAAATACCCTGAAAAGTGGGGAGAGGCTCTTCCTGAGTAAAAAGCAGATAGATTAAAAAATGTAAGCCTTTAAAGATCCGTTCTTTAAAGGCTTTTTATTTGGATAGATTTAGAGAGGAAGGGTTAAATTCAGATAATTTCTCTTTTTGTTTGCCTCTTTTTTGTATTAGTGTATCATCACAATAGAACAATATGAGTAAAAGATATTAATTAAATAGAGAAGTCTCCTCACAATCTTTTGATAAAGAGACTTCTATAACCCTTTTAAGATAAGCTAATAAAATAAATGCCTTAGAGCTTAGCTTATAAATTAAAACAACGCCAAAGAGAGAGGATCATGAAGAATAAACGATTAAAAATCGCTATCCAAAAATCGGGGCGACTGAGCCAAGAGTCCCAAACATTGCTAGAAAAGAGCGGGCTTAAGATCAACATGACAAAAGATAAGTTAATTGCTCATGTGGAGAATATGCCGATCGATATTCTTCGGGTTCGAGATGATGATATCCCCGGACTTATTTTTGACGGGGTAGTGGATCTTGGGATTGTTGGGCAAAATGTTTTAGAGGAGTATGCTCTCGATCCTATGCATAAAACGCAAGATCAATATAGAGTTTTGCAGGAGCTTCCCTTTGGTGGCTGCCGGCTCTCTATTGCATTGCCAAAATCGGAGCGCTATAGCTCCCCAAAAGATTTAGAGAATCTTCGTATTGCCACCTCTTACCCTAATCTTTTAAATCGATATTTATCGGAAAAGGGGGTGAATTTTAAGAGCTCCCTTTTAAATGGTTCGGTAGAGGTCGCTCCCCGAGCAGGTTTGGCTGATGCCGTCTGTGATCTTGTCTCCTCAGGAGCTACTTTGGAAGCCAATGGTTTAAAAGAGGTGGAGGTGATCTACCGCTCTACAGCGACTCTTATTCAGACTCGAGCTCTGCTTCCTAAAGAGAAGCAAGCGCTTATTGAGAAGTTGATGCCCCGTATTCAGAGTGTAATTCAAGCCGATGAATCGAAATATATTATGCTCCATGCGCCTAAGGATCGATTAAAAGAGATTTCAGAACTCCTTCCAGGGGCCGAAAATCCTACTATTTTGCCACTAGCGAATGATGAAAGCCGAGTTGCTATGCACGTTGTGAGTAGCGAAACACTCTTTTGGGAGACGATGGAAGCCCTTAAAGCTAAGGGGGCGAGCTCCATTTTAGTATTGCCGATTGAAAAGATGATGGAGTAGATAGAGATGAAAAAGGTGATCTGGAATCAATTAAGCGAGCAGGAGAAAAAGGCGGTATTAGAGCGTCCGGCACAAGCCTCTGCGGCAGAGATTAAAAGGGCTGTAGAGACTGTGCGAGAAGCTCTTTTAACTAAGGGGGATGAGGCGATTTATGAGCTGACGGAAAAGTTTGATGGTGTTGCACTTAAAGAATTAGCACTATCACAAGAGGCGTTTACTCGTGCCCGCAATAATTTAAGCGATGAGTTCAAGAGTGCTTTAAAAAATGCTTACGATAATATCTATTCCTTTCACGCAGCGCAAAAACTCCCCCCCATTGAGGTCGAAACTCAGCCCGGCGTAAAATGCGAAGTGGTTACAAGGCCTATTGAGCGGGTAGGGCTCTATATTCCAGGGGGAACTGCGCCTCTTTTTTCCACGATGTTAATGCTCGCTATTCCCGCTAAAATTGCGGGTTGCCGTGAGATCTATCTTGCTTCACCCCCTCCCGTTGCGGATGAAATTATCTACGCCGCTGAGCTTTGTGGTATCGAGACGCTCTATCAGATGGGCGGAGCGCAAGCGATCTTTGCACTTGCTTTGGGTACAGAATCTGTTCAAAAAGTGGATAAGATCTTTGGTCCCGGAAATAGTTATGTTACCGAGGCTAAACAGCAAGTAAGCCAGATGGCAGGTGGCGCGGCGATCGATATGCCGGCAGGGCCTTCCGAAGTTTTAGTCATTGCTGATCACACAGCAGATCCTGATTTTGTCGCATCTGATCTTCTTTCTCAGGCGGAACATGGGGAGGATTCTCAGGTCATTTTGGTGACCACTTCGGCTAAACTTGGCGAGGCGGTAACTAAAAGTATCAAGCAGCAACTCTTAACATTAAGGCGAGCAGAAACGGCGAAGGTCGCGCTTAGCCATAGCCGCACAATTATCGCTAAGGATCTTACAGAAGCGGTGGCGATTAGTAATGCCTATGCTCCCGAGCATCTTATTATTCAAACGGAAGCGCCTAGAGCACTTGTACCAGAAATTTTACACGCAGGCTCCCTCTTTTTAGGGAAGTATTCACCCGAATCGATGGGGGATTATGCTTCGGGCACTAATCATGTGTTACCTACTTACGGCTATGCTCGTACCTATTCAAGCTTAGGTTTAGCCGATTTTAGTAAGCGAATGACCATTCAAGAGCTCACTAAAGAGGGCTTTAAGAGCTTAGCTCCCACAGTCTCTCTATTAGCGGAGAAAGAGCTCTTAGACGCACACAAATTAGCGGTGGAGATTCGTTTAGAAAAGTTAAGGGCAGAGGAGAGATAAAATGGATTGGATTGAGAAGATGAGCCGCGAAGCGGTGCAAAAAGTAAAGGCTTATGATGCCGGAGAGCGCAAAGAGAGCGGGAATGAGCTCTATCTAAATGCCAACGAAAATCCCTATCCGCGAGAGTTTAAATTATCGGGAGGCTTTAATCGTTACCCCGAACCTCAACCTAAAAGAGTGATCGAGCGTTACGCCCGTTTTTTAGGGGTGAGGGAAGAGTCCATTTTAGTTACGCTTGGAGGGGATGCGTCTATTGAGCTTCTGATTAAAGCTTTTTGTGAGCCGAAAAAAGATAAGCTTCTCTACTCTCCGCCGACCTTTGGAATGTATCAGATTACCTGTGATCTTTTTGATGTTGAAACGGTACAAATCCCTCTTAGAGAGGATTTCTCCCTCGATTCTGAAAAGATCATCGAGGCTCTTGATTCTGTGAAGATCGTTTTTCTCTGTAATCCCAATAATCCTACGGGGAATTTAATGGAGCGCAAAGCGATTATTGAGATCTTAGAGGCGGCTAAAGGGCGTGCTATTGTGGTGCTTGATGAAGCATATATTGAGTTTAGCGAGGGAAATAGTTTTGCGCCCCTTTTAGAGGAGTATCCCCATTTAGTCTTAATTCGGACGCTTTCAAAAGCCTTTGGTTTAGCAGGAATTCGCTGCGGTTTTACGGTAGGCAACTCTAAGCTTATTGGCGTATTAAAGCGTGTGATCGCCCCTTATCCTCTACCGGTGCCAGTGATTGAGTTGGCAGAAGAAGCGTTATCTGATGAGGGCATTGACTATATGAGAAAGGCCGTTGAGAAGATTAAATACTCCCGGGAAACGTTAAAAGAGGAGCTGCTTAAACTCGATTCTGTTCTTACCGTTTATCCTAGTGAGGCCAATTGGCTCTTAGTGAAGCTCAAAGATGCTGCTGGTCTCTTTGAGTATCTTCTAAACAAGGAGGAGATCTTTGTGCGCTATCAAGCTACTCCTGCGCTTAGAGAGATGCTAAGAATCAGTATCGGTACTGACGAGGAGCATGCAAGACTTATGTCGGCTATCCGCCGCTATGAAACTATTTAATGATAACAATAAACACCAGAAGGATTTTATAGGTAACCACTATGCAAAACATTCTTTTTATTGATCGAGATGGCACCTTAATTGATGAGCCAAAAACTGATTTTCAGATCGATTCCCTGCAAAAATTGATCTTTGAGCCGATGGTGATCCCCGCACTTTTAGAGCTTAAAAAAGCAGGTTATCGCTTTGTACTGGTGAGCAATCAAGATGGTTTAGGTACTGATAGCTTTCCGACTCCCACCTTTGTGGAGCCACAGGAGAAGATGCTCGAAACCTTTGCATCGCAAGGGATCACCTTTGATGAGATTCTCATCTGC